>DATJQX010000145.1:0-34871 GCA_035505275.1 Streptosporangiaceae bacterium | reverse complement strand
CGCGGAGGCCGCCGAAGTGATCCGGTCTCTCTTCGGCAGCAGCCGCGGTGCGCCTGTGGCTGCGCTCGCTGCCGAGCAACATCTCTCGGCCGAAGCTACCGATGCCCGCTTTACACGAATACGGGCGCTAATCGCACATGTCCTCGGGCCGACCTGATACCGCCATCCTCGGCGGTCCGATCCCGGGCGCGGAAGGCTCTGCCGTGCCCCGTACCCGACCCCTGTCGGCGGATGCGTACGCCCGCGTGGCCGGACCGTGCGTAAGTTCGGCCTGATCAGGACAGTGCCTCGATAGGTGCCACGGTCACCAGGTCCTTCACGGCGCCGGCGAGCTCCCGGTCGAGCGTGATAAAGGCGTCGGCCTGCAGCTGGGTCAGGGCGACGTACTCGGCGTCCAGCGTGTCAGGCCAGCCGAGCTGGCCGGCGACGGTCCACGCGAGGTTCTGCAGGACGCGGTCGCCGAGCAGCCGGATCCGCAGCCCGCGCACGTAGTCGAGCTGCCGCTCGGCATCCTTCCTGGTCATCTCACCGCGCCGGACGGCCCGGTACAGAAGCGAGAGCAGCTGCGAGCGCAGCAGCACCGGAGCCAGGATCTGATGCCCTCCGCGAATTACGGCCTGGTCACGAGCCAGCTGAAGGGCGACGTCTGGTCCGATCACATACCTGGTCATGACTGCTCGATCCCTTCCGTGGCCGCAAGCGGCGCCTGGTCACCGTCATCGCCCTCGAAGCACTGCTCCGGCCTCATTCCCGCCGGGTCTGCTCTTCCAGCAGCACCCCCATCCCGCTGGGCGACCCGACCTTGACGATCCGGTAAGTCCAATCCTCCCGCGGCCGCTCGACGATCACCTCAAAACTGAGGCCTGCCTGCCCGCAGGCAGTGATCGCAGTATCGATGTCACTCATCCCGAGCTGCCAGGCCAGCTGAGATGACGACGGACCGGCGGCGGGCCGGCGGCTGAGCCCGAACTCCACTAAGTCGTTCCCCACCGCGATGAAGCCCGGATACTCCGGGCCCTCGTAGGTCGTGCGCAAGCCAAGCTTGTGGTAGAAACGCCGCTCCGCGTCCGGATCGGCCACGTGCAGAATCGGCAGGAGCTTCGTGATGCTCCCGATTGTGCCAAGCAAGCCGCGCACGCGCCCAGCACGCGCAGATGAGCCGCTAGGAACATCACACCGCCATCCTTCATAAGGTCGCCGTGACAGCTTCGCCCTCGCCCGCTCCATGCAAGAGAGCACGTTCCCGCGGAAGCGGCTTGTGAATTTGCGATGGTCTCCGCGGAAACGTCGTGGACGCGGCCGCCGCCGCCATTTACCGTCGGACAACGCCCTGCGTGCAGGCATGAGCGCACGCTGCAGCAGCCTTGACAAGCTCGGGAAGCCCTCCTTCGTCGAGCACCGGTCCTGCCTTCCTCCCCGCCAGATCGCCCGGGCCTCCTCCGGCCCACGCCAGCAACTAGGCTCACAACAATGCAGGCGCGCACCAGCCAGGCCGACCCCGGCGGATCCTGCAGCCCCGCGCAGCTCCAGCAGCGGCGGGTGCCTGCCCCCGCACGGCGCACCCCGGGGGCCGGACGGATGTAGCCCCGGCCGCCGGGCACGCCTCCCCCATCAGGGACCATGCACCGGTGGTTCCCGGCCGTGGTTCCCAATCCTCCGATCAGTGTTTCAAAAAAAGGCCATCTAGCTGCGGGAATCTCCGTGGGCGCAGGTGGGTTCGAACCACCGGCTTCTCGCTTGTAAGGCGAGTGCTCTTCCGCTGAGCTATGCGCCCCTGCGTTCCAGGCGCCGTACGACACCGCGAACGGAGCAAGCGTACCGGTTCGGGGGTTCCTCCGCCGTACCGGGAAGGCTGGGGCGCTCACGTGCTCGCGGTCAAGCGTCAGTGAGAGATACTACGGTTCGTCCGGGACGGCCAGAAGCTACTGCTGTTCAGGCGCCCGGTCGGCTAGCGGGCCGCCGACCAGTTGCTGGGTCGACCAAGCGCGGCGGTAGTGCAAGTACGCTTCCTGCTCCCTCGCGACTCCGGTGCCGCCGAGCAGGTGGATGCAGGCTTCGGCCGCGGCGCGGTAGGACTCGCTGGCCTTCAGCGCGACGGCGCGGGCCTCGCGGATGGACTCGCCCGCGCCGTTTGCGGCCGCCACGGCGGCGCGACCAGTAGCTTCCGAGACGTCCCGCAGATCCGAGAGCATGTCCACGAAGGAGTTGGCCACGGCCTGGAAGGAGCCGGGACGTCGGTCGGCGGGCTCCCGGTCCTCGGCGGAGGCGATGCTGGCGTCCAGGCACCAGCCGATGCCGCCCGCGGCTTCCGCGGCGGTAGCGAGCAGCAACTCCTGCTCGGCAGCGGCCTGGGACGCGACCGCAGCCGTGTCCCGGCTGAGCAGGAGGGCGGGGGTCTCGTCCAGGGTAACGATACTGATGCGCCGGGTCAGGTCGAGGCTGAGCTGCCGGGATACGGTGAGCCCGGAGGATCCCGACTTCAGCAGGAACATCGCGGTACTGGATTCGATGGTGGCCGGGACCACGACGATGTCCGCGACGTGGGCCGCGATGACGTACCACCTGCGACCCGACAGGCGCCAGCCGTCGATCGCGGGCTCCGCCTGGACGTTCTCGGGTCCGGACGACCAGCGGCCAGCCTCATCGGCGGCGGCCACGGTGGCGGTCACCGACCCGTGGGCTACCAGCGGCAGCCAGTGCTGGCGGGCTTCGCGGTCACCTGCGGCCAGTAGCGCGGCCGCGGCCAGGCAGTTGCACACTAGCGGGCCCGGGTAGAGGACGCGCCCGAGTTCGGTGTGGACCACGCAGGCATCGGCCAGCGAGAGGCCCAGTCCCCCGAACTCCTCGGGAATCGTCAGGCCGGCCAAGCCCATCTCGTTCGTCAGGCAAGCGTGCAATTCCGGGCTGTAACCAGGCTGGGTGTCCAGGCCGCCGTGAAGCTCGCCGGAGGCGAGCCGATCAGCCAGGAAGCCACGCACGCGGTCCGGTAGGGCACGCTGCTTTTCGCTGAGGGCGAGGAAGTCGCGAATCGCCATTAAGCCGCTCCTCACGCGGGGCGCGGGAGCCGGGGACTCAGCGGTACCCCGACGCACAGTGCACCCCCGAGGTCCACGCGTAGATACTCCGGGCGCCAGTGCCGACGACCCGGGCCGGGCGAGGGACGTCGGCGAACCTCGACCAACGCTTCATATTCTCAGACAAACCGTTGCCATTCTGGGCAATCTGCAGACCAGGGTCTGGATCCCGGCGGTCGACGCGGATGAGCAGCCCGCAGGGAGCGTGACAGCATTGAGGGCCTGGTAGCGGGATGATGAACGAAGCGCGAACATCCCGCAGCTGGGGCAGGTGGGCGCAGACGGGCGGGGTAAGGCGGAGACGGTGGATGCGAGGGGTGGCGGGGTGGAGGTGAGGGGCGGACGGGGCCACGGCGAAACGCAGACGGGCGGAGGCGAAACGCTTCCGGGGTCCCCGCGGGGGCGCTGGGCAGGACGGCTGCGGGCGCTGCCCGTGCTGCAGGGGATCCTGCCCATTCAGCGGTCCCGGATCCCGGCGGACCTACTGGCCGGCGTCACGCTGGCCGCGCTCGGCATCCCAGAGACTCTCGGGTACGCGAAGATCGCCGGGATGCCGCTGGTCACCGGCTTGTACACGCTGCTCCTGCCGATGGCGGTGTTCGCCTTCCTCGGCTCGTCTCGCCACCTGGTGGTGGCCGCGGACTCGGCGACCGCTGCCATCCTCGCCGCATCGCTCACCGGGCTGGCTGTCGTGGGAACCGAGCAGTACGTCCGGCTGGCGGGGCTCGCGGCGCTGCTGGCCGGGGGGATGCTGCTGGTAGCCCGGCTGAGCAGGCTCGGCTTCCTGGCGACCTTCCTGTCCCGCACGGTGCTGGTCGGGTTCCTGACCGGCGTCGGCATCCAGGTGGCCGCCGGACAGCTGCCTGACATGCTCGGCGTAAGCTCGGCTGGCCAGCAGGCCTTGCCGAAGCTGTGGCACACGGTGCGCGCCCTTCCCCACACGCACCTGGCCGACCTGGTGATATCGATCGGCGTGCTCGCCATCGTCCTGGCGGCCCGGCGGATCACCCGCCGGATGCCAGGGGCGCTGATCGCGGTGATCCTCGCGATCGTGGTGAGCCGGGCCGCCGACCTGGCCAGGCACGGCGCGGACACCGTCGAGCGCGTCCCGGGCGGGCTGCCAGGGCTGGGACTGCCGGCCCTCGGCTGGCACGACACCGTGGCGCTGCTCGGCGGCGCGGCATCGATGTTCGTGGTCATCCTGGCGCAAAGCGCGGCGACGTCGCGCGCCTACGCGGCGAAGTACGAGGAGCCGTTCAGTGAGGCCACCGACCTGGTCGGACTAGGCGCCGCCAACGTCGCCGCCGCGTTCTCCGGCACGTTCGTGGTCAACGGCAGCCCGACCAAGGCTCAGATAGTCGACAGCGCGGGCGGCCGGAGCCAGCTGGCCCCGCTCACCGCCGGCGCGGTGGTCCTCGTCGTCCTCTTGCTGTTCACCGGTCCGCTCGCGGACATGCCGGCCGCCGCCCTGGGCGCGGTGGTGTTCCTGATCGCCGCCGAGCTCATCGACGTCAAGGGGATGCGGCGCATCCTGGACCTTCGTAAGCATGAATTCGCCGTGGCGCTGCTCACCACGGCGGCCGTGGTGGTCTTCGGGGTTGAGGTCGGCATCGTCGTCGCCATCGTGGCCTCGATCGTCGACCATTTGCGGCACAGCTACAACCCGCTCGACAGCGTCCTGGTGAAATCACCGGCCGGACATTGGCAGTCGGTCCCAGTCGCGCCGGGCGCTCGCACCGTGGAAGGACTGGTGATCTACCGGTTCGGCACGAGCCTGTACTTCGCGAACGCGTCCAGGCTGATGTACGACATCCTGCCGCTGATCATCCAGGGCCCCCCGCTGCGGTGGCTGGTCCTGGACTGCGCGGCGATCGGGGACATCGACTACAGCGCATCGGCGGTTCTCGCGCAGGCCGTCCAGCACGTGCAGCAGCGGCACATACGCTTCGCGTGCAGCTCCGTCCTCGGGCCGGTGCGGCATCAACTTGACCTGTACGGCATCAGCAAGACGCTGGATCCCGACGCCTACTACCAGACTCCTGGCGAGGCCCTTGAGACCTTTGACGCCCAGGCGGGAACAGCGCCACCGGCGCCGTAGGTCAGCCAGCGGCCGGGCTATCTCAGGCCGTGCGAGATGAGACCAGGGATGCGAATACGACAGTGGAACTGAGGTAATGGCCGGTGGCATAGTCGAAAACGCCGCCGCAGGTTATCAGTCGGAGCGCAGCGTAACTGGTCGCGCCGTAAATGGATTTCCCAGGGAATTTGGATTTGAGGTACTCCCGCACGCCCGTGACGCGGAAAATGGCCGTGATCCCGTCGGCTAGCGTTACATCGACCCTGTCTCCTGGGCGCAGGGCACCGAGGCGAAAGAAAACGGCAGGCCCGCGGTAACTGTCGACGTGGCCCTCGATGACCGATGCGCCGATCTGACCGGGCGTGGCCGAGTACTTGTACCACGCGGCCTCATCGGCGCTGGTGATAAGCGACGGCACCGCGATGGAACCGTCAGCGTTCAGGCCCAGGTGCAGCAGTTTCGAGTTCACGCCAATCGCCGGGATATCGATGGATACCGGCGGCGAACGCGCCAGCGACGGCCCCTTGCCCGCCGAAGGCCCGAGAGCGCCTGCCACGGTGGAGGACGGCTGGGGCGCGTGCTGCTGGGCGCTGATCGCGTAGCCTACCGTGGCGACCCCGCCCGCTAGGAGAAGCAGGCCGACCATCCCGACGATGCGGGCGCGCAGGCTTGGTGCGGGAGGCGGCGCGGCGTACCCGCTCTGGGGCCAGGAGGCGACGACGCGAAACCCGGCTATACGCCGCCAGCGCATATCCGCCAACCCGTCCGCCCCTCCCTCCACCCTTCCCAATGGCCTTCTACTCGCGTAGCCTAATATTTCAATGGTGAATGCGCCATTGGCCGTCTGTACCGCGAGTTTTCCCTTTTCGAAACCGGTTTGGCAGGACAGAACCTGGGAAACGGCATCGCCATCTGCTAGGTGCATGAGTAGGGTCCACATGACAGTGCATGTAACCATCGCGAGGGCAGCGCTCAAGGCGAAGCGGATCGTCATGGGCTTCGGCGTTTTGGCCATTCTCGCCTCGGTCGCGGTCGCGGGCTGCTCGTCATCACCGCCCTCCTCGTCGCCAACCCATTCCCCGCCCACCTCGACCAGCACGCCGAGTTCCACGGCCTCGGGCAGCGCGACTTCGAGCACCACGCCGACCACAAGCGCCAGCTCCTCGGCCACCGCGACGGCGTCGAGCACGGCGACACCGGCGCCGACACCCACCCCGGCCGCCAGCCCGCCCCAAACCCCCACCGTTGCCCCGCAGACCGGCGGCGGCGGCACGGCCGGACTTCAGGACACCGTGCTCTTCGGACTCGGCGGAGCGGCCATACTGGCCGGAGCCGCGAGCATCGCCTACCGGAGGAGGCTCACCCGGGGAGGCCGGTGACCGGCGGGACATGACCGTGGCACGTTGGGTGGGAACTTCAATGACTGAACTCGTCCGGTACGAGGTGGCTGGGAGCGTCGCGACCATCACGCTGGATTCCCCGCACAACCGCAATGCGCTGTCTGCCCAGCTCGTGACCGAGCTGTCCGCGCGGCTGGCCGAGGCCGGCGCGGACCCGGCCGTCCGGGTCGTCGTGCTGGCGCACACCGGCACGGTGTTCTGCGCGGGCGCCGACCTGAAGGCCGCGGGCACGGGCTCGACCGGCGACGCGGGCGCCGCCATCATGGCGGTGCTGCGGGCGATCACCGAGCTGCCCAAGCCGGTCATCGGCAGGATTGCCGGGCACGTTCGGGCGGGCGGCATGGGCATCGTCGGCGCGTGTGACCTGGCCGTCGCGACCGAGGGGGCGTCCTTCGCGTTCACCGAGGCGCGGATCGGCCTGGCCCCGGCGATGATCTCGCTGACCACCCTGGACGTTATGGAGCCGCGCCAGGCGGCGCGGTATTACCTGACCGGCGAGACGTTCGGGCCCTCGGTGGCGGCGCACCTGGGCCTGGTCACGGTCGCGGCGCCGGACGGGGAGCTGGACCAAGTGGTGGACGGGCTCGCGGCTCAGATCCTCCAGACGTCGCCGCAGGGGTCCGCGGAGACCAAGAAGCTGCTGACCGCGGCCCGGAGGCACCGCCTGGAGACGTACGGACCTGAGATGGCGGTGCTGTCCGCGCGGCTGTTCGCCAGCGACGAGGCACAGGAGGGCATCCACGCCTTCCTCGAACGGCGGGCGCCGGCCTGGCGGTCCGGCTAGCCGAGCAGGTCGGCCGGGACGGCGACGACCCGGGAGCGCAGGTACTCCCCCAGGCCCTTGGCCTGCGGGTCGGGCCGGGCAGTGGCGGAAACGCCGGGCGCGAGCAGGCCGTGGACGACGAAGTTGAGGGCCAGCAGGTTGGGCAGCTCATAACGGTCGATGTGGAGGTCGGCGGCCTCGGTGAGCAGTTCCCTGAAGCGCTCGGTGGTGAGGTGCCCGCGCAGCCAGCGGTACGCGCGAGGACTGACCGCCCACAGGCCCACGTTCGCGTCGCCGCCCTTATCGCCGGAACGCGCGCCGCACAGCCGCCCGAGCGGGACCTCCGCCACGGTCCCGGCTGGTCCGGCCACGTCGTCACCGTCCGCCTGCCCGGTTCCCTTCAAGGCGTCGCGATCGCGCGCCACCCGGAACGCCACGGTCGCCTCGCGGGAGGCGGCGGTGTGCGGCACCTCGGCCGACGAGCCGTCGGGCAGGTGCACCTCCTGGGTCACGACCTCCGCGGGGACAAGTGCCGGCCAGTAGACGCCGTAGGCGCTGGCCGAGACGGGCGGGGTGGTGGTGTGGAATCCGGCGTAGCCGCCGAGCGCCAGTTCGGTGACGGCGTCGGAAAACGCCCGGCCCGCCTTCCGCTCGTCCTTGTCCTTGACGGTGATCCGCAGGTGCGCGGTGGCCAGCTCGTTCGACGGCGCGTCGGGCCGGTCGAAGCGCAGCAGCCTGACGTCCACGTCCTCGGGCCGGCCGGCCTCGCCCAGCAGCCCGGACAGCAGGTTCACCGCGTGCGAGGCCTTCTGCTCGATGTCGAGGCCGGTCAGGACCATCGTCATCGTGCTGCGGTAGCCGCCGAGCATATTCAGCGCGACCTTGAGCGTGTCCGGAGGCGGGCTGCCCTTCGTGCCAGTCAGCGCGACCCGATCCCGGCCGGCCTGCTTGAGGCGCAGCGTGTCGAAGTGCGCGATGACGTCGGGGTTGAGGTAGGCCGGGTCGCCGATCTCGTAGAGCAGCTGGGCCGTGACGGTGCCGACCGAGACGAGCCCGCCGGTGCCCTCGTGCTTGGTGATGACGCTGGTCCCGTCGGCGGCCACCTCGGCGATGGGGAACCCCGGGTAGCGGCGATCGGTGATCTCGTCGAGGAAGCTGTAATTGCCGCCGGTGGCCTGCGGGCCGCACTCGATGACGTGCCCGGCGGCGACGGCCCCGGCCAGGGCGTCCCAGTCGTCGCGGCGCCAGCCGTGCCACCAGGCCGCGGGACCGACCACCAGGCTGGCGTCGGTGACCCGCGGGCAGACGACGATATCCGCGCCGGCCTGCAGCGCCGCCGTGATCCCCCACCCGCCGAGGTAGGCGTTCGCCGTGACCACGGGCAGGTCCGCCTTGGCCAGCGGCAGCCCGGTGTCGAGGTTGGTGAACTCGTGACCCGCGGCGCGCAGTTCGCCGAGGGCGGGCGCCAGGTCGTCGCCCGTGAGGTACGCGACCCGGGCGGGCAGGGCCAGCCTGGCGGCCAGTTCGCTGATCCGGGCGGCCAGGCCGGCGGGGTTGAGCCCGCCCGCGTTCGCGACGACCTTGACCCCGCGCTCCAGGCAGGTGCCGAGCACCTCCTCCAGCTGGCGCAGGAACGTGGTGGCGTAGCCGAGCGCCGGGTCCTTGCGGCGGGCCTTCCACAAGATGAGCATGGTGAGCTCGGCGAGGTAGTCGCCGGTCAGCACGTCGACCGGCCCGGCCAGCATCTCCCGGGCGGCACTGAAGCGGTCACCGTAAAACCCGGAGCAGTTCGCGATGCGTACCGGCTGGCGCTGCGGCATCGGCTACCTCCCCGGATCCGGAGGCGGTGCGGTAAAGTCCGGGGGCGGAGTGGCGCGGTCCCGAGGCTGGGCGGGGAACTGCCCGGGACGCCGGCCGGTACCCGGCGGACCCGCGAAGGCCTGTGCGATCGCCGTCCACTGGCGGGCGGCGGGGCCTTCGACGGCCAGGGCGAGGTCGTCGAGATGCCTGCGCTGGGTCACCAGGAGGCAGAAGTCGAGGGCGGGGCCGCGCACGCGGTCGGTGGCGTCGGCGGGTCCCCAGGTCCAGGTCGCACCGGACGGGGCGGCCAGCGCGACGTACACGGGAACGTCCGGCGGGGGCAGCCCGTGGACCGCGTAACTGAACGGCCGGGCCCCTACGCCGATGTGCGCGACGTGCCGCAGCCTGTCGGCCGGCTCGCGGGTCACGCCGAGGGTGTCCGCGATGTCCTGGGTGTGCGCCCAGGTCTCCATGAACCGGGCGGTCAGCGAGGACGCGGCGCTCATGGCCGGGCCGAACCACGGCAGCCGGACGCCGGGATCCAGCCCGGCGAACGTGCCGAGCAGCTCCGCGCGGGCCGCGTCGAACCAGGCCAGCACCTCCGCACCGGTGCGGTCGCGGTACCGGGCGGCGATCGCGTCGGGGTCGATCGCGGCCCCCGAGGCCTGCGCCTCGGCGAGGTCGGCGGCGAATTCCTCCGGGTGGACCGCCGAAAGGACCGCCATCTCGTCGAAGTAGGCCAGGTGGCCGATCTGGTCGGCGATGCTCCACCCGGCGGCCGGCGTCGCCGTGCGCCAGCCGGTCTCGTCGAGGCCTGCGACCAGGTCGCGGGTGACGGACGTTTCCGCGGAAACGTCCCCGGCCAGCGCGGACATGTCTACGGGCACGACCTCGCCTTTCTCATGGGGAGGGGGACGCGGTCGGCGCGGGGTCCAGGACCGCGAGGATCTGGCCGGTGCTGACCTGCTCCCCCGCCTTGGCGCGCAGTTCGGCGACCACCCCGTCCGCGGGGGCGGTGACGGTCTGCTCCATCTTCATCGCCTCGAGCACGAGCAGCGGCTGGCCCCGGGCCACGGCCATACCCACCTCGGCGAGAACGCGCCGGACGACGCCGGGCATCGGCGCGAGCAGCGATCCGCCGGGCGGGGCGGCATCGTGATCCCCGAACCTGGGCACCTCCGCGAGCGCGCTCGATCCGTTGCTTGCGTCGACGTAGGTGCTCCCGCCGACCCGGTGCACCCGGTACACCCGTCGCGTGCCGTCGGCCTCCAGGTCGACAAGGTCTCCGGTGGCCGCGTGGACGAAGATGGTCTCCCCCAGCGCCCTGTCGTTGACCCAGGCCCGGACGGCCGACCCGGCCAGACGGTAGGCGACGGCGTAGGTCTGGCCCGCGGCGGTGTAGGTGACGCGCTGCGGCGCGGACCAGACGTTGCGCCACCCCGACGGCAGCCCGCCCAGCACCGGTGCCTCGGCCCGGTTGACCGCCTGGCGGGCCAGCGCCGCGACCAGCGCGTGCAGCGGCGTAGCCGCGCCGGTCCGCGAGGCCACCAGGGCGACCGGGTCGTGACGCGCGAGGTAGCCGGTGTCGGTCGCGCCGGCCAGGAAGTCCGGCTCCCGCAGGATCGCCACGAGCAGGTCGCGGTTGGTGGTGAGGCCGTGGATCTCGGCGCCCTCGAGCGCGCGGGCCAGGCGCCTGGCCGCGTCGGCGCGGGTGCGGCCGTGCGCGATCACCTTGGCCAGCATCGCGTCGTAGTACGGGCTGACCACCGACCCGCCGGCGATGCCGGCTTCCACCCGGACGCCTGGCGCCGCCGGGACCGCGAACCTGTGCAGGACGCCGGCGACGGGCGCGAACCCCGCCGCGACGTCCTCGGCGTAGAGCCGGGCCTCGATGGCGTGGCCGCCGATCGCGGCGCCGGTGACCGCCGCGGGCAGCGGCTCGCCCTGCGCGATGCGCAGCTGCCACTCCACCAGGTCCAGCCCGGTCACCTCCTCGGTGACCGGGTGTTCGACCTGGAGCCGGGTGTTGACCTCAAGGAAGAAGAACGACCCGTCGCGGTCCAGGACGAACTCCACGGTGCCCGCGCCGAGGTAGCCGATCGCACGCCCGGCGGCGACCGCCGCGGAGGTCAGCGCGGCGCGCAGCCCGGAGTCCACGCCCGGCGACGGGGACTCCTCGATGACCTTCTGGTAGCGGCGCTGGACGGAGCACTCGCGCTCGAACAGGTGGACCACGGTGCCCGCGGCGTCGCCGAGGATCTGCACTTCGACGTGACGCGGGCCCGCGACGAACCGCTCGAGGAACACGGTGCCGTCGCCGAAAGCCGAGGCCGCCTCCCCCGACGCGCTGTGCACCGCGCCCGCCAGCTCGGCGGGATCGCGGGCGAGCCGCATGCCGCGCCCGCCTCCGCCGTACGCCGCCTTGACCAGCAGCGGGAACCCCACCTCGGCCGCGGCAGCGGCGAGGTCCCGGTCACCGAACTCCGCGACGGTATAACCGGGCAGGACCGGCACCCCGGCGGCGGCCATCAGCTCCTTGGCCCGGACCTTAGAACCCATCGCGGCGATCGTGTCAGGCGCCGGTCCGACGAAGACGAGCCGGGCCTGCGCGCAGGCCCGGGCGAATGCGGCGTTCTCCGAGAGGAACCCGTAGCCGGGATGAACCGCGTCGGCAGCTGTGGCGCCCGCCGCCGCGATGATCAGGTCGCCGCGCAGATACGTGTCGGCCGGCGCCGCCCCGGGAAGACGCACCGCCTCGTCGGCGAGCCTCACGTAGGCGGCGTCGGCGTCCGGGTCGGAGTAGACGGCGACGGTGGCGATGCCGAGCGCGTGCGCGGTGCGCATGATCCTGGCCGCGATCTCGCCGCGGTTGGCGATCAGCAGCTTGCCGATTGGCCCGGTAATCACGTCAGGCACTGGCATCACATCCGGAACACGCCGAACCCACGGCGTCCTGCGACTGGGCCAGAGTGCACGGCCGACAGGGCCAGGCCCAGGACGGTACGGGTGTCGCGCGGGTCGATGATGCCGTCGTCGTACAGGCGCGCGGTGACGAAGAACGCGTGCGACTCGGCCTCGATCTGGGCTTCGATCGCGGCCGTGCGGACCCGATCCGCCTCCTCGTCGAACGGCCGGCCGGTGGCCGCGGCCGACCTCCGGCCGACGATGGACAGCACCCCGGCCAGCTGCGCCGCGCCCATCACGGCGAGCCTGGCGCCGGGCCAGGCGAACACGAACCGCGGGTCGAAGGCCCGCCCGGACATCCCGTAGTTGC
Organism: Streptosporangiaceae bacterium; assembly: GCA_035505275.1. GTDB lineage: Bacteria > Actinomycetota > Actinomycetes > Streptosporangiales > Streptosporangiaceae > Palsa-504. Next base: position 22,483 of record DATJQX010000145.1, on the reverse strand, counting down.
CCGCCCCGAAAGACGACGCCATCGTGATGGTCAGGTGCGGGACGGCGGAGTTCGTCACCGCGTTGATCATCTTCGCGCCGTCCTTGAGGATGCCGCCCTGCTCGTAGCTGGTGCCGACCATGTACCCGGTCGTGTTCTGCAGGAACACCAGCGGCGTGTCGCTGGAGTTGGCCAGCAGGATGAACTCGGCGGCCTTCTGCGACTCCTGGCTGAACAGCACGCCCCGGTGGTTGGCCAGCACCCCGACCGGGTAGCCGTGCACGCGGGCCCAGCCGGTCACCAGCGACGTGCCGTACAGCGGCTTGTACTCGCTGAAGTCCGAATCGTCCAGGACGCGGGCCAGCACCTCGCGCGGGTCGAACGGCACCTTGACGTCGGCGGACACGATGCCCAGGATCTCGTCCGGGTCGTAGCGCGGCGGCGCGGAGGGTCCCGGCGGCGGCCCGTGCTTGCGCCAGTTGACCCTGGCCATGATGTCGCGGCCGATCCGGATCGCGTCGAGCTCGTCGACGGCGAAGTAATCGGAGAGCCCCGACACCCGCGAGTGCATCTCGGCGCCGCCCAGCGCCTCGTCGTCGGCTTCCTCGCCGGTGGCCATCTTCACCAGCGGCGGTCCGCCCAGGAAGACCTTGGCCTGCTTGTCGACCAGGACCGCGTAGTCGCACATCCCCGGCACGTACGCGCCGCCCGCGGTCGAGTTCCCGAAGACCAGCGCGACGGTGGGCACCGCGTTGGCCGACAGCTCGGTGAGCTCGTGGAACGTCCGGCCGCCCGGCACGAACAGCTCGGCCTGGCTGGGCAGGTCGGCGCCACCCGACTCGACGAGGTTCACCACGGGCAGCCGGTTGACGCGGGCGATCTCCAGCGCACGCAGGGTCTTCTTCAGCGAGTACGGGTTCGTCGACCCGCCGCGGGCGGTCGGATCCTGCCCGATGATCACGCACTCGACGCCCGAGACGACGCCGATGCCGGTCACCACGCTGGCACCGACGGTGAATTCGGTGCCCCAGGCCGCCAGCGCGGACAGCTCCAGGAACGGGCTGTCCGGGTCGACGAGCAGCTCGACCCGCTCCCTGACCCCCAGCTTGCCCCGGGCCCGGTGCCGTTCGGCGTAGCGCGGGCCGCCCCCGGCGATGGCCAGCTCGTGCTGGGCGTTCAGCTCGCCGAGCAGGGCGAGTTGCGCAGCGCGGTTGGCCTGGTAGGCCTCGCCGCGGATGTCGACGTGGGAGCGCAGCACCGGCATGGTCCTCCGATTGTGACGCATCGGCACGCCCGAGGGGAGCAGCGTCGTGAGCCATGCACCACCGTTCGTTCGGGATAAAAATCACATTTGGCCGAACGAACGGTGGTTACCCGGTCCGATCCGGCTGCAGGACGTGGTGGACTGGCCCGGCCCGGATCGTCCACGATGAGCAGGCGTGTATTTCCGACCCGGATGAGGTGACATGAGCGAGGAGAACCTGGCCAGGCTCGCCGAGCAGGCGCTGGAGCGGCAGGGCGACTACGACTGCCTGTGCTTCGAGGGCCGCTGGCATTCGAGCGGCTCGCTGGCGCGCCGGGCGGCCGGGTTCGCGACCGGGCTCGCGGACCTCGGGGTCCGGCCCGGCGACCGGCTGCTGGTGCTGATGGCCAACTGCCCCGAGGTTCTCATCACCTACCGCGCCGCGTGGCGGGCCGGGGCGGTGGTCACCCCGCTGCTGTTCCTGGTCAGCGAGGACGAGCTACGGCACGCGCTGGCCGATTCCGGCGCGGTCGGGGTGGTGACCACGGCGGAGTTCCTGCCGAAGGTCGCCGGTGCGCTGGCCGGGGCGCCCGCGGTGCGGTTCGTCATCGTCCCCGGGGCCACGACGGACACCCCGTCGTCGGCCGCCCCTGGGGTCCCGGTACTGGACTTCGATACGGTCGCCGCCGGCGACCCAGGCGCGATCGCCGACCGGTCGGGTACCGACCTGGCCGCGCTGCTGTACACCGGCGGGACGACCGGCCGGTCGAAGGGCGTCCCGCTGACCCACGCCAACCTGTTCTGGTGCGGGTGGGCCGCCAACCAGAGCTCGGTGCGGGCCAACATCAGGACCGGCGTCCTGCCGCTCCCCCTGGCTCACGCGTACGGCCTGCTGGTCTTCTGCGGCAGCATGCACAAGACCGAGGGCGACCGGACCATCCTCATGCGGTGGTTCGACCCGGCCGGCTGGGTCAAGCTGGCCGCCGAGCACCGGGCGGAGGGCAGCGCGCTGGTCCCTTCGATGATCCAGATGCTGCTCGGCCAGCCGCTGGAGGAGGCGGACCTGTCGGCGCTGACCGCCATCTCGTCCGGGGCGGCGCCGCTGGCCGATGAGGTCAGGCGGGAGTTCGAGGCGCGCGTGCCGACCGCGGTGATCTACGAGGGGTACGGGTGCACCGAGGCGGCGACGCTTATCTCGGCCAATTCTCCTGGCGCGCGGCGCGTCGGCAGCGTCGGGCGGCCCGTGGCGGGCTGCGAGGTGTCCATCAGGGACGACGCCGGCCAGGAGGTCCCGGCGGACCAGGACGGGGAGATCTGCGCCCGGTCGCCCGGGGTGATGAGCGGGTACTGGCACGCGCCCGACTCGGCCGCCACCGTGCTCTCGAACGGGTGGCTGCACACCGGCGACATCGGCCACCTGGACGCCGACGGCTACCTCTACGTGGTGGACAGGAAGAAGGACCTGATCCTGCGCGGCGGTTTCAACGTGTTCCCGCGGGACGTGGAGGATGTGCTGCTGGCGCACCCGGCGGTCGCGCTCGCCGGGGTGGTGGGACGGCCGGATGTCCGGCTCGGCGAGGAGGTCGTGGCGTACGTGTCGCTGCGCCCGGGCGCCGGCGTCACCGCCGACGAGCTCATCGAGCATGCCCGCCGGCACCTGGGCAGCTACAAGTACCCGCGGCTGGTGACGATCGTGCCGGTCGTTCCGCTGACCAGCGTGGGCAAGCTGGACCGCAAGAAGATGCGCCAGTGGGCCGCCGACGGCGGGCCGGCTAGCGGAAGGCCTGGAGCACCTGGCCGGTGACCTCGCCGAAGCCGATCCTGGTGCCATCGGCGCCGGGAGCGGTGGCGGTGATCGTGACCGTGTCCCCGTCTTGGAGGAACGTGCGGACCGACCCGTCGGGCAGGGCGAGCGGTTCCGCGCCGCCCCAGCTCAGCTCAAGCAGGCAGCCGCGCTGGTCCGGAGCGGGGCCGCTCACGGTGCCCGAGGCGTAGAAGTCACCGGTGCGGACCGAAGCGCCGTTCACCGTCATGTGGGCCAGCATCTGCGGCGGCGTCCAGTACATGGTGGAATACGGCGGACGGGACACCACCTGCCCGTTCAGCCGCACCTCGAGCGCGAGGTCGAGACCCCACTTGCCGGTGTCGGCCAGGTAGGGCAGCGGCTCCGGGTCGTCTTGGCCGTGCACCGGGCTGACCCTGGCCTGCTCCAGGGCCTCAAGCGGGACGATCCACGGCGAGACCGACGTGGCGAACGACTTGGCCAGGAACGGGCCGAGCGGCTGGGTCTCCCAGGCCTGGATGTCGCGGGCCGACCAGTCGTTGACCAGGAACACGCCGAACACGTGGTCCGCGAACTCGTCGGTCCTGACCGGATCGCCAGGCCGCGAGCCCGTCCCGACCACGAAACCGACCTCGGCCTCGAAGTCCAGCCGCTGGGTCGGGCCGAACACCGGGGCGGCCTCGCCGCGGCGCTGGCCGTTCGGGCGGATGACGGGGGTGCCGGAGACCACCACGGTGCCCGAACGCCCGTGGTACCCGATGGGCAGGTGCTTCCAGTTGGGCGTGAGCGGTTCACCGCCCGGCCGGAACAGCCGCCCGACGTTGGTCGCGTGGTGCTCGCTGGCGTAGAAGTCGACGTAGTCCCCCACCTCGAACGGCAGGTGCAGGCGCACGCCGGCCAGGGGGTGCAGCGCCTTCTCGACGTCGGCGCGGGCGTGCTGGTCGGTCAGCAGGCCGGTGATCCGGGCCCGGACGTCGCTCCACCGGGCCCGGCCCTGTCGCATGAAGGCGTTCAGCGACGGCGTGGCGAACACCGGGTCGTCAAGCAACGCCGCCAGTTCGAGCACCGAGTCGCCGATGCGGACGCCGACCCTGCTGGTTTGGCCTTCCGGCTCGAATACGCCGTAGGGCAGGTTCGCCGGCCCGAACAGCGAGTCGGGCGGCAGCTCCAGCCAGGTCATCGGGCCGGCTAGGCCTCCTCTCCCTCTCCGTCTCCGTTGAGGTGGCGCAGGCCCTCGCCGGTGTAGATCTGCCGCGGGCGGGCGATCTTCTGCTCCGGGTCGGCCGCGCCCTCCTGCCACTGGGCGAGCCAGCCCGGCATCCGGCCGATCGCGAACAGCACCGGGAACATCGCCACCGGGAAGCCCATGGCCTGGTAGATGATGCCCGAGTAGAAGTCCACGTTCGGGTACAGCTTGTGGCTGATGAAGTAGTCGTCGGCCAGCGCGATCCGCTCGAGCTCGAGCGCGATGTCGAGCAGCGGGTTGCGCCCGGTGACCTCGAACACCTGGTCGGCGACTTCCTTGATGATCGTGGCCCGCGGGTCGAAGTTCTTGTACACGCGGTGCCCGAACCCCATCAGCCGCAGCTCGCCGGCCTTGACCCGGGCGATGTAGGCGGGCACGTTGTTGACGGACCCGATCTCCCGCAGCATGTTGAGCACCTGCTCGTTGGCGCCGCCGTGCAGCGGGCCGTACAGCGCCGCTGCGGCCGCCGCGGCCGCCGAGTACGGGTCCACCCCGGAACTGGCGACGCTCCGCATGGCGTTGGTGGAGCAGTTCTGCTCGTGGTCGGCGTGCAGGATGAACAAGACGTCCAGGGCGTGCTCGAGCACGGGGTCCGGGCTGTACTTCGGCTCGGTCATCTTCGCCATCATGGACAGGAAGTTGCCCGTGTAGGACAGGTCATCGTCGGGGTAGGCGTACGGCAGGCCGCGGGCGTGCCGGTACGCGAAGGCCGCGAGCGTGGGCATCTTGGCGATGAGCCGGACGACCTGCTGGTCCTGGTTGGCCCGGTCGTGCACCGCCTTGGCCTCGGGGTAGAAGGTCGACAGCGCGGCCAGCGTGCTGACCAGGATGCCCATCGGGTGGGCATCGTGGTGGAAGCCGTCGATGAACTTCTTGACGTTCTCGTGCACGTAGGTGTGGTGGGAGATCTGGTAGCCCCAGGCGGCGGACTCCTTCTTGCCCGGCATGTCGCCGTGCAGCAGGAGCCAGGCCACGTCCAGGAAGGACGCCTCCCGCGCCAGTTCCTCGATCGGGTAGCCGCGGTAGCGCAGGATGCCCTTGTCCCCGTCGATGAACGTGATCGCGCTGCGGCAACTGGCGGTGTTCTGGAAGGCGGGGTCGTAGGAAAGCAGTCCGAAGTCGTCATCGGACGTCTTGATCTGCCGAAGGTCGATCGCGCGGATGGCGCCGTCGACGATAGGAAGCTCGTAGCTGCGGCCGGTTCGTGAGTCGGTCACGCGCAGCATGTCATTGGTCGTCATGTCTAGACCATAGGCGGTACCAGCGGGTGCTCGACAGACCCTAAACTCGTGTGTCTCAGCTTGTGACCCGCGTGACGTTCGTCACCTTCAGCCGAGCTGGACCGAGCGTTTGGCCAGGCCGCCCCAGAAACCCTCGATCACGGGGCGCTGCGCTTCAAGATCGGATTCGCCTGCGCCGAGCGTGACGAACAGCGGGGCGAAGTGCTCGGTGCGCGGATGCGCCGTGTGGGCAGCCGGGGCCTTGTGCTGGAAGTCGAGCAACGCGTCCACGTTCCCGCCGGCCAGGGCATCACGGCCCCACTCGTCGAAGTCGCGCGACCAGTCCGGGACCGGGCCCTCGAAGGCGAACTCCCGCAGGTTGTGCGTGAAGAAGCCGCTGCCCATGATCAGTACGCCCTCATCACGCAGCGGGGCGAGCCTGCGGCCCAGGTCCATGAGCTCGCGCGGGTCGAGCGTCGGCATGGATAGCTGGATAACCGGGACGTCCGCGTCCGGGTACATCTCCACCAGCGGCACGTAGGCGCCGTGATCCAGGCCGCGCGCGGCGTGCTCGTGCACTTGCGAGCCGAGCAGCTTGCGGACCTGGTCCGCCAGCAGCGGCGCGCCCGGCGCGGGGTAGGTGACCTCGTAGTAGTGCTTGGGGAAGCCCCAGAAGTCGTAGTACAGCGGCACGGTGCGCGTCGCGCTCACCGAGACGGGCGCGTTCTCCCAGTGGGCCGAGATCACCAGGATCGAATCCGGCCGCGGCAGGCTGGCCGACCAGGCCGCCAGCTCCCCCGGCCAGACCGGATCGTCGGCCAGCGGAGGCGCCCCGTGGCTCAGGTACACGACCGGCATCCGGCTGCTGCTCATGGCCTCATGCTAACCGCCGCGTTCGGAGCCGCCGCGGGCCCGGGTTTCCGCGGCTTGTGGACGAGCCCTAGGCTCGTCCACACCAACTCGCTCACCTGTTCCCAATAAGGCTGAGTCCTGGCGGAAGATTGGTGCTTAACGGAAGAATGGGCGTCGAATACGGCGCTCAAACTTCCGCTGAGCACGGATCCTCCAAGATCTTCTGGGAGCAGGAGCCAGGCTAGGGGTAGAGCGTCGGGTCCGGACCATTAAACCGACCTTTCCCCGGTGCGCGCTGGTTGCATGACCGGCATTCAGGAGATCGGGGGGACCAGGTCCCTGGCGCGGCGGATCTGCACTTCGCTGAGGTCGACGCCGGTGACGCGGTATCCGGCGGCCGCCAGATCGCGGGCCACCGGTAGGCCGCCGCCGCAGCCGAGGTCCAGTACCGCGCAGACCGCCGGGATGCGCTCCCGGAGTTCGCCGAGCCACGCTTGGTCCTTGGGGTGGCCTTGGTAGTGCTCGTCGTAGCGGACCGAGAGGGCGTCATACCCGCGCCGGACGATGTCCCTGGGATCCTCCATACTGGCGAGCATGCCTGAACTGATGCGCGAGCCGAGCCGGGTTGCCGCGGCTGGCGAGCCGCCGAAGCTGATCGACGAGTACGTGGGACAGGTGAGCACGGGCGACTCCGGGGTGAGCATCGCTCACATGCGCAGCCCGTCGGGCTGGGCGGAGCCCGGGCAGCGCCCGGAGTTCGATGAGTTCACGGTCGTGCTGCGCGGAGCCCTGGTCGTGGAGTTCGACGGCGGCCAGATGACGGTGGAGGCCGGGCAGGCGGTTCACGCCAGGCCCGGCGAATGGGTGCGCTACAGCAGCCCAGGAGCCGACGGCGCGGAGTACATCGCGGTATGCGTGCCGGCTTTCAGCCCGGACGCGGTCCACCGCGACGGCTGATCGGAGTTACGCCGAGACGCCCGGGGCCGACGCGGGTAAGGACGTTTCCGCGGAAACGCTCGAGGCCGGGCCGGGCTGATCGTCGGACGTGCCGTGTGCGTCGGCCAGGTCGCCCGGCTCATCAGTCCCGTAGCGGGTCGCGGGGACCGGGTTCACTTCTTCGCTGACGGGCACCAGCATGTCGGTGCTGGCTGGCGGCGGGGCCGGGGTCAGGTTACTGGGCTTGCGGGTCCAGGCCGTCACGGCGAGGACGGCGGCGATCGGGATCAGGGAGAACTGCGGTATCTCGTAGCGCCAGTCGAATGTGGCGATGAGGAACGGGGACTCGACGGCGGCGATGGCGCCGGCCGCGAACAGGAAGCAGGGGGCGCGCAGCCCGCTGCGACGGGCCCGGCCGATTCCGGCCATCCCGGCCAGGCCCAGCACGAGACCGGCGGCGAACAGCGGACCGGGGACGTAGAAGTCCCGGCCGTAGGCGGCCAGGAAATCGGCCAGCGCGGGTTCGAGGTGGGGGGCCCGGCCCGTGTACTGGGGGATGGTCACCAGCAGTTCCTTGCCGCCTGGGTAATCCCCGTCACCAGGGAAATACGTCTGGAACTGGTGGTACAGGACCGGGTAGTGCTCGGGTCCGTCCCCGCGTACCGGGGAGAAGCTGTAGAGGATGTCGCCGCCCACGGCCTCCAGGTAGGCCAGCGGCTGGTGCTCGAGGATCCGCCGGTCGAAGTCCTGCATGATGCGGCCCTTGTTCATGCCGGGCGGGGCCTGGAGGAGCACCTGCGGCGACTGCGGGTCCCACATGTAGAAGTCCGGGTTGCGCTGCGCCGGAGGCTGCTTGGGGCACAGCGACTGCTCGTACGAGGGCAGTGTCAGGCCCTGGCAGTCGATGAACTGCGCGATCCGCCCGTACAGGAACTGGCTGTCGTAGTTGACGAAGTCGAACCGGCCGTACCATACGTCGACCCAGCCGAGGTAGCCGAGGACCGGAGGCAGGAAGCCGAGGAGCAGGAGCGCCACCATCTTGGCCGCCAGGCGGCGCCTGCGCCGGAAGACCGCCACCAGGTAAAGCACGATGGGGACGATCACGATCAGGTCGGATTCCCTGATGATCGTGGCGGCGGCGAGCAGGAGCCCGGCGACGATGGGCGCCGCGCGGCCCATCGCGTCGCGTTTCCACACCAGCACGACCAGCGCCGCTACGAGCAGGAACGTCGCGCTGATATCGGTCAGGATGTACTGCTCGATGTTGAGCTGCAGGGGGTCGAACAGGACCGGGACGGCCGCGAGCGTGGCCAGCCAGCGCTTGGCGCCGAAGTGGACGAGGACCGCGTAGACCAGCGCGGCCGTGGCCAGCCCGAGCACGTGCTGGACGGCGGCGACCACCGCGAGGTTGTGGGCCCGTACCGCCGGCATGAGCAGGAGTGAGTAGCCGCTGGTGCGCAGCCAGTCCGGCGCCCAGCCTCCGGTGAGGAAGTTATGCGCGTACTGCAGGTACCGCTCGCTGTCCGGGAAGATCAGCGCCGGTGAGTAGGCCAGTTGGACGACGACGCGGAGCGCGGTGGCGCACACCGCGACGACGGCGAACAGCCAGTGCCGGCGGAGCAGGCCCCGGCCTCGCCCGGCGACCTCGGACGCGATGCGCCAGGGCGAGGCGAGCGCCGGTGTGGCGGCGCTGGACCCAGGCGGCGACATGGACTCCAGCTAACCGCATCCAAACCACCCGATGTGACGCTTGCAGGCAACTCGAAGCGACGGCGATGACGGCTCTCGACGCTTGCAGGCCTCACCCGGCATGACGGCGGTCCCAACGGTTCTCACCGCCGCCTGCTGGGGTCGGCGAGCAGGAGCAGACCGCGCAGGCAGGCGTCCAGGGCGAGGCCGAGGATCGCGATGGCGATGATGCCGGAGAACACCAGGGCGGTGTTCAGGTAGTCACCGGCCTGCATGATCAGGTAGCCGAGGCCGGTCGTCGCCGCGATCAGCTCGGCGGCGACGATGCTGGTCCAGGCGCCCGCCATGGAGATCCGCATCCCGGTGATGATGGCGGGCAGCGCGGCCCGAATCTGTACGCGCAGCATGGTGTAGCGGGGGGACGCGCCGAGCGTGCGCGCGCACAGCCGCAGGTCGTCGGGAACCTCGTCGAGCGCGGCGACCGTGGTGACCGCCATGATCGGGGTCACGCCGAGCATGATGAGGACTTCCTTGGGCGTCTCGCCGATCCCGAGCCAGATGATGAACAGCGGGATGAACGCCAGCGGGGGCAGCGGCCTGAACACCTCTATGACCGGGTCGACCAGGTAGCGTACGACCCGGCTGGCGGACATGGCCGTGCCGAGGGCGACCCCGATCGCGGTGCCCGCGCCGAAGCCGATCAGGATCCGGCGCAGGCTGGTCAGCGCGTCGACCCACAGCGGCTTGCCCTCCGCCGGGTACGGGCGGTTGAAGTAGTGCGCGAAGCTGGCTGCCGTTTGGGACACCGACGGCAGGAAGACCGGGTCGTTCAGCAGCATCGCGACGAGCTGCCAGATCCCGGCCAAGACGGCCAGGCCGAGCGCGCCGATGCCCAGCCGGCGGATCCGGCCCTGGCGCTGGGCTCGCCGGTAGGCGGCCAGGTCGGCGCGTTCGTCCTGATCGCTATGCAGGAGCAGATCCTCGTTAGGTGACAGGCCGGATCGTTCGGCAAATATTTGATTTTCGGTGGTCAGGGACATAGCTCACCTCCCGCTCAGCGAGGCGCGGATGGTCCGCTTGACGCTCAGGAACGCTTCGGTATCGGTGTCCAGGGCGTGCCGGGGACGGCCGAGCGGGATGTCGATGATCTCGCGGATGCCGGGCGGGCGGCCGCCCATCAGGGCGACCCGGTCGCCGAGCAGGATCGCCTCCTCGATGTCGTGGGTGACGAAGATGATCGTGATGCGGTGCTGGTCCCAGATGTCGAGCAGGAACTCGTGCATCCGCTCCCGGGTGATGGCGTCAAGCGCGCCGAACGGCTCGTCCATGAGCAGGAGCGACGGCCGGGACGCGAGCGCCCGGGCGAGCGCGGCGCGGTGCCGCATCCCGCCGGATAGCTCGTGCGGGAACGCCTCGGCGAAGGCGGTCAGGCCGACCCGGTCCAGCAGCGCGGCTGCTTCGGCCGCCAGTTCGGGATCGTCGCGCTCGTGCCGCCGCGCGGCCCGCTGGGCCCGTGGGCCGAACAGGATGTTGTCCCGGGTGGTGAGCCAGCCGAACAGCATCGGCGTCTGAAACAGCATGCCCCGGTCGGGGGACGGACCGGTGACCGGCCGTCCCCCGACGGTGACGCTCCCCTCATCGGCGGGCAGCGCGCCTGCGATGATGCGCAGCAGGGTCGACTTGCCGCAGCCCGACGGCCCGAGCAGGCTGATCAGCTCGCCCGGCCGGACCCGCAGGCTCGCCCCCGCCAGCGCCACCGTGCGCCGGCCTGCGCGGCGGAAGACCTTGCCTACCGCGTCGACCACAACCTCGGCGCCGGGGGCATCGGCCACCTCCGGGGCAGGGGCCGTGTCAGCTTGGGCAGTCACCGGCCAGGGCCTTCTGGACGAACGTGATGTCGATGTGCGCGGCGATCTGGGCCGCCGAGGGCACCGAGGTCAGCCGGCCCTGCGAGACCAGGAACTGCGCCGTCTGCTGGTAGGCCTGCACGATGCGGCTGCCGGGATCGTGCAGGGTGGAACCGAGCCAGAACAGCTGCTGGTCGGCCGGTATGAACGGGTAGCCCTCGGTCGCCGCGACGATCTGGTTGCCTGGCACCCCCTGGGCGGCCGAGCTGGCGGCCAGGTACCTGGCGGCCTGCGGTCCGGTCATGTCGCGGCTGCCCTGGAGTTCGGCACAGACGTAGTCCTGCACCAGCGTCGGGTCGCTGTTGATCACGCTCGTCGCGACCGCGATCACGTCCAGGCCGGGGATGCCGAGCTTGGCGATCTGCTCGGCGTTGACCAGCGAGTGGTAGCCCTTGGCGACGAGCTCGGCGGCCGGGACCCCGTAGACGTAGGCCGAGTCGATCGCGCCGGACACGGCGGCCGCGCCCGCGGCGTTCTCGTCGGCGAACGGGACCACCTTGACCTTGCCGGTCAGGTGCTCGAGCCCCAGGTAACCGAGCAGCTCGTAGTCCTCGGAGGAGCCGACGAGCACGCCGACCGACTTGCCCGCCAGCTGGGCGGGTGAGGTGATCGAGGCGGGCACCAGCAGCTCGTCATCGTCGAAGCCCCAGCCCATGACCACGGTCACGCCGATGCCCTTGCCGATGGCCTCGGTGGTCGGCGGGTTGCCGACGCCGCTGATGGCCTGGACCGCGCCGCTCTTCAGCTCGGCGATCGCGGTCACGCCGGCCTCGAACGGGACGTAGTGCAGTTGCGCGGGTATGAGCTTGGCCAGCGAGGGCTGGCTCTCGATGATGCTGTCCGGGCTGGCCACGCTGCCCTGGCTGACCGAGATGGTGAAGCTGGGCAGCGCGGCCGGGTTCGAGCCGCCGCTGGTGACGGCCCAGACCACCGCGGCGACGGCCAGGACGAGGACCACGGCGCTCGTTGTGTAGATCTGCCGGCGTCTGCGCTTGTAGACGGGCACGGTCCGCTTGGTCCGTGTCGGTGTTTCCGCTGACGTGCTCATGCCTGGTCACCTCCGGCGTAGTAGGCGGCGGCGTTGCCCTTGATCGCGACGCTCGGGCGGCCGTCCACGCCGACGGGCACCGGGCCGGCCACGGTGACGCGCTCGCCGCGGCGGTGGGCGCTGCCGTAGTCGGCGATCGCGTAGTGCTGGGTGGCCCGGTTGTCCCAGATGGCCAGGTCGCCCTCGCGCCAGTGCCAGCGGACCGTCTGCTCGGGGCGGGTGATGTACTCCTGAAGCAGGCGGATCAGGTCCCGCGATGCCTGCGGGGTGAAGCCCAGCACGGTGCGGGCGAAGCCGCCGAGCACGAGGGAGCGCTCGCTGGTCTCCGGGTGGACGCGCACCAGCGGATGTTCGGTCTCGTAGACCGTGGAGATGAACTCCGCATGGGCTGCCTCGGCGGCCGGGTCGACGCGGTCGCCACGGTTGAAGGTGCGGGCGTAGTCGAAGTCGTTGGTGTGAACGACCCGGAGCCGGCTGGCCAGTTCGCGCAGTTCCCTGGGCAGGCTCTGGTAGGCCGAGACCGTGTTGGCCCAGATCGTGTCGCCGCCGAGCGGCGGGATCACCACGGCGTGCAGCAGCGTGAAGGCCGGCGGCCGGTCGACGAAGGTGACGTCGGTGTGCCAGTAGTTGACCTTCCCGCCCTTGAGCGAGTCGATCTCCTCGAGGAGCGGCTGCCCGGGCGGTGAGGCCAGCGTGGGGTGCCCGAGGGTGAGCGGTCCCAGCCGCTGGGCGAACGCGACCTGCCTGCGGTAGTCCAGGTGCTGCCCGCGCAGGAAGACCACCTTGTGGTCGAGCAGGGCCTGGCGGATCTGGGCGACCGCGTCGTGACTCAGCGGCTCGCCGGTATCGACGCCGGTGATCTCCGCGCCGATGTGGCCGGCCAGCGGGGTCACGTCGACGAGCGTGTCCGTGTGCGTATCAGTGGTCAGGGTTTCGGGCATGGCAGAACGCCTTTCAGCTCAGGGGAAAAGCCCCTATGGGGTGGAGGGAAACTTCAGCTCACGTAAGAGCTGCTTAGCGGGGATACGCGCTCGATCCGGGGCGCGTCGGCCGGCTGTGAGAGGTACCGGCGGTCAGGCGGTCAGCGCGTGCGACACCCGGAGCTGATGACCCTGAGGAAGTCGACGTGGCGACGTCGAGTGCCGAGGTAATTCGCCATGTCTCCGAGCATGACAAGGAAACATGCCCTAGTCAAGTTTTCCGATCCAATTAATAGGAATATAGATCCAGGATGGCGGTCAGGCCGGTGTGCTGACGGCGATGAATCATCACGGGGCCGCTACGGCGGCGGCGAGCATCCCCGGCAGGCGAGTGACCGCGATAATCTCCTTAACTGTGAGCGTGGGAAAGAAGGGCCGGTGCAAGCGGTGGCGCGGCCTCTCATCCGCTCGCCGTATGAGCGGTATGACCTGATGGCCAAGGGCACGGCCCCCGGGTCACAGGACGTCACCACGGCGCAGGATCCCGCCGTAGCTGAGGGCACCAAGCTCGCCGAGCCGCCGATTCCCGGCGGCCGGGTCGAGGCGCTGATGGGCGTCCTGATCCGGGTCCTCACGTCCAGCCCGCTGGCCCGGCCGCGGCCCGCGGTGTTCCTGTCGGCGCTCGGGCTGGGACTGATTGCCTTCACCGGGCTGTGCGCGACCGCGCCCGGCGCCAGCGAGGCGACGCTACCCGTGCTGCTGCCGCTCACCGCGCTCGCGGAGCGGCTGGGCGCGCCGGCGTTGAACTCCCTCGCCACCAACCTGATCATGTACTCCGGCATCGCGCTGTGCTGCCTCGGCCTGGCCGGGATGCTGTGGGCCAACAGCCGCGGATGGCAGCCGGATCCGCGGAAGGTGTACTGGTGGGCGGCGGCAGTGGTCGCGCTCGTGGTCAACATCACGCCGGTGGGCACGTCGGATCCGGCCAGCTACGCCGCGTACGGGCGGATCGCCGCGCTGGGACATAACCCGTACGTGTTCCTGCCGATCGACCTGCCCGGCGGCGTCCACAATCCGTACACCACGCTGGTGGATCCGCGATGGCGGCTGGTCCCCTCGGTATACGGGCCGGTGGCGACCTGGACCCACCTGGCGGCGGCGCTGGTGGGCGGAAGCAGGCCGTGGCTGACCATCTGGATGCTGATGATCATGACCGGGGCCGCGTTCCTGGGCGCGGGGTACATCCTGCTGCGTTCGGCGGCCAACCCGGTGCGCGCCTGCCTGATCTGGGCGGCGAACCCGCTGCTGATCTATCAGCTGGTCATGGGCGCGCAGCTTGATGCCTACGTCGCGCTGGCCGGGATCGCGGCGATCCTGATCTCCCGCCGAGGTACGACCGTCTGGTACGACGTGGCGGCCGGGATGCTGATCGGCGTGGCCGGCGCGATCAAGGTCAACGCCGTGCTCGTGGGGGCGGGCATCGCGGTGGCGCTGATCCGCGACCGCTCGTGGGTCCGGCTGCTGCGTACCGGCGTGGTCGCGGTGGTGGTCACGTCCGGCCTGTATTTCTTCACCTACGGCCTGACCGCGATCAGGCCGCTGCCGACCGCTTCCTCGCGGGTGATCACCCCGTCGATCTGGGGGCTGATCCAGGGGATCGCCAACCACCTGGCCCCGGGGCACTCGTCCGCGGTCACGGCGGTGATCGGCGTCGCGTGGCCGCCGCTGCTGCTCGCCCTGGCCTGGTACCTGTACAACCGGCTGTCCCCCGACGTGCCCGCCGTGCTCGCGGCGACCTGCGCGCTGACCTTCGCCTGGGTCCTGGTGGCTCCGTGGTCGCTGGCCTGGTATACCGCGCTGGCGTGGGTCACGCTGGCCCTGCTGCCGCGCAACTCGCTGACCCGCTGGCTCACGCTGGCCACCGCCGTGCTCGCGCTGCTGCACTTCAGCGGCGGGCAGCCGACCAACCATACGGGCGCTCCGGCCCCGTAGCCATGCAGCCATCGCCTGAGGAGTACCGGGCCTGGGCCGGCGAGGCGACCAGCGCGCTGCAGCGCTGGTACAACCCGAGGACCGGGCTGTGGAAGAGCGCGGGCTGGTGGAACTCTGCCAACGCGCTGACCGCAGTGATCAACCACGCCCAGCGGACCGGGGAGAGCAGGCACCGGTACGTGATCGAGACCACGTTCGGCCGAGCCCAACGAGCGAACGCTGGCTTCAGCAACGTGTTTTACGACGATGATGGCTGGTGGGCGCTGGCGTGGATCGCGGCGTTCGACCTGACCGGCGAGGTGAAGTACCTGGACGCGGCGCGCGGGCTGTTCGACGGGATGGCCGCCGGCTGGGACGAGGCGTGCGGCGGCGGCTTGTGGTGGACGCGCAAGAGGACGTACAAGAACGCGATACCGAACGAGCTGTTCCTGCTGATCGCGGGCCGCCTGCACCAGCGCACGACCGGCCCGGGCCGCGGCTCCGGCGAGTACCTCGACTGGGCGCTGCGCGAATGGCAGTGGTTCAGCGCCAGCGGTCTTATCGGCCCGGGCGGCCTGGTCAACGACGGGCTGACCGCCGACTGCGCGAACAACGGCGCTACGACCTGGACTTACAACCAGGGCGTGATCGTCGGCGGGCTCAGCGTGCTGTACGACGTCACCGGCGACGGCGCCTACCTCGGGCAGGCGGAGGCCATCGCGGCGGCCGCGCTGCGCGACCTCACCGTTCCGCCGGGCATCCTGGCCGAGCCGGGCACGCAGCCGCGGCGCGGCCGTGACCACGACTACGCCCAGTTCAAGGGCATCTTCGTCAGGAACCTGTACGAGCTGTACCTGCGTAGCCCGCGAGCCGAATACCGCGACTTCTTCCTGGCCAACGCGACCTGCTTGTGGCAGAACAGCAGGAATCACCGGAACCAGGTCGGGGTGGCGTGGACCGGACCGTTCGACCGGGCCGACGCGGCCCGGCAGGGATCCGCGCTCGACGCGCTCAACGCCGCGGTGGGGGTCACCGGGCTCTGAGCGTACGGCGGATCCTGAGCGTGCCGCGGATCATCCCGCTCCGTCTCCCCCGCCGCCGATGACCGGCAGCGTGTGCCGGGTCGCGGGCCTGCGTGCCCAGTTGGCGGCCAGGAAGAAGAGCAAGACGAGCACGGTCGCCGCGAGCGACAAGATCAGGCCGGCCGGGAACCACGGCGACGAATAACTCCAGGTCACGGTGCCCAATCCGGGCGGTACGTCGATGGCCTGGACGAGGCCGTCCCGCTGGACGGCCAGCGTGGTCTCCGGGCCTTGCCGGGGTTGCCACGTGGCGGTCCACCCGGGGATGGCCGCCACCGAGCGGACAACGCGGGCACCGTGCGGGGAGTACACCGTGGCCACCGTCGGATCGGCCGGCGCGCCGCGGGAGACGCTCACCCACGCCCCGGAGGCTGACCGGCCAGGGAGCGCCTCGATGTGGAGCGGGCCCTGCGCGGAGGGGTTGGCGAAGACCGCGAACGAGCCGTCGAAGCCGGCGAATATCCAGTGTGACGGGACGAGGGCACCCTGGAGCTGGCCGTCGGCCACGTACACGCTCCCGCCCGCCACGACGATCGAGGGCGGGCCGAGCGGGCACGGCGCGCCCTGCGCCTGGCCCATGACCGCGATGCTCGCCACCGGCTTGGGCAGGGTGACGGCCAGAGTCGAGGAGGTCAGCGCTCGTGCGCGGTACCAGTGCACCCGGCCATCGGAGGTCATGAGCCCGATCTGAGTGCCGGCCGCGGCGTCTTGCCTAGCGTCGGGGTCGGGCACCTCGACCTTGTTCACGTCCAGCGGGGTGCCCAGGTACCAGGTGGCACTCTGATCCGCGGAGATATCGCGCTGACCGGTGCCCGGCGGCCCGGCGGCAGGCCCGTCTCCCCCGACCCTGGTGGTGAGGTACTCCGACAGGGTCAGCAGGACCGTGGTATCGAGCTGGTCGAGGACGCCGTTCCCGATGGCGCCGGGAGCGAGCGTGTCCTGCCCGTCGCCCGAGGTCCCGTGCGATCCGGTCACTGATGCGTAGCGGCCGTCGACTATTGACGAGTAACCCTGTACCGACGGCATCGCGTGACCGCCGATGGCGTTAACGTCGGGCGGGTCGAGGTCGGACAACCCGCCCGGATCGAGCAGGTCGGGATCGTAGATGGCGAAGCGCCCTGGGTACCCGAGCGCCGCGACCGGGCGCAGCAGGGCGGTGGCCGACGCGGACTGGCCGGCCGCAGGCCCGCTGGAGGTACTGGAGTGGCTGGAAGCGCTCGATGTGCCGGATCCGCTTGAGCTGGAGCCGCTTGAGCTAGATGAGCTGGATCCGCTTGAGCTAGATGAGCTGGATCCGCTTGAGCTGGCTGAGCCGGCGAACAGGCCGGGGCCGACCTCGACGACGCAGAGGACGGTGAAGACGACCAGGTCGACGACGACGAAGCCGGTGATCAGGCGCGAGCGCAGCTTCGGCCCGAGGCGCCGCCCGACGATGACCAGTACGCCAGCGGCGAGGCCCAGGACCGCGTAGGGGATCAGCCATGGCTCCAGGTCACCGATGACGCTGGCGCTCTGGCCGATGCTCACCCCGAGCCAGTGCAGCAAGCCAGCGCCCCACGTGAAGGCGAGAGCGACGACCAGCACCGCCGCGAGCGGCGGCACCAGGCCGAGGACGGTGCCCGGGGCCAGCCGGCGGAAGAGACGACCGGCGCGGGCCCGCGGCGCCTTCTCCTGTTCGCCGAAGGGCTGGTCGGCCCAGTAGCCGAGCAGGACGGCGAGCGCCAGGTCCAGCACGAGGATATTGCGGCTCTGCAGCCGCTGGTCACCGAACAGGGGCAGGCGGTAGAGCAGGTCCCCGAGGGGAGTGTTGCCCCCGAACGCCAGGACGATACCGACGAGGGCCGTGACGTGCCAGACGAACCAGTCCGGGAGCCTGGGGCGTACCCGGAGGCGGCCGAGGAGGGCGAACGCGGCCACGAGCGGGAGGATCCCTACGTAACTCGTCACCTCGGTCAGGTTGTAGTTGGTCATGAAGCTGGGCTGGCCCAGCGAGCCGGAACCACCGAGGAGGTCAGGCACCAGCGTCAGCAGCAGCCACCTGACCGGAAGCGAACCGGAATTGAACAGCTGCATCGAATTGACATCGCGCTGGGAGGTGCTGATCGCCACCAGGCCAGGCAGCCACTGGATCGCGCCCAGGCACGCGCCCAGGACCAGGCCCGCCGTCACCGAGACCGCCGCAGCGCCCGCGCGACGCCCCAGGCGGCAGACCTGCCAGGCCGCGTAGATCAGCACGATCACGCAGGAGTCGTCAATCGCCCGCGGCTCGCCCGCCAGGATCACCAGGCCGGTGGCGGTGGCGAGGACCGCGGTCCAGCCGAGCCTGGAGGCAGCGGGGCGGTCCTGCGAGAGCCGCAGGACGCTCAGCAACTGCACCGGGACCCAGCTCATCCCCGCGACCAGGCCGAAATGGCTCACCTGCGCCGACATGGCCCCGGCGAAGGCGAACGAGAGGGCGCCGAGGAAACTGGCCAGGCTCCCCAGCCGGAGCGCCCGCAGGAAGCAGAACATGCCGAGTCCGGCCACCGCCCAGGTGACGATCATGTTGACCGTCCACGCCGCGGTGCCGGGCAAGATGGCGAACAGCCAGGTGAGCGGGTACGCGGCGCCCGCGTTCCAGCCCGCGAGCAGCGGCGCGCCGCTCCAGATGTAGGGATCGAACAGCGGCAGGTGCCCGCCCCTGATGTCGGTCCCGGCCAGCACGCGCAGCGGGTAGTTCTGGGTCAGGTCGTCGCCGACGAGGACGGGGTGCCCGGTCAGCGCGGGGACGCCGAAGACGATGGCCGGCAGCACGGCAAGCAGGACTACGGCTAGGACGTCGCCCCGCCGGTGCCCGGAGCGCGGTGCGCCGTCCGGATCAGGCGTGATCCAGCGCAGCGGCAGCCGCCACTCAGTCCTCATCCTGCATACTTTCGCAACTCAACTTGAAGGAACGCTGAAAGATTCTCGCTGACGTGTCTTAGCACGGGACACCGGCCGCGCCGTGACGTGCGTTCCGAGCTTACGGGTGACCCTCCTCACCTGGGCAGGCGCGGTCCCTGGCGCCCGGTTCGCCCAGCCAGTGGGCGGCACCGTGCCTAGAGCTACCCGGTGCTTTCCACGGCGAGCTACCTGATGCCCTGCCATAGGAGGCGCTGCTCCGGCCGGGGGTCTTGGACCAGCGCGCTGTCGAGGTCGAAGGTCATGGTGGCGCGGGTATCGAGGTCGTAGGCGGCCCAGCCGGGCCGGCCCGATCGCGCGAACTCGACCCACGCCCGGTGCATCGTCGCGGCCAGGTCGGCAGGCGGCGACGAGCCGTAGAGGTCGTCGCCGCCCTCGACGTCCAGCGTGTCGAACACGAATCCGATCTCGAGCGCGTGACATGCGCCGAGCCGCCCGCCGAACAGCGGGGACTTCCACGCGAACTCGTACATGTACGCCTCGCCGTGGTGTTTCTCCGCCAGCCGGATGGCCGGAATCCTGAAGAACCAGTCGGTCATCAAGCCCATCAGGGCATCTCCGGCGCTTGGCGTGCGCGTGCCCGCCCGGTAGAGCGCCACGCCGGCCGCGTCGAGCCCGTGAGCGCCCGCGACCGCCTGCAAGGCGGTGTCGTCGATGGCATCCACCGCGCCCGTCGGCACGAAGAACAGAGCCTCCTCGTCCCGGTTGGTGCCGACGAGAAGATCGACGCCGCGGCCGTTCCCTCCGGCGATGGCGTCGATGGGCCTGGCGGGCAGGATCTGCCCGTCCACTACCGGTTCGAAGGCCATCGCGTTGGCGGCGACCTCGCGCCACCGGCCCGGATCGGGGTTCCAGACGATATCGGCGGAAAGCTGTCGCTGGGCGGCGACGAGGCGGTCGACCGGCACGGCCGCGAAGTCCTCCCACGTCGCCGCCACGCCGAGCCGCCGGGCTAGCTCGGCGGACACCTCGCGAGCCGTATCGGCCGGCAGGACGTGATGCCCGGCTCCGCTCTGCGGTATCGCCCTGCGGAACAGGCCCGCCGCCGTCGGCATCGACAGCAGGGCCGTGACGCTCATCGCGCCGGCCGACTCGCCGAAGATCGTGACGTTGCCCGGGTCGCCGCCGAAGCCGGCGATGTTCTCCTGTACCCACTGCAGAGCCGCGATCTGGTCGAGCAGCCCGCGGTTGGGGACGGCGTCGTCCAGGAACAGGAAGCCCTCGCAGCCGAGGCGGTAGTTGATCGTCACGCAGACGATGCCGTCGCGCGCGAAGCGGTCTCCCGCGTACTGGGCGACGGCACCGGAGCCGTTCACGAACGCGCCCCCGTGTATCCACACCATGACGGGCAGGCCCGCGCCGCCGGGATCGGGGGTCCAGACGTTGAGGTTCAGGCAATCGTCCCCGGCGATCACCGGCTCGGGCAGCAGCCTGTCGTAGGGCTCCGGGTACGGCGGCTTAGGGACCGTCGGCCCGTACGCCGTAGCGTCCCGGACACCGGCCCATGGCTCCGGGCGCGCGGGAGGGCGCAACCGGTTCTGGCCGAACGGCGGAGCCGCGTAGGAGATCCCCTTGAACGAGGCCACCCCGTCGGACTCCAGGCCGCGCACCTTCCCGTAAGCCGTCGTGACCACGGACTCCATCGATTCCTCCCACACGATCGCGTTCTTGCATCCTTACCTGCCCGCCCGGCACCGCGGGAGGCCGGGGTGACCTTGGTCTTGTGGCGCAGGCATCCCAGGGAGAGCTGGCTGGTCGCGGGTCGTGTTACGCGCTGGGTATGGGTGATGCGAGGAGCGCGGCGGCCTGCTGCTGGGTGAGCGCGCGGCCGGCGGCCAGCGCGGCGTCCCACTGTTCGGGTTCGGTGGCCGCGCGGGCGGGAGCCAGGAACTCCTCGAGCATTTCGGGTTGCTTGATCGGGATGCCGGTCATCTGCCGGACGGCTTCCGCGGCGCCGGCCAGTCGTGCCGCCCGCAGGCCCTCGCCGAGCTGCGCGGCGTTGGCGGCGCACATTTCCAGGGTGGTAGACAGGAGCTCGGGGTCACCGCAGCTGACCACGTAGCCGGCCATGCTGGACAGCAGGTCGCGGGCCTCCTGGGCGCGGCCCGCCCGCAGGGCGACACCGGCCAGCGATTGCTGGTCTATGGCCACGCCCAGCATGTCCCCGTCCTGGCGGTCGATCGCGAGCGCCTCCTGCAGCACCTCCGTGGCGCGGTCGAAGTTGCCCGCATCGCTTTCCAGCTGGCCGAGGTTCGTCAGGGCCGCAGCGAGCCGGTAGGGACTGCCGATCTCGCGGGAGAGAGCGACGCTTTCCTCCAGCAGGGACCGCGCGGTGCCGTAGTCGTCGAGGTGATGATGGGTGATGCCGAGGCTGTTGAGTTCTCGGGCCTGCTGGTCCCGGTCGCCGAGGTCACGCCAAATCGCCAGGCTGCGCTCGAGTACCTGCAGCGCGGCGTGCGGCTCGCCCTGCTGCTGCAGCAGGACCCCAAGCCAGTGCGCCAGATGGCCCAGCGGCGCGCCGCCATCCTCGCCGGCCAGGTCGATGGCGCGCTGCAGCCACCGCCGCCCTTCGACGGCGTACCCGTGCCGGTACCAGAAATAGGCCAGCGCCCCGGCCAGCCGCAGACCGACAGCGGCCCGCTCGCGGTCGGCGAGCGCCGGGTCCGCGGCGGGGGTTTGCAGCGACCAGGCCAGGGCGGCGCGCAGGTTGTCATGCTCGGCCTCCAGCTGGTCCAGGGCGGCCAGGTGCGCCGGACCCCCGCTGCGCACCTGCTCGTCCGCCCGTTCGGCGATCCCGGCGTAGTACTCGGCGTGGCGGTGCCGGGCATCGTCCAGCTCCCCGGCCTGCTCCAGCCGGTCCAGAGCGAACTCGCGAATGGTCTCCAGCATGCCGACGCGGGGCTCTCCGTCCGGGCCGTCGGTCACCGTGACCAGGCTGACGTCCAGTAGCCCGGCGGCCACTTCCAGGGGATCGGCCCCGGCCCCCTGGGTCCCCTGGTCGCCAGGATCCGGCTCTGGCGCGACGACGGCGGCCAGCGCGTCCAGGTCGCAGCCCCCGGCGAACACGCCGGCGCGGCGGAACGCCCCGGCCAGGTCGGGGGTCAGCAGGTCGTAGCTCCAGGCGATGGCGTTCCGGAGGGTCTGCTGCCGCGACGACTGCCCGACGTCGGCGGCGGAAAGGTCGATGCTGCGGTCCAGGCGGGCCAGCAGGGCCCGGGGGGCCAGCAGCCGGATCCGGGCCGCGGCCAGCTCGATCGCCAGCGGCAGCCCGTCCAGCCGCTCGCAGATGGCCGCGACGTCGGCGGCGTTGGCCGCGGTGAGGGTGAAGCCCGGCCGGGACATGCTCGCCTGCTGGGCGAACAGCCGCGCCGCGCCGCTCGCGGACACTTCCTCGACGGACGCCTCGCGGGGCACCTGCAGCGGCGGCACCGGCAGCTCCCGCTCACCCGGCAGGTGCAGCGGCCGCCGGGAGGTCGCCAGCACGACCAGACCGGGAGCGGCCGCGAGCAGTCCGGCCACCACGACGGCGGCGCCGTCCAGCTGCTCGAGGTTGTCCAGCACCAGCAGGGCCCGGCGATCACCCAGGTACCCGGTCACGGCGTCGGCGGCGGGCCCGTCGGCGGCCACGTCCAGGGTGTCGGCGATGGTCTTCCACATCACCTCGGCA
>DATJQX010000144.1:0-21212 GCA_035505275.1 Streptosporangiaceae bacterium | reverse complement strand
ACGCCGTTCGCGCGCCGGGTCTGGCCTGTTTCGTGGCTGTTTGCTCGACAACCGCCATGATGTGGGTACTTCCCGTTGTCAGCTGCTGTAGGCCACGTCCTCCCACAGGATGGCTGGCTGGACGACGACGGTAGGCAGCGGCTCGGTGATGCCGGGGCCGACCAGGTTCTTGACCGCGACGTTGGCAGGGGCGTACGCGAAGTAGAACGGGCCGTCGTAGTTCTTGGCGATGTACTCGGCGGCCTGGTTGTACAGCGCGCAGCGCTGGCTCAGGCTGGTGACCGCCTCGGCCTGGTTGAGCAGGCCGTTCAGCGTCGTGCTGCGCACCCCGCTGAACGGCGAGGTCGACTCGAACCTGAACCCGACGCCGACCCCGGCCGCCGGGTCCCAGGCGCCCGCGGTCTGCACCATCGACTGCCACTTGCCCGAGACGAACTGCGCGATCAGCGCGGCCAGCGGGTAATCGGCGATCGTGGCGTGGATCCCGACCGCGGCCCACTCGGTCTGCAGCGCCTCGGTGGTCTCCTCGGCCACCAGGTTCTGGATCGTGCCCAGCTTGATCGTGACCTTGTTCAGGCCGCTCTGCGCGACCAGCGTCTTGGCCAGGGTCGGGTCGTACCCCTGGTAACCGGGAACCGTCGGCTCGTTGCAGAGCCCGCCGGGCCCGGTGAACCCCTCGGCGAGCGGGTAGGCGTTGGCGAAGATGTGCGACAGGATCGGCTGGATGTTCGTCGCCGCGTAGATGGCCTGCCGGGCCTTGGGGTTGTTGAACGGCGCCGTCAGCGTATTCAGCTGCAGGTCGTACACCGTCGAGGGAGACTCGTTCACCACGTTGAAGTGCGAGGCCGCCTGTTTTATCAGCGACGGCGTGGACATGCCCTCGTAGACCTGCCCCTCCCCGGCAAGCATCGCCTCGTACGCCGCCTCGTCGCCGCCGACCGACTTGAACGTGAGGTTGTCCAGGTACGGACGGCCCTTCTGCCAGTAGTCGGGGTTCTTCTTCAGCACCAGCTCAGAGCTGAGCGTGTCGCTGACCACCTCGAACGGGCCCGCCCCGACCGGATCGGCGGCGAACGCCTTCTCGCCCATCTTCTGCTCAGCGGTCGGCGAGGCGATCCAGTCCGCGGTCGAGTCGAAGATCTGGTCGACGAACGCGCCGTCTGGCGCGGCGAGCGTGATCACCACCCTGGACGGTGAGGGGGCGGTGACCGACGTGACCGGCCAGGTCGGCTTGCAGGTGCAGGCCGACTTGATGTCACGCTGGATGTTCCACGCCACCGCGGCCGCGTTGAACGGCGTGCCGTCGGTGAATTTCACGCCCTGGCGGATGTCCAGCGTGATCGTCTTGCCATCGCCGCTGATGGAGTAGCCGGTGGCCAGGTCGGGGATGATCGTCCCGTTCGGCCCGAGCTCGAACAGCTCGCCGTAGATGGCGTCCATCTGGCTCTGCGTGGCGGCGCCGTTGATGTTCGTCGCCGGGTCCAGGCCGTCCGGCCAGTCGCCGGAATAGCCGGTCCACTCGAATACCGTGAGCGAACCGCCCGCCCGAGGCCCGGTGCTCGCCGGGGCCGCGGCGCTGGACGAGCTGCTGCTACTGCTGCTGCTGCAGGCGGCCACGGCGAGGGCCAGTAGCACGGCCGTCCCCGCGAGCCCGAATCTCCGTATCCTCTTCCGCTCCGCTGAGCCGAACCTCATGGCCTTCACCTACTCGATATCGGGCATCCCATCGAAAGTGTGTGACAAAAAATAAGTCGAGTGTCGAATAATTTGTCTTGGATATTAGAATCCGCCCGGATCTGCCGCAAGGGTCGATTAGGCCGGATGGCGTGCGAAAACCGCCTCTTGTCCCGGCGCTTGCCCATCCGCGCGCCAGCCTTGTGCCGGACCCACAAGGACCTAACCGTCGGCCGGGAGAGCCTTGATCGGCAACGGGGGGCGCCCGAGTCCCTTCTCGATCGCCGACCGGAGGTCGCTTATGACGCCGGCGGCATCGGTCTTCAGGCGCTTGGGCGGGAAGTGCAGGACGAGGATCCCGTGGGCGGAGAGCCTGTCGTGCCGCTCGGTAGTGCGATCCTGATCCTCCGCCGTCAGGTGGTAGGCACGGGAATCGATCTCCGCCGCGACCCCTGCCTCTTCCCACCACGCGTCGACCATGGCGATGAAAACGCCGTCCTGGTCGTAGAGTTGCGCGTTGAACATCGGCTTCGGCAGGTCCGAGCGCCTGATCAGGACACGGGCGTCTGCCTCGGCGACCGACCGGACGCCATCGTCGATCTCGGCGAGCGCCTCGCGGAACAAGGCGGAGCCTGCTGTCGGCCCGGCATCCAACTCCTCGGCAAGCTCGCCCACGGTGCAGGCTCGGCGCTGCACCGCATCGCACACGACCTGGCGTACGTCATCAAAGCGGGTCAGGCTGCGGGCAGTGTCCGCCACCGCACGGGCGGGCTTGGTAAAGCGGATCAAGCCGGTGACGTAGATGCGTTCCGGCATCAGCCGGGTCCGGTGCACCCGGACGAAGCCGGCGCTCTGGCGGTGGACGTTCGCGGGAACCAGCACGTCCACCACGTCGGCTCCCGCTGCGTGCAGATGGTGGCGCCGTACCGCGGCCGCGCCGGTGATAAGGCTCCGCGGGCCCGCGTATAGCAGCGCTGCCATCTCCCGTTGCTCTTGTGTGGCCCTTCCGGTGACCGTCAGGTACACCCCCGGTAGGAGCCGCTGCCAGCGGCCGTCCGGAGCTATGTAGCGGTCCATCGTGCTTGTGGGGATACCGCACAGCCGAGCCTGTCTGCGGGTAACGACCTGATGCTGCTCCTGCAACACGCGCCTCAGGCGTTCCAGGTCACTCTTGGACATGGCGACACAGTGTCACACAGGTCGGACAATCTGACGCGACCCGAGCGCCGGGACCGGGGCCTGTGACGCACCGACCCCGATATGTGGGGCTTGTGACGCACAGACCCCACGGAACCGGCGAACGCGGGGGGCGGGAGAGGGGTGTGGGGTGAGAGGGGAACGTGGGGTAGAGAAGGGGAAGCATGCGGGCAGGAGTGGCGGGGGCGGGTGGAGCGAGGGTGGGTGTGGCGAGGGGCGGAGCAGGGGGCGGAGCAGGGGTCGGGCGGGGTTGGGGGCGGGCGGGGTTGGGGGCGGGCGGGTGCTGGTGGGTGGGTTAGTCGCCCCAGATGTCGGCGGCGGTGTCGACGATCAGGCGGAGCTTGGCTAGTTGCTCGGCTTGGGTCAGGGCGTTGCCTTCGGAGGTGGAGGAGAAGCCGCACTGGCCGGATAGGCAGAGCTGGTCTAGGGGGACGTACTTCGAGGCTTCCTCGATGCGGCGCTTCAGGTCGTCGGGGGATTCCAGGTCGGGGCGCTTGGTGGTGACCAGGCCCAGGACGACCTGCTTGCCTTTAGGGACGAAGCGCAGCGGCTCGAAGCCGCCCGAGCGTTCGTCGTCGTACTCCAGGAAGAAGCCGTCTACGGCTAGCTCGGAGAAGAGGGCTTCGGCGACGAAATCGTAGCCGCCGGAGGCGACCCAGGAGGAGCGGAAGTTGCCGCGGCACATGTGGGTAGTGATGGCCATGCCCGCGGGCTTGTCCTTGACGGCGGCGTTGATCTGGCTGATGTAGCGATGGTGGAGGTGGTCGGCGTCCTCGCCGCGGGCGGTGATCTCGGCGCGCTGGGCCGGGTCGTTGAGGTAGGCCAGGCTGGTGTCGTCGAACTGGAGGTAGGTGCAGCCGAGAGCGCCGAGCCGGGCGACCTCGTCCGCGTAGGCGCCGGCCAGGTCGGCCCAGAACTCCTCGATGTCGGGGTAGACCGCCGGGTCCAGCATCGCCGGGCCGCCGCGGTAGTGCACCATGTTCGGCGACGGGATGGTGAGCTTGGGCACGGCCGTGGTGACGTGGTCCCGCAGGAAGGTGAAGGCGTCGGCGAAGATCGTGTCGTCGATGCGGAGCTTCCCGTCGACCATGATCGAGGCGGGGGTGAACTCGATCTCGCCCGAGGCGTTGCGGAACTTCACGGCCAGGTGGCCGGGGGCCTTGGAGACGCCGCCGAGGGCGTAGATGAAGTCCATGTGCCAGGAGGCGCGGCGGAACTCGCCGTCGGTGGCGGACTGCAGGCCGACCTCCTCCTGCATCCGGATCGCGCCCGGGATCTCCTCGTCCTCGACGGCGCGCAGGTCGGCCGCCGTAATCCGGCCCGCGGCGAAGTCGGCCCTGGCCTGGAGCAGGCGTTGCGGGCGCAGCAGGCTGCCGACGTGGTCGGCGCGGAACGGGGGGCTGGTGCGGCCGGACATGCGTGCCTCACTTTCTGGGGTAACGGTGGCAGGTTAGACGACGGGGGCGGGTTATGGGTCGCGGGGATAGGTCAGGTCGATCGCTTCGGCGGGAACGCTCAGCGTCTGGGCCAGGATGGAGCGCATCAGGTCCTTGGGGACCAGGCAGTCGGCGCACGCCTGCTCGGTGGCGGTGATCGTGACCAGGACGCGGTCGCCTTCGGCGACCATCTCCAGCTCGTAACCGTCGGCGGCCAGGGCGGAGCGGAGCACCACCGCGCGTTCGGGATCAATCATGGCGTGACCCCGAGCGGAATGGCCGTGCCTGACCACTCGCCGAAGATCCGGACGACCATCGAGATGGCCGCGTTGCGCGCGCCCGCCACGACGAGCGGGACGTGGGTCGGGGACGGGAGGATGCGGGTGAACGTGCCGTCAGCGCTCTCGTCGGGGTCGGCGAAGCGGGCGGGGCCGCGCAGGCCGTTCTTCCCGGCGCGGCGCAGGTCGGCGCCGGTGCGGCCGCAGTGCTCCATGAGCCAGGCCTGGACGTCGGGCTTGGCGTAGCCGGCGGCCGCGAGCAGCTGCGCGTGCTCGGGGCAGAACACCACGCCCGCCGAGGTATCGCGGAAGATCAGCGAGCCGGTGCGCGAGATCGTGTCCGCGATGTCCCACAGGACCTGCTCGGGGTCGCCGGTGTGCCGGTTGTCCACGAACTCGCAGGTGCGCAGGAGCGTGGCGGACACCGCGCTGGCCCCTGCGGGCTGCCCGCCGTCGGCGGCGAACGGCGGCCACGGGGACTCCTCCTCGTTCTCGGCCAGGCAGATCGACCACCGGCCGGGCAGGCCCTGGGTGGCCTGCTCGAGGACGTGCGGGCGGATGCCGAACGCATTCCGGACGATAAGGCCGATGGCGCGGGCCACCGTGGCGTTCGGGCGAAAGCCGGGGCCGAACGCGCCGCCGGCGGTGTTGAAGCCGAGCTCGTGGCGGACCGGGCCGTTGACCACGATCATCGGGGCGGGCCCGCTGGTGGACTGCCAGCCGCCGCCGCGCGCGGCGCGCTCGCGCATCAGCGCGTCGAACGCGGCCAGGACCACGGGGAAGTACTCCGGCCGGCAGCCGGCCATCGCCGCGTTGATCGCGGCCAGGTACACGGTGCAGTTCCGGCCGACCTGCTCCAGCTCGCCGATGACCTCGTCGGGGCTCCTGGTCGTGGTGGCCAGGAACGCCTCGACCAGCGGCGGTGAGGCGGGCACCAGGGGCAGGCCGTCGGACCAGCCCTGGGCGTAGCAGTACTCGATGGCGGCCTGGGCGACTTCAGGGTCCGGGGCTTCGGTCATGCGGTCAGCAGGGCGACCACGTCGTCGAGCACCCGGGCGGCGCGCTCCCGGACCTGGTCCGCGGTCAGGATCGCCACGGGGTGGGGCGTGGTCGCGTAGCGGTAGCCGGGGGCACCGCGGAGTTCGGCCATCGCGTCGGCGGTGACCGTGAACGCGTCGCTGCAAATCGCGGCGGCGGGCAGGCCGGCGGCCTCGAACGTGATGCCGTCGGCGACGGCCGACGCGCTGCACGAGCCACAGTCGCCGATGCCGGTGACGAGGACGTCGCAGCCCGCGGTCATCTCCTTGACCAGGTCTTCTGGGGCCGGGGCGGCGAAGTTGACCTTGGTGCGGGCCAGGACCCCGGCGGCGCCGTAACGCTCCTCGAGGAGCCTGCCCACCTCGTCAAGGAACGGGGCGGCGTTCTGCTTGGTGTTGACCAGCAGGCCAACGGTCGCGCCGCGCAGGCTGGCGGGGCGCCGGGCCCGGGGCGGGGCGGGGCGCTGGGCGGCGGTGGACCCGGTGGTCCCGGTGGGGTCGAGGATCGGGTACGGCATGGTTCTGGGGTCCTTCTAGTGCTCGTGGATGATGACGCCGCGGATGTTCTTGCCATCCATCATGTCCTGGTAGCCCTCGTTGATCCGGTCGAGGGTGTAGCGCTCGGTGACCAGCTCGGTCAGCTTGATCTCGCCGGCCTGCCACAGGCCCAGGATCATCGGGATGTCGTACAGGGGGTTGGCGCCGCCGAACAGGGCGCCCTGCATCCGCCGGTGGTAGCCGATCAGGATGCCGCCGGGCAGCACCATGTCGTAGTAGCCGACGCCGGTGATGACGATCGTGCCGGCCTTGCCTGCCATGTCGACGGCCGCCTTGACCACGTCGTTGTTCATCTCGCCGACGGTGCAGATCACCTTGTCCGCGAGCTGGCCACGGGTCAGGTCGATGAGGACCTGCTTGGCCTCTTCTGGGCCGGCGAAGGCGTGCGTGGCGCCGAACTCCGTGGCCTGCTCGCGCTTGAACTCGACCGGGTCGATGGCGATGACGTTCTTGCCGCCCGCGTAGCGAGCGCCCTGGACGGCGTTGATGCCCACCCCGCCGGTGCCGAAGACCACCACGGTCTCGCCGGGCCGCACGTCGCCCGCGTAGATGGCCGAGCAGAACCCGGTGGTCACCCCGCAGCTGACCAGGGCGGCCAGCTCGAACGGGATGTCGTCCTCGATCTTCACGCAGGACCACTCGGACAGCACGGCGTACTGGGAGAACGAGCCGACCACGCACATGCCGCCCAGGTCCTGGTCACCGTCGTGGAAGCGGAAGGTACCGTCGACCAGGCAGCCGATGGCCGCGTTCTTGCCCGCGTCGCACAGGTTCTGCTTGCCGGTGGAGCAGTACCGGCAGGTGCCGCAGACCGGGATGTACGAGCAGGCCACCCGGTCGCCCTCCCTGACCCTGGTGACCGCCGGGCCGGTCTTCTCGACCACGCCGGCGCCCTCGTGGCCGCCGACGAGCGGGAGGCGCGCGGTGCCGGTGGCGCGGATGTGCTCGTCGGAATGGCACAGGCCCGCCGCCTCAAACCGGATGACGACCTCACCGGCCTTCGGCTCGTCCAAGTCGAGCTCGGCGATCTCCCACGGCTCGCCCCCCTTGCGGAGCACGGCCGCCCGGGTCTTCATCATGGGTCCCGTTCCCTCTCACTTGTGGTCGGGCGTGGGTTTGGCTAGCTAACAGTTTTCATATCACGCGCTTCTCGACGTCAAAAGTGTCATATATCGTGTGCCCCAGCGACCGAGGGAGCGATTATGACCGTCACCGCATCGGCCGGGTCCGGGGCTGTGGCCAGCCCCAGGGGCTGAGGGGCCGCCGTGGACGTATCGCTGGACGGCAAGGTGGCGCTGGTCACCGGGGCGGGGCCGAACATCGGCAGCGGGATCGCCCTGGCGCTGGCGCGGTACGGGGCGCGCGTGGCGTGCAACGACCTGGACTTCGGGGCGGCGAAGGCGGCGGTGCGCCGGATCGAGCGCAACGGCGGCGCGGGGCTCGCGCTGTCCGGTGACGTGAGCGTCGAGCCCGACGTGGTCGCGAATATCGGTGCGGTGCTGCAGGCCTGGGGCCGGATCGACATCGTGATCAACAACGCGGCCGACCTGCACGCGCGCGGGATCCTGGAGGAGGATCTCGCCTCGTTCAACCGCGCGGTGATGGTGGCCGCGGCCGGGAACTTCCTGAACACCAAGCACGCCGCGATCGCGATGATCGAGCGCGGGATCAAGGGGTCGGTCGTCTCCATCCTGTCGTCGAACGCCTGGCAGGGGGCGGCCGGGTTCATCGCCTACGCCTTCCACAAGGGCGGGCTGGCCAATTTCGTCCGGGCCGCCGCGATGGACCTGGCGCCGTACGGGATCCGGGTGAACAGCTTCTCCCCCACCGCGCCGCGGCCGGACAACCCGGAACTGCTGGCGGCCTGGCGCGCCGAGGGGCGGGCCTCGCCGCCGCGGCCGCAGCGGGCGGCCGGGGAACGGCCGCCGTGGTGGCGGCCGGCCGGGACGTACGACGTGCGGCGGAACATCCCGATGGGCGAGGCGGCGACCCCCACCGATATCGGCCACTGCGTGGCCTGGTTGTGCTCGGACTACGCGCGGCTGATTACCGGCTGCGATTTCGTCATCGACGGCGGCGCCCGGGCCAAGTACTGGGCGTATACGCCGCCCGCGGAGAATGCGGGGCCGGTGCCGCTGGTCCCGCTGGACATCACCGAGTTCGACGGGCCGGAGCTGGATTATGGCTGACTTCGTACGTGCGGCGGTGCAGACCGGGCCGCGGGAGATCGAGATCAGGGAGTTCCCCCGCCCGGTCATCGGCCCGCAGGACGGCGGGCTGCTGCGGGTCGAGGCGTGCGGGATCTGCGGCAGCGACGTCGAGCAGTACAAGGGGCACCTGAGCCAGCAGTGGCTCCCGATGGTGCCCGGTCACGAGCCGCTCGGGATCCTCGAGGAGGCCAGCGAGAAGGCTCGCGAGCGCTGGGGCGTCGAGGTCGGCGACCGGGTCGCGGTGGAGATCCTCATCCCGTGCCGGTCCTGCGACCGGTGCCTGGCCGGGCGGTACATGTCGTGCCGGAACCGGGTCGGTAGCCACGGCGGCTCCAACCCGCCGGAGCGCGGGCTCGGCCTGTGGGGCGGCTTCTCCGAGTACATCCACCTGCACCCGAACGCGATCCTGCACAAGGTGCGGCCGGACATCCCGGCCGAGGTCGCGGTGATGTTCAACCCGCTGGGCGCCGGGGTGCGCTGGGCCGCGCACCTGGGCGGGGTGGGGCTGGGCGACACGGTGCTCATCCTCGGCACCGGGCAGCGCGGCCTGGCGGCGGTGCTGGCCTCCCGGGCGGCCGGCGCCGGCACGATCATCGTGACCGGGCTGTCCCGCGACGCCGGGAAGCTGGCGCTGGCGCGCGAGTTCGGCGCCGATCACACGATCGACGTCGAGGCTGAGGACACCGTCGCGCGCGTCACCGAGATCACCGGCGGCGCGCTGGCCGACGTGGTCCTCGAGCTGACGCCGATGGCCGGCCAGCCCGTCCGCGACGCGCTGAACGCGGTCCGCTGGGGCGGCCGGGTGGTGCTGGCCGGTCTGAAGGGCAGCCGGCCGATCGAGCTGTCCACCGACCTGATCATCAACAAGTCCATCACGGTGCTCGGCGCGTTCAGCGTGGACTCCCGCGCGTACGCCGAGGCGATCCGGCTGATCGAGACCGGCCGCTTCCCGCTGGCGCGGATGCACACGCACACGTTCGGCCTGGACGACATCGGCCTGGCCATCCAGACGCTGGCCGGCGAGGTGCCGGGGCAGGACGCGGTGCACGTCGCGATCGTGCCGGGAGCCTGACGTGCTGGCCGACGCGCACGCCCACGTGATCCCCGGGTCGTTTCCCGTGCCGGTGCCGGCGGGGTGCGACCCGGCCGACTGGCCGCGGATGGAGCCCGGGGAGGTGGCCGGGGCGCGGCTCCTGGTGTCGGGGGCGATGCGGTTCACCGCGCGGGACGTCTGGTTCGACGCGGAGCGGCGCCTGGCCGCGAGCGCGGCCAGCGAGGTGGACGCGGAGGTCGTCTCGCCGTTCCCGCCGCTGCTGAACTACCGGCTGGCGCCGGGGCCGGGGCTGGACCTCGCCCGCTGGGTCAACGAGTACATCGCGGGCCTGGCCGCTGCGGCGCCGGGCCGGATCTACGGGCTCGGCACGGTGCCGCTGCAGGACCCCGACGGTGCCGCGGCTGAGCTCGCGGACGTGATGAAGGCCGGGCTGGCCGGGGTGGAGATCGCCTCCAACATCGGCGGCGCGTCGCTGGCCGATGACCGGTTCTCCGGCTTCTTCGCCGAGGCCGAGCGGCTCTCGGTTCCGCTGTTCGTGCACGCGATGCCCGTCGCGTCCGACCGGCTGCCGGGCCCGGCGACCGCCACGTTCGGCGTCGGCATGGAGGGCAGCCTGGCCGCCGCCGGCATCGTCACGGGC
The DNA here is from genome assembly GCA_035505275.1 of Streptosporangiaceae bacterium. Lineage (GTDB taxonomy): Bacteria > Actinomycetota > Actinomycetes > Streptosporangiales > Streptosporangiaceae > Palsa-504. The sequence goes on along the minus strand of DATJQX010000144.1, from coordinate 11,128 downwards.
GGGGTCGCGGAGCAGCACCCGGGGCTGCGGCTCGCGTTCAGCCACGGGGCGGGCGGGTTCCCGCTCGAGCTCACGCGGGCCCAGTGGTTCTGGGGGCGGACCTGGAACGAGGAACCACCCGGCGAGCGCGGGCCCGAGGCCGCGCCCTGGGCCGCCGAGACCGGGCCGGCCGAGCTGGCGCGGCGGTTCTACTACGACAGCTTGGTGTTCGACCGGCGGGCGATCAGGTATCTCGTCGACATGCTCGGCGCGGACCGGATGCTCGTGGGGTCCGACTTCCCGGCCATGCCCAGGGAAACCCCGGCCGGGCGGACGCTCCGGTCGATGGACCTGCCCGCCGCCGTGCTCGGCGACATCACGTGGCATAACTGCTTCCGTTTCCTCGGCATCGAACCGCCGAAGTTATCCTCATTCCGTGGGGAGCCTTACTGACCTGGAGCAGGATGCTGACCAGGCCGGACCGTGGACCTCGCCGGGCGCCGCCGCGGAGCGGCCGCCGCGGCTGCTCCTCACCCTGCTCGGCGACTACTGGTGGCAGCGGACCGAGCCGCTGCCTTCGGCGGCGATCGTGGCGCTGCTCGGGGAGTTCGGCGTCAGCGACTCGGCGGCGCGGGCCGCGCTGAGCCGGCTGACGCGCAACGGGCTGCTGGTCACGTCCAAGGCCGGCCGGCGCACGTTCTCCCGGCTGAGCCCGCTGGCGGCGGCGATCCTCGACGACGGCGCCCGGCGGATCTTCTCCTTCGGCAGGGTCAACCAGCCGTGGGACGGGATGTGGTCGCTTATCGCGTTCTCCATCCCCGAGGAGAACCGGCCGGCGCGGGACGCGCTGCGCAAGCAGCTTCGCTGGCTCGGGTTCGCGCCGCTGTACGACGGCCTGTGGGTCTCCCCCCGCGACCACGCCGCCGAGGTGATCGGGTACCTGAAGGACCTCGGCATCACCACGGCGACCGCGTTCCGGGCGGCCTGCGTGCCGGCCGAGACCGACATCCCGGCGAACGCGTGGGACCTGGGCGGGCTGCGGGAACGCTATGAGCACTTCATTGCGTTCGCCGGCCGGCTGCGGGACACCACGGCGGCGGGGAAGGTGCCGCCGACGGACGCGCTGCTCGCCAGGACCCGGGTCATGGACGAATGGCGCGCGTTCCCGGGCCTCGACCCTGACCTGCCCGCTGAGCTGCTCCCCTCCGCGTGGCCGCGGTCAGCGGCGCGTGAGCTGTTCATCGGCTGCTACGACCTGCTCGGTCCGCTCGCCGCCCGGCGGGTCCGCCAGATCATTGCCAGGTACAGCCCCGACCTGGCCGGCCTCGCCGCCTACCACAGCTCCGAACTGAAGCTGAGCGCCGCTCCCGGCCCCTCGGCCGCGGACGGTTGAGGCCCGATCCGACTCCGCGGAAGCGTGCCGCGCCATTTGGGTAGGGACGTTTTCAGTCGCGACTTGATCGCTGGGCCAATGGGCGGCAGGCAGTCTTGGGGCCGGACACATGGACCGCGGGGGACCGCGGGCGGATGATATGGCAGGCGGATGACGCGGGAGGTGGGATGAAAACCAGGGCAGCGGTGCTCAGGGAGATGGGCAAGGACTGGGAGATCATCGAGATGGACCTTGACCCGCCCAAGGAGGGCGAGGTCCTGGTCCGGTTCGCGGCGGCGGGCCTGTGCCACTCCGACGACCACCTGCGCACCGGCGACATCCCGGTCCGCTACCCCATCGTCGGCGGGCACGAGGGCGCGGGAATCGTCGAAGAGGTGGGCGTCGGCGTGAGCAGGCTCAAGCCCGGCGATCACGTGGTCTGCTCCTTCCTGCCGACCTGCGGGCACTGCCGGTTCTGCGCCCGCGGCATGACCAATCTGTGCGACCTCGGCGCGCTGTTCTTCGACAACTGCCTGCCCGACGGGACGTTCCGGTTCCACGCCGACGGCGAGGACTTCGGCCAGATGTGCCTGCTCGGCACGTTCTCGCAAGCGTCGGTGGTGTCCCAGCACTCCTGCGTCAAGATCGACGACGACCTGCCGCTCCAGACGGTGGCGCTGGTCGGCTGCGGGGTGCCGACCGGGTGGGGCACCGCCGTGAACGCGGGCGGCGTGCGGCCGGGCGACACCACCGTGATCTACGGGATCGGCGGCGTCGGGATCAACGCCGTGCAGGGCGCCGCGTTCGCCGGGGCGCGCAACGTCATCGCGGTCGACCCGCTGGAGTTCAAGCGGGAGAACGCCATGGAGTTCGGCGCGACGCACACCGCAGCCGACGCCGAGACCGCGCAGGAGATCATCACCGAGGTGACCCGGGGCGTCGGCGCCGACCAGGCGCTGATCACCGTGGGCGTGGTCACCGAGGAGGTCATCGCGGCCGCGTTCGCCGCGGTCCGCAAGCGCGGCACCGTCGTGATCACCGGGCTGGCCGGACCGGGCAAGAAGACCATCCAGCTGCCCAGCTTCGAGCTGACCCTGTTCGAGAAGCGGATCCAGGGCGCGCTGTTCGGCGGCGGGAACCCGTTCGATACGATCCCGCAGCTGCTCGAGCTGTACCGGGCGGGACAGCTCAAGCTCGACGAGCTTGTCACGAACCGTTACCAGCTCGACGAGGTCAACCAGGGCTACCGGGACATGCTGGACGGCCGGAATATGCGCGGCCTGCTCGTCCACGAATCCTGAGCCGCGCCAGGGTGCGGGCAAGGCGCGCGGCGTGGCCACGTGGCGCGTTTGTCCCGCGCGACATTCCCGGCTCGGACCCGTTGTGCTCAGGCCACGGGCCCTGCGCGTCGCAGCGGGCCGCACTTGCCGAGCGGACTCCGGGCGGGGGACGCTGGTGCTGACTCAGCGGGCGACAAGCTACGGAGGACTCCCATGGCGGAGGCGGCGGGCAGCGAGTTCTGGCGGGAGTTCAGGCCGGTGGCGCAGGTGTTCCGGCCCGGCGCGATGCCGGAGGCCTACATCGCGAACGCGGCGACCGACGACGAGCGCTTCTACGCGCCGCTGTCTGAGACGGTCGGCACGCGGCCGCTGTGGATCTCGCCGAGCCAGAACCGGTGGTGCGACGTGCTGATGTGCCGCGGGGCCGGGCTGGTGAACCGGCACTACCACCCGCAGCAGGTTTTCGCGTACACCATCTCCGGCAAGTGGGGCTACCTGGAGCACGACTGGGTGGCGACCGCCGGCGACTGGATCTTCGAGGCGCCCGGCGAGGCGCACACGCTGATCGCCTACGAGTCCGACGAGCCGATGAGGGTCACCTTCAACGTGACCGGGCCGCTGATCTGGCTGGACGAGAACGGCGAGCCGAACGGCACCTTCGACGTGTTCGACTACATCAAGTTGTGCCGGGACCACTACGAGAAGATCGGGATCGGCGCGGACTACGTCGACCGGCTGTTCCGCTGAGGCCGCTGGCCAGGTACCTCAGGCGACGGCGGTCAGCAGCGGCGCCAGGACGGTCAGGTCCTCCTCGGCGGCGGTCAGGATCACCCCGCTGACCAGCTTGCGGGCCTCGCGGAGGAGGTCAGCGGCGAGGTCGACGCCGACGGCGCGGGCGCGGCCGCGCCCGGCGTGGTCCAGGGCGCGCAGCGTGTCCGGCGGGATCCGGACCCCTGGGACCTCATTGGCCAGGTAGTCTGCCTCCTCGAAGCTGCGCAGCGGGATCACCGACAGCAGCAGCGGGATGTCGTCGGCTTCCAGGGCCGACACCACGCGGAGCAGCGAGTCCAGCTCGTAGACGGGCCGCGATACGAGGAAGTGCGCCCCCGCCCTGACCTTGGCGCGCGCCCTGGCGGTCTCGGCGGCCGGGTCCCGCGCGCCGGGGTTGACCCGCGCGCCTACGCAGAACGACGTCCGCGTGGTGACGGGCAGGCCGTCGGAGTCGCGGCCGGAGTTCAGGCCGGCCAGCAGGGAGATAAGGCGGAGCGAGTCGACCTCCCAGATTCCGTCGACGGCGGGGTAGTCGCCGAGCACCGGCGGGCTGCCGGTCGTGCAGATCACGCTCCGGACGCCGAGGGCGTGGGCACCGAGCAGGTCGGCCTGCAGCGTCATGATGGATTTGTCCCAGGTCGCAACCGTCGCGATAGTCTCGAGGCCGGCCTGCTGCTGCAGGTGCAGCGCCAGGTCGAGGGAATCGGAGTGGGTGCGGGCGAGCTCCGGCGGCTGGACCACGAACACCTCGATGCCGTGGGCCGCCAGCTCCGCCGCGGCCTGGACGGCCTCGCCGGCCCGGGCACCGTCCGGCGTCGTGATCGCGGCGCCGACGATGAACCGGCGGCTGGCCAGCTGGTCAGCGAGGCTGCCCGCGACCGGCCGGGCGGGCTCGGCGGGCGTGGCGGTCCGCGGCGGGCGGGTGCGCGGGCGCGGTTCCGGGATCCTCGCCGAGCGGATCGCCGCGACCGCCTCGGCGATGTGGGTTGGCGTCGTGCCGCAGCAGCCGCCGACGAGCGTCACTCCGGCGTCGCCGAACCGGCGCAGGTACCGGGCGAAGTAGCCGCCGTCGATGCTGAACTCGAAGTTGCGCGGGCCGGTGCGCTGCGGCTGCCCGGCGTTCGGCTGGGCGCTGACCGGGATCGTCGAGTAGCGCACCAGGTCTTCGGCCACGGTGAGCATCCGCTGCGGGCCGATGGTGCAATTGGTGCCGAGCATCGCAACCGGCAGGCCGGACAGGACGGTAGCGACCTCGCGCGGGGTCTCGCCGCCCAGCGTGTGCGCGTCGTCGGCGAAGGTGGCCTGCGCGATGATGGGTACGTCGCAGGCGTCGCTGGTCACGCAGACCGCCTCGACGAGCTCGTCGAGGTAGCCGAACGTCTCGCAGATGACGAGGTCGACGCCCCGCCCGGCGACGAGGGCCTGGACCTGCTCGCGGATCACGTCCATGCGTTCGGCCGAGCCGATCCTGCGGCGCTGCGGCGCGGTGACGGCGGGCGACACCGACCCGGCCACGAGGACCTCCCGGTCGCAGCGATCCTGGGCCTCGCGGGCGATCCGGACCCCGGCGCGGTTGATCTCGTCCACCTTCTCCGGGAAGCCGTGATGGCCGAGCCAGAGGCGGTTCGCGCCAAAGGTGTTCGTCTGGATGACGTCCACGCCCGCCGCCAGGTAGCTCTCGTGGATGGCGCTGACCAGGACGGGGTCGGACAGGTTGAGCTCGGGCAGCGAGCGGTCGAGGGCGGCACCCGCGGCGTGCAGCATGGTCCCCATCGCGCCGTCGCAGACCAGGACGCGCCGGCCGAGCAGGGTCACAGCTCGTCCCCGAGCGCGTCCAGGATCTCCAGCGCGACCTGCGCGATAAGCCGGTCGGTGTAGTTGTCGAGGCGGAGCCCGGTGATCTCCTCGATCCGCTTGACCCGGTAGGCGACCGTGTTGGGATGGACGTGCAGGATGCGCGAGGCCCGCTGCGGGCTGTTGTTCTCCCGGAAATAGCAGGCCAGCGTGGTCAGGTACTCCGACTTGTGCTCCAGCTCGTGCATGCTGAGCTTGCCGAGCACGTCCGTGGCGAAGGAGCTCAGCTCGGCCAGGTCGGGCACCTGGAGCAGCAGCCGGAGGATCCCGAGGTCACCGAAGGCCGAGACGGCTCTCGGGGTCCCGGCCCGTCCCAGCCGGCGCAGGGTCGCGGTGGTGCGCTGCGCCTGCGCGTAGGAACGCGCGACCTCCCGCGGGTCACGGCAGGTCCCGCCGATCCCGATGACGATCTTCGCCGACGGGAACAGTTCGGCCAGCCGGGCCAGGCACGCCGCGGCGAGCTGGCGCGCGTCCATCGGCGCGGCGGTGACCACTACCACCTCGGACTCGCGCGCCGAGACGATCGCCTCGGGAGCGCGGGTGGCCACGAAGTGCTCGATGCTCTCCCAGATCCGCTGGCGCTGCGCCGCGGCGTCCCCGCGGCTGGCCGCGGGCAGCGCCGAGGCCGGCAGGTCGAACGCGATGGTCACGACGTTGTGTTCCCGGCCCGCGTCGTAGCCCAGGTGCGCGGCCCAGCGATCGGCGTCGGCGCTGTCCCGGCCCCGGCCGAGCAGCAGGCCCTCCACCAGGTCGTCGCGGACACGCCGGGCGGCCGCGGCGACGACACGCTCCCGGCCCAGGATGACCCCGCAGATCGTGGCCGCGTGCTCGGTCACCAGCAGGCTCATGTCCTCACCGAAGATGTTCTCGGCCGGGTCGATCGTGATCAGGTACGACGGCACCTCGTCTCCGACCAGGATGGGCGCGACGATGATCGCGGGCATGCCGCCAACCTTCGGCAACCGGAGCGCGCGCTGGCTGAGGCGCGACGCGCGCAGGACCTGGCCGAGCCGCGGGTGGACCACGTACTCCCGCACGTCGGCGGCGGCCTTCTCCGCCGGCTCGCCCGGCGCCGACGCGGTCAGCACGTCCATCAGCTGGGTGACCACCGCCACGGTCGCGGCCGTCCGGTCGGAGATGAGCCGCACCACCCCGGCCAGGTCGGCGTCCTGCAGCGCGAGCCCGGACAGGTACCGGTACACGGTGACGAGCTCGCGCAGCGCGGCGTTCTCCCGGTCCAGCTGCCGGGAGCCGGCCGCGGGAACGGGTCCCTCGGGATGGGCACGGCCGGAGGCCAGCACGGGCGACCAGTTCGGTACCGCCATGACCGGATCATACGATGACGCGCCCCGGGAATCGCTGTGGCAGAGCACAAGGCGCGGCTCGGCCGGGTTGTCTACCTGGCGGAATCGTTAACAAATAGTCATCGTCGCGGGACCGCGGGCGAGTGATACTTGACAAGTAGTGCGTCAGCCGTGCCGATTGACAGCACTTTGCCCGCGGCCCCGGTGCCGACCGGGTTGCGCAGGAAAGGACCCGCGTTGCTCGAGTACCGGGACTTGTACGCAGGCGGCCGGCTCATCGGGTCCGGGTCGGCCGAGGCAATCACGGTCGTCAACCCGGCCACCGAGGAGGTCGCGGGCGCGGTCCCCTCGATGGTCGCGCGCGACGTCGACGTCGCCGTGGCCGCGGCCAGGCAGGCGTTCGACGCGGGCCCGTGGCCCCAGGCCAGCCCGGCCGAACGCGCCGCGGCGATGGACCGCCTGGCGGCGGCCATTGAGGCGCGGGGCGAGGACACCGCCCGGCTGGTGACGGCCGAGATGGGCATGCCGATCACGCTGTCCCGGCGAAATAACGTGTCCATCCCGTGCGGGATCATCCACTACTACGCCGCCCTGGCCCGAGACCTGTGCACGGAGGAATACCGTGAGGCGGTCAGCTTCGCCGGGCGCACGATGATCAGGCGCGAACCCGCCGGGGTCGCGGCGGTGATCGCGTCCTGGAGCTACCCGCTCATTCTCGCGTTCTGCCAGCTGGCCCCGGCGCTGGCGGCGGGCTGCACGATCGTGCTCAAGCCGGCGGCCGAGACGTCGCTGTCCGGGTACATCCTGGCCGAGGCGTTCGAGGCGGCCGACTTCCCGCCGGGAGTGTTCAACCTGGTCACCGGGACCGACCAGGTGGGGGAACTGCTCGCGGCGCATCCGGGGGTGGACGTGGTGGCCGTGGCCGGGCCGACGACCTCGGGCCGGCGGATCGCGGGGATCTGCGGCGAGACGCTCAAGCCGGTCACCCTCGAGCTCGGCGGGAAATCCGCCGCGATCATGCTCGACGACGTGGACCTGGACGCCGCCGCGGCCGACATCGGCTGCCTATGTTTCGCCAACTCCGGGCAGGCCTGCTTCACCATGTCCCGGGTGCTGGCCCCGCGGAAAAGGTATGGCGAGGCGGTCGAGGCCCTGGCGTTCCAGGCCTCCTGCCTGTTGGTCGGCGATCCGATGGCCGAGACGACGACCATGGGACCGCTGGCCAGCCCGCGGCAGCGGGCCAGCGTGGAGTCGTGCGTCACGGCGGGGATCAGCGCAGGCGCGCGCGTGGTCGTCGGCGGCCGGCGGCCGGCCACGCCCGTGCGCGGCTATTACTACGAGCCCACCGTGTTCGCCGACGCCACGGCGGGGATGGCCATCGCCAGGGACGAGATCTGCGGGCCGGTGGTGACCGTGATCCCGTACGACGACGAGTCCGAGGCGGTCGCGATCGCCAACGACTCCAGCTACGGGCTGGCCGGGAGCGTGTGGACCGACGACCCAGAACGCGGCCTGACGATCGCGCGGCGGGCCAGGGTGGGGACGTTCGGGGTGAACCTGTACGTGCCGGACATCGGCGCGCCGTGGGGCGGGCGCAAGGCCAGCGGCATGGGTAGCGTGTACGGCCCGGAAGGGCTCGACACCTACCTGGCGACGAAATGCGTGTTCCTGCCCGCCGTGGCCGCCGGGGCGGGGGGCGGCCGGGCGGCGCTGCGCTAACGTCGGAGTCGTGGATCTGGTCCTTCGCGGCGGGCGCGTGGTCGACCCGGAATCTGGCCTGGACGCGGTGCGGGACGTCGCGGTCGCGCAGGGCCGGGTGACGCAGATCGGGACCGGGCTGCCGCCCGCCGCCGCCGAGTTCGACGTCGGGGGCCTGGTGGTCACGGCCGGGTTCATCGACCTGCACAGCCACGTCAACACCGTGGCCGGCCTGTGGCTGCAGGCGATGGACGGCGTCACCACGGCGCTGGAACTGGAGGCGGGCGTCACGCCGGTGGCCGCCGCGTACCGGATGGCCGCGGCCGAGGGCCGGCCGGTCAACTACGGGTTCGCCGCGTCGTGGGCGATGGCCCGGATGGAGGCCGTGGCCGGGATCGAGCCTGAGGCCAGCTTGTCCGCGTTCCTGGCCAACATCGCCAGCCCCGGCTGGCAGCGCCCGGCCGAGCCCGGGCAGGTCGCGGCCATGCTGGCCCGGCTTCGCGCCGACCTGGCCGACGGGGCGCTCGGTATCGGCCTGCTCCTCGGGTACGCCCCGGCCAGCAGCCCGGAGGAGTACCTGGAAGTCTGCGCGCTGGCCGCGGCGGCGGGGGTGCCCACGTTCACGCACGCGCGGGACCTGATCGAGATGGTTCCGAACGCACCGGTCGACGGCGCGGAGGAGATCGTGCGCGCCGCCGGGCAGACCGGTGCGCACATGCACTACTGCCACGTCAACAGCACCTCGCAGCGCCACATCGACCGGGTGCTCGCCCTCGTGGGCCGCGCGCAGGCCGCCGGGTCCCGCATCACCACCGAGGCGTACCCGTACGGGTCGGGGATGACCGGGATCGGGGCCGCGTTCCTCGCGCCCGAGCGGCTCGGCGAGCGCGGGCTATCCCCCTCGTCGCTGATCTACGCGCCCGCCGGCGAGCGGGTGGCCAGCCTGGACCGGCTGCGCGAGCTGCGGCGGACCGATCCCGGCGGGCTGGCCATCATCGAGTTGCTGCGCGAGGATGACCCGGGCGACCGCGAGTTGCTGATGCGCGCGCTGACCTTCCCCGGCTCCATCGTGGCCAGCGACGCGATGCCGCTGACCTGGACCGGGCCCGGCCCGGAGGCCGGCGGCCCGCCCGCCTGGCCGCTGCGGCGGACCGCGATCACCCATCCGCGGACGGCCGGGACCTTCTCGCGCGCGCTGCGCCTGCTGACCCGGGACGGCGGGGCGTTCACGCTGGCCGAGGCGCTACGCAAGTGCAGCCTGCAGCCGGCCCTGGTCCTGCAGGATTTCGTGTCCGGCATGCGCCATAAGGGCCGGCTCCGGGTCGGCGGCGACGCCGACATCGTCGTCTTCGACCCGGCGACGATCACCGACCGGGCCAGCTATTCCGACAGCACCCGGCCGTCGGCGGGCATCCGGCACGTCCTGGTCAACGGCGCCTTCGTGGTCCGGGACGGGGACGTCGTCGCCGACGCCCGGCCGGGCCGCCCCGTCCGTGCCGACCCTGCCTGAGCGCCGGCGCCACGCCGGCTCCTGACGAGGGTAAGGCCGGGAAATGGGGCGGGGTCCCGCTGGCGCGGGACCCCGCATTGCTACCTTGCCCGGTCAGGCGTGCTGGCCGACGCCCAGGTCCAGGTCCTCCTGGTGGGCGTCCGCGGCCGCTTCGAGGGCGTGGGCTTCGGTCTGCTCCGGGCCGAGGCGGCTGGCCACGGCGAAGTAGAACACGATCAGGCTGAACACCGCGATGGACCCGAGGTCCCACCAGAACGGCAGGTGGACGCCGAGCTTGGCGCCGAGGAACGTCTGGTAGCCGCCGCCCGAGCCGGTGCCGTTCGGGCCTGTGGTGATCCCGCCGACGTAGCTGCCGCCGAAGATCGAGAAGATGGTCAGCCCGACGACCCACGGGATCGCCCACGCCCCGGCCCGGAAGTTCAGCGGCTCCTGGTTCGGGTCGAGCCGGCGGGCGATCATGTACAGGATCAGGAAGAAGACCACGGCGGCGTCGATCTTGAGGTTGTTGGCGGTGCCGCTCCAGTAGATGATGAACCCGGAGACCACGAAGCTGAACGGGGCGATGACGTTCAGGAACGGCGCGTGGTACGGCCGGGCCCGGTTCGGGTCGCTCTTGCGCAGCGAGACCGCGGCCACCGGGGCGAAGCTGTACATGAACGACGACGCCGCGGTGATGGCCCCGACCAGCCCCGCCCAGCTGCCGAACGGCAGGAACAGGATGCAGCCGAAGACGCCGCCGAAGATGATGCTGAACCACGGCACGCCGCGGCGGTCGATGCTGGAGAACACCGGCGGCACGAAGCGGGTCTTGGCCAGCGAGTACGACAGCCGGGAGGCGGCGCTGACGTAGACCAGGCCGGTCCCGGCCGGTGAGACGACCGCGTCGATGATCAGGATCACGCCGAGCCAGCCCAGCCCGACCGAGGTGGCCAGTTCGTAGTACGGGCCGAACGTGCCGACGTTGGCGCCGAACGGGGCGGACCAGCCGTGGGCGATGTTGGCCGGGTTCAGCGCGCCGGTGAAGCACAGCTGCAGCAAGATGTAGAGGGCGGCGCCCATCAGCATGGAGCCGACCACCGCGATCGGCACGTCCCGCTTGGGGTTACGCGCCTCGCCGGCCAGCTGGGCGGCCTGCTCGAAGCCCTCCAGGGCGAACACGATGCCGAGCGGGATCGCGATGAACACGCCCTTGATGCCGTACGGCATGAAGCCGCCGCCCGCGGTGAAGTTCCCGCCGTGGAAGACCTTGGTCATGATCAGGATGACGGTCGCGAACGGCACCAGGATCTTCCAGTACATGGCGACCGTGTTGGTCCTGGCCATCCACTTGATGCCGAACAGGTTCAGCGCCGTGAACACG
>DATJQX010000143.1:0-15820 GCA_035505275.1 Streptosporangiaceae bacterium | reverse complement strand
CGCGCGGAGTTCGTCGTCGGTGAGGACGCCCGGGAACTTGGGCTCGGCGTGATAGCCGCGGATGGCGGCCCACATGAGCGTCATGAGCTCGGGCTGCAGCATGGCGGGGCTGTCCAGCCACCGGGCGAGGTGGCGGCGCAGTGGCATCGGGGTCAGGGTGGCCAGGCCGGTAATGGACAGCCACCACCAGAAGCGGGCGTCGAGCTTGGTGAGCCCGGCGGGGTCGAGCAGCGTGACGGAGGCGACCCGGCCGGGTGCGCGGATCGCCTGGTTCATGGCGACCCAGCCGCCGTAGGAAAAGCCCACCAGGTGCGCCGGGCGGTCGCTGAGCTTGCCCAGGAGCTCGTCCAGCCAGGCCGCGCTCGCGGCCGGGGGAGCCATCGGGGCGCGCGGGACGCTGGGGTTGGCGTCGCCGGGCATGTCGATCCCGTAGACCGGGCCGTCCTTGGCGAGCGCCGCCACGTGCGGGAACCAGACCGCCGCGTTGCCCCCGGCGCCGGTGAGCAGCACGATCGGCGCACCATCGGGATGCGGCCGGTAGGCGTGCACGCGCGTGGTCGCGGTCGCCGTCTCGATATCGAATTCCTCGACGGGCTGCGGCCAGAGCGCGAAGACCCGCTCGTAGGCGGCCATGAACTTCTCCCGCGCCGCATCGCTTACCCACGATCCCGGCTCGCCCTCAGCGGCCAGGTCTGCTGCGCCGGTGATGCGCTTGATCCGGAGCATGCCCCGCCTCCTCGCGGCCGAGCCCGCCCGACTCTCCACCGCACTCCAGCGGCGAGCGCGCCCGGCACCTCGCTTATGATACGATCGTATCATAAAAGGGCCACGAGGGGTACGGTAAGCGGGTGCCGAAGCGGGTCGATCACGAGGAGCGGCGGCGGCAGATCGCGGACGCGCTGCTGCGCACGGCCGCCACGCGCGGGCTGCACGCCACCGGGATGCGCGAGGTCGCGGCCGAAGCCGGCGTGTCCCTGCGGCTGGTCCAGTATTACTTCGGCACCAAGGAAGAGCTCCTGCTCTTCGCCACGCAGCAGCTCGCCGCCCAGTTCAGCGAGCGGGCCCTGACGCGGATCAGGCGGACCAGCGAGGCGGGCGAGCCGGGCGGCCCGGCCCGCCCGCGTGACGTCATCGCCGCGATCCTGACCGAGGGCCTGCCCGCCGACGACGAGCGCCGTACCTTCACCATCATCTACACGGCCTACCTGGCGCTCTCGCTGACCGACCCGGCGCTGGCGATCACCCCCCTGGCCCGGAACTCCAGCGCCGTGACCGACGTGATCGCCGCCCAGCTGCGAGCCGCCCAGGCCGCCGGCGATACGCCCGCCCACCTGGACCCGGACACCGAAGCCGTCAGCCTGATGGCCATGTCCGCAGGCCTGGGCACCAGCGTCATCGCGGGCCACGCCTCGCCCGAGCAGGCCCAGGCCGTCATCGACTACCACCTGGAGCGCCTCTTCCCCGCCGTGGCCGCTCACTAGCGCTCCACCCAGCGGAACGCCAGCCACAACCCGGCCAGCACGGTCGCGAACACCGGCAGCCAGGCGAGCCGTTCGAGCACCCAGAGGCCGCTCGAAGGGGCGGTGAGCAGGCCCGGCACGCGGCCGGCCAGCATGCCCAGCGAGCTGACCGCGACCAGCGCGGTCTCATGCCAGAGGAACAGCGTCATCGCCGACAGGTTGACCATCGCCACCACGGCCCACGCCACCGGGCGGCGCATCGCCCGCGCGAGCCAGTCCCGCAGCAGCAGCGCCAGGCCGCACTGGGCGATCCCGAACGTCACCGCGGCCAGGGTCGGCGGGTTCAGGTTCGAGATGCGGGCTCCGTTCACGCCGACCATGCTGGCCGGGTACCCGGCCCAGAGGATCAGCGCGGCGGCGGCGGCGACGCCCCCGGCCAGCATCAGCGCGGGGCCCCGGCGGCCGCGCAGCGATCCCCGCGCCCAGGCGATACCGAGCAGATACGGGACGAGCCAGCCGGCCGGAAGGTTGATCCAGCCCACCCAGGACGGCCCGCCCAGGCCGAACCGCACCAGGTCGGCGATGGCCACGACGGCGACAGGGAAGGCGGCGGCCCACGCGCCGAACCGCCCGACCAGCCACAGGGCCGCCGGGGTCATCGCGGTCAGCCCGGCGTACACGCCCAGGAACCACAGCGGGCTGTACACCAGGAACAGCAGGGTATGGATGGTCGTGGACGGGACGCCCGCGAGGTACATGCCGGCCGTGACCGGGATCCAGGCTGCCGCCAGCGCCGCGATGGGGCGGGCGAGCCGGACCATGCGCTTGCGCAGCCAGGGGAGGTACCCGCCCCGGTAGCTGCGGGCCGCCGAGTATCCCCCGACCAGGAAGAAGACCGCCAGCGTCTGGAACACCCAGGACAGCGGGGTCAGCCACGGCATCCTAGCCAGCGGGCTGTCGTCGTGCAGCACCGTGCCGCCGTGGCTGCTGCCGGCGACGATCGAGGTGACCAGCCAGTGGCCCCCGATGACGCCGGCGATGGCCAGGGCGCGCAGCGCGTCGACCGCTCGGTCGCGATTTGCGGGCGTGGCGGCGTCGAGCCGCCTGGCGACCTGCCGGACCGGCACCAGGGCGTTCATCGGGTCACCGCCGCGGCGTCGCCGAGCGCGATGTAGGTGAGGTTGCGCAGCGAAACCGAGCCCGGGTCCAGGTAGCCGCTATGGCCGCCGTCACCGGTCGCGAAGATGCGCGCGCCGAACGCGGGCGACATCGGGTCGGCGCCGAAGCCCAGCCCGAACAGCTGGATATGCGGCACGTACCTGATCGGGTCGTCGCTCTCCCGGCCGGCCCAGACCCGCGCGCCGGTGTCGAGCGTGATCACCGAGGAGGCGTCCATCCCGGGGCTGCCGAACACCGCGATGTCGGTGACCGGCAGGTGCGGCGCGGCCAGCCCGCAGACCACCGAGCCGTAGCTGTGGCAGAGCAGCGCGACCTGGTCACCGTGCCGGGCCAGCGCGATGACCAGCGGTCGCAGCGCCTGGGCCCCCTGCCCGGCGTCGCCCGAGGTCATCACGGCCGGGCTGAGCATGGCCGGGGCGGGATAGCCGAGCCAGGCGATGATCGCCAGGTGCGCTCCCGGGTCGAGCCGGTGCGCCTGCGCCCAGAGCGCGAAGGCCCCGCCGCCGGGGGAGGACGACCCCCGGGAGAAGAACGTGGCCAGCGTCGTGTCCGAGCCCGGCACCAGGATCGCCACGCGCGTCGCCGTGGCCAGGTTGCCGAGCACCATCGCGGCCAGGCCCTGGCCGCCGGAGCTGAAGAACAGCACCTGCCGGGCACGCAGCTCGGCCAGCGCGCCGGCCAGCTGGGTGTTGCCGTCCTGGTCGGCCGTACGCTCGGCCGATCCGATCGCCGCCGCGTCGGCCGCGTAACGGGCGGACAGCGCGCTGGCCGTCATCGCGGGCGGTGCCGGGGGCAGCGGGGTGGGGCTGCTCGGCCACGTCGCGGCGGTCGTGCCGAGCACGGCCGCCAGGACCACCGGTACGATCGCCAGGTTGCGAAGTCTCATCGTCGCGTCCTTTCTCCGCTGGTCGGGTGCCGCGTCGGGCGGCCCCGCGATCAGGAAGCTACGGACCGCGACGGCTCGCCGGCGTCACGCTGAAGAGCCGATTCCCGGCCTGCCCCGCAGGTACGGGGCCGGTGGCGCGCGCCGTCGCCCGCGGCGCCGCCGGCCCCGCGGCCAGGACCCACCCCTACCGCGGTAGGGGGTGCACAGATACCCCTGCCGGGGGACGGAGTTTGCGGGCCGCCGCGCCTACGCTGGGGACATGGACATGGACCACGTGCGCAACTTCGCGGCGGCGTTCATGACCGACGCCTCGAGCCCGCCGACGCCCCGCCCTCGCCCTCGCCTGCTGCTGCGCGGGCGCTTCGATCTGGTCCAGATCGCCGACGTGATCCTGGCGCTGATCTGCTTCGCCATCACCGACTCGGTGCTGAGGCCGCTGAACTCCGCCTCCGAAGGCCATCACCCGGCCGGCCCGCTCGTGGTGTTTGCCTTCGTCACCTGCGCGCCGCTCGCGTTCCGCACGCGGTTCCCGCTTCCTGCCTGGGTGGCCTCCGCGCTGGCGGTCATCGCGACCAGCCTGTACGTATCGCCGACGTTCCTGTCCTCGTCCGGGTACATGCCGGTCGTCCTGGTCGTTTACGGCCTCTGCCTGTACTCGGTGGCGGTTCGCTGCAAGCCGCGGATCGTGGCCGCCGCGGCGATCGTCACCGTGCTCGGGGCCGGGTTCATCGACCCGGGATCGGCGCCCGAGGCCATCTTCCTGTCCGTCATACCGCTGCTGATCGGCGCCGTCGTCCGGCAGCGGCGCAGCGGCGCGCGCCAGCTTGCCGAGCAGGAGATCCGGCACTCCGGCGAGCGCGCGCTGCTCGAGGAGCGTCAGCGCATCGCGCGCGAGCTGCACGACGTGGTCGCCCACCACATGTCGGTGATCGCGATCCAGGCCGAGGCGGCGCCCTACAAGATGGCCGACCCCCCGCCAGAGCTGGTGGAAAGCTTCGGCGACATCCGGGCCAGCGCGCTGGCCGGGCTGGGCGAGCTGCGCCGCGTGCTGGGCGTGCTGCGCGCCGGCGGCCGCGATACCGCGCCGCAGCCGGGTCTGGCCGAGCTGGGCACGCTGCTCGACTCGGCCCGCGGCGGCGGCGTGTCGGTCACCGTGACCAGCGCCGGGAACCCCGTGACGCTGCCCGATGGCGTGGACCTGTCCGCGTACCGCATCGTGCAGGAGGCGCTGAGCAACGCGATGCGGCACGCGCCGGGATCGCACGTCCGGGTGCACGTCGGGTACCGCCCCGACGGCCTGGCCCTGGCGGTCCGCAACGACGCCGCGCCACGCCCGTGCCCGTCCCCCCGGCTGGTCGGCGGCGGCCATGGCATCATCGGGATGCGAGAGCGCGCCGCGATGCTGGGCGGGAGCCTGGACGCGGGCCCGACCGACGACGGGGGATTCCAGGTGAGCGCGGTCCTGCCGATGAGCCATGAGGCCGAGTCGTGACGATCCGCGTGGTCGTCGCCGACGACCAGGGGATGGTGCGCACGGGTTTCTCCATCTTGCTCAACGCGCAGCCCGATATTGAGGTGGTCGGCGAGGCCGTCAACGGGCAGGAAGCCATCGCCCGCGTCGCCGAGCTCCGCCCCGACGTCATCCTCATGGACGTCCGCATGCCGGTGCTCGATGGCCTCCAGGCCACCCGGCAGATCGCGGCGGAAGACAGCGCCCCCCGCGTTCTCGTCCTGACCACCTTCGACCTGGACGACTACGTGTACGAGGCGCTGCGCGCCGGCGCCAGCGGCTTCCTGCTCAAGGACGCCTCGGCCGGCGAGCTCGCCGAGGCGGTGCGGGTTGTCGCGGCAGGCGACGCGCTGCTGTCCCCGGGAGTGACCCGCCGCCTGATCGCCGAGTTCGCCCGCCTGGGCCCGCCCCGGGCCGCCAGCCGCAGGAACGTCGAGGACCTGACCGAACGCGAGACCGAGGTCCTGGCCCTGGTCGCCCGCGGCCTGTCGAACACCGAAATCGCCGCCCACCTGATCGTCGCGGAGCAGACGATCAAGACTCACGTCAGCCGCATCCTCATGAAGCTCGCCCTGCGCGACCGCGCTCAAGCCGTCGTCTTCGCCTACGAGTGCGGCCTGGTCCGCCCCGGTGAGTGACCCCGCGCCGCGCCCCCCGAGCACCGCCTCGCCCGGTCCCGCGAGCACCGCCTCGCCCGGCCGCCCGGCCGACGTGACCTTCGCCGCGGCCGCCTGCATCGTGCTGGCCGGCTACAACAACCTGGCCGGAGCCCAGTCCTGGCACCGGCGCTGGTACCCGGCCGTCAACGCGCTCGCCGCCGCCGCCCTGCTGACGGCCGCCGCGACCAGCGGGCTGACCCCAGCCGACCTCGGCCTCCGCCGGGACCAGCTACGGTCCGGGATCAGGCTGGGCTCGGCGGCGGCCGCGCCCGTCGTGGCGGCGCTCGCGCTAGCCGCCCTGACCCCGGCCACCCGCCCCCTGCTCGACGACCAGCGCGTCGCCGTCCTGGACCGCCGGCAGCTCGCCTACCACGTGCTGCTGCGCATCCCCGTGGGCACCGTCGCCTGGGAGGAGGCCGCATTCCGTGGCGTGCTCCTGGCGGCGCTGCGCAGGGTGCTGGCCGAGCCCGCGGCGACCGCGGTGGCCAGCGCGGTATTCGGTATCTGGCACATCCGCCCGACCGCCGAGGCGCTCGACGTCAACCGGCTCGCGTCCCGCCGCGGCGCCCGGATCGCCCACGTCACCACCGTCGTGGCCGGGACCGCGGCGGTCGGCGCGCTACTGTCCCGCCTCAGGGAACGCTCCGGCAGCCTGGCCGCGCCGGTGCTGCTCCACCTCGCCGCCAACTGCGCCGCGCCGCTGGCCAGCGCCCTGGCCCGGACGCTTAACCAGCCGCGGCGGCTTCCGGCCACCCCACCCGGTCCCGCTCGGCGAAGCGCCGGACGAACGCCTGCAAGATCGCGGGCGGGTGCTGGACTTCGCTGCGCCGGCCCTCCGCCTTGAGCGCGTCGGCCTGGTCAGGTTCGAAGTAGCCGGCGTGCTTGTACACGTCGATCCGGATGCAGAAGGCGACCGCGTCCATCTCAGGATGGAACTGGGTGGCGTAGACGTTGGAGCCGACCCGGAACATCTGCACCGGGCAGGTGGCCGAGGTGGCGAGCAGGACGGTGTGACCCGGCAGCTCGTTAAGGGCTTCCTTGTGCCCGGTGAACGCCTCAAACTCGTCCGGCAGGTCCTGCAGCAACGGGTCGGCCCGTCCCTCCGCGGTGAGGGTGACGCGGACGCACCCGACCGGCTCGCCGTAGCGACGGCCCACGACCGCGCCCTCGTGGGTGCCGAGCGCCCCGACGCCGTAGCAGGCGCCTAGGAAGGGGAAGTCGGCTGCGACCACGGCGTCAAGCACGCGGCTCAGGTCCGCCTCGACCCGCCGCTGGACCGGCGATTTCGCCTGGGCCGGGTCGGAGTAGTTGAACGGCCCGCCGCCAACCCAGATCCCCGACCACTCCCGCAGGTCGACCTCCACCAGCGCATGCTGTTCCAGCCGTACGCGCCGCAGGTCGCGTTCCTCGATCCCCGCCAGGCTCAGGAAGGACTCGTACTCGTTATCGGCCGCGGCGTCGTCAGCCCGGATAGACAGCAGCAAGATCGGTCCCACCCGATCACCCTAGTGAGCCGGTGATCATGACGCAGCAGGAGTGAGTCACGATTAAGGCACTCCTGGCTGGGTCACCCGAAGCGCACTAGCCTCCTGCTAGTAAGGGATCTGCGGGCGCAAAGGCCCCGCTCTGCCCGACCTGCGCCCTCGTCGGCCCCGGCGCCCGCTCGTCCCGCAAGCCCCGCTCGTCCCGCAAGCCCCGCTCGTCCCGTAAGCACCGCTCGTCCCGCAAGCCCCGCTCGTCCCTGCGTTCCCCCGCGCCTCGAGTCCCGGGTTGACTTCCCGCTCTGGCTGGGGTCGTGGAACCAATGGATGTGGCAACCTAACGGGAAGAACCGGTAGGTTGCCACTCTCATCGACTCGAGGCCGGCCCGCTCGCGTGAGGGATGGTGCGGATGAGGAGAGAGGGACGCTGGAGGCCGCCGTCGACGGCGTCCTTGACACCCGCGTCCTCCGAATCGGCCAGGCAAACCCGATCTGCCGCTGCGCTGGCCGCTTGGGCAAGCGCTACCGTGCGGGAATGACCAAACGACCTCGCGTGACCGTCGTGGGCAGCCTGAACATGGACATCTCCGTGACCGTGCCCAGCCTCCCGGGCCCCGGCACGACCGTGCTCGGCTCGCCGGCCCGCTTCTCTCCCGGCGGGAAGGGCGGGAACCAGGCCGTCGCCGCGGCCCGGCTCGGCGCCGACGTTCAGATGGTCGGCTGCGTCGGCGACGACGCGTTCGGCCGGCAACTGCTGGCCGACCTGCGAGCCGAGCACGTCGGCACCGGCCACGTGCGGGTCATCCAGGGGACACCGACCGGCCTGGCCATGATCGCGGTCGACCAGGCGGGGGAGAACCTGATCACCGTTGCCCCCGGCGCCAACCACGAGGTCACCCCGGACGACATCGCCCAGGCCGCCCCGAGCGACGTCATAGTGATCAGCGCCGAGATCGCCGTCCCCGCGATCCGGTCGGCACTCGCCCACCCGCCCGGGATCCTCCGCATCCTGAACCTCGCGCCCGTCCCCCCCGACGCCGCCGCCCTCCTCGCGGACTACGCCGACCAACTGGACTGGCTAGTCGTCAACCAATCCGAGGCCGCTGCCCTCCTCGCTTCCTCGCTGCCTACCTCAGCCACCTCAACCGCCCCCGCCGCCCATACCGCCCCCGCCGCCCATACCGCCCCGTCCGCGGCGGCCCGGGCCGCCGCGGCCCTGGTCACCGCGGGCGCGCACCACGCCATCGTCACCGCGGGCGCGCACGGCGCCGCCCTGGCCGGCCCGGAGGGCACCGACACTATCGAAGGCTTCCGCGTCCGGGCCGTCGACACCGTAGGGGCAGGCGACACGTTCGTCGGAGCCCTCGCCGTGGCCCTGGCGGCCGGCGTCCCGCCCCCCGACGCCGTACGCGCCGCGACCGCCGCGGGCGCCGCTGCCGTCACCCGTCAGGGCGCCCAGACGGCCATGCCGGCGCCTCCTGACATACTCGCCATTACAGGCCTAAAATGGCCCATAATCTAGCGTCGCCTTATACCAGAGACAGGTGAACTAGAGGTAACATTCTCCGGTGGAGAAAGTGAACTAATGACCCCTGACCTGCGGGACTTCGAGCTGGACAGGCGAGACGGGGAAACGCAGGCCGGGACCAGGACACTAGGGGCCGCGACGGCCAGCGACCCGATCCACGCCGTCCTTGAGGCGCTCGCGCCGGCGTTCGGCATCTCTGAAGAACGCGGCGCACCCGGAAGCGGCACGCGCCGGCGGACCTGGCTGGACACTTTCGACTGGCGCCTTGAGCGTGCCGGGCTCGAGCTGACCTACGAGAACGCCAGGCGCGGCAGCCGCCTGCTCCTGACCGCCTGGGACGGCACGCCCCAGGCTGAGCAGCCGGCCGCGGGCTGGCAGCCCAGGCGCCCCAGCCTGCCGCAGGACCTGCCCCCGGGCCCGGTCCGCGACCGGATCGTCCAGCTGGCCAGCCCCAGGGCGCTGCTGCCCGTCGTCACGACCTCCACCACGATCAGCGTCAAGCGGCTGACCAACCCGGACGGCAAGACCGTAGCCAGGCTCATCGTGAACGCCTCGAGCCTCACCCTAGGCGGGGCGAACCCCAGGACCCTCGGACTGCCCGCCCGCCTCACCATCGCCGAAGTCCGCGGCTACCCCGCCCAGGCCCGCCGCGCCGCCCGCCTGCTGGCCGAACTCCCGGGCGTGGCCCCGGTCACCACGACCCTCCTGGCCGAGGCCCTCCGCGCGCTGGGGCGCCGCCCCGCCGACTACACCAACGGCGTGGACGCGGAGATCACCGCCGAGATGCCCGCGCCGGTCGCGGTCGCCACCGTGCTGCTGCGCCTGCTGGACACCCTGGAGCAGAACACCTGCGGCGTCCTCCGCGACATCGACACCGAGTTCCTGCACGACCTGCGGGTTTCCGTCCGCCGCACGCGCGCGGCGATCAAGCTGCTCGGCGACGTCCTGCCGGGCGACCTCGCCGAACAGTACGGCCCCGAGTTCGCCTGGCTCGGCGACCTGACCACGCCGACCCGCGACCTCGACGTCCACCTGCTCGGCTTCCCCGCGATGGCCGAACACCTCCTCGCGGCCTCACCCGAGGACCTTGAGCCGTTCCGGGCCTTCCTGGCCAGGCGCCGCTCGCGCGAATTCCGGCTGCTGGCCACCGCGATGCGCTCGCCGAGGTTCCGCACCCTGACCGATCACTGGCGCAAGGCGCTGGTCGAGGTCCGCGACGCCGCCGGTCCCCGCCGGCGCCGGGCCCGCCAGATCCCCGCCGCCGACCTGGCCGTCACACGGACCGCCCGCGCGTTCGGCAAGGTGACCTCGCGCGGCGGCGCGATCACCGCGGCGTCCGCCCCGGAGTCCCTGCACGATCTGCGCAAACGGTGTAAGGAACTGCGGTACCTGCTGGAGTTCTTCGCGCCGCTCTACGACCCCGTCGCGTACAAGAAGGTCGTCGGCGACCTGAAGCAGCTACAGGACTGCCTGGGCGACTTCCAGGACAGCCAGATCGAGCGGGAGGAGATTCACGCGCTGGCCGAGCAGATGCTCGCCGAACGCGCCGCGCCCGCCGCTACGCTCCTGGCCATGGGGGAAATCACCGCAAAGCTGGCCATCCGCCAGGAGCAGGCCCGCGCCGACTTCGGCCGGCGTTTCGCCGCCTTCGCGGGCCCGGAGGGCCAGCGGCGCGTGCGCGTCCTCCTCGAGCGGGCCGGCGCGCCGTGAAGATCTACGCCACGTACAACATCAAGGGCGGCGTCGGCAAGACGACCGCCGCGGTCAACCTCGCCTACCTGTCCGCCGCCGAAGGGCACCGCACGCTGCTCTGGGACCTGGACCCGCAGGGCGCGGCCAGCTTCCTGTTCCGGATCAAGCCCCGGGTCAAGGGCGGCGGGAAGGCGCTCATCCGCGGTACCAAGGTGCTGGACGACGCGATCAAGGGCACCGACTTCGACGGCCTGGACCTGCTCCCCGCCGACTTCACCTACCGCAACATGGACCTGCTCCTGGCCGACGCCAAGCCCACCCGCAGGATCGCCCAGCTGCTCAAGCCGCTGGCCGCCGAGTACGACCGGGTGTTCCTCGACTGCCCGCCGGGCATCTCCCTGCTGTCCGAGAACGTCATCCACGCCGCCGACGTCCTGCTCGTGCCGCTGATCCCGACCACGCTGTCGCTGCGCACGCTCGACCAGCTCACCGAGTTCGTGGCGGATTTCAACGGCAGGCGCCCCGAGGTGCGCGCGTTTTTCTCCATGGTGGACCGGCGCAAGAAGCTGCACAGGGAGATAATCCAAGATCTTTTGGCCGAACGATCAATGGTGGCACCAACGGGCATCCCCGCCCTGTCCATCATCGAGCGGATGTCGGTGGAGCGCGCCCCGGTCAGCGCTTTTGCCCCCCGCACCCAGGCCGCGCGCGCCTACCGCGCCCTGTGGGCCGAGCTCAGCGCCCCCCAGCCCGCCCAGGAGCGCCCCGCGGTCTAGCCCGCCTCCGGCGGGTCCTGCCCATCTAGCCCGCCTCCGGCGGGTCTGTGCCCATCTAGCCCGCCTCCGGCGGGTCCCTGCCCTCCCAGGTGGTGACGCACGCCTCGTTGCCCTCCGCGTCGGCCAGCACCCAGAACGCCGGGGCCTCCGCGTCGTACGTCAGCGTGCCGCCCGCCGCCAGGGTGGCCCGGATCCGCGACTCCGCCTCGTCGTGCGGCACGGACACGTCCAGGTGGATCCGGTTGCGCTGCGGCCGCGGCGCGTCCATCTGCTGGAACCAGACGGACGGCCCCTCCCCGAGCGGGTCGACCAGGGCGTCCGCCGGCCCGGACCGGCCGGGCTCGTCGGCGTACCGGAGCACTGCCTTCCAGAACGGCCTGATCGCGGCGGCGTCCACCGCGTCGATCGCGATCTCGAGCACCTGGACCGAACGCGAGCTGCCGTCCCCGACGCCGCTGCGCGTCGTCAGCCTGAACTCCTCCGCTGCGGCCGAGATCTGCCGCGCCAGCTCGACGTCCTCCGTGGTCACCAAGCCCAGCTCCGCCGTCTGCAGAGACAAGATGACCCGGTCCGAGCGCACGTCCATCCGCAGGTGACCCTCGGCTCCCGCCACCGCCGCCGCCCGCCCGGCGACGTCGGCCGCCAGCGGAAGTGATCCCGTCAAGACCTCGGTCCTGAGCTCGCCCAGCACATACCGCCAGCCGAGGCCCGTCACGGCCTCGGACGCCGCCCGCCGGCTCAGCTTCAGTCCCGGGTCGTACCTTGCTTCATCCATCCGCCGTCAGCCCGAGCGCTCGCGCAGCCAGGCCAGCGTAACCTCGTTGAACCCGTCCACGTCCTCGTAGATCGCGGCGTGCGCGCAGTTCTCGAACACGTGCACCTCCGAATCGGCGATCCCCTCGCTCAGCGGCTTGGCGAAGCGGGTGGAGGTGACGATGTCGTGCCGCCCGTACGTGATCAGCGTCGGCGCCTGGATCGAGGCCAGCGCCTGCGTCGCGTCGTGCGCCAGCACGGCCCCGGACTGCCGCATGAACGCGTCCACCGGTGGCATCGGCCGGCCGCGGACGAACGCGGCCAGCGCCTCGACGTAGTCCGGCCGCGCCGCGTACATCTCGGGGGTGAAGCAGAACGGGAAGATCCCCAGGATGATCATCTCGGCCACGCTGCCCAGGCCCTGGGCCGTGACCTGCCAGCCCCGGACTATGACCTCGAGGAACGGGTCGGTCTTGTCCCACGCGCTGTGCAACTGCAGCGTCTTCACCCGCTCCGGGTGCCTGGCGGCCAGCCACGTCCCGGCCGACGCGCCGAGCGAGACCCCGAAGACGTGCGCCTGGTCGATCCCGACGGCGTCCATGAACGCCGCGACGTCCTCGGCGAACAACTCGGTGGAGTAGACGCCCTCCGGCTTGGAAGACAGCCCCGCGCCGCGCAGGTCCACGCAGTAGCAGGTGTAGTGCTTCTCGTACTCACCGACCTGGAAGGCATAGCAGGCCTGATCCGCGGCCAGGTACGGGATCAGCACCATAGGCTCGCCTGCGCCGTGCACCTCGTAGTTGATGTCGATCCCGTTCGCCTGCACCGTTGGCATCGTTGCCCTCCCAGTCCGCTGTTACCCCGATCCTAGGGATCGCGGCCTTCGGTCGGAGTACCTTCCGGTGGCTCCACGATGAGCTGGAGGCACTCGCGGAACAGGTCGTCCACGGTGCGCCCGGGCTCGAAGTACTCCGTGACGGCGGCCACCACGGTCGGGTACCGCTGGGTGAAGGCGGCGAGGTCGAAGCCGGTGAGCTCGTCCTGTCCGGGGCGGGGGGATTGCTCCTCGAGGGCATACCCGACGGTGAAGTGCTCGACCGTCAGGACCATGAGCCGGGCCTGGTGCAGCCGCACTCCTCGGGCCACCAGGGTGCTCATTGCGAGCTCGGAGATCGCGGCCATCTTCTGGGAGAGCTGGGAGGCCGAGACGACGCGGGCGCCGTCGGGATGGGCGAGCAGCGCCCGGCGCAGCCCCTCGGCCAGGCCGATCAGCCAGTCCTGCCAGCGCTCGCCGGGCCCGGGCGGCGCCAGCTCGGGGAACTGCCGGTCAAGGATCTCCTCGGCGATCGCGGTGACCAGGGCGGCCTTGCTCGAGATGTGCCAGTAAAGGGTCGGCGCCTGCACGCCGAGTCGCTGGGCGAGCCTGCGCAGGGTCACCCCGTCCAGGCCGTCCGCGTCGAGCAGCGCGACGGCCTCGGTGACGATCCGCCGCCGGTCCAATGCCATGCCCTCGCCTCCAACGCCATGCCCTCGCCTCCAACGCCAGGCCATCAGGCTCTAACAGTGTTAGAGTAGCTCTCTAACAGCGTTAGAGAGCAGGAGAGTCGATGAAAGCAGCAGTGTTGCACGAGGTCGGCGGGATCCCGCGGTACGAGGAGTTCCCCGCTCCCGTCGCAGGCCCGGGCGAGGTCATCATCGATGTCAAGGCGGTCGCGGTCGAGAACGTCGACAAGCTGGTCGCGGCCGGCCAGCACTACGCGAGCCGCCAGTACATCAGCCAACTGCCCGCGATCCCCGGTTTCGACGGCGTGGGAACGCTCCCAGACGGCACCGTCGCCGGATTCGGTAACCCCCGCCCGCCCTACGGCGCGCTCGCCGAGCAGACAGTCGTGGCCGCCGGCCACGTCGTTCCCATCCCGGAGGGCATCGATCCCGCCGTCGCCGTCGTCCTGGCCACCGCCGTCACGGGCATGTCCATCAAGACGGCCGCCGGATTCGTGCCCGGCGAGACGGTTCTGATCCAGGGCGCGACCGGGGTGGCCGGGCGCCTTGCGGTCAAGGTGGCCCGCCTGCTCGACGCCGGCCGGATCGTCGCGACCGGCCGCGACGACCACGCGCTGCGCGAGGTGCAGGCCCTGGGCGCCGACCTGACCGTCAACACCGCGGTTCCCGATGACGCCCTGGCCCAGGCGTTCGCCGAGGCCAGGGGAGAAGGTTACGACGTCGTCCTGGACTTCCTCTGGGGCCGGCCGACCGAGATCCTGCTCCGCACGCTGGTCCCGGCCTCGTTCGCCTTCCGGAAGCCGACGAGGCTCATCCAGGTCGGCGAGTCCGCCGGTTCGACGCTCACCCTGGCCGCCGACAGCCTCCGCACCTCAGGCGTCGAGATCTACGGGGCGGCCAGGGGCCTGAATCCCGCCACGATGAGCGAGGTCTACGGCCAGATCGTCCAGTGGGCCCAGACCGGCACCCTCACGTTCGACCTGGAAAAGGTACCGCTCAGCCAGATCGAGACCGCCTGGCAGCGCACCGACCTGCGCGGCAGGCGCCTAGTCGTGGTCCCGTAAGCCTGGCTGTCCGTGATCTGAGTGCCTCCCGCCCGGCGGCCGGTCCCCGTTCGAATGCTGGTACTCGCTGATCCAGTGGGCGCGGCCGAAGAACCGCCGCTGGCCCCGCCTCGGCAAGCCCATCGTGCGCCACCGCGGGCGTCTCTGCCCTCCTGCCCGGCCACAGCGACCCCACGCCGATCCTGCGCTGCGCTACCAGGGATCAGCCGATCGCTGGGCCATCGGGATCTACCTGGCCACCACCAGCCAGTACACCGAGTCCGAACGGCCCGCCTCCTCCGGGCCTACGAGCGGCACCCCAGAACAAGGGATCGACGACACCTTCATCCTCTACGCGGGCCCTGAATCTGATCGCTGACAGCACTCAGCCCGCACCGAGCCCGTGTCATCGGCCTGATTATCTGGCCACGAATCGATGATCAACGGCGACGCTCATTGGTGCGGGCTGAGATGACGACCTTCGGTCCGCGATTAGGGGGACTAATGCCCCTGCCACGGGTTCGGCCGGGCTGCGACTGTGGACGGGCCAGATCCGGTACGTCTCCTTGGGAGATCAGACAGCGATGCATGTCATCTTCAATGACACCCAGTTCGACTTCCAGACGCTGCGGCTGCTTGGCTCGGCAGCCTCAGGTGACGCTGAGGCTGGCGAGGTCTTGTCGACCGCGTACCGCATCCGGGAGGGCGACTTCGAGAGCTGGACCGCCGAGTGGCTGAAGACCGCTCAGCGGGTGCACGAGATTGCCGAGCGAAGCCGGGAACGCGGCCATGAGTCCAGCGCCCGCGAGGCCTACTTCCGGGCTTCGAACTACTACCGCGCCGCCGAATTCTACCTGCACGGCGACCCGAGCGACCCTCGCATCATCGACCTTTCCCGCAGCGCGCGGGCCTGCTTCGAGCAAGCGCTTGACTTGACCCCCCTGGCCGTCGAGCGCGCGGCCATCCCCTACCGGGATACGACGCTTCCGGGCTACTTCTACCGTGCAGCCGAAGCCGGGGCGAGGGCTCCCACGCTGATCGTGCACACCGGGTATGACGGTACCCAGGAGGAGCTCCGTGCCAACGCGATGGCCGCCACCGCCCGTGGCATCAACTGCCTCACGTTCGAGGGACCGGGGCAGGGCGCGGTGATCCGCGAGCAGGGCCTCGGCTTCCGGCCGGACTGGGAGGCGGTAGTCACGCCGGTCGTCGACCACGTGCTGGGCCTTCCGGCAGTCGATCCGGACCGCATCGCCCTCTTGGGCATCAGCTTCGGCGGCTACCTGGCTCCCCGGGCCGCGGCGTTCGAGCACCGGCTCGCGGCGTGCATCGCCAACGGAGGCGTCTTCG
>DATJQX010000142.1:0-95997 GCA_035505275.1 Streptosporangiaceae bacterium | reverse complement strand
GCGCGTCAGCCCGGCCAGGAGCCGGCGGCGCGTCAGCCCGGCCAGGAGCCGGCGGCGCGTCAGCCCGGCCAGGAGCCGGCGGCGCGTCAGCCCGGCCAGGAGCCGGCGGCGCATCAGCCCGGCCAGGAGCCGGCGGCGCATCAGCCCGGCCAGGAGCCGGCGGCGCGTCAGCCCGGCCAGGAGCCGGCGGCGCGCTTGCCCCCCCGGCCCGCCCCGGTCGCGGTAGCCCGCTGGTCCTTCCCGTGGTCGGCGACGTGGCCGCGCGGTCGGCAGGCGATGGCGTGCCCTGCCCGCCTGTACGTGCCGGTGTGCCTCCCCGGCCGCCGGGCGCGGCTCCCGTCTTGCCAGCTGACGGTGAAGCTCCCGTCCTGCCGGTGTACGTCGTTGCCCTCGTCCTGGTGGCGGGTAGTCCGGGGTGGGGCCCGGTCGGCCGGGACGCCCTGTCTCCTTGCGCCGTGCGCGGGCCCTGGCCGGACCCGGCTGGCCGTGGCGCTCGGTTGCCTCGGGATGGGTGGGCATCGGGATCGGTTGGCCGCGGCTTTGCGTCCGTCCGGGCCGTGCGCGGGAGCGCGTCGGAGTCCGTCGGCTGCGGCGCCCCCGTCTTACCATCGCGGGTCGTCGCACCCGCCTTACCGCTGCGGGCCGGTGCACCTGCCGCCGGGGATCGCCATGCCCGGCCGGCTCCAAGGGCGCGCCTCACCGCCCCGTCCTGGTCCCCATTTCCCCGTTGGCCCGTCCGGGGCGCTGTAGCCCCTCCCGGGGGGCGAGTGAGCGCGGCGTCTGTCCCTGTCGTCCGGGTGGAAGCATCGGTCCCGGCCGTGTCCGTCCCCGCCGGGCGGCCGAGGGCGGTGGTCCCAGTCGGGGGGCTGAGGGCGGTGGTCCCAGTCGGGCTGGTCTGAGAGTCGGTTCCCGGCCGCCTGGAAGGCGCGCTAGCGGGCGGCTGGTCCGTAGAGCGCGTCGCCGTCGGGAGGGGCGACTCCTGGGTTGTCGCCGCGCCTGTCCCGTCCGGCGCAAGCGGCGTCCCGTCCGGCGCAAGCGGCGTCCCGTCCGCCGCTGCGGAAGGTGCGGTGCCCGTCGCTGGTGCGGTGCCCGTCGCTGGTGCGGTGCCCGTTTGTGGTGCGATCCCGGCCCGGGCGGGGGCCCCGTCGATGTCGTCCACCACGCTGGCGACGGGCCGGGTGTCCTCCAGACTGGCCAGCAGGGCGAGCTGAGCCTCGGTCAGGCCGGGCCCGGCGTCGGTCTCGGTGGCGGCGGACGTCACACCTGTACCGGGTGCGGCAGACTCGGCCCCAGCCTCCCAGGTGAGATTCTCGCTGCTGCCAGGGCTTGGGCCCGGGTCCCCGGCGAGCGGTCTCGCGCTCCCGTCATCGGTGGCGGGTCGGGATGGCACGCGATAAAAATACAGGCCCGGCTGGCCTTGCGCACAACAGGCGCGTTGCGCCCAAATAACCCCTTCTACACCTCTGGAGCTCGGCTGGCCAGAGCCCTCGCACCCGGCGGTTTCGCCCGTACCGGACTCCCGTCGGGTCCAGAATGTCAGACCTGCCCTGTACATTCGAACAGACATCGAATAGAGACTGGACATCGGAACGAATTTAGGTTCGAATAGATGGACCAGCGCCGGCCGGGTGGGGTGAGGGGAAGCGTCTCACCTGGCCGGGTCACAGGAGGAGATGAAGACCGATGGTGAAGGCGGCGGAGGTGCGCCCGGGCGGCAGCGATATCGGCCCGTGGCATCCAGGGGGTCCTGGGCTGGCGCCGACGGTACTCAGCATGCTCCAGTCAGCGCGCCGCGGCCTCGATGAGGCCGCCGATGAGACGGCGCCTGGAGCCCGTTACGTGACTGCGCATCTGGCCGCGCTGCGCGCCGCGGCGGCCGTGGTGGCGGCTCGCGGCGAGCCCCGGATGAGGCGCAGGAAGCCGCACAGCGTGTGGGAACTGCTGCCTCAGGTCGAGCCGGCTCTCACCGAATGGGCTGCCTACTTCGCGGCTGGCGCCGGCAAGCGTGCGGCGGCTGAGGCGGGACTGCCGCGCGCGGCATCCGCGCGCGAGGCCGACGACCTGCTACGGGACGCGGAGACCTTCCTGTCACTCGCAGAGACCGCCCTCGGCGTCCAGGTCCAGTCTCCGCTCCCGCTACGGCCGGCAGGCTAGGGCTTTAGAACGATTCCATCGCGCCGCGCGCGTCGGCGTCGAGCACGCCCCAGCTGATGAGTTCCTCAGTGAGATCGGAGGGGGACTTGTCGTAGATGACCGCGAGCGAGCGGAGGTCTTCGTGCCGCACGGAAAGCACGCGCCCGTTGTAGTCGCCGCGCTGGCTCTGGATGGTGGCGACGTAGCGGGCGAGCGGACCCACCTTGTCCTTAGGCAACTGGCCCATGCGCTCGAGATCGATGACGAGTTTGGGCGTGGGCACCAGCGGCGTCGGGGCAGCGTCGCCGGGCAGTAGTTCCGAGACGGGGACACCGTAGAACTCGGCTAGTTCAGCGAGCTTCTGTACAGTTACGGACCGGTCTCCACGTTCGTAGGAACCTACGACCACGGCCTTCCACCGGCCGCGGGACTTCTCCTCGACCCCGTGCAGCGAGAGTCCCTGCTGCGTGCGGATGGCGCGCAGCCGCGCGCCGAGTGTCTTGGCGTACTCAGATGGCATTGATTCCTCGGTTCCGGCCAGTCGTCGCTTACAGTAACGGTTACGCTCAGTGACGGTAGGCGGCGAGCGCGACAAGGTCAAGCCGAATGGCAAAAAACTGGATTAACTCGTGCGGTAACCGGCTTGCGTTCCGTGATGGATTCGTACCCTCCGCCGGCAACCGAGAACCCATCCGAGATCAGGTTTCCCGTCGCTGTGGGCACATCTCGGGTCAAGAGGGGCTCTCGCCGCGTTCGGGTCGTATCGGTCTTGTGTGAGGTAAATCACACACCGTGTTGGCCGTCCCGGAGCGGCCGAGCTGGCTGGTAACTCCCCGTATGATCATGGACGTAGACATCCTTTAAGGACCGTCCAGAGAGGCGGGGAAGGAGGTCCCTTCTATGTCCCAGGCGAGTAGTTCGGTCGCGGGGCGTGATGGCCTCGCAGTGCTCGACGCCGAGGAAATCAGGCGCGCGCTGACCAGGATCGCTCACGAGATCCTGGAACGAACGCACGGCGGCGATGACGTGATCTTGCTAGGCATCCCCACCCGAGGGGTGCCGCTGGCCCGTCGGCTCGCCGCCCGCATCGGGGAATTCGAGGGGCTTGAAGTCCCCTGCGGATCGCTTGACGTGACTATGCACCGGGATGACCTGCGGCTTCGCCCAGCCCGGGCGCTAGGCCGCACCGACCTTCCGGTCGGAGGCGTGGACGGCAAGACGATCGTCCTGGTGGATGACGTGCTCTACTCAGGCCGTACCGTGCGCGCCGCGCTCGACGCGCTGACCGACCTCGGCAGGCCCCGGACCGTGCAGCTGGCCGTGCTCGTCGATCGCGGCCATCGCGAGCTTCCCATCCGGGCCGACTACGTGGGCAAGAACCTTCCCACCTCCCAGCGCGAGGTGGTGTGTGTCCTGCTGTCCGAGGTCGACGGGCGGGACGAGGTAATGATCGGCGAGGGAGGGCGGAAGCCGTGAAGCGCCACCTGATCTCCGCTGGTGACCTGACCCGTGCCGACGCGCTGCTCATCCTCGACACCGCCGAGGAGCTGGCCAGCCTGGCCGACCGCCCGATCAAGAAGCTGCCCACGCTGCGCGGCCGGACCGTGGTCAACCTGTTCTTCGAGGACTCCACCAGGACCAGGATCTCGTTCGAGGCCGCGGCGAAACGGCTGTCTGCCGACGTGATCAACTTCTCTGCCAAGGGCTCGAGCGTGGCCAAGGGCGAGAGCCTGAAGGACACCGCGCTGACCCTGGAGGCCATGGGCGCGGACGCGGTGGTCATCCGGCACGGCGCTTCCGGCGCCCCGCACCGGCTCGCGGGATGGGTGCAGGGCAGCGTGGTGAACGCCGGGGACGGTACCCACGAGCACCCCACCCAGGCCCTGCTCGACGCCTTCACCATCCGGCGCAGGCTCAAGAGGGGCAGCACCCGCGGTGCAGGACTTGACGGCATCCGGGTGACGATCGTCGGAGACGTGCTGCACAGCAGGGTCGCCCGGTCCAATGTGCTGCTGCTCAGCACGCTCGGCGCCCAGGTCACCCTGGCCGGCCCGCCCACGCTGCTGCCCCTGGCCGTGGAGAACTGGCCCTGCGCGGTGAGCTATGACCTGGACAGCGAGCTACCCAAGAGCGATGTGGTGATGATGCTGAGGGTTCAGCAGGAGCGGATGACCGCCGCGTACTTCCCCAGCGTGCGCGAGTACAGCCGCAGATACGGGCTGGACGCCGCGCGCATGGGGCGGCTGCCTGACCATGCCATCGTCATGCATCCGGGACCCATGAACCGGGGAGTGGAGATCGCCGCCGACGTCGCGGACTCGGCCCGCTCGACGATCGTGGAGCAGGTGGCCAACGGGGTCACCACCAGGATGGCCGTCCTGTACTTGCTACTCGGCGGCACGGAGTTCCCGGCGGTGGCGCAGTGAGCGCCGCCTGCCAGCCCGGCCCCACCCGCCTTTCCGCCCCCGGCCCGTGGCTGATCAAGGGGGTCACGGTCGCCGGGTCCGGCGGTCAGCGGGATGAGTCCACCGACATCCTGCTCAGCGACGGGGCGATCGCGGCCATCGGCTCCGGGCTGAGTGGCGTCGGCGCCCAGGTGCTCGACGCGCAGGGCCTGATCGCCCTGCCCGGGCTGGTCGACCTGCATACGCACCTGCGCGAGCCGGGCCGCGAGGACGCAGAGACCGTCGAGACCGGCACCAGGGCGGCGGCCCTCGGCGGCTACACGGCCGTGCACGCCATGGCCAACACCGATCCGGTCGCCGATACCGCGGGCGTGGTCGAGCAGGTCTGGCGCCTGGGGCGGGCGGCGGGGCACTGCGATGTCCAGCCGGTGGGGGCGGTCACCATCGGGCTGGCGGGCAGCAGGCTCGCCGAGCTCGGCACCATGGCCGACTCGGCTGCGCGGGTCCGCGTGTTCTCCGATGACGGCCGGTGCGTCGCCGACCCGCTGCTGATGCGGCGGGCCCTCGAATACGTCAAGGCCTTCGACGGGGTGATCGCCCAGCACGCGCAGGAGCCCCGGCTCACCGAAGGCGCGCAGCTCAACGAGGGAGAGATGTCCGGCCGCCTCGGCCTGGCGGGCTGGCCCGCCGTCGCCGAGGAGGCGATCATCGCGCGTGACTGCCTGCTGGCCGCGCACGTGGGCTCCGCACTGCATGTCTGCCACGTCTCCACCGCGGGATCCGCGGAGATCATCCGCTGGGCGAAGTCCAAGGGATGGCCGGTGACGGCGGAGGTTACCCCGCACCACCTGCTGCTGACCGACGAGCTCGCGGAGGGCTACGACCCGGTGTTCAAGGTCAACCCGCCGCTGCGCACCGCGGCCGACGTGGCGGAACTCAGGCTCGCGCTCGCCGACGGCACCATCGATTGCGTGGCCACCGACCACGCCCCGCACCCGGTGGAGGCCAAGGAGACCGAGTGGTCCGAGGCGGCCTTCGGGATGACCGGGCTGGAGACCGCGCTGCGCGTGGTGCAGCTGGCGATGGTGGACACCGGGATGCTCGACTGGCACGGCGTCGCCGACCGGATGTCGGTCCGCCCGGCCAGGATCGGGCGGCTGGCCGGGCACGGTGCCCTGCTCGCCCTCGGCGGTCCCGCCAACCTCACCCTGTACGACCCGGCGGCGCCCGCCGAGGCCGTTCAGCCCGGCGCGTCCAAGAGCCGCAACACGCCCTTCGCGGGCATGGAACTGCCCGGCCGGGTGGTGGCCACGTTCCTGCGCGGCACGCCCACCGTGCTCGAGGGGAAGCTGGCCTAGCGTGCCCGGGGACAACGCCCTGCTCGTTCTGGAGGACGGCACGACGCTGCGCGGGACCGGGTTCGGAGCGGTCGGCGAGGCGTTCGGCGAGATGGTCTTCAACACCGGCATGACCGGGTACCAGGAGACGCTGACCGATCCGTCCTACTGCCGGCAGATCGTCGCGATGACCGCGCCGCACATCGGAAATACCGGCGTCAACGACGAAGATCCGGAGTCGGGTCGGGTCTGGGTCAGCGGCTACGTGGTGCGCGAGCCCGCCCGGGTCCCGTCTAGCTGGCGGGCCCGGGGCGACCTGGATGCCTACCTCCGCGCCGAGGGCGTACCAGGTATCGCTATCCGCGGTACCAGGGCGCTGACCACGAGGGTTCGCGAGCAGGGCGCCATGCGAGCGGCGATCAGCACGGCCGAGACCGACCCGGCCCGGCTGCTTGACCGCGTGCTGGCCAGTCCGCAGATGACCGGAGCCGACCTGGCCCGGGTGGTGACCACGCCGGAGCCTTACACCGTCCAGCCCTCAGGCCAGGCCAGGTACCGGGTCGTGGCGATGGACCTGGGAATCAAGGCGTCCACGCCGCGTCACCTCGCGGCCCGCGGTTGCGAGGTTCTCGTCGTGCCCGCCACGACGACCGCTGAACAGATCCTCGCCGTCTCGCCAGACGGGGTGTTCTTCAGTAACGGCCCCGGTGACCCGGCCGCGGCCACGTACGCGGTGGACGCGATGCGCGGCGTCCTGGACGCGGGCGTTCCCACCTTCGGCATCTGCCTCGGCAGCCAGATCCTCGCCCTGGCCCTCGGCCTGGGCACCTACAAGCTCCGCTACGGCCACCGTGGCGTGAATCAGCCGGTGATGGACCTGGCTACCGGCCGGGTCTACATCACCAGCCACAACCACGGCTTCGCCGCCGCCCTGCCCGGCGATCCGCCGGGTCCCGCGGCAGGAAACGTCTCCGCGGAGACGCCCCACGCAATTGCGCCAGACGTTTCCGCGGAAACGCGCGGTCCAGCCACGTCCGCGCAGACGCGCGATCCCACCAGGGCCGGTCGAGCCAGGTCCGCGCAAGCGCAGCATCCCGGCGAGGCCCCGTTCTCCTGGTCCGCGCGGACTCACCGATCCGGCGAGTCCGCGGTCGCCGGATCGACCGCCGCTCCCGGCCGCGAGCGCGGAGCCTCCGTGCGCGCGGGCGCCGTCTGGTCGCACGTGTCGGCGGACGCGCTGCGGCCGTTTGAGACGCCGTACGGACCGGCCGTGGTCAGCCACGTCAACCTCAACGACGGCGTGGTCGAGGGCTTGCGCCTGCTCGACCGCCCGGCGTTCAGCGTCCAGTACCACCCGGAGGCCGCTCCCGGCCCGCACGACGCCGCCGACCACTTTGACCGCTTCTGCACCATGCTAGAGCGCGCCCGATGAGCCGGCAGGATCCCGTTCCGGCCCGCACCAGCCGTTGCCACCCAGAAAAGGGCCCCTGCCTGACGTCCAGTGGTGCGTATGCGCGCCATGGTGCGCAAGCGCGTCCCGGTGCAGCCAAGCGCGGAAAGATCTTGGAAGATCCGTGCTCCACGGAAGAATGGGCGCTGTATATGCACACAAATCTTCCGCTGAGCACTAATCTTCCGCGAAAGATATGGTATCCGTGCGGACGACACCGGTTGCCTCGAACTGGAAGCCGGATACCGCATTGTGCTAGCACGGGGGTGGGCCGTGCCGCGGCGTGAGGATCTGAAGTCGGTGCTGGTGATCGGGTCGGGGCCGATCGTCATCGGGCAAGGCTGCGAGTTCGACTACTCCGGCACCCAGGCCTGCCGGGTGCTGAAGCAGGAGGGGATCAGGGTCAGCCTGGTCAACTCCAACCCGGCGACGATCATGACCGATCCCGAGTTCGCCGACGCGACGTACGTCGAGCCGATCACGCAGGACACGCTGGAGAAGGTCATCGCGATCCAGCGCCCCGACGCGCTGCTCCCCACGCTGGGCGGGCAGACGGCGCTGAACGCCGCTGTCGCCCTGCACGACTCGGGCGTCCTGCAGCGGTACGGCGTCGAGCTGATCGGCGCGAACATCGACGCGATCAGGGCCGGTGAAGACCGCGAGCGGTTCAAGCAGATCGTCACCGGCCTGGGCGCCGAGGTGCCGGCCAGCCGGATCTGCCGAGACCTGGACGAGTGCCTCGCCGCCGCGGGCGAAGGAACCGACGGGCAAGGCCTCGGCTACCCCGTCGTGGTGCGGCCCTCGTTCACCCTGGGCGGGGCCGGGTCGGGCATCGCCATGGACGAAGCGGACCTGCGCCGCATCGCCGGGGCCGGGCTGGACGCGAGCCCCACGCACGAGGTGCTGCTCGAGGAGAGCGTCCTGGGCTGGAAGGAGTTCGAGCTCGAGCTCATGCGCGACGCCAAGGACAACGTGGTCGTCGTCTGCTCGATCGAGAACATCGACCCGATGGGCGTGCACACCGGCGATTCGGTCACCGTGGCCCCCGCCATGACGCTCACGGACCGGGAGTACCAGCGGATGCGCGACACCGCGATCGCCATCATGCGCGCGGTGGGTGTCGACACCGGTGGCTGCAACATCCAGTTCGCGGTCGACCCGGGCACCGGCCGCATGGTCGTGATCGAGATGAACCCGCGCGTCTCGCGAAGCTCCGCGCTCGCGTCCAAGGCCACCGGGTTCCCGATCGCTAAGATCGCCGCGCGGCTGGCCCTCGGCTACACGCTCGACGAGATCGGCAACGACATCACCGGCCAGACCCCGGCCTGCTTCGAGCCCGCCCTCGACTACGTGGTGGTCAAGGTGCCGCGGTTCGCGTTCGAGAAGTTTCCCGGAGCCGATCCCGCGCTCACCACCCACATGAAGAGCGTCGGCGAGGCGATGGCCATCGGCCGGAACTTCCCGGAGGCGCTCCAGAAGGCGTTGCGTTCTCTGGAGAGCAACAACGGATCGTTCGGCTGGAAGAAAGAGCCCGGCGACAGGGACAGTTTGCTGCGTGCGGCCGCAACCCCCCACGACGGCCGGCTCGCCACCGTCCACCAGGCGCTGCGCGCAGGCGCCAGCGTGACCGACGTGGCCACCCACACGGGCATCGATCCGTGGTTCGTCGAGCAGATCCAGCACATCGAGCAGGTGGCCAAGCACATAGCCGCCTCGCCGGCGCTGGACAAACAGACCCTGCAGGAGGCCAAGGGCACCGGGTTCTCCGACGCGCAGATCGCCGAACTCCGCAAGACCACCGAGACGGTGATCCGCGAGATCCGCTGGGCGCTCGGGGTGCGGCCCGTTTACCACGCGGTGGACACCTGCGCGGCGGAGTTCGCCGCGCGCACCCCCTACCTGTACTCGACCTACGACGACGAGACCGAGGTGCCGGAGGGCAGCACGCCCAAGGTGATCATCCTCGGCAGCGGGCCGAACCGCATCGGCCAGGGCATCGAGTTCGACTACGCCTGCGTGCACGCGTCGTTCGCGCTGGCCGGCGCGGGCTACGAGACCGTGATGGTCAACTGCAACCCGGAGACGGTCTCGACCGACTATGACACGTCGGGCCGGCTGTACTTCGAGCCGCTGACCCTTGAGGACGTGCTCGAGGTCGTCCGCGCGGAGCAGGCCACCGGCCCGGTCGCCGGGGTGATCGTCCAGCTCGGCGGGCAGACGCCGCTCGGGCTGGCCCGCGCGCTCGCCGCGGCCGGCGTCCCCGTGGTCGGCACCTCGCCCGAGGCGATCCACCTGGCCGAGGATCGCGGCGCGTTCGCTCGCGTGCTCGAAAAAGCCGGGCTGACCGCACCGAGGTACGGGACTGCCACCTCGCAGGACGAGGCGGTCCAGATCGCCCGCGAGATCGGGTACCCGGTGCTGGTGCGGCCCTCCTACGTACTCGGCGGCCGCGGCATGGAGATCGTCTACGACGACGCCACGCTGCGGTCGTACATGTCCAGGGCCACCGAGGTGAGCCCGGGCCATCCGGTACTGATCGACAGGTTCCTCGATGACGCGATCGAGATCGACGTGGACGCCCTCTACGACGGCCAAGAGCTGTACCTGGGCGGCGTGATGGAGCACATCGAGGAGGCCGGCATCCACTCCGGCGACTCTGCCTGCGCACTGCCGCCGATCACCGTCGGCCGCGGCGGCATCGCCCAGATCCGCGCGGCCACGGAAGCCATCGCCAACGGCGTGGGCGTGCGCGGTCTGCTGAACGTGCAGTACGCGCTCGCCGCCGGGGTGCTGTACGTGCTGGAGGCGAACCCCCGGGCGTCGCGGACGGTGCCGTTCGTGTCCAAGGCCACCGCGGTACCGCTGGCCAAGGCTGCGGCGCGGATCATGCTCGGCAGCACCATCGCCGGGCTCCGCGCCGAGGGCATGCTCCAAGCGGAGGGCGACGGCGGCGAACTCGCGCTGGACGCCCCGGTCGCGGTGAAGGAGGCGGTGCTGCCGTTCGGCCGGTTCCGCGACCCGAGCGGGAACGGCGTCGACACGGTGCTCGGCCCGGAGATGCGCTCGACCGGCGAGGTGATGGGGATCGACACGGTGTTCGGCACGGCGTACGCCAAGTCCCAGGCTGCCGTATACGGCTCGCTGCCGGTGAAGGGCCGGGCGTTCGTGTCGGTGGCCGATCAGGACAAGCGGTCGATGATCTTCCCGGTCAAGCGGCTCGGCGACCTGGGTTTCGAGATCTGGGCCACCGAGGGAACCGCGGAGGTGCTGCGGCGCAACGGGGTTCGTGCCAAGATCGTGCGAAAGCACGGCGACGGCCCCGGTCCCGACGGCGAGCCGACCGTGGTGACACGGATCCTGGCCGGGGAGGTGGACCTGATCGTGAACACGCCGTTCGGCAGCCCCGGGCAGTCGGGTCCCCGGCTTGACGGCTACGAGATCCGCACCGCCGCCGTCCGCCGCGGCATCCCGTGCGTCACCACCGCGGCCGGCCTCGCCGCCGCGGTGCAGGGCATCGAGGCGATCATCCGCGGCGAGGTGGGCGTTCGGTCGCTGCAGGAGCACGCGGCGCTGCTCAACGGGCCGAAGCCGGCGGGGGCGTCCCCCCGGGCCGGCGCGTAATGGCCCCTGTCCAGGTCCGCGCCACCGTGCTCACCGTGCGCCGGGTCGACGCCTATCACGCGCTCACGCTGGTCGCCCCGGCCGTCGCGACCAAGTTCCGGCCCGGCCAGTTCATCACGCTGGCCGTCGGCGGCCCGGAAAGCTCGATGCTGGGGCGCCGGGCCTTCACCGTGCATGACGTCCGCCCCGATCACGGGGGCACGGTGGAGTTCGTGTTCGAGGTGCGGGGCCCCGGGACGAGGTGGCTGGCCGCGCGGCACGCCCGGGACGTGCTGGACGTGGTGGGACCGCTCGGCAGGCCGTTCCCGGTGCCCAGGGAGCCGTGCCGGTGCCTGCTGGTCGGCGTCGGGTACGGCAGCGCGCCGCTGTTCGGGCTGGCCGCGCGGCTGCGCGAGCGCGCCTCCAGCGTGGACTTCCTGATCGGCGGGGCGAGCGCGGACCGGGTGTTCGGCGCGCTGACCGCCAGGCGTACCGGCCGGAGCGCCACCGTGGCCACCTCCGACGGCTCGCTCGGCGCGCGGGCCACGGTCAGCGAGATGCTCGAGCAGGTCATCCGCGAGGCACGTACCGAGGTGATCTACGCGTCCGCGCCCGTGCCCGACCTGCGCGCGATCACGGCGCTCGCCGGCCGGTACGACATCCCGGTCCAGGCGTCTGTGGACGTCGCCATGGCCTGCGGGACCGGGGTCTGCATGGGGTGCGTGCTCCCGGTGACCGGCACCGACGGGATCACCAGGATCGTGCGCTCCTGCGTGGACGGGCCGGTGTTCCGCGGCGATCTGGTCCGCTGGGATGACGTGGGCACGATCCCGTTCGACGCTCTGGGCGCGCCCGGCTGGAAGCCCGCCCCGGCGCGGGAGCCGCGGGAGCCGCGGGACGGGCGAGAGGGCCGAGAGGGCCGGGAGGTGCCGCCACCCGCAGCACCGCCATCCGGAGCCGCCAGGACCATCCCCTCGACCGCGGGAGGCGCCGAGGGGTCCGCCCCGAGGGCCAGCGCGGATTCGCGTCATGCCGGCTGACCTGCGGGCCAGGCTCGGCCAGCTGGAACTGCCCAACCCGGTGCTCGCCGCGGCGGGCTGCGCGGGCGCCGGACGCGAGCTGGCTCACTTCATGGATGTCGCCCGGGTGGGGGCGCTGATCAGCAAGTCGATCATGACCGAACCGCGGACGGGTAATCCCGCGCCCAGGCTGACCGAAACGCCTAGCGGGCTGCTGAACTCCGTCGGCCTGCAGGGCCCGGGCATCGACGCGTTCCTCCAGCGTGACCTTCCATGGCTGCTGTCGCGCGGGGCGCGGGTCATCGTCTCGGTCGCGGGCCAGACGATCCACGAGTACGGCGCCCTGGCGTCGCGGCTGTCCAACGCGCCTGGCGTGTCGGCCGTGGAGGTCAACCTGTCCTGCCCGAACGCAGAACAGACCGGGCGCCCGTTCGCGCTCGACCCGGAGACGGCCGGGCAGGTCGTCGCGGCGGTACGCGCCAGCCTCAGGCGCGAGATACCGGTGCTCGCCAAGCTATCGGCGGACTCGGCCGACATCGTCGGCGTGGCCGGGGCCTGCGCCGCATCGGGCGCGGACGGGCTATCGCTGATCAACGTGCTGCTCGGCATGGCCATCGATCCGGGGACCGTGCGCCCGGCGCTGGCCGGGACGTTCGGCGGGCTGTCGGGGCCTGCGATCAGGCCGATCGCGGTGCGGTGCATCTGGCAGGTGCGGGAAGCCTTCCCCGACCTGCCCATCATCGGGACGGGCGGGGTGCGCACCGGCCGGGACGCGCTTGAGCTGATGCTCGCGGGTGCCTCGGCGATCGCGGTGGGCACCGCGATCGTGAACGACCCGTCGGCGTGCTCGCGCGTCCTGCGGGAACTGGAGGAGGAACTGGCGGTCATCGGAGCCGACCGGGCCGCCGACGTCATCGGCGCGGCCCACGGGACCCACCGGACCCACGGGGGCCACGGAACCTATGAGGCCTATGAGGCCTACGGGGTCCGTGGCCGCCTCTCGCGCGGGCCTAGCCGGTGGGGGTAGCGCGGTATCGTCAATCGGCGGCGCCACGCGATGGAGCGGGAGCGACGTGAGCGGAGGAGTGGCCGTGAGCAACCCGGCGCCGGTGGCGGTGGCGCTCGACGCGCCCGACCTGGAGACGGCCGCGCGGTGGGCGGCGATGGTCACGCCGCACGTGAGCACGGTCAAGGTCGGGCTGGAACTGTACCTGCGGTACGGGCCGCAGGTGGTCGCCACG
The DNA here is from genome assembly GCA_035505275.1 of Streptosporangiaceae bacterium. Classification (GTDB taxonomy): domain Bacteria; phylum Actinomycetota; class Actinomycetes; order Streptosporangiales; family Streptosporangiaceae; genus Palsa-504. The sequence goes on along the minus strand of DATJQX010000142.1, from coordinate 82,812 downwards.
GTGCGCGGCGCCAGCCGCGTGGCCGTGTTCCTCGACCTCAAGCTGCACGACATCCCGGCCACCGTGGCGGGTGCCGCCCGCGCGGTGGCCAGGCTCCGGCCCGACGTGCTCACCGTGCACGCGGCGGGCGGCCCGGACGTGGTGCGCGCGGCCGTCGAGGCCTCGCCCGGCACGATGGTCGCGGCCGTCACCGTGCTCACCTCGCTAGGCGACGACGACCTCGGGCGCATCGGCCTGAAGGGGCCGGTGTCCGATGCGGTCCGGCGCCTGGCTGTGCTCTCCGTGACGGCGGGCGCGCAAGGCCTGGTCTGCTCGCCGCACGAGGTCTCCGCGGTCAGGTCCGAGGTCGGGCCGGACGTGACGCTCATCACGCCTGGCGTGCGCCCGGCGGGTACCGAGGCTCACGACCAGGCGCGGGTGGCCACGCCGGAGGAGGCCATGCTGGCCGGGGCGGACCTGCTGGTGATCGGGCGGCCGATCACCAGCGCGCCGGATCCGGGAGCCGCCGCGGCGGCCATCGCCGCCTCACTGCGCCGCCTCGCGACCGGGCGCCACACGGCCTGACCAACGGCCGGGAAAGGGCCCGGGACAGACCCCGGAACAGCTCCGCACATGCGTGAATGACCAGGGGTGACGTCTGGCTCACGCAGCGAGTAGGATGTCGGGAAGCTCGACAGGTCTCAAGTACGCCTAAGTCCCCTACGTCGCCCTAGCTGACCCTTGGAAGGCCGACAAGGCTCCAAAGGCCTCAAGAGACGCAAATAACCCCATAGGCACCACTAGACCCCTGAGCACCATAACCGTCAGTAGATCATCTCGGAACTTGAAACTTCCAGGCCGACAGCCGGCGGCCGGCGGCCGGCGGCGGAATCCAAGGGCCCACGCGGCGGCACGGGTGACGATATGTCGCCCGAATCCTCCGACGCGCCGGGCCGGCGATCGACCAGCCAAGGTGCAGATGGCATACGCTGGTGTCCTGCACCGTAGCGGCGGAATATCGAAAGGACAGACCCGCCGGTGAGCGTGTAACCCAAGCAGAAGTAACTCTGAGTAATTAATCACTTACGCTAAGTAATATATTTCAATTTGTGACGACGTAAACGGAGGTTTGCGTTGCCGAAAGGGTAGGGGATTGGCTAGTTTCCCCTCGCGACAAACAATTTTCCCAACGAAACCCGAGGTGACCCCGAGTGGCTCTTCCTCCCCTCACTCCTGAAGAGCGTGCGGCAGCCCTTGAGAAGGCCGCTAGAGCACGCAAAGAACGCGCCGAGGTGAAGAACCGCCTCAAGCGCGGGGCCACGACCTTGACCGATGTCATCAAGGAAGGCGCGACTGATGACGTGATTGGCAAGATGAAGGTCTCCGCTCTGCTTGAATCTCTGCCCGGCGTGGGCAAGGTCAGGGCCAAGCAGATCATGGAAAGGCTTGGCATCGCGGAATCGCGTCGCGTGCGCGGGTTGGGTACCAACCAGCGGGCCGCGCTTGAGCAAGAGTTCGGTGCCGATATCTGATCCGCGCGGTAGGCGGGCGCCGGTCCAGGCAAGACCCAGCGGTGCCCTCGCAAACCCCAGCGGTGCCGTGGTCGCAACCACGGTGCATTCGCGGCTGACCGTGCTCTCCGGGCCCTCCGGGGTCGGGAAGAGCACGGTCGTCGCCGAACTCGCCAGGACTTGCCCCCAGATCTGGATATCCGTGTCGGTCACGACGCGTCGGCCTCGTCCCGGGGAAGTGGACGGGCGCCATTATCACTTTGTCGACGACACCGAGTTCGACCGGCTGGTGGCCGACGGAGCGCTGCTTGAGTGGGCGCGGTTCTCCGGCCACCGGTACGGCACGCCGCGCGCGCCGCTCAAGGCGAAACTCGAAGCGGGCGTGTCCTGCCTGCTCGAGATCGACGTGGCCGGGGCGCGGCAGGTCAGGCAGGCGGCGCCCCAGGCCCGCCTGGTGTTCCTGGCCCCGCCGTCCTGGGACGAGCTCGTCCGCAGGCTGACCGGGCGGGGCACCGAGAAGCCCGAGGTGCTGGCCAGCAGGCTCGCGGCGGCCAAGGAAGAACTCGCGGCGGCCGACGAGTTCGACATCACGCTGGTGAACACATCTGTCGAGGACGTATGCCGCCAGCTGATAGCCTTGATGGAGCAGTGACCTACGGAAGGCAGAACGTGGCAGGGACTCAGCCCCATGCACCCGCCGACGGGATTATCAACCCGCCGATCGACGATCTCCTCGACGTCGTGGACAGCAAGTACCGGCTGGTGATCATGGCCGCCAAGCGCGCGCGCCAGATCAACGCCTACTACTCCCAGCTGGGCGAGGGGCTCCTTGAGTACGTCGGCCCGCTGGTGGAGACGCGCAGCCAGGAGAAGCCGCTTTCCATCTCCCTGCGCGAGATCAGGGATCGGCTGCTCACCGTCGAGAGCACCGACGCCTGACCGGCTGACAGCCTGATCAGGCAGCCGTAACGGGAAGCCCAGCACATGCCGGCCCGCGTCATCCTCGGCGTCGGCGCCGGCGTCGCGGCGTACAAAACCTGCGAGCTGCTCAGGCTCCTCACCGAAAACGGCGACAAAGTCCGCGTCGTGCCCACCCCCGACGCGCTCCGTTTCGTCGGCGAGGCGACCTGGGCCGCCCTGTCCGGCCAGCCGGTTACGACCGACGCCTGGACCGACGTCTGGCAGGTCCCGCACGTCCGCCTGGGCCAGGAGGCCGATCTCGTGCTGGTCGCCCCCGCGACGGCCGACCTGCTGGCCCGCGCCGCGGCCGGGATGGCCGGTGACCTGCTGACCGCCATCCTGCTGACCGCCAGGTGCCCGGTCCTGTACGCGCCGGCCATGCACACCGAAATGTGGGAGCACCCCGCCACGCAGGCGAACGTGAAGCTGCTGCGCAGCCGCGGGGCCATCGTCCTGGACCCCGCGGTAGGAAGGCTCACCGGCGCCGACAGCGGCCCCGGCCGGCTTCCCGAACCCGCCGAGATCTTCGCGGTCGCCGCCCGCCTGCTGGCGTCGGGCGCGCAGGACGGGCCGCGGCAGGATCTCAAGGGACGCCGCGTGCTGGTCTCCGCGGGCGGCACCAGGGAAGAGATCGACCCGGTGCGGTTCATCGGCAACTGGTCCACGGGAACGCAGGGGTACGCCCTCGCGAGCACGGCCATCGCCCGGGGCGCCGAAGTCACCGTCGTCGCCGCCAACGTCACCCTCCCCGACCCGGCGGGGGTCACGGTCATAAGGGTCATTTCGGCCCGGCAGATGCAGGAGGCGGTCAACGCCGCCGCGCCCCACGCCGACGCCATCGTGATGGCCGCCGCCGTCGCGGATTACCGCCCCGAGGCCCGGAGCGAGGCCAAGATCAAGAAGGACGGCCAGCCTCCCGAACCGTTGCGGCTGACCGAGAACCCAGACATCCTGGCCGGCCTGGCCGCGCTCCGCGGCCGTGCCCGTGGCCGCGCCCGCGGCAGCGGCAACGCGCAAGCCGCGCGCCAGGTCCTCGTCGGGTTCGCGGCCGAGACCGACATCTCGCCCGAGGCCGCCCAGGCCAAGCTGGCCAGGAAAGGCTGTGACCTGCTCGTCGTCAACCCGGTCGGGAACGGGCTCGGCTTCGGCACCGCCGACAACGAGGCGGTGGTCTACGCCGCGGACGGGACGGTCGCCAAGATCGCGCGCGGGCCCAAGGAAGCGCTCGCCGGCGTCGTCTGGGACCTGGTCGCCGAGCGCCTCGCCTAAGTCGGCCGCACGGCTCATCGACCGGCCAAGTCTTGGATAAACTCACGACGGCAGTCCCCATAACGAGGAGAAACGACGTGGCGCGTCGCCTGTTCACTTCCGAGTCGGTCACCGAGGGTCACCCTGACAAGATGGCCGACCAGATCAGTGACGTCATCCTTGACGCGATGATCAAGGACGACCCGGGCAGCCGGGTCGCGGTGGAAACGCTGATCACGACCGGCCAGGTGCACGTCGCCGGTGAGGTCACCACCGCGACGTATGTCGACATTCCCGGCATCATCAGGGACAAGATCCTCGAGATCGGGTACGACTCCTCGGCCAAGGGCTACGACGGGGCGTCCTGCGGCGTCTCGGTCTCGATCGGCGCCCAGTCGCCGGACATCGCCCAGGGCGTCAGCGACGCGTTCGAGTACCGCGAAGGCGAGGGCACCCACGAGTTCGACCGGCAGGGCGCTGGCGACCAGGGGCTCATGTTCGGCTACGCGTGCCAGGAGACGCCCGAGCTCATGCCGCTGCCGATCATGCTCGCGCACCGGCTCGCCCGCCAGCTCGCCGAAGTCCGCCGCGCGGGCACGGTCCCGTACCTGCGCCCGGACGGCAAGACCCAGGTGACCATCGAGTACTCGGGCGACAGGCCGGTCCGGCTGGATACCGTGGTGGTCTCGACGCAGCACGCGCCCGACATCAACCTCAAGGAACTGCTCGCCCCCGACATCAAGGACTACGTGGTCGAGCCCGTCCTGGCCGACGCGGGCATCGACACCGCCGGCTACCGGCTGCTCGTCAACCCGACCGGGCGGTTCGAGATCGGCGGCCCGATGGGCGACGCCGGGCTGACCGGGCGGAAGATCATCATCGACACCTACGGCGGCATGGCCAGGCACGGGGGAGGGGCCTTCTCGGGCAAGGACCCGTCGAAGGTCGACCGGAGCGCGGCCTACGCGATGCGGTGGGTCGCCAAGAACGTGGTGGCGGCCGGCCTCGCGGACCGGTGCGAGGCCCAGGTGGCGTACGCGATCGGCAAGGCGACGCCGGTCGGGCTCTTCGTGGAGTGCTTCGGCACGGAGAAGGTGCCCGTCGAGCGCATCCAGGACGCCGTCCTCGAGGTGTTCGACCTCCGGCCGCGCGCCATCATCGCCGCACTGGACCTGTTGCGCCCCATCTACGCGCAGACCGCGGCGTACGGGCACTTCGGCCGCAGCGAGCCCGACTTCTCCTGGGAGCGCGCCGACCGCGCCGACCAGCTCCGCGCCGCCGTGGGCAGCTGACCCGTTCAGGAAACTGCTTCCGATCTTTCTCCCGAACGCACGGTGGTTCTCCTCTCGAGCCCCCTCCGCGGTCCAGGGCAGGCGCGGCAGGCTTGCCGGCGGCTGCGGCTCTGGTAGGACGGAATCATGGCTAAGGGGCAGAAGGAGCAGGCGCTCAGCGCCAGGCTGCCGGTCGCCCGGGTCGCGGTGGACATTTCCCTCGCCCACCTCGACCGCCCCTTCGACTACCTGGTCCCGGCCAGCATGGACTCCTCCGCCGTCCCCGGGTGCCGGGTGCGGGTCAGGTTCGCGGGCCAGCTCGTCGACGGCTACCTGCTGGAGCGGACCGAGAAGAGCGAGCACCAGGGCAGGCTGGCCCGGCTGGAGCGGGTGACCTCGCCGGAACCCGTGCTCACGCCCGAGATCTTCGACCTGGCCCGCGCGGTGGCCGACCGGTACGCAGGCACGCTGGCGGACGTACTCAGGCTGGCCATCCCGCCGCGCCACGCAGGCGCCGAGCGGGAAGCAGTCGGGGCACCGGAATCTCCGCGGCCTTTTGATCACCCGGACCGCCCGGAGCACCCTGGCCCCTTCACCCGGCCGGACCGTACGGAACTCCCCGGCTCCGTCGCCGGGCCGGAGCGCCCTGAGCCCGGCACGTGGGCCCGCTACCCGGCCGGGCAGGCGTTCCTGGCCGCGCTGGCCGAAGGCCGCCCGGTTCGAGCCGCCTGGTCGGCCGTGCCCGGCCCCGATTGGCCGGCCGAGATCGCCGTCGCCGCTGCGACCACCGCGGCCGCGGGTCGCGGCACCGTCATCGTCGTCCCCGACGCCAGAGACCTGGCGCGCGTGGATGCGGCGCTGGCCAGCGTCGACCACGGGTGCCACGTCTGCCTGACCGCCGACCTTGGCCCGGCCGAACGCTACCGCCGCTGGCTCGCCGTCCGCCGGGGGATGGTCCGCGTGGTGGCGGGCACCCGGGCCGCGATGTTCGCCCCGGTCGCCCAGCTCGGCCTCGTGGTCCTCTGGGACGACGGCGACGACCTGCACGCCGAACCTCGCGCCCCCTACCCCCACGCCCGTGAGGTCCTCGCCCTGCGCGCGCACCGGTCGGGGGCGGCCGCCCTGATCGGCGGCTTCGCCCGTACCGCCGAACTCACCCAGCTCGTCGCGGCCGGGTGGGCGCGCCCGCTGACCGGCAGCCCGGACGTCCTCCGGCAGGCGGTGCCGCTCGTCCGTGCGGCACCGGACGAGGCCGAACTGGCCAGGGACGCCGCCGCGATGACCGCCCGCCTGCCGAGCCTCGCGCTCCGCAGTGCTCGCGGCGCCCTGGCGGGCGGTCCCGTGCTCGTCCAGGTCCCGAGGCGCGGTTACCTGGACGCGATCGCCTGCGCCCGGTGCCGCGCGCAGGCCAGGTGCGCGACGTGCGGAGGGCCGCTGCAGATCGCCGGCTCGAACGAGGTGCCCGGCTGCCGCTGGTGCGGTGCCCTCGCCACGGGCTGGACGTGCCAGCGGTGCGGAGCGAACCGCCTGCGCGCGCTGGTAACCGGCGCGGCCCGGACGGCGGAGGAGCTCGGCCGTGCCTTCCCCGGGGTGCCGGTCAGGACCTCGGGCGGCCAGCAGGTGCTGGCCGAGGTGCCCGCCGAGCCAGCCCTGGTCATCGCCACTCCCGGTGCCGAGCCCGTGGCGGCCGGGGGATACGCCGCCGCGCTGCTCCTGGACGGCTGGGCCCTGCTCGGCCGGCCCAGCCTGCGCGCCGGCGAGGAGACGCTGCGCCGGTGGATGAACGCCGCCGCGCTCGTCAGGCCGGGCGCGCCGGTGGTGGTCCTGGCGGAGGCGACCGTCCCCGCAGTGCAGGCCCTGCTCCGCTGGGATCCGGTGGGGTTCTCCGAACGAGAGGTGGCCGAACGAGCCGAGCTCGGCTTCCCGCCCGCGGTGCGCATGGCCGCCATCACCGGCTCTCCCGCGGCGGTTGCCGACTTCGTCGGCGCGGCCGAGCTCCCTGAACGCGCCGAGGTGCTCGGGCCCGTTCCCCAGCCGGGGAACGGGCCCCCGGGGTCGAGGGGTCCTGGGGGGAACGATTTCCCCCCAGGACCGGGGGGTTCTGGGGGGTCGCCCCCCCGGGTCAGCACCGTCCCCCGGGTGGAGAGCAGAGTGCTGATCAGGGTGCCCCGATCCGGCGGCCTCGAGCTGGCGCGCGCGCTGCACTCCGCGCAGGCGCAGCGCAGCGCACGCAAGGACGGCGCCCCGGTCCGCGTTCAGCTCGACCCGGCCGAGGTGGCCTGACGGATAGACTGGAGCTGGTGGCGGCACGGCATAGTTGACCGGCTGCTCGCGGTTTAAGGGGCCAGGAGGTTTCGTGAGCGTCAAGCCGATCCGTCTGTTCGGTGACCCGGTGCTGCGCACCCCGGCCGAGCCGGTCCGCGATTTCGACGCTGAGCTGCGCCGGCTCGTCAAGGACCTCACCGAGACCATGCTGGACGCGCCCGGCCTCGGCCTCGCGGCTCCGCAGATCGGGGTCGGCCTCCGCGTGTTCACCTACCACGTGGACGATGACGAGGCGGGGCACCTGATCAACCCCTCGCTGGACCTGTCCAAGGACGAGGAGGACGGCGAAGAGGGCTGCCTGTCCTTCCCCGGCCTCACGTACCCGGTCGTGCGGGCGTACGGCGTCGTCGCCAGGGGCTTCAACATGTACGGGGACCCGGTCACGATCGAGGGCACCGAACTGCTGGCCCGCTGCATCCAGCACGAGACCGACCACCTGGACGGCATCTTGTTCATCGACCGGATGGATCAGGCCCAGCGCAAGCTGGCGATGAAGGCGATCCGTGAGGCCGAATGGTGGGGCGACCCGATCCCGCGGGTCAAGGTATCCCCGCACGAGACGCTGGGCCGGGCCTTCTGACGTGCGCGCGCTCATGGTTGCGTGACGCTCGATGCGCCTGGTGTTCGCTGGCACTCCGCAGACCGCGGTACCGGCGCTTGATGCGCTGCTGACCTCACGGCACGAGGTCGTCGCCGTGGTGACCCGTCCCGACAAGCCCGCGGGCCGCGGCCAGAAGGTCGGGTCGAACCCGGTGGCGCAGCGCGCCGCCGTCGAGGGCCTTGAGGTGCTGGCCCCGGCTAGGGTACGGGACCCCGCGTTCCAGGACCGGCTGAGGCAGATCGCCCCGGACTGCTGCCCGATGGTCGCCTACGGCGCGCTGATCCCGCAGGCCGCGCTCGACATCCCGCCGTACGGCTGGGTCAACCTGCACTTCTCCGTGCTGCCGGCCTGGCGCGGTGCCGCGCCGGTGCAGCACGCCATCCTGCACGGCGACGACGTGACGGGCGCCAGCACGTTCCAGGTCGTCGCCGAACTGGACGCCGGCCCGGTCTACGGCGTGCTCACCGAACAGGTCCGGCCCCGTGACACGAGCGGCGACCTGCTGGAACGGCTGGCCTACTCAGGAGCGGAGCTACTGGTCGCGACGCTGGACGGGATACAGGACGGGAAGCTCCACGCGATCCCGCAGCCCGCCGAGGGCGTCAGCTTCGCGCCGAAGATCACCCCCGCAGACGCGCGGGTGGACTGGAAGCTGCCCGCCCTGGCGGTTGACCGGCTGATCCGCGCCTGCACGCCGGATCCCGGAGCCTGGACGGAATACGAGGGCGCCCGGCTGAAGCTCGGCCCCGTTTCCGTCGCGGACCCTGCAACGGGCCCGGCCCTGGCGCCCGGCGACCTGCTAGCCGAGCGCCACGCCGTGTACGCCGGAACCGGCTCTCGCCCGGTGCGCCTGGGCGAGGTGCAGGCCGAGGGCAAGCGCCTGATGGCCGCGTCCGACTGGGCGCGCGGCCTGCGCTCCGACGGCCCCCTGCGGTTCGGCTGACGTGCCTCGTCAGCAGCCGCGCCGGAGCCGCCCAAGCCGCGCGAGCGATTCCGCCCCCGCGCCATCCCGCGCTGATTCGCCTTCCGGGGCCCCAGCGCGGTCCCGTGCACATCGGCCAGCACGGGCCGATCCGGCGCGCCGTGCCGCCTACGACGCCCTGCGGGCCGTCACGGACCGGGACGCGTACGCCAACCTGCTGCTCCCAGCCCTGCTCGCCGAGCGCGGCCTGACCGGCCGCGACGCTGCCTTCGCCACCGAGCTGACCTACGGCACGCTGCGCGGCCGCGGCACCTACGACGCGATCCTGGCGGCCTGCAGCGACCGCGACCAGCTGGACCCGCCGGTCCGGGACATCCTCCGGCTCGGCGCGCATCAGCTCCTGGCCACCAGGGTCGGCCATCACGCCGCCGTGGCGACCTCGGTCGACCTGACCAGGGACGTCTGCGGGCCCCGGCCTTCCGGCTTCGTCAACGCCGTGCTCCGCCGCGTGGCCACGCGGGACCTGGACGCCTGGATGGCGATCGTGACCCCTGACCGCTCACTGGATCCGTCCGGATATCTCGCCGTCCGGCACAGTTACCCGCGCTGGATCGTCGACGCGTTCCGCGACGCCCTCGGCGACGCCAGCCACGCCGAGCTCGAGGACGCCCTCGCCGCCGGCAACAGCAGGCCGGAAGTCGTCCTGGCCGTCACGCCGGGCCTGCCCGGCCCGCCGGACCCCATGGAGGCCGCCGACAGCACGCGCTGGTCGCCCTACGGCCTCCGGCTCGCGGGCGGTGACCCGGCGCCGATCGTCGCCACCGGCCGGGCGGCCGTCCAGGACGAGGCCAGCCAGCTGGCCGCGCTCGCCCTGGCGCGCGCCGAACTGGCCGGTCCCGCGGGCCAGGACCGCCTCTGGCTCGACCTCTGCGCGGGCCCGGGCGGGAAGGCGCGGCTGCTGGCTGGCCTGGCCGCCACCCGGGGAGCCCGCCTGGTCGCCTCCGAAGTCCGCCCGCATCGTGCGAAGAAGGTCCGCAGCGCGCTGCGGCGTGCCCGGCGGGACCCGAGCGCCGCGGCCCCCGATGATCCGGGCCGCCCAAACAGCGCCGACGACAACAGCGCCGACCACAACAGGGCCGACCACAACAGCGCCGACCACAACAGCGCCGACCACAACAGCGCCGTGGTGGTGGCCGACGGGCTCGGCGTCCCGTGGCGTCCGGGCACCTTCGATCGCGTGCTGGCCGACGTCCCCTGCTCTGGCCTGGGATCGCTGCGCCGTCGCCCCGAAGCCCGCTGGCGCAAGACCCCTGCGGGCGTGTCGGCGCTGGCCAGCCTTCAGCGCGGGCTGCTCGACGCGGCGCTGGATTCAGCGCGGCCCGGCGGCGTGGTGGCCTACGTCACCTGCTCCCCGCACGTGGCCGAGACCCGCGAGGTGGTCACCGCGGTCGCGGACAGCCGCGCTGACGTCACCATCCTGGACGCCCCCGCCGTTCTCGCCGAGGTTCCCGGCCTGCGCGCTCCAGGCCGGTGGGCCAGGTTTGCCCAGTTCTGGCCCCACCGTCACGGTACCGACGCGATCTTCCTTGCCCTGCTCAGGCGCGACTGAGCGCCTTGGTCTGCCCCAGCCGGGCGTTGCCGATGTCGGCCCGCTGGCCCTGGGCGAAGCCGGCGCTGTAGCCCCGGCCGCTGTAGGTGATGCGGGTCTTCCGCGTGACGGGGTACGCCTGCTCCATCTGCCGGCGGATAACGACCGCCCGGTCCGCGAGGACCAGCGCGGTGCTCGGCCCGGAGCGGGGTTCTCCCTCGGCGCTGGCGGCGGCGCGGTCTTCGGCGGACCGGACCCGCACGATGACCGCGGTCACGAAGCCGAGCAGCCAGCTTCGCCGCCAGGCCCGCGGGCTGCGGACCCCGGCGGGGACGACGGCAACGGTCAGGCCGCGGGCCATCTGGAGCAGCAGCGAGGTGTAGAGGATGTCGGCCCGCTCCAGGTCCGAGGCGTAGCCGAACACGTGAATGCGCGTGCCAGGCCGCGCCGTGTGCAAGATGACGCACTGGCACCGCATGGCGCCGGCCAGCCCGGCCAGCAGGTGGGCCCGGACCTGGGACCACGGGTTGTCGATGTCGATGATCCGGCTATCCGGCCGGTCGGTGTCCGGGCGCGCGGCGGCCAGCCGGGCCCGGTCGATGCCGTAGCGGGCCATCAGCTCGGCGGCCTTCGCGGTAAGCGCCTCGGCCTCCGGCGGCGTGACCCCCTCGGCCTCGGCCTTCGCCAGCAGCTTGCGCACCCGCTCCAGCAGTGCGCTCGGCGGTTCTGACGGCATGAAAACCTCCAGGTCGGTTCCTGATCGAACTCACCATCGAACCATAACCGCCACCTACGACATTTCTCATCCCGCGGTCCCGGCGCAGCTGACCCGCACCCAGGCACTCTACACTCGGGCTTACCATGGCCGTTCAGATCTCGCCGAGCATCCTGTCAGCCGACTTCGCCCGCCTCGCCGATGAGGCCGCTGCGGTCGCCGGCGTCGCGGACTGGCTGCACGTCGACGTCATGGACAACCACTTCGTGCCGAACCTTACCCTCGGCCTGCCCGTCGTCGAGTCGCTCCTCAAGCACGCCGCGCTGCCCCTGGACTGTCACCTGATGATCGAAGAGCCGGATCGGTGGGCGCCTGGCTACGCGGAGGCCGGTGCGCGCAACGTGACGATCCACGTCGAGGCGGCGCAGTCCCCGGTGCGGACGCTGCGTGCCATCCGCGCCGCGGGTGCGCGCTCCGGGCTCGCGATAAACCCGGGCACGCCCGTGGAGTCCTGTGAGGACCTGCTCTCCGAGATCGACATGCTGCTGCTGATGACGGTCGAACCGGGCTTCGGCGGTCAGCACTTCCTCGACATGGTGCTGCCCAAGCTACGCCGCGCCCGCTCGCTGGTCGCCCAGCACGGCACCGCCGTATGGCTCCAGGTCGACGGCGGGGTCAGCGAGGAGACCATCGAGCAGTGCGCGGAGGCCGGAGCGGACGTGTTCGTGGCCGGGTCTGCCGTGTACGGCTCCCACGACCCGGCCCGGGCCGTGCAGGCCCTGCGCGCTCAGGCCGAACGCGCCACCGCGCACTCGGCGTGGGCCGCCCGCACCCCGCCCGGTCAGCCCTACCCGGGGGCATGACCGGCTAAGAGCGCAAGTGCCCCGGGGTGCCCGGGAGCGCGGACAGGCCGCCGAGGTTGACGCTCAGCACCACCGAGACCGTGATACCGCCGGGCTCCACGGTGAGCTGCCCGCCAGCGGTGAGCAGATCGCTGGCGGCGACGGTCACCGTCGTGCTCGCGCCTGCCGCCAGCGTGCCCGACGACGGGGAGACGGTCAGGCCGCCGATCAGGCCCTGTGACGGCGTGATGGACCAGCTCACGGGCCCGTTCGAAGCCGTCAGCGTGATCGTGGCGGGGTTGCCGACGCTCAGCAGGATGCTCGTCGGGCTCGCGCTCAGCGTTCCCTGGGCGGGCGCGGGAGGAGGGGCGCTGGTGGACGCGGCGGGCGAATTCGGTGCCACGGTCACGCCGGGCGATCCGGGAACCGTGGGCGCCGGGGGCGACGTGGGCAGCCTACTCGTAGGTGAACCCGAGCGCGTGGGTGACACGGAGGCCCTGGGCGACACGGAAACCGCGGGCGACACGGAAACCGTGGGCGACACGGCGGCCACGGCGACAGGCGAGGTCAGCCCGGCGACCGGCGAGGTGGGCACGGTCCCGTTGGCCGGCCCGGTCGGGTGCGGCCGCTGGCCCGGGCTGCCCGGGGCGCTGCCGGCCGCCACGCCGGCGCTGCCGCCCGGGGTCGGTCCCCGGGCCAGGGCCGCTCCGCCGCGGTGCCCTGGGGGTACGGCCAGCGCCACCCCGATCACGATGGCGGCGACGGCCGCCGCGGCCGCGCCGCCTGCGGCGGCCTGGGCTCGCCAGGTTCGCCACCACGGCGGCCTCGGCGGGTTGACGGGCTCGGGGAAGCCACTGTGGCCGAACGCCGCGGCGTGCTGCGCCACGCTGGCCCGGTGGGCGACGGCCTCGGGCGTGTTGCTGCTGGCTAGCTTGAGCACGTGCCCGCGCAGGCCCGCGGGCATGGCGGCGATCGGCAGCCCGAGCAGCGGCGCCAGGCCGAGCAACAGGGCCGGCGCCAGCTCGCGGCGCTTCCGCTCGGTGCATACCGGGCAGCGCTCGATGTGACGGTTGATCCGCTTGCGCATCAGGACGGTCAGCTGCCCGTCCCATCCCTCGAGCAGCGCGTTCAGCGCGACGCAATCCTCCCGCCCGGTGCGCGCGACCAGCAGAGCGCCCAGCGAGGTTTCCAGCTGAGCGCGGGCGCGGGACAGCAGCGCGTGCGCGTGGTTGCGCGACACCCCGAGCATGGCCGCGATCTCGGTGACATCAAGACCCTGCCGCAACTGCAGCTCGATCAGGTCCTGATCGCCGGCGCCCAGGCCGAGGACCGCCGACCGCAGCAGCGCGCGCAGTTCCGCACGGCTGACGTCGCTGCCAACATCCGCCGCATCGGTCACGTCGGGCATCGTGTCGAGCGGGGCCGTGGTCTGCGTCGCGGTCGCGCGCATGCGCCGGTAGCACTCATTGCGCGCCACGGCGTACAGCCACGGCCGGAGCCGGTTGTGATCACGTAGTCCCGCCAGCCTGGACGCCGCGGTGACGAAGGTGTCCTGCACGGCGTCGGCGGCATCCGCCGGCTCCCGCAGCAGCGAGCGGCAGTAGGTGTACAGCGGGGCCGCGTACTTGTCGTAAGCCTCCGCGAGCCCGTCCGGGTCGCCAGCCACGATAGCCGCGACCACCTCGCTGTCGCGCATGCTTCTATGTAACCGCGCGACGACGCGCACGAACAATACCGAACGGCCTTCACGTGCGTACCAGTCCCGCTCCGGGCCGGACGCCGGGAACTTGCCCCCCCTCCGTGGTAAGTTCCCGGCGACCTGCCGTTCTCTGGTGTGCTCTCGAAGGTATGAGTCGGCGAGCCGGGATCCGCCAACGCTTTTTCCCGAGGTTTTTCCTCCGCCGATCCCGGGTGCGCAGGAGCGCCCTAGACACTGCCGAAGTAGCTGCCCAGCGCCACCGTGACCGCGATCCCGCCGGGTTCGGCGGTGAGCTGTCCGCCCGCGGTGAGCAGGGTGCCGACGGTGGCGGTCACCGTCGTGCTCGCGCCCTCCGCGAGCGTGCCCGACGACGGCGAGACGGAAAGGGTGCCGAGCAGGCCCGCTGACAGCGAAACGGACCAGTTCACGGGGCCGTTCAGCGCCGTCAGGGTGAAGCTGGCGGAGCTGCCCGGCAGGGGACTGAGCGTGATCGTGGTGGAGGCTACGCTCAGTGTTCCCTGCACGGGCGACGGCGTGGCGGTGACCGTCACCTTGACGGTCGCGGTGGCCGTGGCCGATCTGGCTGACGGCGTACGCGAACTCGACCCGGACGCCCGCCTGGTGACCGAAGGCCGCGGGCCGGACGCCGAGCCGCCCGCGGGCGCGACCACGGTCGGCGGAACCGCGGGCGCCGCGGGCGGTGCGTTCGCGGAAGGCGATGCGCGCGCGGTTCGGGTCGGGCGCGCCGGGCCCGACACCGCTGGCCTGCCCGGTCCGGCGCCGGCCCCGGTACGGGCGCCAGCGTCGGCTGACGGAACGGGCTCTCCGCTGAGGGCGGCCGTGTCGTGACGCGCCGGCCCCCCGCCCAGCGCCATGGTCAGCAACACCGCGGCGGCGATGGCCGCGGCGATCGCGACGCCCGCCGCGGCACCGGCCTGGCGCTGCCGGGACGGCCGCCAGGGGCCGTTCGGCTTGGAGAATCCGCGGTGCATACGGAAATGTAATCGTGCGGTTGCGTAAATGAACATCACCGCCGGGCTTTTTACGCCGCGTGTCGCAAGGCTCACCAGTTGTCGAGGTATCCGGGGAGTTCGGCCAGCCGCGTGATGACCGCGTCAGGCGCGGCGCCGTCGAACCCGGGTACGTCGGAGTTCGGGATGAGGACGGCGCGCATGCCCGCGCCCTTCGCCCCGTGCACGTCGTCGTAGGGCCGGTCACCGACGAACACGCAGGAGGCGGGGTCGTCGGCGCCGATAGCGCGCATGGCCGCGCGGAAGGCCTCCGGGTGCGGCTTGACCCACGGGATCTCGCTGGTGTAGACCGCGCCGTCGATCAGGCCGGAAATCCCGTCCCTGGCGAAGATCTGCTCGTGCGCGGCGCGCGGCCACATCGTGTTGGACAGCACGCCCACCTTGATCCCGCGCCGGCGCAGTTCGCGCAGCAGCGGCGGCGCGTCGGGGTCGGTGTAGGTGTGCGGGTCCCACGCCTCGAAGAAGCTGGCCAGCAGGGCGGGCGGCGGCGTGACCCCGGCCCGCGCGAACACCGCGTCCAGCGTCGAACTGCGGTGCGAGGTCTCACCCAGCCGCCAGTGCTCGGCCTGCGCCGCGCTGATGGCGGCGGCCACGACGGCCGCCTCGCTGGCCGGGTAATGCCGGGAGCACGCCGTGAGCCAGAGTTCGTCCTGGTTGATGCCGTGCCACGGCGTAAGCGTCCCGCCCCAGTCGAAGATCACCGCGCTGACCGCCATGCCCGCGATCCTACGCACGCACCCTGACAATCCAGTCAGCCCGCAGAAAACCAGGAATACCTGGTGTGGCACACTGGCTATACGAGCAAGAGCGTGCTCCGGGGTCGGTGAAACTCCGAACCGGCGGTGAAAGTCCGCGACCCGTCCGCTGCCAGCGGTCGGTTGACCCGGTGGAATTCCGGGACCGACGGTCAAAGTCCGGATGGGAGGCAGCACGCACGCGGCCGGCCAAACACCGGCCGTGCGCCGCGCGTACCTGCGTACCCGCGCGAAACCCCGGAGCCGAGCGACAGGCAGGGCTTCGAGGAGGCAAGCGGGATGTTCACCGGGATCGTGGCAGAACTCGGCGAGGTCGCCGGAATCGAGGACCGCGGCGACGCGGCCCGGCTGACCATCCGGGGTTCCACTGAGGGCGTGTCACCGGGGGAGTCGATCGCGGTCAACGGCGTATGCCTGACCGTCACCGGCGTCATCGGCGGCACGTTCAGCGCGGACGTCGTGGGCGAGACCCTCGACCGGACGAGCCTGGGTGCGCTGACCCCCGGGGCACCGGTCAACCTCGAACGCTCGGTCCGCCTCGCCGACCGCCTCGGCGGCCATCTGGTCCAGGGTCACGTGGACGCCACGGGCACCATCATCTCCCGGTCATCCGCCGCCCACTGGGATCAGGTCAGGATCAGCCTCCCGGCTGGGATTTCCCGCTACGTGGTGCACAAGGGATCGATCTGCGTCGACGGGGTGAGCCTCACGGTCTCCGCGCTCGGACCGGCCGGCACCGGGCCGGGAGGCACCTGGTTCGAGGTCAGCCTCATCCCGGAAACCCTCAAGCGCACCACCCTTGGTACCCGCCAGCCAGGCGAGACAGTGAACCTGGAGGTCGACGTGATCGCCAAGTACGTGGAGCGGCTACTCGGCCGGGAGGCACACCAGTGAGCCAGGAACTCGACGACATCGACCGTGCGGTCAAGGACATCGCCGCAGGCCGCCCGGTCGTCGTCGTCGACGACGCGAACCGGGAGAACGAGGGCGACATCATCGCCGCGGCCAGCATGGCCACCCCGGAGCTTCTCGCGTTCATGATCCGCTACACCAGCGGCGTGATCTGCGCTCCGCTGCCGGGCGCGGAGCTTGACCGGCTGGGGCTGCCGCTGATGACCTCCCAGAACACCGAGCGCATGCGCACGGCCTTCACGGTCAGCGTCGACGCCCGCGACGGCGTCACCACGGGCATCTCGGCGGCCGACCGCGCCACCACCATCGCGCGCCTGGTCGACCCGCGGACCACGGCGCAGGACCTGGTCCGGCCCGGCCACGTCTTCCCCCTCCGGTACGCCGACGGCGGCGTGCTGCGCAGGCCGGGCCACACCGAGGCCGCCGTCGACCTGGCCAGGCTGGCCGGCCTGCCGCCCGCCGGTGTCCTCGCCGAGGTGGTCAACGACGACGGCACCATGGCCAGGCTCCCCGACCTGCGCAAGTTCGCCGCAAGGCACGGTCTGGCCCTGATCTCCATCGAGCAGCTCATCGAGTACCGCCGGCGTACCGAGCGCCAGCTCGCCCGGCAGGCCCAGACCAGGCTGCCGAACGCCTTCGGCCTCTGGCACGCCTACGGCTACCGGCACGAGATCGACGCCACCGAGTACCTGGCCCTCGCGCTCGGCGACGTCGAGGGCGGCACTGACGTGCTGACCCGGCTGCACTCCGAGTGCCTGACCGGTGACGTGTTCGGCTCGCTGCGCTGCGACTGCGGCGCCCAGCTCGAGGCCGCCATGGCCGCGATCGCGGAGCAGGGCCGCGGGGTGGTCCTGTACCTGCGCGGTCACGAGGGCCGCGGGGTCGGCCTGCTCAGCAAGCTGCAGGCCTACGAGCTCCAGGACGCCGGCGCGGACACGGTCGACGCGAACCTGGAGCTCGGCTTGCCCGCCGACGCCCGCGAGTACTCCGCGGGCGCGCAGATGCTGGCCGACCTGGGCGTCCGCTCGGTGCGCCTGCTCACCAACAACCCGGCCAAGGTCAGCGGCCTGACCGACTGCGGGGTTGAGGTCACCGCGCGCGTCCCGCTCGAGGCCGCGGTCACCGCGTACAACCTGCGGTACCTGATGACCAAGCGAGACAAGCTGGGCCACCAAATTCAAGACCTTCATGATGCCGAACGGACGGTGGTATCACCCCCGGGCCGCCTCAACGGTCACGTGCAGGCGCCCAAGCCGGTGGCAGGTGAAGAGGGCATGGGGAGGCGGGCGGGGTGAGCGGCGACGGTTCCCCGCACCAGTCTGGCGCCGACCTGGTGGACGCGGCCGGGCTGAGCCTGGCCATCGTGGCGACCCGCTGGCACGCCGAGATCACCGATTCGCTGGTGGCACGCGGGACGGCCGCGGCCCGGTGGTGCGGCGTCCCCGACCCGCTCGTGGTCCGGGTGCCCGGCGCGATCGAGCTGCCCGTCGTGGCCGCCGAGCTGGCCCGGCACCACGACGCGGTGGCCTGCCTGGGCGCGGTCATCCGCGGCGGGACCCCCCACTTCGAGTACGTCTGCGATTCGGTGACCGCCGGCCTGACCCGGGTCGCCCTGGACGCCCGCACGCCGGTCGGCAATGGCGTGCTCACCTGCGACACGGTAGAGTCGGCCCGCGACCGGTGCGGATTGCCGGGCAGCCATGAGGACAAGGGATGGGAGGCCGTGGTGGCGGCGCTCGAAGTCGCGGTCCTGCTCCGCTCCATCCGCCGGAGCCACCAAGAGCCGCTCCCCGTCGAGGCGTAGAGGCACCGATGCTCTCACTGGTCCTGCCGAAAGGCTCGCTCGAACGCGCCACCCTGGACCTGTTCGACGCCGCGGACCTGACCGTGCGGCGGTCCTCGGATCGTGACTACCACGCGTCCATCGACGACCCGCGGATCGATACGGTGCGGTTCCTGCGCCCGCAGGAGATCCCGTCGTACCTCGAGCGCGGCCTGTTCGACCTCGGCATCACCGGCCGCGACTGGATCGAGGAAACCGAGGCGGACGTGGTCTCGCTCGGCGAGCTCCAGTACTCCAAGGCCACCTCCTCCCCGGTCCGGGTGGTGCTCGCCGTCCCGGTGGCCGCGCCCTGGCGGTCCGCCGCCGACCTACCGGAGGGCGTCCGGATCTCCACCGAGTTCCCCTCGCTGACCAGGCGCTTCCTCGAAGCCCGCGGGGTCAAGGCGATGGTCATACCGTCCTACGGCGCGACCGAGGCGAAGGTGCCCGACATCGTGGACGCCATCGTCGACCTGACCGAGACCGGCTCCTCGCTCAGGAAGAACGGCCTGCGCATCCTCGAAACCCTGCTGACCAGCTACACCGAGCTGATCGCCGCCGCCCAGGCGTTCGCGGACCCGGCCAAGCGGGCGGCCATGGAGGACATCGGGCTGCTGCTGCGCGGCGCGATCCAGGCCCGCGGCCACGTCCTGCTCAAGCTCAACGTGCCCGCCGACAAGCTCGCCGCGGTAACGGACATGCTGCCCGCCCTTTCCTCGCCGACGATCACCGCGCTGGCCCAGCCGGACATGAACGCCGTCGAGACCGTCGTCCCCAAGCGCGGCGTCAACACGCTGATTCCCGCGCTGAAGGCGGCGGGCGGCCAGGACATCCTGGAGATCCCCATCTCCAAGATCGTGGACTAGCCGTTGGGCGTTCCGTGGCGCAGGCAGACCGCCCGGGTCCTGCCGGTGGACGCCGAAGGGCGGGTCCTGCTGCTGCACGGGTGGGATCCGCGCCGTCCCGACGATTCCTTCTGGTTCACCATCGGCGGCGGGGCCGAAGCCGGGGAATCGATGCGCCAGGCGGCCGCCCGCGAACTGCGCGAGGAGACCGGCCTCCGCGTCGACCCCGAGCAGCTGGGCGAGCCGATCGCGCAGAATACGGTCGAGTTCTCCTGGTCCGGTTACCAGATCACCCAGGGGCAGGTGTTCTACGCCGTCCTCATCGAATCGGGCGAGGTCAGCCTCGATGGCCTGGACGAATGGGAACGGGCCACCACCGATAAGTTCGCCTGGTTCTCGGCTGAGGACCTGGCAGGCGGCGAGCCCCTCGCCGATCCCGACCTTCCGCGCCTGGCCCGCGCCGCCGTCGCCACCGTCCGTGACCGCCACCGGTAACCGCCGGGAATAGGCTCGGGTCAGCGGCGGGTTGCGGTGACAGAGGTGACGTGGTGCGGGACATCCTGAGCAAGATCACCAAGTGGTGGGAGGCGGGGGACACGGTCGGCCTGGCCACGGTGGTGCGCACGTACCGCAGCGCCCCCCGTGACCCGGGCGCGGCGCTGGCGGTATCGGCCGACGGCGAGGTCATCGGCAGCGTGTCAGGCGGGTGCGTGGAAGGCGCCGTATACGAGCTGTCGCTGGACGTCTGCCAGAGCGGGGACCCTGTACTGCAGACCTACGGGGTCAGCGACGACGACGCGTTTGCGGTGGGCCTGACCTGCGGCGGAATCCTCGACATCTTCGTAGAGCCGATCAGCCAGGCCCGCTTCCCCGAGCTGGGAGAGATCGCCTCGGCGGTGGAGCGCGGCGAGCCGGTCGCGGTCGCGACGGTCATCGCGGGCCCCGGCCAGATCGGCGCCAGGCGGGTGATCTGGTCCGGCGACGCGGCAGGCGAGGGTACCGCAGCCGAGGGCTGGCACGTCGGCTCGTCGGGCACGCTGGGCTCGGGGGACAGGCTGGACCAGGCGGTGGACGACGACGCCCGCGGCATGCTGGCCCAGGGCCTGACCGGCATCCGCAGGTACGGCGAGCACGGCGAGCGGCGCGGCGACGAGCTGAGCGTGTTCGTGAACTCCTTCGCCCCGCCGCCGCGGATGCTGGTCTTCGGGGCGATCGACTTCGCCGCCGCGGTCGCCCGGGTCGGGAAGTTCCTCGGGTACCACGTCACCGTGTGCGACGCGCGGCAGGTGTTCGCTACCCACGCGCGGTTCCCCGACGCGGACGAAGTCGTGGTCGAGTGGCCGCACCGCTTCCTCGCCGGGACGAACGTGGACGCCAGGACCGTCATCGCCGTGCTGACCCACGACCCCAAGTTCGACGTGCCGCTGCTCGAGGTGGCGCTGCGCACGCCGGCCGGGTACATCGGGGCGATGGGCAGCAGGCGGACCCACGAGGACCGGCTCGCCAGGCTACGCGAGGTCGGCATGACCGACGACGAGCTCGCCCGGCTCCGCTCGCCCATCGGCCTGGACCTGGGGGCCAGGACCCCGGAGGAGACGGCGGTATCGATCGCGGCCGAGCTGATCCGGCTCCGCTGGGGCGGCACCGGCCACGCGCTGACCGACACCGACGGCCGCATCCACCACCAGGCCGCCGGCTAGGCGGCCGCCGCGGCGCGTACCCTAGGCCCCGTGCGTACTGCGGTCGCGGGGGTGCTCCTGGCGGCAGGGGAAGGATCCAGGCTCGGCCGGCCCAAGGCGCTCGTCGAGCTGAACGGGCAGACCCTCGCCGAGCGCGGCGTCGGCGTGCTGCGCGCGGGCGGCGCGGACCCGATCCTCGTCGTCACCGGTGCCGCGCCCGTCCAGCTGGCCGGGACCCTCTCCGTGCACAACGATGACTGGCGCACCGGGATGGGCTCCTCGCTCCGCGCCGCCCTCCGGGCTCTGACCAGCACCGACGCGGAGGCGGCGGTGGTCGCCCTCGCGGATCAGCCGCTGATCGGGCCGCAGGCGGTCGCCCGGCTGATCGACGCCTACCGGGGCGGGGCGCGTGTAGCCGTCGCCGCCTACGAGGGGCAGCCGCGTAACCCCGTGCTCCTGGCCCGCGAGCACTGGCCCGAGGTGATCGCGCTGGCCGCCGGCGACACGGGCGCGCGGCCTTTCCTGCGCGCCAGGGCCGACCTCGTCACGCTCGTCGAGTGCGGCGACACCGGCCGCCCCGACGACATCGACACCCCGGCGGACCTGGCCAGGATCACCGGGTTCGCATCCGATGACCAGGGGCGCCATTTCCTGCGCGCCGGGTTCGACCGGGCCGCGGAGGACTACCAGCGCACCCGGCCGGTCTGCCCGCCGCAGCTGTTCGACGACCTGATCGAACTGGCCGGGCTCGAACCCGCAGACCGGGTGCTCGAAATCGGCTGCGGTACCGGGCAGGCCACCGTGCCGCTTGCCGAGCGCGGGCTGGCCGTCACGGCTGTGGAGCTGGGTGCCGGGCTGGCGGCCATCGCCCGCCGCCGGCTCACGGCCTTCCCCGCCGCCGGGGTAATGACCTCCGCGTTCGAGGACTGGCGGCCGCCGGGCCTGCCGTTTGACGCCGTGGTGGCCGTCAGCTCTCTCCACTGGATCGACCCGCAGCTTCGTTACGCCAAGCCCCATGAGCTGCTGCGCCCCGGCGGTGCCATGGCCGTGGCCGGGTGCATGTGGGCGCGGCCGGCAGACGCCGAACCCTTCTGGCGGGACGTCCAGGAGGACTATTGCGCGGCCGGTTTTGCAGGCACCCCGCCGCCACGGCCCGACCAGATCGGCCTGCGGCACTTCCCGCCCGAGGCCGGGCCATACTTCGACGAGGTGGCGAGCCTGCGGTACCCCGCGCTGCAGATGCGCTACACGGCCGGTGATTACCTGGCCCAGCTGGCCACGCAGTCGGGTACCCGCGCCCTCGGCGAGGTCCGCGGCGCGGAGTTCCTCGCCGCGGTGCGGCGCCGGCTGGAGTCACACGGCTGGCCCGAGCTGACCGCTACCTTCGTGGCCTTCCTGATCGTCGGCCGGCGGACCTGACCGGGAGTCCCGCATCACCCGCCGCGGCGGTCCACCGCCACCGGCGGCAAGTCCTCGACCTGCTGCTTGGACAGGCTGAGCCGGATCCCGGCCTCGACCCCGGTGACCGCGCCGATCGGGATGGCCACTTCCTTGCGCCCCCACAGGTGCCCGTCCCGCAGGAGCACGTGCGTCACACGGTGATCATCGGGGTTGACGGCCAGGCCCTCGACGATCCCGATCTCCCCGTCGGTGGCGTGGACGTGGTCACCACGGCGCACCTGGACCTCTCCGATGGGCACCGAGTCATCGGTGATGAGCCGCCGCTCCGGGCCGTGGCTGCCCCCCGCATCCCACCCCTGGCCGTCGGTCCAGACCCCACCCAGCCCTTCCCCTCCGAGGCTGAACCACGGCATCGACCACACCTCGTCCGGCGCGTAGCCGGGGTGCTCGGTGCCCGCCACGAAATGCGTTTCCTCGGCCGGGTCAAGTTGGCCGAACTCCGCCTTTGTGCAGCTGAGCCGGATCCCGTCGGTCGTGACCTGGGCGAGGTCCACCGGAACGAGCCGGTCGATGTCGTGCCCGTGCTCGTACCTCGGTCCGACCACCAGATGGGTGATCACCCGGCCGACCGGGTCCAGCACGACCCGGATCACCTGACCGCAGGACCCGTCGGTACAGCTAACGCTGGCACCGATCACGAACGGCGTCTCTGTCATGACGGCCTCCTTGTCCCCAGGATGGTAGCGCCGCCCAGGCCCGCGCCGATAGGGACGACCGGCGGCTACAGCACCCGGATGCCCCAGGTGTGGGTGACGGCCTGGCCGGGCTCGAGGACCAGCAGGTCCTCGCCGGTCACGAAGGCGTTCGGCGGGCAGGTCATCGGCTCGATGGCCACCGCCTTCCTGCGGCGGTCCGGCCCCAGGGAATCGCCGGTGAAGACCTGCAGCCAGTGGTAACCCGGCCCGGCCCACAGGCCAAGCCGTGCTCCAGAGCCGGCGCCGGCGGCGAGCTGCGCCCAGGCGCGCCCCTGTTCGTCGCGCTCCAGCCCGGTCAGCGCGTGATCGAGCTGGGTGCTGCCGAGCACGCGCCCCTGGCGGAAGTCGTATGCCGTGTCCTCGACCGGCGCGACGGGCCCGGACGGGATGCCGCGGTCGTCCAGGGGCAGCCAGCCGGCCGCGGGCAGGGTCAGCTGGCAGTCGTCGACCAAGGGCGACCCAACCGTCAGGTACGGGTGGCAGCCCGTACCCCACGGAGCCGCGCGCGAGCCGCGGTTGCGCGCGGTGATGGCGACGTGCAGCCCGGTGTCCTCCTCGACCCGGTACTCGGCGTCGATCTCCACGCCGAACGGGTACCCCTGGTAGCCATGCGGCGCGCTGCGCAGCACCACCGCGGCGCCCTCGTGGGTTACCGGCGTCCAGCCCGTCCACCTGGTCAGGCCGTGGATCGCGTTCCCGCGCGCGGGCTCGGTCAGCGCCAGCTGGAACTCCGTGCCGCCGAAGACATAGCGCCCGCCGTCGATCCTGCTCGGCCAGGGCGCGAGCAGCCCGCCCGCGCCGGCCGGCGGCAGTTCGTCGGCCTCGAACCCGGCGATCAGCGGCTGGCCGCGGAAGCGCAGTTCGCGCAGCCCGGCACCGAGTTCGGTCACGGTCGCGTGGTAGTGGCCGGCCTCGATCTCGTACTGCTGCCCGGTAAGCGGAACGACCATTGCGTCAGGATACGGAAAGCAGCAGGGCCGCGCGGCAGCCGGCCACCAGTCCCCAGGCCAGGTCGGGTCCGCCAGGCGCCGCGAGCAGCTTGGCGGCCGCGGGTTCGAGGGGCTCCTGGCCCGCCATCCCGAGCAGCACGGCGGATACCTCGGCCGCCGCCTGGCCCCGGGCGGCGCAGTGCAGCAGCGAGGCGGCCAGCGTGGTCGTCCGCTGGTCCGCCTTGAACGTGGCCGCCGCGCTGAGCCAGTTCGCCAGCCATACGGCCCGTGTCCCGCCGGAGATGACCCCGCCGAGCAGCCTGAGTGCGAGCAGGACGCCGCTGACCACGCTGTCGCCGCTCGGGACCAGGCCCGGGCCCAGCCCCACGAGTCGCTCGGCCGCCTCGACGGCGCCCGCCAGGTCGCCGCTCGCGCAGCAGGCGGCGAGCTTGGCCGGCCCGTCAGCACCGGCCAGTCCCCGCGGCGGTTCGGGCGCCTTGCAGAGCCTGGCCAGCACGCTGCAGCCGTGATCGAGCCTGGCCCTGGACAGCGGCCCGAACACCGGAGACGGATCCCACCAGCGCACGATCCGGATGTCGAGCCCGCAGGCCATCACCCGGCTTCCGCCCGCCCAGCACTCGGCGGAGGCGCGCACCTCGCACGGGCCGCTGATGATGGCGTTCGGCAGCCTGATCGCGTCGGGTGGCGAGATGGCGATCACCCGCGGCTCCGGGACCGTGTCGGCGAATTCCAGGTAGATGGCGTGCGGCAGGACCGCGAGGACCTTGCCGTGCCGCCGCGCCCCGCGGAGCAGGTCGCTGGCCGCCAGGCTGGCCACGCCGGCGATCACGGGCGGCGGGCTGGTGCTCACGTCGGCCGCGGCCAATTCCGTCCGGACCCGGGATGCGCGCTGGCCTGGCGAGCCGATCACGCACGCCACAGTACCGGTCGCGCCGTCACCGCAGGAGTCAATTATGAGGTTCAGGCCACTTCGCGAGAATTCGGACTAGTAATGAAAGAATAACCGATTTGTGATATGCAGGATGCTTTTGTGAGCATGTGGAACGCGAGGCCGGCGGGGCTGCTTGGGGAGCGGGGGACCGTCAGCCCCGCCGGCCATTTGAGCTTAGCGGGAGGAGGTCCCTATTCGGGTAGCTTTTTACTTTGTAAGCGCTTCGAAACGTTTTCCGTTGACGCCGCGGATCGGCCGGTCCCGCCCGATCCGTTCGCGCGCCCGTTGGCTCGCCCCGGCCCGCGCAGCCCGCGGGGACCGAGGCGCCCGCTGCGGATCG
Organism: Streptosporangiaceae bacterium; assembly: GCA_035505275.1. Lineage (GTDB taxonomy): Bacteria > Actinomycetota > Actinomycetes > Streptosporangiales > Streptosporangiaceae > Palsa-504. The sequence goes on along the minus strand of DATJQX010000142.1, from coordinate 57,730 downwards.
CCTCGGCCGCCAGCACCCCGAACAGGTAGAAGTAGGCCGCCTCTTCGTCCTCGAAGAAGCGCACCTCCAGCCGCGCGTCCTCGGTGCAGCTGAACACCTCGAAGCCGCCGTCCGCCTTGACCAGGCACATGGCACCCGGCACTTCCTCGTTGACGGCGTAGGCGGATTGCGAGATGGCCGCCAGGCGCAGGAGCTCGGCGAAGGCAGACTGAGGCGACACTCGGTCCTTCCCCGCGCCGCGCCGGGCAGGCGGCCGCGCGGTCGCGGCCTCGGCCCGGTCCCCGGGCTTATCCCAGGGCCCCGGCTCAGCCCACGGTTCGGGCTCATCCCACGACGAAGGCTCCTCGGGCCACGGCTCAGGCTCCGGCCACGGTTCCGGCCAGGGCGAGCCGTGCCAGGCTGCCACCCGGTCCGGTGCCCGGGACGCCTGATCCTCGTTCCCCGGCCCGGCCGTGCCCTCCTGGAAGCCGGCCAGCCCGGCCGGATCCAAGGTGCCGCGCGCGCCCTCCGGCTCGGCGGGCCGCTCTCGATGCCCGTTGACAGAAGCGGGCTCCGCGCCCGCCTGCGCACCGGGCTCAGCGAAGGGTGCCGTAGCGCCGAGCGCGCCGGCACCGGAAGGCAGGACCTCGGCCGCGTCGCCGGACGGCGGGAACATGGCCGCGGCCAGCGGGAATTCGACCCGTTCCTCGGTGAGGCCGGTCACGTCCTGCCGGGCCACGACGACCTCGAAGACCTCGCGGTCGATCTCCCAGTAGCCAAGCTGTATGGCCCGCGTGGTATCGCGGCCAAGGTAGGCGATATGCAGGCGGCCGCCGGGGTCGTCGAGCACCAGGCAGGGCTCGCCGCGGTACTCACCGACCGGCCTTGACTGCCACAGGGCGTCCAGGTCGGCGACCTTGATCTGCTTGCGCCAGTGCCCGTCGACCGCCGTGAAGCCGAGCTCCTCGGGTGGCGGGCCGGGGGAGAACAGCGTCACGTCGGTCCCGTCGGGACCGAGCCCCGCCTGGTAGGGGACGCCGAGGTACGAGGCCATCAGCCGGAGTCGCATAACGTCAGGGCTCCGTCTGCTGCCAGGCCAGGCCGTCATACCGGGCCACCAGCTCGTCGCCGTTGGCGCCCAGCCTGCACATGCCTGCCCCGACCGGTATCGGGACGGGCTCGAGGTAGAACTCGGGGACACCGGGGCCCGCGGTCCGCTGGTAGCCGTCGGCCGTCCGGGCGAGCCAGCACAGCAGGTACAGCTCGGCCATGTCCGGCGTGAACTCCGAATCCTCCCAGCCCAGGCTCAGGGCGAGGTAGGCCTCGGCGGGGTTGTGGAACCGTACGTCCTGGGCCCGGTAGACGTAGCCGGCCAGGACGCACCGCTGCCCGCCCAGGTAGGGGCCGACCAGGCGCGGCGGGACGGCCTTCCACATCGGCGTGCCCGGGGCGATCACGGGCGCCCGCTCCAACTGGATCACCACGCACCCTCCCCCTTCACGCGGGATTACTCCACTCAACCGATTGTGCCTAGCTAGTGACGGTCATTAGCTGTAAATGCATGATTCAGCTGATTCATTACTCTAAGTAGTCGGCTGAACGACGTAGGTGATACCCACGTGACGCGTGCCTCAAGCGGCGAGTGGCGTAGGGTCCGACTGTGACCGGGCACCTGAACCCTGGCGGGCAGCAGTTCCGCGACGACCGTGGCGCGGCCGATCCGCGGGCCGCCGCGGCGCTGGCCGCCTACCACGCCGGGCAAGGCAGCGAGCTGGCGGCGCTCATCGCGCTGGCCGCCGCCCGGCTGCTCGTCCCCGTCGTGGCCACCCTCGCCGGCGGCGCCGAAGCCGCGGGCGGGGACAAGGACAGCGAGATGGCGCTGCCCACGCTGATCGGCCACGACGGCCGGCCGGCCCTGCTGGCCTTCACCGGCCTGGACGCGCTCGCCAGATGGCGCCCGGACGCGCGCCCGGTGCCCGCCGAGGCGGACCGGGTCTGGCGCGCCGCCGTCACGCAGGGCTGCGCGGTGGTCATCGACGTGGCCGGGCCCGTACCGCTCGCGGTCGAAGGGGCCAGGCTGGCCGCGCTGGCCGCCGGGCGGCCGGTACCGCCGCCGCACGAGGACCCCGACATCCGCGCCGAGGTCGAGGCGGCCGTCGCCGGCGAGCCGGGCATCACCGGGTTCGTCCTGGCCGCCGGCCGCGAGGACGGCACGGATCTGGCCGTCACGCTGCGGCTGGCGGCCGGCGACTGGGAGCCGGTGCTGAGCCGGGCGGCGAACAGCATCGCGGCGCGGCTGGCCGGGCGGCTGCGCCGGGGCATCGAGTTCAGCGCCGCAAACCCGCAGTAGGCGACCCCGTAGGATCATGACCATGTTTCGCTGGCTCACCGCGGGCGAGTCGCACGGGCGCGCGCTCGTCGCGATCTGCGATGGCGTGCCCGCCGGGGTCCGGGTCAGCTCCGGCGACCTCGCCGCGGCGCTGGCCAGGAGGCGTGCCGGGTACGGCCGCGGCGCGCGGATGAGCTTCGAGCAGGACGAGGTCGAGCTGACGGCCGGGGTCAGGCACGGCCGGACCCTGGGCGGCCCGGTGGCCGTCAGGGTCGCCAACACCGAATGGCCCAAGTGGGAGACGGTGATGTCGGCCGATCCCGTGGACCAGGCGGACCTGGACGGGCTGGCCAGGAACGCCCCGCTGACCAGGCCGCGCCCCGGGCACGCGGACCTGGCCGGGATGCAGAAGTACGGCTTCACCGACGCCCGCCCCATCCTCGAGCGGGCCAGCGCCAGGGAGACCGCCGCGCGGGTCGCGCTGGGCGAGGTGGCCCGGCAGCTGCTCAGCCAGGTGCTCGGCGTGCAGATCCTCAGCCACGTGGTGTCGATCGGGTCGGTCCGCGCCCCCGGCGACCGAACGCCTGGCCCGGACGACGCCGCGGCGGTGGACTCCGACCCGGTGCGCTGCTTCGACCCGGCGGCGAGCCGGGCCATGGTCGCCGAGATCGACGCCGTCCGCAAGGACGGCGACACCCTGGGCGGGGTGGTGGAGGTGCTGGCCTTCGGCGTGCCGCCCGGGCTCGGCAGCTTCGCGCACTGGGACCGGCGGCTCGACGGCCGGCTGGCCGGCGCGCTCATGTCCATCCAGGCCATCAAGGGCGTCGAGGTGGGAGACGGCTTCACCACGGCGGCCCGCCGCGGTTCTGCGGCCCACGACGAGATCGAGGCCACCGGGACCGGAATCGCCCGGCGCACCAACCGGGCCGGCGGCATCGAAGGCGGGATGAGCACCGGCGAGGTGATCAGGGTCCGGGCCGCGATGAAGCCCATCTCGACCGTCCCGCGCGCCCTGGACACCGTGGACGTGCAGACGGGAGAGCCGGCCAAGGCGATCAACCAGCGCAGCGACGCCACCGCGGTACCCGCCGCCGGCGTGGTGGCCGAGGCCATGGTGGCCCTGGTGCTGGCCGAGGCGGCGGTCGAGAAGTTCGGCGGCGACTCGGTGGACGAGATGCGCCGCAACGCGGAGAGCTACCTGAAGGCCCTGGTGATCACGTGACCGGCGCGCAGGCCGCGCAGGCCGCGGAACCGCAGGCCGGCGGACCCCGGGCGCCCCTGGTCGTGCTCATCGGCCCGCCCGGCGCGGGCAAGACCGCGGTGGGCCCGCTCCTCGCCGAACACCTCGGCGTCGAGTTCCTCGACACCGACGCCGAGGTGGGCGCCGCCGCGGGCAAGCCGGTCAGCGACATCTTCATCGAGAACGGCGAGCAGGCCTTCAGGGACCTCGAGCGCGAGGTGGCCGCCCGCGCGCTCGACGAGCACGGCGCGCTGCGCGCGCACGGCGGGGTGCTGGCCCTGGGCAGCGGCGCGGTCCTCGACGGCACGATAAGCCCCCTGCTCGAAGGCCTGCCGGTGGTCTACCTGTCCGCCGGCTTCGGCACGATCGCGCGCCGGATCGGGCTCGACCGCCCCCGCGTCGTGGTTCCGGGGAACCCCCGCGGCAGGCTGCGCGCGATGCTGGCGGAGCGTCATCCGCTGTACGAGCGGCTCGCCGCCCTCACCGTCGAGACCGACGATCTCGACCCTGAGGAACTCGCCGGCCAGATCGCCGGCCAGATCGCCGGCCAGGTCACCAGAGACCCTGAAGCGGGCCCGCGGTGACCGCGACCAGGATCGACGTCCGCCCGTCCGACGGCGGGATGCCCTACCCTGTCGTGGTCGGCGTGGGCATCCTGGCCGAACTCCCCGGCCTGATCCCGAAGGAAGCCAAGACCGTCGTCGTCATCCACGCCGAAGGCCTGGGTGCGATCGCCCGCCCCGCCTGCGCCGCGCTGTCCGCGGCCGGCCTGGCCGTGCACGCCGAGCCGATCCCCGGCGGCGAGGCCGCCAAGGCCATAAACGTCGCGGCCCGGCTCTGGTCGAGCCTGGCCACGCACAACGTAACCAGGTCCGACTGCATCGTCGGCCTCGGCGGGGGAGCAGCCACCGACCTGGCCGGGTTCGTGGCCGCGACCTGGCTGCGCGGCGTCCAGGTGGTCCTGATCCCGACCACCCTGCTCGCCATGGCGGACGCGGCGGTGGGCGGCAAGACCGCCATCGACATCGCAGCGGGCAAGAACCTGGTGGGCGCGTTCCACTCGCCCGCGGGCGTGCTCGCCGACCTGGCCACGCTCGAGACGCTGCCGAGGCCCGACTACGTGAGCGGCCTGGCCGAGGTGATCAAGGCCGGGTTCATCGCCGACCCGGCCATCCTCGACCTGATCGGCACCGACCCCGAGGGTGCCGCGGTGCCGCACGGCCCGCACGCACGCGAGCTGATCGAGCGCGCGATCCGGGTCAAGGCCGGCGTGGTGTCGAGCGACCTCACCGAGAAGGGCCTCCGCGAGATCCTGAACTACGGGCACACCCTCGGCCACGCCATCGAGCGCGTGGAAGGCTACCGGTTCCGGCACGGGGACGCCGTCGCGATCGGCATGGTGTACGCCGCCGAGCTTGCCCGCCTGGCGGGCCGCCTCGACAAACAGACCACGGCGATGCACCGCACCGTCCTGGCCAGCGTCGGCCTGCCTACCGCCTACCGGCCGGGCGCGTGGCCCGACCTGCGCGCGGCCATGAGCGTGGACAAGAAGGCCCGCGGCGCGCGGCTCAGGTTCGTGGTGCTCGACGGCCTGGCCCGTCCGTCCGTCCTCGACGCCCCGTCGGAGGAACTCCTGCTGGAGGCCTACCGGGAGGTAGCCAAGTGAGCAGCAACGTGCTCGTCCTCAACGGCCCGAACCTCGGCAGGCTCGGCGTCAGGGAACCCGAGATCTACGGCTCCACCTCGTTCGAGGACCTCGCCGAGCTGTGCCGCGCGACCGGCCAGGCCCTCGGCCTGCACGTGGACGTCCGGCAGACCGACGACGAGGCCGAGATGATCCACTGGGTGCACGAGGCCGCCGACGCTCAGATGCCGGTGGTGATCAACCCCGCCGCGTTCACGCACTACTCCTACGCGCTGCGGGACGCCCTGGCCATGCGGACCGCCCCGCTGGTCGAGGTGCACATCTCCAACCCGGCGGCGCGCGAGGAGTTCCGGCACACCTCGGTGGTGGCCGCGGTGGCGGACGGGACGGTGGCCGGGTTCGGGCTCGTCAGCTACCAGCTGGCGCTCCAGGCGATCGCCGAACTGCTCGCCCAGGCCGAGCCCCCCGAGCGGGAAGCACCGGCCGCGCCGTGATCGTCCTCGTCGGATTCATGGGCGCGGGCAAGACCACGGTCGGGACGCTGCTCGCCGCCCGGCTGGGCCTGCCGTTCGCCGACAGCGACCACGTCATCGAGCAAACCGCCGGCCGCCCGATCAGGCAGATCTTCGCCGATGACGGCGAGCCGGCCTTCCGCGCCCTGGAGCACGAGGTCATCGCCGCGCTGCTGGACGGCCCGCCAGCGGTCCTGGCCCTGGGCGGCGGCGCGCCCCAATACCCGCCTACCAAGGACCGGCTCATCGCCGACCCGACGGCCCAGGTCGTCTACCTGCACGTCGGCTACGGCCAGGCGCTCAACCGCGTCGGCGGCGATGCGGGCCGCCCGCTGCTGGCCCGCCCGGACCTGCCCGAGCTCTACCGACGCCGGCTCTCGGTCTACGCCGCGGTCGCCGCGCTGACCGTCCGCACCGACGGCCGCCCCCCAGAGGCCGTCAGCGACGACATCCTGGCCCGGCTCGCCGGAGTCCGTGCCTATTTGCAGTAGTACAGGCCGCCCGGGCTCGCCGCGCCCGAGGACCCTGAGCCGCTGTAGGCGGACGCGGGAACAGCGGTGCAGTTCTGCTCGACCCACGAGATGACCGACGCGACGTCACCGCCGCCGCCGCCGAAACCGCCCCCGCCGAAACCGCCGCCCCGCCCGCCGGCCAGCACGTAGTGCAGCTTGCCCTGCCTGACGTACTGCTCGAACTGGGCCAGGGTCGGCGCCGGGTCGGTGCCGCGGAACCCGCCCATGGCCATCACCGGCACGCCGCCCGTCGCCAGGATGATCGACGCGGCCTGGGTCGAACCCTGCACCGCGACCAGCCACGTCGCGCCGTCGCGGTGCGCCTGCAGATAGGCGATCATCGCGGCGCTTGCGCCGAGCCCGCTGCCTGCCGCGCCCGGCCCGAAGACCCCGGCCGGGCGGTCGGTACCCGGCTGCCGGCCATCGCTTCCCGGCCCGAAGCCGGCTCCGCCATTCCGGGGCAAGCCGCGGTCAGCGGACTTGCCGCCGTCCCCGAACGCGCCACCCTTCCCGAACGCGCCGCCGTCCCCGAACGCGCCGCCGTCCCCGAACGCGCCGCGGTCAGCGAACCTGCCGCCATCGCCGGAAGCGCCGCGGCCGACGAACCCGCCGGCGCCGCCCAGGCCGCCGAACCCGCCGCCCGCAGCCGGGCCGGCCAGCGGATTGCTGCCCTGGATCGTCTGCGAGAGCGGAGTGAGAGCGTACGCGGCCGGCCCGGCCAGGACCGCGACCAGGCCGGTCACCCCGGCCACCGCTAGCAGACGCCCGCGCGCGCCCGCAAGAAGGCGGATACGCCCGGCCGCCGCCAGCATGCGCCTGCCGCGCGCCCGTCCCAGCGCCAGCGCCAGCACGGTCACGGCGCTGGCGGCCGCGATCGTCCAGGGCAGCCACGGGTTCCAGCCGGGGGTGCGGCGCAGCAGCACGAAGGCCCAGGCGCCCGTGACCGCGATGGACAGCGACAAGACCAGGCTCCACCAGCCGGAACGCCGGTGCGCCTGGTAGAGCGCCACCGCGCCGATGCCGGTCAGCGCGGCTATCGGCGGCGCCATGGCGCTGGTGTAATACGGGTGCTGGGTGCCCTGCTGGTAACTGAGCACGAAGAACTCCAGCGCGAGCCAGCCGCCCCACAGCAGCACGCTGGCGCGCGCCAGATCCGTCCTCGGCCGCCGCCCGATGAGGATGAGCGTCCCGATGAGCGCGATGACGGCGAACGGGATGAGCCAGGAGATCTGGCCGCCAAGCGTCGAGGCGAACATCCGGCCCAGGCCCGCCTGACCCCCGAACCCCCCGAGCCCTCCGAAGCCTCCTGGCCGACCGGGACCTCCGGGAACTGCGCCAGCCCCGGCCAGGTGAGCGAACTCGCCGAAGTTGCCCGCGCCGCCCCCGGTCCCACGAGCCGGGGTGTGAGCCGCGCCGAATCCGCCGCCGCCGGTGATCCGGCCGAACCCGTTGTAGCCGACCGCGAGGTTCCACACGGTGTCGTTCGCGCTGCTGCCCACGTAGGGTCGGCTGGCCTTGGGGATGAGGTCGACGATGGTCATCCAGGACAGCGCGATCACGGCCAGCTCGCCGCCGGCCACCAGCAGCCGCCCGAGCCGCGCCCACAGCCGGCCTTCAGCCGCGATCAGGTACACGATCGGCAGGGCGGGCAGCGCGATGAACCCCTCGAGCATCTTGGTGTTAAACGCGAGTCCGAACGCCGCCGCGCTCAGCATCAGCCAGGCCAGCGGATGGCCCCGGCCCTCCCGGCCGGCCCGCAGCGACTCAAGCAGCGCCCACGCGCCCACGGCCAGCAGCAGGGTGAGCATGGTGTCGGGATTGTTGTCCCTGTCGATGGCCACCACCATCGGGGTCAGGGTGAGGGCCAGCGCCGCGATCAGCCCCGCCGCGCACGCCCCCCGCTCCCCGATCAGGCCCGCGACGCTGCGCCGCACCGCCGCGTACACCACGGCGACGGCTGCGACGCCCTCGGCCGCCTGGGGGAGCAGCAGGCTCCAGCTGTTGAACCCGAAGATGCGCGCGGAGATCTCCATGATCCAGAATGCGAACGGCGGCTTGTCCACGGTGATGAACGACGCCGAATCCAGCGAGCCGAAGAAGAACGCCTTCCAGTTCTCCGTACCGGACAGCACCGCGGCCGCGTAGAACGTGTTCGCGTCGCCGTTGCGGGACAGGTCCCACGAGTACAGCACGGCGGCAAGGGCCAGCACGGCCCACAGCGCCGGGCGGGCCCAGCGGGGATCGGACGGGCGGCCGAGCAGGAGCCGCGCGAGCCGGCCGCGCGGGCGTTCCGGCTCGGCCGCGTCGTCGGCGGTGGTCAGCGCGGCGCTCATCGGTGCTGCTCCGGGGTCATGAGTTCGGCTCTTGCCTGGTGCCACAGGCCAGGCATGGCTGGCCGGTCCTGGCCAGCCGACGAGGGGCGCCTGCGTGAACGGGCCCGGCGGAGCCGCGCTACGCCCCGCAGGTCGGCCAGCGCGGTGCGCACGATCTCCACCCTACTGTCCGAATCATCGACCCAGGTAACCGGCACTTCGCAGATTCGCAAGCCCCTGCGCTGGGCGAGGATGAGCAGTTCGGTGTCGAAGAACCAGGCGTTGTCTTCGACGTCGGCCAGCAGCGCCCTGATCACCTCGGCCTGGCCCGCCTTGAACCCGCATTGCGCATCGGAGAAGCGGGCCGCGAGCACGGTGCGCAGCAGCAGGTTGTAGGCACGCGAGATGATCTCGCGTTTTGGCCCGCGGACCACCGCGGCCCCCAGGGCCAAGCGGCTCCCGATCGCGAGGTCGCCGTCGCCCGCCACCAGCGGGGTGATCAGCGGGAGGAACGCGTCAAGGCCGGTGGACAGGTCGGCGTCCATGTAGGCCACGACGTCGGCGTCGCTGCCGCACCAGACGTGGCGGAGCGCGAGCCCGCGGCCCTTGCGGTCCAGGTGCACGACCCTGATGCTTGGCAGCTCCTCGCGCAGCCGGTGCGCGATGGCCAGCGTCCCGTCGGTGCTCGCGTTATCGGCGATGGTGATGACGAAACGATGAGGAAGGTGGGCGGTCAGGTACGAGTGGAGCCCGCGGACGTTGGCCGCGAGGACTTTCTCCTCGTTATAGACCGGGATGGTGACCTCGATGAGCAGCGCGCGCGCTGCGCTCCCCGTCGTCATGCCTGCAGGATGAGCCGCGCTCCTCAGAGAACGCTGCAGCCACTCTGCGATAAGGCCGAAAGCCTGCTGGCCCGCCGCAGCCGCTACTCTCCCCTTATGCGAGTAGGAATCTTTCTGAGCTACGCGGGCGGCTTCGCCGAGACCGTCGTGGAACTGGCCGACTACGAGCGCGCCGGGGCCGACATCGTGTTCGTGCCCGAGGCATACAGCTTCGACGCGGTCAGCCAGCTGGGCTACATCGCGGCCAAGACCGATCGGATGCAGATCGCGTCGGGCATCTTCCCGCTCTACTCGCGCACGCCCGCGCTGCTCGCGATGACCGCCGCCGGGCTGGATTACGTCTCGAACGGCCGGTTCATGCTCGGGCTCGGCGCCTCGGGCCCGCAGGTCATCGAGGGCTGGCACGGCGTGCCCTACGACGCGCCGATCGGCAGGTCCCGCGAGATCATCGAGATCTGCCGGATGGTCTGGCGCCGCGAGCGGCTGGCCTACCAGGGCCGGTACTACCAGCTGCCCCTGGAGGGGGGCACCGGGCTCGGCAAGCCGCTCAAGCTGATCAACCACCCGGTCCGCGAGCGGATCCCGATCGGCCTGGCGGCCATCGGCCCGAAGAACGTGGCCGTCGCCGCCGAGCTGGCCGAAACGTGGATGCCGATCTTCTTCCTGCCGGAGAAGGCCGGACAGGTCTGGGGCGCCGCGGTCGCCGAGGGCCTGGCCAAGCGCGACCCGGCGCTCGGCCCGCTGGACGTGACCGCCCACGCGGCGCTGGCCGTCGGCGACGACGTGACAGGCCTGCGCGACCACGGCCGGCCCGAGCTGGCCCTGTACATCGGCGGGATGGGCGCCCGGGGCCGGAACTTCTACAACGACCTGGCCCGCAGGTTCGGCTACGAGGCCGAGGCGAAGGCGATCCAGGACGCCTACCTCGACGGCCGCAAGGCCGAGGCCGAGGCGCTCGTGCCCGCCGAACTGGTCGAGCGGACCTCGCTGATCGGCCCGGCCGGCTACGTCCGCGACCGGGTGGCCGCCTACCGCGAGGCCGGCGTCACCACCCTCAACGTCACCCCGCTCGCGCCCACGCACGAGGCCCGCGTCCGCCTCATCGAGCAGATCCGCTCCCTCACGGACTAGCCCGCGATCCCTGGTCCGGCCGCATCGATGTCACCATGTGATCGCCAGCACCCCTGGCGGTGCCTTCGGGAGCGGGACCAGCTTGCCGCCGGAGATCCAGCCGAACCCTTCTGGATCGTTCCAGAGCAACCAGTGCTGCGCCGGGCCATCGGTGGAAAGCACGGGAACAAGCCCCTCGTATGAGCCGACCGAGGGGCCCGACCGGTACAAGATGCCGCTCGGCTGCCCGGTGACCAGGGAGAGCTGCAGCACCAGCAGGCGGTACCAGGGTTCTCCGGGATGGCTCGGGAGCGGCGGCACAGGAATCTCCGCCACCGCGGTCAGGGCGGATCCGTCGGAGCTGACGAGAGCAGTGATCACGCAGACGGTGCAGCGGGCGCCCTGGCTGAACAGCAGGTGGCTGTGAGCTTGCAGCGATCCGCCAGAGCTGGTCGCGTCCAGGGCCAGGACAGCCAGGTCGGGAGAGCCTTCCTCCGGTTGCCACAGATAGTCGGCGACCAGGGTGCGGCCGTTGGCCGTCCAGGACAACGCCCCGATCTGGGTCGTGACCCGGGCTGGGGTAGCGGCGGACACGGTGTTGTGCCAGCTGCGGACGGCACCGCTGCTCAGGTTCATGACGTGGATGACGCCCGCGTACGAGGCCGCCGAGACCGGCGCGACGCAGCCCTGCTCCGCGTACGCGACCTCGGTGCCATCCGGTGACGCGGCGAACTCGCTGACCGGCTCGCCGGTGATGGTTTCCCCCACCGCCCGCAGGCCGGTGACGTGCCCGGTACTCGTCACGCTGAACTGGTAGAAGCGCGTCCGGGCCGGAGTAGGAGATGGGCACGCCGTCTGCGTCTCGGCCGCGACGGTGAAGGTGCGGTCATCAGCGGTGACCGAGATGCTACGCCCCAGGATCCAGCCAGCGGGCGCGGGCACGGTGCCGGTGACCTGGCCGTCGCTCGTGCGGCGGACCTGCGCTGTCATCAGCTCGAGACCGTCTCGACTCATCCCCATACTGATGATGGTCACGTAGAAGGGCGGCGGCGGCGTCTGCGCCCCCGGGTCGGACGGCGCCCTGGCCAGGGAGGTGATGCCGGACCCGGCGCTGGCCGGGGCCGTCCCCCGAGCCGGGACCGTGCCCGGGTGACTGGCAAGCGTCACGGCGGTCAGGATGATCGCGGTGACGCCGGCCGCGACGCCGGCGGGAACCAGCCAGGCGCGCAGGCGGCCCGTCCGGCGCCAGACCGGTCCCGAAGCCGGCGACGCGAGCTGTCCGGGTACCGGGCTGCTGAGCGCGCGGGCCTCGTCCGGGCGCATGATCGCGGCCGCGGCGGTGAGCGCGTCGGTCAGCCGCTCCGCGGCCGCGTCCATCTCCTCCTGCGGAATCATCGGGTCTCCCTCAGTGCGCGAGCGAGGGCCGCGAGCCCGCGGGCCGCTGTCGACTTGACGGTCCCGGCGCTGATGCCGAGCGTGGCAGCTATCTCCGCCTCCGACAACCCGACGTAGAACCGGAGCACCAGCACCTCCCGCCGTCGACGGGAGAGCCCGGCCAGCGCGGCCAGCACCTGCTGCCGGTCCTCAGACAGCAGGACCGACTCCTCCGTGGACAGCGGCGGGCTCGGTGAGTCATGGCCGGCGTGCCGCTGCGCTCGGCCGCGTCGCCTGATCACAGAGCGGCAGCCGTTGACCACCGCCGTCCGCAGGTAGGGGAGCGGGTCACCCGGATCGGCGAGCATGTCCCAGCGCTGGTGCAGCCGAGTGAATACGTCCTGGACGACGTCTTCCCCGGTGGCCTGGTCACCGACAATGAATGCGGCCAGCTTGACCAGTCCGGGACGGTGCGCCCCGTACGCCTCGGCGAAGCCAGATCCCGCCGATGACGTCCGGCGAGCCGCCGTATCGTCCGGTGTGTACCGGTCGGCGCTTGGTCTCATGCCCACTACACTCCACGCCCCCGTGATCGGTTGCCCAGGGCCATCGGGGAGCTGGCCGCCAACGACGGGACCTACGCCACCCCTGCCGGGCCCGGGCCTCGCCGCGCGGACCGCCCAGCAGCGGCCCGCAAGCTCGCCATCGGGATTAGCGTGGACCTCTATGCCCGGCCCGCAGATGTTACTTCGACCTGCGGGGCCACGGCCGCAGCGATCACAGGGAAAGCCAGCCCGCCACCTAGAGCGGTCTTGAATGAATCGCCTATCCGTACCGCCACCCGGTGCGACGTCTTGTGATCGAGGCCACCTACCTGCTCTGACACCTCGGCTAGACAGGTCCGGCCGCCAAGCGCAGGTGCTCGCCCAGCAACTCAATTGCGCGGGACGTTTCCGCGGAGACGTTCGGTCGGCCGGAGATCCTTACCGGCGCCAGGTGTAGGGCGTCGTGGTGGAGACCTTGACCAGCCCCGCCCGCTCCAGGACGGGCCGGGAGAACTCGGTCGAGTCGCTGTGCATCAGCCGCTTGCCCAGCGCGAGCGCTGAGCGTGCCCGGGCCGCGGTGAGGGCCCGCGTCGTGCAGCCCTGGCGCGCGGTCGTGCCCCCGCGTCTTCCACTCCACTCGCGTGATCGCCTCATCCGCACGGTAGTGCGCCATGGCCTGCCCGACCCATCCGGCGATCCTCGCCGCGCCGGCCCCGCCCAGGTCCTGGTAGGTCACGAACCCCCGCCCGCCCGCGAAGGTCACCAGCCGCAGCGGACCAATCCGCCCCACCGCTATCGCGCCCGACGTCTCGGCGTCCGACCGCAGCTGCCGGTCGTAAGCCCCGAGGTACTCCTGCGAAGTAGTCACCGGCGGCATACTCGCAAACCCGGCGCCGCGAGGCCAGCCAATATCGATCGCACCCTCCGGTAGGTGGTTGGGGCATTGCGCCGGCGGGGATGAGGGGTCGCGGGCTCAGAAGGACAGGTAGGTTCCCGCAGCCATAGGTTCGGAAGACAGGCCCTGGTCCCGCGCGGGGCCCGCCGCCCGGCGGGTGGGCCGCGTAAAGTTCAGCGCATGCCAGGGATTCACGCGGCGCGCCGCGAGCGGGTGCAGGAGCAGGTCGCCGCGGCGGGCGCGGACGCGGTCCTGGTCACCGCGGGACCGAACGTCCGGTACCTCACCGGCCTGGCCAGCTCCAACGCCGCCCTGCTGGTGCCCGCGCAGGGGATGGCCGTGCTGGCCACCGACTCGCGGTATGCGCTGGCGGCCCAGCGGGACTGCCCCGACGTGGAGCTCATCACCGAGCGCTTCATCGAGCCTCGGCTCGCCGCGGAGATGACCGCCCGCGGCTTGCGGACCGTCGCCTTCGAGGCGCACGAGATGACCGTCGAGCGCCACGCGGAACTCGCCGCGGCGGCCCAGGACGTCACCATCGTGCCGTTCGGCCGGAAGATCGAGGAGCTGCGGATGGTCAAGGATCCGCACGAACTCGCCCTGCTAGCGACCGCGTGCCGGATCACCTGCCAGGCCATCGCCGACGTGTTCGCGATGATCCGGCCGGGCCTGACCGAACGAAGGCTGGCTGCGGCGCTTGAGGCGCGGATGACCGATCTCGGCGCGGAGAGCCCGGCCTTCGAGACGATCGTGGCCAGCGGGCCGAACGGCGCGATCCCGCATCACCGCCCGACCGACCGGCCGCTGCGGCGCGGTGACCTGGTCACGATGGACTTCGGCGCCAGCTACGCCGGCTATCACGCCGACATGACCCGCACGGTCGCGCTCGGCGAGCCGGCCGGCTGGCAGCGGGAGATCTACGAGCTGGTGGCGACCGCGCAGCGGTCCGGGATCGAGGCCGCACGCCCGGGCGCCGAACTCGGGGATGTGGACGCCGCGGCGCGCGACCTGATCCGCGACGCCGGGCACGGCGAGCACTTTGGCCACGGCCTGGGCCACGGCGTGGGCCTGGAGGTGCATGAGGCCCCGATGATCGGGTACGCGCGGACGGGTAAGCTTGCCAGCCGGGTCCCAGTCACCGTCGAGCCCGGTGTCTACCTGCCCGGCCGGGGCGGTGTCCGGATTGAGGACGTCATGGTCGTGGGCGCTGACGGGACGGGACTGCTCACGACGACGACAAGAGAGCTTCTCGTCCTGTTACCTGGAGATTGAACGTGGCCACCACTAACGACCTGAAGAACGGCATGACGCTTAACCTCGACGGGCAGCTCTGGTCTGTCGTCGAATTCCAGCACGTCAAGCCGGGCAAGGGCGGCGCCTTCGTGCGCACCAAGCTCAAGAACGTCATGTCGGGCAAGGTCGTCGAACGGACCTTCAACGCGGGCGTCAAGGTCGACGTGGCCAACGTGGACCGGCGGGAGATGCAGTACCTGTACCGCGAGGGCAACGATTTCGTCTTCATGGACACACAGGACTACGAGCAGCCGCGGGTCCCCGCCTCCGTGGTGGGCGACGCGGCCAACTACCTGCTGCCCGAGCAGACCGTGACGATGGCGTTCAACGACGGCGTGCCGCTGTACCTGGACCTGCCCGCGGCGGTGGAGCTCACCATCAGCCAGACCGACCCGGGCGTGCAGGGCGACCGCTCCACCGGCGGGACCAAGCCGGCCACGCTCGAGACCGGCGCGACGATCCAGGTGCCGCTGTTCATCTCGACCGGAGAGCGGATCAAGGTCGACACCAGGACCGGCCAGTACCTCAGCCGCGCCTGATGAGCGCGGTATGCCGCTGGCGTCATGCCGGCGCGTAGCAAGGCGCGCAAGCGGGCCCTTGACATCCTCTTCGAGGCCGAGTTGCGCGGCGTGCCGGCCTTGGACGTGCTCGCCGAGCGCACGGCGCCAGGCTCCTCCCCGCCGGTGTCCGCGTACGCCGCGGAACTGGTCCGGGGCGTGGCCGCGCACGCCGCGCGGATCGATGACCTGATCGCCGCGCACGCCGAGGGCTGGACCCTGGGCCGGATGCCGGCCGTGGACAGGAACGTGCTGCGGATCGGGGCCTACGAGCTGCTCTGGGCGCCGGACGTGCCCGACGGCGTGGCCATCAGCGAGGCCGTCCTGCTCGCGAGCGACCTGTCCACCGACGCCTCGCCCGCGTTCGTCAACGGCCTGCTGGCCAAGATCGCCGAGCTCAAGCCGTCCCTGGAGCTGGGCCCCGGCTCAGCCGACCGCGAAGCGGACGTGCAGGCCGTGGCGGCGCAGGACCCGGAAGAACCAGAGGGCTGACGCTCCCGTCCCCGCGACGATGCCGCCTACCGTGACGACGGTGGTCAGCAGCATGAACACCTTGACCGGCTCCAGGGCCATCAGGACCGCCAGGCCGATCGTCGAGCCGGCGAAGATCCCGGCCCACAGCCACGTCGCGCCCTGGAAGAACCGGTGCAGCCCCGCGTGATGGGACGGGTGACGGAGCGCCACCACCTCGGCGGCCAGCTGCGCCACCAGCGGCTTGCGCGTGGGCGCGGTCCGCGCGAACAGCACGCACAGGCCCAGGTTGGCCAGCGGGAACTGCAGCAGGAAGAACAGCACGCTGCCGGTGATGAGCACCACGGCCGTCTGGAGCGTGAGCACCAGGGCCGAGATCGTCAGCAGGCCCGGGACGCTCCGGGTGATGACCTTGCGCCCGATGACGGTCAGCCAGCACGCCAGCGTCGCAGCGATCATGCCTGCGTCGCGTCCGCCGAGCGCGGCGCCGGCGAAGTAACCGGCGACGGGGATGCCGAGGGATTCGGCGAGGTTCCAGCCTGCGGTCAGCATCAGCCGCCAGGGGCGCGGCAGCTCGAGGTGCTCAGCCATGGCGATGAGGATACGGTGAGCGGAGGCGGCCGCGCTGGAGATGGGCTGAAGCGTCATAAAGAAGAATCTGGGAGTTCCGCACGGCCTTTATAACGAAGGTCTGGTTACTCAGGTTCATTATCCTGGCACGGAAAGTAACATCGTGCCGAACCTCCGGGCGCGCCGTGAGTCATTACAGTTGACTCCGGGGGAAGGAGGCCCAGGTGGCGGCTGAGTCGAGGCGCGACGGCGTCCGCTCCTCGCTGCTATGGGACGTCCTGCGCGAGGTCGCCTCCGCCCGGGCGGCGGAGACCGGCCGGACGGCGCTTGACATCGTAGACGTGGGCGGGGGAACCGGCGGGCTGGCGGTTCCCTTCGCGTCGCTCGGGCACAACGTCACCGTCGTCGACCCGAGCCCCGACGCACTCGCCGCGGCGCAGCGGCGCGCCGCCGAGGCCGGCGCGTGCCTGGCCGCCGTGCAGGGCGAGGCCGCCAGCCTGGACAGCGTCGCGGGCGTAGCCGCCGCGGACCTCATCATCTGCCACAACGTGCTCGAATACGTCGACTCACCCGCCGACGCGATGACCGCGATCGCAACGGTGCTGCGCCCTGGCGCCACCGTCAGCGTGCTGGCCGCCAACGCGGTCGCCGCGGTCCTGCACCGCGCCCTGGCGGGCCGCTTCGCCGAGGCGCTGCTGTTGATCCGGGGGGACGACCCCCCTGGACCCCCCGATCTTGGGGCAAAGCCCTTCCCCCCGAACCTTCCCGGCCCCCCGCCCGCGGGGGGACTCGCCGCGCCGCAGGGGCGGCGGTACACGCTGGACGGGCTGACCGCGCTGATCGACGGGGCGGGGTTGCGGGTGGGACAGGTGCACGGGGTACGGATCTTCAGCGGCCTGGTGCCGGCCGCGGTGGTGGACGGCGACCCGGGCAGCGCCGACGCGCTCCGGGCGCTCGAGGCGGCCGCCGCGGCGACCCCGCCGCTCCGCGACATCGCGGCCCAGTTGCACATCCTCGGCCACCGCTGACCGTCATGGGGGCGGACCCGTTGCCGACAGAAGACACGGGCTGCCACGTCCTGCACGTCGACATGGACGCGTTCTACGCGAGCGTGGAGATCAGGGACGCACCCGAGCTCGCGGGCCGGCCGGTGATCGTAGGCGGGACCGGCGGCCGCGGCGTGGTGCTTTCCGCGTCGTACGCCGCGCGCGCGTTCGGCGTGCGCTCGGCGATGCCCGTGGGGCGGGCGCAACGGCTGTGCCCGCAGGCGGTGTTCGTCCCGCCCAGGCACCGGGTCTACGCCGCCACCTCCAAGGAGGTGATGGCCATCTTCGGGACGGTCACCCCCGAGGTGGAGCCGCTCGCCCTGGACGAGGCGTTCCTCGACGTCCAAGGCGCGCGCCGCAGGCTCGGCCCGCCCGCGCAGATCGCCGTGCTCATCCGGGCCCAGGTCGCCGAGCAGCAGGGCATCACCTGCTCGATCGGGGTCGCGCCGAGCAAGTTCGTGGCCAAGATCGCGTCTGCCCGCTGCAAGCCGGACGGCCTGCTGGTGGTCCCGCAGGCCGGCGTGCTCGACTTCCTGCACCCGCTGCCGGTCGCCGCGCTGTGGGGCGTGGGGGAGCGGACCGGCGAGATCCTGGCCAGGCTCGGCCTGCGCACGGTGGGCGACATCGCGCATACCCCGCTGGCCACCCTGCAGCGCGACCTCGGGGCCGCGCAGGGGGCGCACCTGGCCGCCCTGGCCTGGGGCCGTGACGAGCGCCGGGTGACGCCGCACGTGGCGGAGAAGAGCATCGGCGCGGAGGAGACGTTCGCCACCGACATCGGCGATCCGGACCGGGTCAGACGGGAGCTGCTCAGGCTCTCCAGCCGGACCGCGCGCGGGCTGCGCGCCGGCGGTTACCTGGCCCGGACGGTCTCGGTCAAGCTGCGGCTGGCCAGCTTCAAGACGATGACCCGGTCCAAGACGCTGGCGTACCCGACGGACGTGACCAAGGTGATTTACGCCACGGCCTGCTCGCTGTACGGGTCGGCGGGGCTCGCGAGCGGAGCCCGGCTGCGCCTCGTCGGGGTCAGGGTGTCCGGTCTGGTGCAGGCGGCGAGCGCGAACGCCCAGCTCACCTTTGATGACCGGCCGGTTGGCTGGCGGGAAGCGGACCAGGCGGTGGACAGGATCACGAGCCGGTTCGGTCCCGGCGTGATCCGTCCGGCTTCCCTGGTGGAAGACCCGGAGCGCCCCGGACCTGACGCTTTATGACTGCTATGGGGTGCGGTCTTCCACGTGATGTGTCAACGCTCGTATTCTGGAAAATGAACCGGGTATGCGAGGTGGCGGTCACCTCACACGTTCCGGCGCAATGGGTTTTTATGGGAGGCGTCGTGCCGCTCTCTGAACACGAGCAGCGCCAGCTGGAGCAGATCGAGCAAGCGCTCTACAGGGAGGATCCGAAGTTCGGGCGTCTCGTGCGCTCCAGCGATCCACGCGTGCACTACAAGCGCAAGCTGGTAGAGGCCTTGATCGGGATGCTGATCGGCGCGGGTATCCTCGCGGCGGGCCTGGTAACCCGCCACATCGACCTGGAAGCGGCCGGAGCCGCGATCGTCCTGCTGTCCCTGCTGTGGGCCTTGATCAGCTGGCGGCGGCACCGGGCCAGGGTGCGGCCGGCGCGCGACAGGGCCAGGATGTCGGCTCAGCAGCGATCCGGCGGGCACAGCGGGCCGGCCTTGGGCTGGAAGGCCCGCATGATGGAGCGGATGGAAGAACGCTGGCGCCGCCGCCAGGAGGGTAACCGCACGATGTAGTGCCCGGGCGTCGCCCAGCGCGCCCCGTTCCCGTCGATGCTCCTGTCAGCTCACCTGCCTGCGCTCGGTCGTCCGCCGGGAGATCAGCGCCCCCACATGGTCCGGGATCGTCGCCGCGCCGTCGGCCGCCGCGGTCAGCACCGAAGCCGGGAAGATCAGGGCGCGCCACCGCGCGCCACGCCGGGCCGAGCCCGCGACACCGCGCCGCGCCGCTGCGCCGTCGCGCCGAAGGTCCGCAGACTCGGCCGGGCGCGCCGCGTAGCTGGCCCGCTCCTCGGCCAGCGCCAGCCTGCGGACGGCCTCGCGGGCCGGCTCGGGCAGCCCCGCCGTCACCCGCCCGGCCAGGGTCCGCGGCGGCTCGCTCGGCTCGGCGCCGACGCCCAGGTCCGCCAGGTCATCGCGGAACTCGCGCCAGGCGGCGTGCGCCCGGCCCGCGTCGTCCTTGGCCAGCGCCCAGCGCCACCGCCGCAGCACGATCCGGCAGGTCGCCGGCGCGACTAGGACGACGGCGCACGCCGCGCCGAACGCTATGGCCACCGTCGCCCAGCCCGTCCGAAGATCGATCCCCGCGTGGGACAGGCCGCGGTACAGGACGAGCACCACGACCGCGGCCGCGACCACCGCCAGGAGAACCGCCGCCGGCGTGGTCACGGGCCGGCGCCTGGGCGCCTCGGCGTGGGCGGTCAGTGCCCGGTGCGCAGGCGGCGCCACGATCGCGATGATCCCGCAGGCCAGCGCCATCGCCGCCAGCACCGCCAGGACGATCGCGGCCCAGCCGGATCCGCCCGACCTGGCGCCCCGGCCGGTGAACGTGCCCCCGCCCAGCGGGGGGACGCGCCGGAACGGACTGCCGCCGCCGGCGGTGCGCGGGGTGCTCGTCGGCGTGGGAGAAGTCGACGGGGGCGTCTTCAGGGTGCCTGAGCCGGTCGGGTTGCCCATGTAGCTCGGCCGATGCGAGGTGCCCTGGCCGGCGGGCGTGGCCTCGAACAGGATCCAGCCGTAGCCGGAGAAGTACACCTCGGTCCAGGCGTGGCCGTCGGTGTTCTTGACCACGTAGGAGTCCTTCCCGTGCCGCGTGCCCGCGGTGTAACCCGTGACCAGCCGGGCCGGGATGCCGAGCAGCCGGGTGAGCACGGTCATCGCGTACGCGGACTGCACGCACACGCCGATCCTGGTCTTGGTCAGGTAGCTCAGCAGGCCGCCCGGGGTGTCGAACGTCTTCGCCGCGGTGTCATAGGTGAAGTCGATACCCGAGAGCCAGTCCGCCAGCTTCTGGACCTTCTGGTATTCGGTTACCGCGCCGGCCGTCTCCTGGTCCGCGATCCGCTCGAGGGCAGGTATCCGGTAGGACGCGGGAAGCTGCAAGTCCGCCTGCAGGCCGGTCACCGGGGGCAGCGGGGCCGAGTTCAGCTCGTCCTCGGTGGGCTCTACCGCCAGGCTGGTGACGCGGTACGATCCGGCGGCGGCGGAGTCCGTCGCCGAGAACATCGTGAGTTCCGGATCGATCAGCCATATCCCGGGCGGGCCCTTGACGCTGATCGGCGCATAGGGTGCGGGCAGGAAGGTCGGCAGCGAGCCGGAAGTCAGCTGGCCCTTGACCACCGACACCGTGGTCGTGACCTCCTGGGTGGCGGAGAACACGCTCAGCCCCGGGACCGAACCCTGGTAATCGCCGGTCTCCACCGCGCCCGTGTAGTAGCTCAGCGGCTGCCAGCCGGCGTCGCCCAGGTAATCGAGCACCTCCTGCTGCAGGTACAGAGAGTCATTGTCCTGCAGGCTCTGTGATGCCGTGGTGGTATAGGTCAGCACATCGTACGGGTGGGTCTCCTGAAGCTCGGTCAGCGTCTGGGTCAGCGGATCGGGGAGGGCAGCGGCGACCGTGCCCCCGCCGTGGCTGCCGATTCCCGGACCCGACGCGAACGGCCGACCCGGGCGCAGGCCCGGCAGGATCAGCGGGACGGCGAGCGCGAGTACGACCGACGCCAGCCCGACCCGGCGCCCCGCCGCGGCCAGCCCGCGGGTGTCCGGGCCCGAACCCTCGCCGCGGCTCCCGGCTGACCCGGTGCGCCCCTGGCCGCGCCGCCCCGGGCCCAAGCGGTCGTCGTGCTGCGGTCCGGTGCGCCACAGCGATACCAGCCGACCCCACATCCGGATCTTTTCCCGGCCGTCCGCGCTCAGCATGGCCAGGTATCCCGCGGTGCCCAGGCTGAAGACGATGACGGTGCCCGCGCCGCTCGGGGCGTTCATGGTGATGGGCACCGTGAACAGGACCAGCAGCGGCAGGCCCGCCAGCGCCGTCGACCGCAGCCGGACGGCGATCAGGTCGGTCAGCACGGCCGTGATGCCGATCCCGCCGGCGGCGAGCAGCACCAGGCCGGGCGTCTGCTGCGCCGGAGGTGCGTAGTGGTGCGCGTCGGCGGTCCCGGTGACCGCCAGATCCCACAGCAGGCGCACCGCGGTCGGCGTCGGGATGAACCGGAGCAGGCAATGGCGCGCTTCGAACAGCACGGTGAGGTAGTACAGCAGGCCGATCAGGCTGATGGCCAGGCACACGGCCACGGGCAGCACCCGGAGCCGGCCAAGCGCCCCGCAGGCCGCGACCACGGCGGCCGCGCCGATGCCCGCGTAGAACCACGCCGAGAAGTCGAACAGCGGGTACATGACGGTGGAGACGAGCACGACCGCGACGGCGACCGTCACCGTCATCCGGCGGTTGAGCATCATCCCTGCTCACTCCCGAACCTGCCGACGGGCAGCGGCCGGTCGGCAGGTCTGTGCAGTTGCTGCCAGGCAGCGGCCAGCGGCGTGGTGGAGCTCACCACGGCGACCCGCCATCCCGAGGCCGACAGGATCTCCACCGTCCGGGCGGTGTCCTCGCCTACGACGTCGGAGGCCCAGGTGGAGACGGCGAGCACCAGGGCCATCGCGGGCGCGTTCCCGCGCCTGCTCGCGGCCAGCAGCCTGGCGTCGTCGGCGGACAGGCGCCCGAGCACGGCGATCAGCTGGCCGCCGGCGTTGGCCAGCGCGGTGGTACCAGGGCCGAGTCCCACATCCCGCGAAGGGCTGATGACCGCGAGCATGTCGAGCAGGGTGTCCTGGAACGTGCCGCGCGGGGCCATTTCCCCGGCCTCGGTCATGAGCCTGGCCCGGAAGCCCTCCCCGGACAGGTGCGCACCGATCGAGGCCGCCGCGCTGACGGCGAACTCGAAGGTGGCGGAGCTGACGCCGCCTGAGTGCGCGGACCGGCGGGCATCGAGGAAGACGGACGCACTGTTCCGCCACTGGTGTTCCTCGCGGCGGACCATCAGCTCGCCGTACCGCGCCGTCGACCTCCAGTGCACCCGGTGCAGCGAGTCTCCGTCCTGGTAGACCCGCGGCGCCGCGTCGTCCTCGCCGACGGCGGAGATCGTCCGCATCCCCCCGTCCCCCTCGCCGAGCCAGCTGCTCGGCGCGGGCGCCCTCGGCAGCTCGTAAATCCTCGGCGTGACCACCAGGGTGCTGGTGGTGCTGAACGACTTGCTGATCTCCACCAGGCCGAACGCGTCCGCGACCCGGATCCGCAGCGGGCCGATGGTGAACCGGCCGCGGACCTCGGAACGGATCTGGTAGCTGAGCTCCCGGTGGCCGCTCGGCTCGATCTCGTCCAGCACGAACCGGGGCCTGGTGCCGAGGGAGTAGGGCGTCACGTCCTCGGCGAGCAGGACGGCCGTGCGCAGGCGCGAGACGTTCTCAACCCGCACGGTGACCGTGGTCGGGTGGCCGGCCGGCACCCGGGGCGGGTCCAGCCTGCGGGTGCAGGACAGCCGGTAGCGGGACCGCCGGGCGATCAGCGCGGAAACCAGCGGGAGGATCACCAGCAGGGCGCCGACCCGGACCAGGTCGGGCTCCGGGATGGCGAGGCCGCACACGATGGCCGCGCCGCCCGCGGCGAGGAACGATCGGCCCCGCGTCGTCAGCGAGCCGAACAGCGGCTGCATGGCCCCGCCCCGGTCATCGCCGCGGGAGGGGCAGATGCGCGATGATCCTCTTCACCACTTGCTCGGGGAGGTGCCGCTCCACGATCGCCTCGGCCGTGGGCAGCAGCCGGTGCGCGAGGACGGGCGGGGCCAAGGCCTGCACGTCGTCGGGGATGACGTAGTCCCGCCCGTCGAGCGCGGCCCAGGCGCGGCTGATCCGCAACAGGTGCAGGGTGGCCCGCGGTGACGCGCCCAGGCGCAGCTCCGGCGAGGTCCTCGTGGCGTTGGCCAGGCTGATGAGGTACTCCTTGACCTGTTCGGACACCAGCACGCTGCGCACCGCGATCACCAGGTCCTGCACGTCGCTCGCCCGCGCGACGGGCTCGAGCTGATCAAGGGGCGACGTGGCGCCGTGGCTGTCGAGCATGGCCCGCTCGGCGGCGGCCGACGGGTAGCCGAGCGAGATACGCGCCGTGAACCGGTCGCGCTGCGCCTCCGGCAGCGGGTACGTGCCTTCCATCTCCACCGGGTTCTGGGTGGCGATGACCATGAAGGGCGCCTGCAGCACGTAGGTCGTGCTGTCCACGGTGACCTGGCGCTCTTCCATGCATTCCAGCAGGGCCGACTGAGTCTTGGGCGAGGCCCGGTTGATCTCGTCGCCGAGCAGGACGTTGGCGAACACCGGTCCCGGCTTGAACTCGAACTCGCGGCGTTCCTGGTTGTAGGCGCTCACCCCGGTGATATCGCTGGGCAGCAGGTCCGGCGTGAACTGGACGCGCTGCACCGTGCCGTCGATCGCCCGGGCCAGAGCCTTGGCGAGCATCGTCTTGCCGACGCCAGGCACGTCCTCGATGAGCAGGTGCCCCTCGGCGAGCAGGACGGCCAGGGTGAGCCTGATCGCCTCGGGCTTGCCCTCGATCACCGCCTCGATGGCCTTGCCGATCCTGTGGGCCGCCGGAACGAGGTCATCGATGGAGCCCCGCATCTCCCGCCCGGTGTCAAGAACCACATGGCCTCCTCGAGGTCGCCGGCGCAGAGGCGCGCCGGCAAGCCTGGTCTCCCGTCACGTGGCGCTCCCGGCCGAGCCGCCGTATCGCTACAGTACGTCCTTGCCTGCCCGAAGCGCGATGCTGGCCTTCGCTAATCTGCCCCTTTGCGCCGCGATTACGCGCTCACCGCCCTAGCAAACCGCCTGACCTGCGGTGTTCTGGCATACCCGCAGGCCGGCGGCCTGGGTCCCGCAGTCTCCGCGTCGCTGGGCAGCGCAAGCCGATCGTCCCCACCTCGCCCCACCCCCGCCACCTGCGCTTCAGTGGGGGACAGGGTCAGATCATAGCCAATCTGGCGTTGACGGTGGGGGAAAGTGGGGTACAGTGGAGCACAAGTGGAACTGATCGTGGCAGGAGGTGAGTGCCAGTGTTCCTCGGCACTCACACGCCGCGGCTGGATGACAAGGGCCGGCTGTTCCTGCCCGCCAAGTACCGGGACGATCTCGCCGGGGGAGTGGTGATCACCAAGGGGCAGGGGCAGGAGCGCTGCCTGTACGTCTTCCCGAAAGACGAGTTCGCCCGCCTGGCCGAGTCGCTGCGTACCCAGCCCGAGACCACCCAGGCGATCAGGGACCGGAGCCGGGTCTTCTTCGCCAGCGCCTCCGACGAGCTCCCCGACCGGCAGGGCCGGATCATCGTCCCGGCCGCCTTGCGCACCTACGCCGGTCTCGAGCATGACTGCGTGGTGGTCGGCGCGAACACCCGCCTTGAGATCTGGGACGCGCCGACGTGGCAGGCCTACCAGGCCGCCCAAGAGGCTGCCTCCGCCGAGGAGGTGCTCCCGGGAATCCTGTAGCGAACGCGGGCAGCAAGGGGGATTGACGGGACGGTCCCCATCCGCCGTTCCCTGCTGGCATCACTTCCCCGGTGCCAGCCGGTGGCGCAGCGGATGGGGACCGGCGGAAAGGCAGCAAGGCCGCGGGAACCGAACTGGGAGGGGGGACGCATGCCAGGGCCTTCGCACGTGCCGGTGCTGACCGGCCGGGTCACGGCGCTGCTCGCGCCCGCCCTGGCGACCCCGGGCGTCGTGCTGGTGGACGCCACCCTCGGCCGCGCCGGGCACGCCCGCGCCCTCCTGGAGATCTGCCCCGACCTGCTGCTGATCGGCATCGACGCGGATACGGCGGCAATCGAGGCGGCCCGTGAGCTGCTGGCCCCCTACGCGGACCGGGTGCGGCTCGTGCACGCGCGCTACGACGAGATCCCCGAGATCGTGGCCACCACGCCGGCGCCGGTCATGGGCCTGCTCTTCGACCTGGGCGTGTCCTCGCCCCAGCTCGACGACCCGGCGCGCGGCTTCGCGTACGCCCAGGACGCTCCGCTGGACATGCGGATGGACCTGACCGGGGACCGGACCGCCGCCGACATCGTCAACGGCTACCCGGCCGCGGACCTCGCCCGCGTGCTCCGCGTCTACGGCGAGGAGCGCTTCGCCCGGCGGATCGCCGACGCGGTGGTCCGCGAGCGCGCCCGCGCGCCGATCACCTCCACCCGGCAGCTGAGCGCCATCGTCAAGGACGCGATCCCCGCGGCTACCCGGCGCACCGGGGGCAACCCGGCCAAGCGCACCTTCCAGGCGCTGCGGATCGAGGTAAACGACGAGCTCGGCACCCTGCGGCGGGCGCTGCCCGCCGCCCTCGGCGTGCTGGCCGTAAGCGGGCGCGTCGTGGTCCTGGCCTACCACTCGCTCGAAGACCGGATCGTCAAGCGGGAACTCGTGCGGCTGTCCACCGAGCCGGCGCCGCCCGGCCTGCCCATCACCGCCCAGGCGGCTACCGCCCAGTTCCGCCTGCTCACCAGGGGCGCCGAGCGTCCGGACAGCGAAGAAATCGCGGGCAATCCGCGCGCCGCCTCCGCCAGGCTGCGCGCCGCGGAGCGGATCAGGGAGGCGGCATGACCCGAGGAACCGACACGAGCACCGACACGATGCCGCGCACCCCGAGGCAGCCGCCGGGCCGTGTCATGCCGCCGGGCCGCGCCGTGCCGCCGGGCCGCGCCGTGCCGCCGGGCCGAACCGTCCCGCCGGGCCGCGCCGTCCCGCCGGGCCGCGCCGTCCCGTCGGGCCGTGTCATGCCGCCGGGCCGAACCGTGCCGCCGGGCCGCGCCGTGCCGCCGCGCCCGTTCACCACGCCGCGCCACACCAGGCCCGTCGCGCCCTCGCCGGCCCGGCCCGCGGGCGGTCCGCGTCTCCGGCCGCGGCACCCGCGGGCGCCGTTCATCCTCCTGCTCGTCGGCCTGCTCGGTGGCGCACTGATCTCGCTTCTCATGATCAGCACCACCCTCGCCGAAGGGTCGTTCAGGATCAGCAACCTCCAGGAGCAGAACACCAACCTGGCCCGGCAGGAGCAGGTCCTCTCCCAGCAGGTCGCCCAGGCCGAATCGCCGGCCCAGATCGCGCAGGAGGCCGAGCAGTTCGGCATGCAGCAGAACCCGAACCTCCGCTTCATCAACCTCAAGACAGGAAAGATCGTCAGCGGCAAGGTCTCCCACGCCGACGCCGAGATCAACGTCCCCGGGTACACCCCGTGAGGGATAGAGGCGGTGCTAGCGGTGCTAGCCCGGGGGGGCGACCCCCCGGAACCCCCCGATCACGGGGGGGCTCTCCGCCCCCCCGTGCCCCCCTGACCCCCCTGACCCCCCGCGCACGGGGGGACCGCGCGGCCACGCCGACTCGCGCGGGACCTCGCCGGACCACACAGGACTTTCGGCATGTGCCGAATGGACGTCGTGGGGCGCCCACCACCGTTCGTTCGGAAGAAAGATACGAGCGGTCCCCTGGATCGCGTGCGGACCTGCGGGAGGGACACGGGTTCATCCGCGGAGAGCCACCCCGGGAGTTCGACCAGTTCATCCCCCCGCGCCCGCGCAGGCGGATTCCGCGAGGCAACACGAACCGGCGACTCGGCATCACGCTGCTGGCCGTCATCTTCGTGCTGTCCATTTTCGCCGGCCGCCTCGTCCAGCTCCAGGGCATAGAGTCCAGCACCTACCGCCAGCTGGCCAACTCGCAGCGCGAGAAGACGATCGTGCTGCCCGCGCTGCGCGGCAGCATTACCGCCGCGAACGGGCAGGTGCTCGCCATGACGGTGGAGACCTACCTGGTTTACGCCGACCCGCCGGAGATCCCCGTCGCGCAGCAGGCCGAGGTCGCCACCAAGCTCGCCGCCTACCTCGGCACGCCCGCGGACACGCTCCTCTGGCTGATCCAGAACCCGACCTCGCCCCAGTACGTAGTGCTGGCCAAGGGCATATCCGCGCAGGTCGGCAACCAGATCAGCGCCCGGGACCTGCCAGGCATCTACCTGACCCCGAGCTACGCCAGGTCCTACCCCGACGGCGCCATCACCTCCAACATCGTCGGCTTCACCGGCACCACCACCAACGGCCTGCTGGTCGGTGGCGCCGGCCTCGAGCTATCCGAGAACGCGCTGCTGGCCGGGCGGCCGGGCAGCGAGCAGGTGCAGATCAGCAACGACGGCCAGCCGATCCCGCTGGCGGGCAGCAACGACAAGCCGGTGGTGAACGGCAGCGACCTGCGCCTGACCATCGTTCCCTCGCTGCAGTACGCGGCCGAACAAGCGTGCGCCGCCCAGGTCGCCAAGAGCGACGCGAGCAACTGCACGGTCGTCATCATCCAGCCGAAAACCGGGCACGTGCTGGCCATGGCGCAGTGGCCGACCTACGACCCGTCGACGATCACCGACGCCAGCCAGGCGACCGACATCGCGGTGCAGGACGTGTTCCAGCCGGGTTCCACCGCCAAGGTGATGACCGCCGCGGCCGCGTTCGAGCACGGCGGCCAGACGCCGATGAGCGCCTACAACATCCCGTACTCCATCTACGAGGGCGGCCAGGAGATCCAGGACGCGGAATGGGCGCCGGGCGAGCGGTACACCATCGCCGGCATCATCGCGCACTCCTCCAACGTCGGGATTTCCCAGGTCGCCGCCCACGTGCCCGAGCAGGTCCAGTACGACTACCTGCGGGCGTTCGGCCTCGGCCAGCTGACCGGCATCGGGCTGCCGGGGGAGAGCGAAGGCATCCTGCCGCCGGTCTCGGAATGGGCGGCCGACACCCGGTACACGCTAGCGTTCGGCCAGGGCGTGGCGGTGACCGCGCTCCAGATGGCCGAGGTCTACGCGACGATCGCCAACCACGGCGTCCGGGTCGACCCGACGCTGATCGAGGGCACTACGAACTCCGCGGGCACCTACACCCCGGCCCGCCCGTCCCCCGCACGGCGGGTCATCCAGCCGAAGACCGCGCACGAGCTGCTGCAGATCCTGCAGCAGGTGCCCGGCGTCGACGCCGAGGGCGACCAGCCCTGGGGCATCATCCCCGGCTACGCGATCGCCGCCAAGACCGGGACCTCGCAGGAAGAAAACGCCAACGGAACATGCGCCCTGTGCGTCTACGGAGCGAGCTACATTGGCATGGCGCCAGGCAACGACCCGCAGCTTGTCGTCGCAGTGAACGTGCAGAACCCGCGCAAGGGCGGCTATTACGGTGACATAGTCGCAGGCCCGGTCTTCTACCAGGTGATGAAGGACGCACTGGCCACCCTGCAGATCCCGCCGGACGGGGCCACGCCGCCGTACATCCGCCTGAACGCGCCGTGATTGGAGGTACCCTCACCCCGTGGCGATCCGTCCGGCCCTGCTGCAGCCGCGGCCGCTGTCCGAACTCGGCGTGCTGCTGGGGATCCGGCTGGCGCCCGTAAGAACCCCCAATCTGCCGAACGTACTAGGGGTCACGTCCGGAGTCACCCTGGACTCTCGCGCCGTGCGACCGGGGGACCTGTACGTGGCGCTGCCAGGCGCACGGGTACACGGGGCCGAATTCTGCGCCGACGCGGTGGGGGCGGGCGCCGTCGCCGTGCTGACCGACCCGGACGGCCGGGCCCGCGCCGTGGCCAGCGGGGTGCCCGTCTTCGTGGTCGCCGATCCGCGGGCCAGGCTCGGCGAGGTCGCCTGCTGGGTGTACGGGGACCCGTCGCGCCGGCTCCGGCTCATCGGCGTCACCGGGACCAGCGGCAAGACGACCACCACCTACCTGCTCGAGTCGGGCCTGCGCGCGGCCGGCCACGTGGCCGGCCTGATCGGCGGGGTCGAGACGCGGATCGGCCCGGAGCGGCTGGCCAGTTCGCTGACCACGCCGGAGGCGACTGACCTCCAGGCGCTGTTCGCGGTCATGGCCGAACGGGGGGTCACCGCCGCCGCGATGGAGGTGTCGAGCCACGCGCTCGCTCTCGGCCGGGTGGCGGGGACCAGCTTCGACGTCGCGGTCTTTACCAACCTCTCGCAGGATCACCTGGATTTCCACGCCGACATGGAGGAGTACTTCCGGGCCAAGGCGTCGCTGTTCGAGCCTCCGGTGATGGGCGTGGTGAACATCGACGACAAATACGGCCGCAGGCTGGCCTCGTCCGCTCCGGTGCCGATCACCACGTTCTCGGCCTCGGGCCGGGACGAGGCCGACTGGCGGGCGGTCGACGTCAGGTCCGGCGCGGACGGCAGCACGTTCCGCGTCATCGGGCCCGGCGGCGTGGAGGCTGACGTGTCGGTCGGGCTGGCCGGGGTGTTCAACGTGGCCAACGCGCTCGGCGCCGTGGTCGCGCTGGTCGAGGCCGGCATCAGGCTCGAGGACGCGGTGGCGGGGATAGCCGCGTGCCAGGGCGTGCCCGGCAGGCTGGAACGCGTGCACGCCCCCGGCCTCGGGGTGACCGCCTTCGTCGACTACTCGCACAAGCCGGGCGCGGTGGAGGCGGTGCTCCGCGCGCTGCGGCCGGTCACGCAGGGCAACCTGATCATCGTGCTGGGCTGCGGTGGCGACCGGGACCGCGGCAAGCGCCCGATGATGGGTTCCGCCGCCGCCTGTTTGGCCGACGTCGCCATCCTGACCAGCGACAACCCGCGCTCTGAGGACCCGCTGGCGATCCTTAAGTCGATGCTGGACGGGGTGCTGAGCGTCCCGCAGGGCAAGCGCGCGCGGATCATCATCGAGCCGGACCGGGCGGCCGCGATCGGGCGGGCCGTGTCGCTGGCCGCGGCGGGCGACGTGATCGTGGTGGCCGGCAAGGGCCACGAGACCGGGCAGTACGTGGCGGGCGTGGTACTGCCGTTCGATGACCGGCAGGTCACCGCGCTGGCCCTGCACCAGGCAGCCGACGCCCGCCGGCCGCAGCCGGTCGCCGACGAAGCCCCGTGGGCGGTGAACCGGTGATACCGCTCGCGCTGGCGCAGATCGCGCGGATCACCGGCGGCCAGCTCGCCGGTGATCCGCAGGCGCTTGTCACCGGCGAGGTCGTGATCGACTCCCGGCGCGCCGGCCCGGGCGGGCTGTTCGCGGCGATCGCGGGGGAGCGGTCCGACGGGCACGACTTCGCGGCCGGCGCGGTAGCGGCGGGCGCGGTGGCGGTGCTGGCCACCCGCCCCGTCCCGGTCCCCTCGATCGTGGTCCCGGACATCCCGGCCGCGCTCGCCGCGCTGGCGCGCTTCGTGGTGGCCAGCCTGCCCGCGCTGCGGATCGCGGGCATCACGGGATCGTCCGGGAAGACCTCGACCAAGGACCTCACCGCCCAGCTGGCCGAGCGCCTCGGGCCGACGGTCGCGCCGGCCGGGTCGTACAACAACGAGTTCGGTCACCCGCTGACCGTGCTGCGCGCCGACGCGGCGACCGCGAACCTGGTGCTCGAGCTGTCCGCCCGCGGGGCGGGCCACATCGCGTACCTGTGCGGCATCGCCCCGCCCCGGTACGGCGCGGTGCTGAACGTCGGGCACGCGCACGAAGGGGAGTTCGGCGGCCTGGACCAGGTGGCCCGGGCCAAGGGCGAGCTCGTCGAGGCGCTGCCCGCCGACGGGGCGGCCATCCTGAACGCCGACGACCCCCGCGTCCTGGCCATGGCCTCCCGCACCGGCGCGCGCGTCGTGACGTTCGGCACCGAAGCGTCCCGGGTGCCCCGGCCGACGATCCTGGCCGGCGACATCCGGCTGGATGACCTCGGGCGGCCAAGCTTCACCCTGCTGGCACCCGGCGGTTCGGCGCGGGTCACCCTGCGGTTGCACGGCGCGCATAACGTGCCGAACGCCCTGGCCGCCGCCGCTCTCGCGACCGAGCTCGGCCTGGGCCTCGCCGACATCGCCGACGGGCTGTCCGCGGCCGTGGCTCGCAGCCGGTGGCGGATGGAAGTCCACCACCGAGGGGACGGAGTGACGGTCATCAACGACGCCTACAACGCGAACCCCGAGTCCGTCCGCGCCGCGCTCGAAGCCCTGGACCACCTGGCGCACAGGGGCCGGGCCTTCGCGGTCCTGGGCGAGATGGCCGAGCTCGGCGACGCCTCGCCGACCCGCCACGCCGAAGCCGGGGAATTCGCCGCGCGGCTCCTCGGGCCCGCCCTGGCCGGGCTGATCGCCGTCGGTCCCGAGGCGGCGCCGCTGCTTGACGGCGCCCGGCAGGTCCATTCCTGGCGCGGTGAGGCGCTGGCCGTGCCCGACGGCCGCGCCGCGCTGGCCGAGCTCGCCGACCGCCTGAAGCCCGGCGACGTCGTCCTGGTGAAAGCCTCCCGCGCGGCGAGCCTGGAAAGTCTGGCCGATTTGCTCTTGGAGGCGGACCGATGAAGACCGTACTGCTCTCGGCGGCCGTCTCGCTTTTCGTCGCGCTGTTCGGCACCCCGTTCGCGATCAAGGCGTTCACCCGGCGCGGCCTCGGCCAGGAGATCAGGTCGGACGGGCCCGCCCACATGTCCAAGCGCGGCACGCCCACCATGGGCGGCACGGTGATCATCATCGCGTCGCTGGCCGGGTACCTCGTCGGCCACCTGGTCACCGGCGACGCCATGTCCCCGTCCGGGCTGCTGGTGCTGTTCCTGATGACCGGGCTCGGGCTGGTCGGCTTCGCCGATGACTTCATCAAGCTCTACATGCAGCGCAGCCTGGGCCTGCGCGCCGGGGCCAAGCTGGCCGGCCAGGCGATCGTCGGCGGGATCTTCGCGCTGCTGGCGATCAGGTTCCCCGATGGGTACGACCTCACCCCGGCGTCCACCCACCTGTCGTTCATCGCGAACTTCGGGGTGCCGATCGGCGTGGTGTTCTTCGTCGTCTGGGTCATCTTGATGGTGGCCGGGACCTCCAACGCCGTGAACCTCGCCGACGGGCTCGACGGCCTGGCCACCGGCGCGGCGATCCTCGCGCTGGCCGCCTACATGATCATCGGGATCTGGCAGCTGCGCAACGACTGCACCGTCTACCTGGCCCAGGGCTGCTACCCCATCCGCGACCCGCAGGACCTCGCCATCGTCGCCGCCACCATCATGGGCGCCTGTATCGGGTTCCTGTGGTGGAACGCGCCGCCCGCCAAGATCTTCATGGGCGACACCGGGTCCCTGGCCCTCGGCGGCGCGCTCGCCGGGCTGGCCATCACCACAGAAACCGAGCTGCTGCTGTTGCTGCTTGGCGGCCTGTTCGTGCTCATCACACTGTCGGTGGTGATCCAGGTCGGCTCGTTCAAGCTGACGGGCAAGCGGGTATTCCGCATGGCGCCGATCCAGCACCACTTCGAGCTGGCCGGCTGGGCCGAGACGACCATCGTGGTCCGCTTCTGGATCATCGCAGGCATCTGCGTGGCCCTCGGCCTGGGCATCTTCTACGTCGGCTGACCCCGGCCGCGTCGCTTAGACCCTACTGATCAAGCCCCAGGGTGAAGGTGGGCTTGGGCGAGGTGTCCGGAAGCCTGTGCTCCTCGCTCAGCCGGCGTACCGCGGTCCCCGTGGCCAGGAACTCCGTGGCGTGCTCGCCCCAGACGTGGTTCGCGACCACGACGGTCACCCCGACGATGCCGGAGGACCGCGCTCCGGCGGCCTCGGCCTGCATCCGGGTCAGGGCCAGCTCCCTGGCTTCGTACACGCCCTGGGTGAACTGCATCATCTCCTGGTTCTGCCCGGTCTGGCGCAGCGACTGCATCACGCTCTGGTGCGCGATGTGGTACACGCAGGTGCCGAGCACGAACGCCACCGGCACCGCCCCGGCCGCTAGCAGCCGGAAGAAGTCCTGCGCGGACAGGTCCGAGGTGAACGATCCCCCATCCGGCGCGCGGTGCGCGCCCTGCCCGGTCAGGTGCCGCACCGCGGTGCCAGTGGCCACGAACTCCAGGCAGCTCTGCCCCCACGCGTACATCTGCATCTTCAGCGCGACGCCGACGATGCCGTCAGCCCCCAGGTGGTCGGCCTCCGCGCGCATCCTGGCCATGGCCAGCTCCCTGGCGTTGTACATCGCCTGGGTCAGCACCTGGAGCTCCTGGTTCTGGTTCCAGCGACCGATCTGCAGGCCGACGTGGTAGATCGACGAGCCGACCACGAACCCGAGCGGCTCGAACCCGGCCTCGCCGAGCAGGACGTATTCCGAGACCGACAGGTCGGAGGTGAACACCCCGGCCGGGTCGGCGCCTGCGGTCTTGGCCAGCCGGCCTGCCGCCACCTGCGGCTCCCACCCCCCGGCGGTCCCGTCCTGCTTGCTAGGAAATATCGGCATCGTCGCCTCCCGTACGCGCAGATAACTGGCACCCGCAGCCTACTCCGCCGGTCACGAGGCCCCGGTCCCCGAGCACGCCCGCTAGGCGGTGGCCGCGGTGGGGTGGATGACCGGGCGGTAGCCCGCGGCCAGCACGGCCACGGTGGCCCGCGGGGTGATCACCGTCACCGAAGCGGCGGGCTCCGTCGGCCGGTCCAGGTACCCGCCCGGCGTCCAGGTCAGCAGCCTGCCCCCGTAGACGAGGAACGGCGCGTCCCGGTGTTCGACCATCGTTCCCTCCGGGAGCTCCGCTAGCGGGGCCTGGTAGCTGCGGCGGACCCCGGGCCCGGCCAGCCGGTCGGCGTGCAGCCGCGCGTCGATGGCCTGCACGCCGGGCAGTCCCCCGCCGTGAGCCGTCCCGCCGTGAGCCGCGGCCCAGGCGTGCTTGAACGCCTGGTAATCCCGGTAACGGCACTCCCCGCACGGCCGGTGCCCGGCGGCCAGCCCGGTGGCCTCGTCCAGGAAGAACAGCTCGGTCAGCCTGCCGGGCGCCCATAGCTGACGGCGCCGCTCCTTGTAGTCGAGCACGCAGATCGCCCAGGCCCGGCCGCGGGAGTAGCGGACCACCCTGCCCTGCGGGTCGTGCAGCCCGCCCCGGTTACCCCAGAACATGCCGCGGTCAGGGACCGCGATCAGCGCACCGTAGGGGGTGACCCTGTTCTGCCGTGGCATCTATAGGCCGCAGTCGCGGACGAGGTCGCGGGGCGCCTGGCACCGCCAGGCGTCGGTGATGAGCTCCCTGAGCTCGTCCTCGCCGATGGCGGCGAGCCGGATCAGGACCGCGGGAAACCCGTTGTAGTGCGGCTCGGTGAAGAACTTCCCCGCGTCGGCGGCCAGCAGCATCTCCTTCTCGGCCTGGCCCGCCACCCGCACGACGAGCACGTCAGGGCGCGGGACGCGCGGCTTGCCCGGTATCACCCGCTCGTTCCAGGCCCAGGTGAACTGCTTCGCCCCGCTCTTGGCGGCCTTGTTGCGCACCCGGAACCCGAAGTGGTCCTCATCTTCGACGGTCTCGGGCAGCGAAAGCGCGATCCGCCTGACGTCATCCTGGTCTGCCACCATCCCATGATCTCAGGCGGGCCTGACCAGACCCCGCCTCGACTTCCAGGCCGCCTCGGCCGCGCCCATCGGCGTGCTCGGCGGGCCTAGGAAGAACGGCCAGATCTCCTCCGCGATGCGGCGCCAGTCCGCGGTCGCCGACAGGTCGCCGAGCAAGGCGAACAGGCCCAGATTGATCCGCTGAAGGATCACGTATGAGCGGGGGATCGCCGCGTACGCGGCCAGCGGGCTGCGGAAGTCGAAGAAGCGCCGGGTGACCGCGGAGGCATAGTCCCCGGTCATGGTGACCGGGCCGCGGACCCGGACGGTGTCGTAGAACACGGCCATGTGCTCGACGATCATCTCCGTGGGCAGCGGCGCGCCCGGCACGAGGAAGCCCGCCGCCTCCATCGCCTGCCGGAAGGCCTCGGGGTCGTTGTCGAGGCACAGGTGCTTGACCATCGCGGCCAGCGGGCGCATCTCCTCGGCGGTGAAGTACTTGACCAGCCCGAAGTCGAGGAAGGTGACCCGCCCGCCGCCGTGGAACAGGTAGTTACCCGGATGGGGGTCGCCGTTGAACGCATGCGCCTCGTACAGGCTGCGGAACACGAAGCGGTAGATCGTCTCCGCGGCCAGGTCGCGCTCGGCCGCAGACCAGCCGGCCAGCTCGGCGAACCTGGCGCCCTGCGCCAGCTCGCTGGTCACGACCCGGCGCGTCGACAGCTCCCCGATGATCTCGGGCACCACGATCGTGGGGTGGCCCCGGTAGTAGTCGGCGAACATCTGCTGGTTGCGGGCTTCCTTGCGGTAGTCGAGCTCCTCGGTGACGCGTTCCCTCAGCTCCGCAAGCAGCGCGTCGACGTCCTGGCTGGGCGCGGCGATCCTGAGCATCCGGCGCATCAGCGCGACGTTGCCGAGGTCGGCCTCGATGGTCTCGGCGATGCCCGGGTACTGGACCTTGACCGCGACGGCGCGGCCGTCGTGCGTGATCGCGCGGTGCACCTGCCCGATCGAGGCGGCGGCGATGGGCTCGGGATCCCAGGTCGCGAAGGCCTGCTCGGGCGGCATGCCCAGTTCTTCTGTGACCACCTGCGCGGCCAGCGCCGGGGTCATCGGCGGGACGCTGTCCTGGAGCCGGCTCAGCGTCCGGCGCGCCGCGGGGGACAGGCCGTCGTTGACGTAGCTGGCCATCTGCCCGAGCTTCATCAGCACGCCCTTCATCGTGCCCAGGGTGGCCGCGACGTCCTCCGCGGTCTGCAGCGCCAGGTCGTTCCGCAGTTGCTCCCGTTGCTCGCCCGCGGCGGCGAACAGCCGCGGCGCGCTGCTCGCGTAGCGCGCACCGCCGCGCGCGGCCAGGCCGAGCGCGGCCATCCCCCGCTCCACCCGCAGGCGCCTCGTCCGCCGCCCCAGCGCGGCCACGGCACGTCCGGCGCGCAGCCGGTCCGTCCGCCGCAGCGTTCCCAGGACCAACGCCGCCCCAAGGGCCGTGGCGCCCACCGCCACGGCCACCTGCCTGGCCCGCGCGCTCAACCGCGTGCCTCCCCCCTCACCCGCGCATCCGCACGGTGAGCCGCTGCCGGGCCTCGAGCACACCTGGCTCGGACAGGAAGAAGGCGTCGAGCACGCCGAGGGTCTGGCGGATCTCCGTCCGCCGCTCTGGCGTCAGCGGGCTCAGGGCCGGCGGCGCGGGGTAGCCGTACATGTCCCGCGCCCAGGCGGGCAGGGCGGCGACCGTCGCGTCCCTGATGTCCTGCCACAGCTCGGCGATCTCCTCGTCCAGGCCCGGCGGGTCCAG
The DNA here is from genome assembly GCA_035505275.1 of Streptosporangiaceae bacterium. GTDB lineage: Bacteria > Actinomycetota > Actinomycetes > Streptosporangiales > Streptosporangiaceae > Palsa-504. Next base: position 21,338 of record DATJQX010000142.1, on the reverse strand, counting down.
CAGGTAGCTCATCGATTCTGCCGCGGCCGCGGTGCAGGCCAGGCCGGGGCGCGTGTCCGCGATGTACTGCCCGAGGGCGGCCACCGTCGGCGGGACCATCGCGTCCGGGACCCCGAGCAGCGTCGCCGCGACGGCCATCTCGGCGACGTACCGGTCGGCGTCCGCATCCGGCAGCGGCGTGCCGAACAGGTCGATGGCGGCCAGCGCCGAGTCCACCAGGGCCGCGTGCACCCACAGCAGCAGGGCGGGATCCCCGGCGGCGTAAGGCAGACCGGTCACCGTGTCCACGCCGCGGACGTGCTCGTGGATCGCCCGCACCCGCCGGGCGGCCCGGTCCGCGCTGGCCCGGTCGCCGTACGTGACGGTGGCCGTGTACGCCGAGGTGGCGGCCAGCCTGCCGACCGGATCGCGCCGCCAGCCGCTGTGCTGGTCGACGCCGGCCATCGCGAGGGGGTGCAAGGCCTGGAGCATCAGCGAGCGCAGCCCCGCGACCGGCGCGGACAGGTCGGCGCTGACCCGCCAGGTCACGCTCGCGGGCCCGAAGTATCCGTCGTCCTCGGGCTGGTCAGGCACAGCGGCGGCGTAGGCGGCGGCCGACCGCTCCACCAGGCCCGCTGCGTCGGCGTAGGTCCCGCCGCTCACCGCAGGCCAGCGAACAGGTCGTCCTCGGGCAGCGGCGCTCCGGTGGTATCGCTGACCCGGATGAAGTTCTCGCGGCCGAAGGTGTACTCCGCGACCTCGCGCGGGACCTTGCTGAACCAGGATTCGGCTATCTGGCTGCCGTGCGCGAACAGCGCGTCGCGTTTGCGGTCGAGCACCGCGCGGATGTCGACGGTGGTGGTGATGCGTGCCTCGGCCTCGATCGCCGCCTGAAGCGCCTCGGGCGATTCCTCGCGGTCGGGCAGCTCGATCCCGGCGTCGCGCAGCGCCTGGGCGATCTTGCGCCAGTCGCTGCCGCGGATGGCGCTGAGGTACAGCTTGGCCGGGGTGCCGGAGCTCGCGGACGCCGCCTGCGCGCACCGGCTGGCCATCACGTGATCGGGATGCTGGTAGATGCCATGATCGTCGTACGTGATGAGGACCTGCGGCCGGTACCGCTCGATGAGGCCCGTCAGCCTCGCTACGACCTCCTCCTGCGGGATGTTGCAGAACGCGTCCGGCCGGTCCTTGTAGTCCCACTCCGGCATGCCGGAATCGTGGTAGCCGAGCAGTTCCAGGTTCGTGACGCCCAGGATGGCGCAGGACTCGCGCAGCTCAGCCAGGCGCTGCCGGGCCACCGCCTGCTCGTCGTGTCCGTCCTGCCCCGGCTTGACCCCGGCAGGGGCATCGCCGAATTCGCCGTTCGTGCAGGTCACGACCACCGTCCGGATGCCCTGAGCCGAATAGGCGGCCAGCACGCCGCCGGTGCTTGACGCCTCGTCGTCGGGATGCGCGTGGACCGCCATCATCGTCAGCTTGTCTGCCATGATCCCAGCCTGCCCGACAGCAGGCTCAACCGCCCAATCGGGGGCGCCGGTAACCTCGCGCTGACCGCGGTGTACAGGGCCAGCAGGAACGTGGCCATCGCGGAAAAGCCGTGGACGGCAGGGATCAGCGGAAGGAGGTGCAGCCTGCGCCGTCGCGTGGCCGGGTGCGGCCGGGCGAGCAGCCCGGCGATCATCTCATCGGTGACCGTGAACACCCCCGGGCCCTCCGCGGTATCGGGCGGGGCCGGCGCGCTGACGGTGGTGTCAATGGCTTCCGGGGCGACCCTGACCGGGTATGGAGTCCACAGGGTGACCATGGAGATGCCCAGGGTGATGGCGGCCGCGATCAGCACGACAGCGGCCCAGGCCAGCGCGTCCAGGCCGCTGGCCAGGTAGCTGACCCAGATCGCCAGCCCGGTAAGGGCCACGCCCGGATGACCGAACACCAGGGCGGGCGGCGCTCCCACGCCGGTAGCGCGCTGCCGGCGCATGCCGCCGCGGGCCACCCAGGTCCGCAGCATGTAGGCGCCGATGCTGATGGTGAGCACCCAGACGATCAGCGCCGCCACGCCCGTCGTCATGGTTCACATCCGCAACGCAAACTCCGGGAAACGCACTCAGCGGGTGGCGTCGGCCGCGTCGACGAGAGCCTCCGGGTGCTTCCGGTGGTAATGCTCCGTCAGCACGGCGCTCGCCTGACCCGGCCGGTAGGCCAGGGTACGGCCGCAAATCTCGCAGCGCGTGACGGGCAGCCTCGTCACCGTCACAGGAAATCGAGAGGAATCTGACTTACTCATCGGTACACATCATGCCAGATCAGCGGTCTAGACCCTAGCCGCCTCCGGCGCGGGGCCGAAGGGGTGCCAACGCTTGGGCGCCGACCGGCGTCTACGTATACGCAAACGCGCCCAAGCGTATGGTTTGCGCCCAGCTGACCTGGAGGTGGCCGATGCCGCGACGCTCTGGATTCGTGGCTGCCCTGGCGGCCGGAGCGTGCGCCCTGCTGGCCGCGGCATCCTTCTCGGCGGTCCCGGCCGGCGCCACGGTCTCGGCCGGCTCCGCGCCGTCGTTCACCGCCCTGGCCTTCCCGTCCGCCGCGGCCGGATGGGTCCTGGGCAAGACCACGGCCGGCCCGGCCCTCGCGCAGATCTGGCACACCGGCACCGGGGGCTCAACCTGGCAGGTGCAGTGGCAGGGCGCGGGGAGCCCGCTCACGATCAGCGCCACCGATCCCGCGCACGCCTGGGCGCTGATCGCCTGCCAGGCACCCAAGGCGACCTGCGGGAGGGAGCTCCTGGCCACCGCCGACGGCGGCCAGCGCTGGCGCGTGGCCGCCACGCTGCCCAAGGCCGTGAACCAGGTCCAGTTCTTTCCCGGCGGCGTAGGCCTGGCCACGTCGGACAGCTGCCTGGCCGACCTCGGGCTCACGCACTGCCCCGGCCAGATACTGCTCAGCCGCGACGGCGGCGCGCACTGGACGAAGGTGCTCAGCGGCGCCGGGCCGCAGTTCGCCACCGCGAACGCCACGGGGCAGCTCTGGGCGGCCGAGGTGGTCCCAAGCAACTTCGCCGCCAGCGGGCCCAGCCCCTCCGACGTCAAGTTCGTCACGAGCACCGACGGCGGGCACGCCTGGCATCTGCTCGGCCAGCTCGCCAACCTCGGCGCGTTGTCGCCCGAGGTGCAGCTCACCCTGGTCGCGGATCCCTCCGGGCTGGCCTGGGCGAGCGTGTTCGACCAGCTCAGCTGCGCGATGCACGGCTGCTCCGCGGCCGAACTGCTGCACAGCAGCACGGGCGGCCGGACCTGGGGCGCGGTTGACCTGGCCGACACCGACCCGGATGAGTGCGGCAGTGACGGCATCGTGTTCTCCGCCGCCCCGGACGGCACCGCCCTGGCGGCGACCGGCCGGAACGCTGCCGCCTGCGGGCCTCCGTACGGCGTGGTGTACCAGTACGGCCCGTCCGGGTGGCAGTCGCTGCCGCCGTGGCAGCTGGCGCAGGTCGACGCGCTGGCCGCGGTCAGCCAGGACGTCGCCTACGCGCTCAGCGACCAGGGCGTCCTGTCCCGCACCGACGACGCGGGTCAGGACTGGACCCAGCTGCTTCCCGCCCCTGCTCCCGCCGGGCTGGTCGACGCGCTGAGCTCGACGACGGCCCTGGCCGCGCAGGACCAGGCCGACGCAGGAGCCGTCCTGCGCTCGGACGACGGCGGGCGGAGCTGGAGTGAGCTCTCCCACCTGCCCGGCGTGGTGACCCAGCTGGACTTCTGGTCGAGCGAGGACGGTGTCGCCGCCGCGTACCAGCCCGACGCCCCGGCGCCCTGGCAGCTGTGGGCCACCTCGGACGGCGGCTCGATCTGGGAGCCCTACGGGCCGCTGCCCGGCGGCAACACGGCCATCGACGGGCCGTGGATGGCCGCCGACGGGCATGGCCTCCTGCTCACCGTGACCGGCGGGACCCCGTGGGAACCCGGCAGCGGCAGTGCCCCCGTGCGGATGTGGACCACGAGCAACTACGGCCTGAACTGGACCCGCGGTGCCCTGCTGCCGTTCGGCGGCGACACGTTGCAGGGCCCGGCCAGCTTCGCGTACGACGGGTCGGGCCGGTGGTCCGGCTGGCTGGTCATCGACACCGCGAGCTTCGCCCAGCGCGTCGCGGTGACCGACGGCGGGCCGCTGCGGCTCCTGCCGGCCGCGACTCCTGCGGGCGACGTGCAGGTGATCAACCCGGGAACAGGGTTCGCCTGGGATCTCGGCTATTCGAGCCACACGACGGTGGTCGTCTTGTCCCTGGCCCGGACGACCGATAACGGGCGGACCTGGCTGCGCTCCAGCATCCGGCTGGAGATCCCGGCGGACTCGGCCGCCGAGCCGCTGCTCGGCTTCAGCGACGCGAACCACGGCTGGCTCGTCCTCGGCAACGCCACCTGGCGGACCGCCGACGGCGGCCGCACCTGGACCCCCAGCTGAAATCACGGAGCTGAAATCACGGAGCTGAAATCACGGGCGACACGCGGCGGATGTCCCTGTTTTGCTGCCGGTCGGCCAACAGACTTGGACCATGCTCCTCCAGGACGACCCCGGCCTGCCGAGCCTGGAGTCACCGGGGCGTAACCGGCTGGGCCTGCCGGGCCTGGGCGACGTGCGCGACCGGATCGGTACCTGGCGCGCGCTGCTTGACCGCCCGCTTACCTCCTACTACCTGGTTCTCGGCATTACCGTCCTGCTGCTCGGGCTCGGCCTGGTCATGGTGGAGTCCACCGCGTCCGTCGCCGACCTGAGCGCGGGCCTTTCCCCGTATACCGACTTCAAGAAGCAACTGCTCGGCGCCGCGGTCGGCCTGCCGCTGATGTGGCTGGCGGCGCGCTCGCGGCCCAGGCTGTTCCGGGTCTTCGCCTACCCGCTGCTCGCGCTCGCGGTGGTCGGGCTCTGCCTCACGCTGATCCGCGGCGTCGGGGTGGCGGAGAACGGCGCGGCCCGGTGGATCTCCATCGACGGACAGCAGATCCAGCCGTCCGAGATAGCCAAGCTCGCGCTGGTCGTGTGGGGGGCTGACCTGCTGGCCCGCAAGGACCAGCTCGGCCTGCTGACCGACTGGCGGCACATGCTGGTACCGCTCATGCCGGGTGCGGCCGTGCTGAGCCTGCTCGTGATGACCGGCGACGACCTGGGCACCACCTTCATCCTGCTGGTGATCTTCCTGGCGCTGCTGTGGGTGATCGGCGCGCCGGGGCGCATATTCAGCGGGATGCTGATCCTGATGGCCCTGGCCGTGGGGCTCATGATCGTGACGGAGAAGTACCGCCTTGGCCGCCTCGCCGGCTTCCTCGGCCCGCAGGGCAGCGCTACCGGCGTCAACATGCAGCGCATCCAGAGCCAGTACGCGGTCGGATCGGGCGGCATCTTCGGCGTCGGCCTCGGCGCCGGCCGGGAGAAATGGGGCTGGGTCCCTGAGTCAACCGACGACTTCATCTTCGCCATCATCGGCGAGGAACTCGGGCTCGTCGGCACGCTGTGCGTGACCTTCCTGTACGGCGGGCTGGCCTTCGCCGGGCTGCGCATTGCCCGCCGCGTTCCCGACGTGTTCGCCCGGCTGGCGGCGACCGCCATCACCGTGTGGATCGTGGTGCAGGCGGCGGTGAACATCGGCGTGGCGATCGGCGTCGTCCCGGTCGTCGGGGTGCCGCTGCCCCTCATCTCCGCCGGGTTGTCGTCGTTGCTGGTGACCCTGGTCGCGCTCGGCATGCTGATGTCGTTCGCCAGGCTGGAGCCGGGCGCCCAGGAGGCTTTGGCCGCACGCGGCCCCGGCTGGCCGCTGCGCGTTCTAAGCTGGCTCGGTCTGGCAAAGCGCCGACGATAGACGGCGGCAGTTCGAGGACGAGGCATGAGGGTACTGCTTGCGGGCGGCGGGTCGGCCGGCCATATCGAACCAGCACTGGCGGTGGCCGACGCCGTGATGCGCCTTGACTCCGGCGCCGAGGTCACCTGCCTGGGCACCGAACGCGGCCTGGAGACGCGGCTGATCCCGCTGCGCGGGTACCCGCTGGAGCTCATCCCCGCGGTGCCGATGCCCAGGACGATGACGCCCGGGCTGCTCACGGTCCCCGGGCGGCTGGCGGGCGCCGTCAACGCGGCCGCCGCCGTGATCGACCGGACCAGGGCCGAGATCCTTGTCGGCTTCGGCGGGTACGTCGCGACTCCCGCCTACCTGGCCGCCAGGCGGCGCAGGATCCCGATCGTCGTGCACGAGGCGAACCCGAGGGCGGGCCTGGCCAACCGGATCGGGGCCAGGTTCACCACGCACGTCTTCACCGGTCATCCGGACACCCAGCTCAGGAACGGCACGTACGTCGGCATACCGATCAGGCACGAGATCGCCGACCTGGACCGGCTGGCGGTCGGCGACAAGGCCCGCGCGCATTTCGGCCTGCGCCCCGACCTGCCCGTGCTGCTGGTAACCGGCGGCTCGCAGGGGGCGCGCTCGCTGAACCTGGCGGTGTTCGGCGCGGCCGAGTGGCTCAAGGCCGCCGGCGTCCAGGTGCTGCACGTCATCGGCCCGCGCAACGGCGTCGATGCGCCCGTCTCCGCTACCGGCGTGCCGTACGTGGCCACGCCCTACATCGACCGGATGGACCTGGCCTACGCGGCGGCGGACTTCGCGCTGTGCCGGGCCGGCGCGATGACCTGCGCCGAGCTCACCGCGGTCGGCCTGCCCGCCGCCTACGTGCCGCTGCCCATCGGCAACGGCGAGCAGCGGCTGAACGCGCTGCCGATCGTCCAGCACGGCGGCGGAATGCTGGTCTCCGACGCCGACCTGACCCCCGAGTGGATCCGCGACACCCTGCTGCCCGTGCTGGTCAACATCGACCAGGTGGCGGACATGTCAGAGGCGGCCGCGTCGCTGGGGCGCCGTGACGCCGACCGCCGACTCGCCGAGGCGGTCATGACGATAGTGGAGGACGCGGGTGGGGACCCTGGGGGTCAAGGGCCTGATCACGCCGACTGAACCGGTGCCCGCCGTAGGCCTCGGGCGGGTGCACTTCACCGGGATCGGCGGCGCGGGCATGTCGGGCATCGCGCGGATCATGCTGGCCCGCGGCATCTGCGTGTCGGGCAGTGACGCCATGCCCTCCGCGGTGCTGGACGACCTGCACGCCCAGGGCGCCCTGGTGCACGTCGGGCACGCGGGCGGCAACCTCGGCGGTCTCGGGCCAGGGGACACGCTGGTGGTGAGCAGCGCGATCCGCGCGGATAACCCGGAACTGACCGAGGCGACCAGGCGCGGGATGCGGGTGCTGCACCGGGCCGCCGCGCTGGCCTCGGTCATGGCCGGGCGCCGCGTCATCGCGGTCGCCGGCACGCACGGCAAGACCACCACGACGTCGATGCTCACCACGGTGCTCCGCGAATGCGGAGCCGACCCCGGCTACGTCGTCGGCGGCGTGCTCACCGAGACCGGGCTCGGCGCAGAGGACGGCGCGGGGATGGATTTCGTCGCCGAGGCCGATGAGAGCGACGGGTCGTTCCTCCTGCTGTCGCCCGACGTCGCCGTGATCACCAACGTCGAAGCGGACCACCTGGACAACTACGCGAGCCTCGCGGACATCAAGGACGCGTTCACCACGTTCGGCCGCAGCGCCAGCGGCATGGTCCTGACCTGCGCAGACGACCCGGGCGCCGAGGAGGTCGCGGCTCGCCTGGACCCGGCGCGGGTGCGCAGGTACGGCGAGTCGTGCCAGGCCGATTACCGGCTCGGCGATGTCCGGCCCGACGGGATGGCCGTCAGCCTGACTGTGACCGCTGACCACAGTCCGTTCGGCGAAATATTTTCCGTGATGACCGTGCACGTCCCCGGCCATCACAACGCGCTGAACGCCGCCGCCGCCTTCGCCACGGCCGTCGAGCTCGGCTTCGCGCCGCCGCGGGTCGCCGCGGCGCTGGCGGCCTACCGTGGCGCGCGGCGCCGGATGGAACTCAAGGGCGAGGCAGGCGGTGTACGGGTGGTTGACAGCTACGCGCACCACCCGACCGAGCTGGCCGCCGACCTGCGCGCCGCGCGAGACATTGCGGCGGGCGGCCGGGTGATCGCCGTCTTCCAGCCGCACCTGTTCAGCAGGACCAGGATCTTCGCCCCGGAGTTCGGCGCCGCGCTCGGGCTGGCGGACGAGGCCGTCGTGCTCGACGTGTACGCGGCCCGCGAGGACCCCGAACCCGGCGTGACCGGCGCGCTCATCGCGGACGAGGTCCCCGGCGGGCGCGCGCGGTTCGTGCCGGACCGCGCGCAGGTCGCACCGCTGATCGCGAGGATCGCGAGATCGGGTGACCTGGTCTTCACCATGGGGGCCGGGGACGTCACGGCGCTCGGCCCGCAGCTGGTCGAGGCCCTCAGGAGGCGGGACGAGTGAGCAGCCCAGCCCGGGTCAGCCCGCCTCCCCGCGCCGCCAGACCCCGGGGACGACGCGGACCACGCCGTTCCTGGCGCGTCGCGTTCGCCGTTCTGGCTCTGGCGGCAGTCGTGGGCGGCGCGGCCTGGGCACTGCTCGGCTCCCGGCTGCTCGCCGTCCGTTCGGTGGTCATCACCGGCACGCACCTGGTGCCGAATGCCGAAGTCCTCGAGGTGGCTGGCGTACGGCTCGGCACGCCGCTGATCCGCCTGAACACCAGCCAGATCGCGGCGCGGGTCTCGGCCATCGCGCAGGTCCAGAGCGTGCATGTCACCAAGTCCTGGCCGGACCGGGTGATCATCGCGGTGCGCGAGAGGACGCCGTCGCTCGCGGTCACCGCCGCGGGCGGCGGGTTCGACCTCGTGGACCCTGACGGGGTGACCGTGCTCTGGGCGGCGCACCGGCCCTCGCGGCTCCCGCTCTACCTGACGACGGCTCCCGTCGCCTCGCTCCGCGGCGACCCTGATGTCGCGGCCGCCGCGGCCGTGCTGGGAGAACTCCCGGCCCAGGTGCGGCGTTCGGTGGCATCGATAACCGCGTCGACCCCCGATCAGGTGACGCTCCAGCTCTCGAGCGGGGTAACGATTCTGTGGGGAGGAGTTGGCGATGCCTCGGAAAAGGCCAAAGAACTCGCCGTGCTCATGCCCACGCACGCGCGCTACTACGACGTAAGCGCGCCGGGGACGGCAATGACCAACTGAGGGCGCGCGCAGACCGGGCCGGAGCCGCTAATCCGCAACACGCTGGCCGCTTCTCGCGTGGCGAGTTGACCCCGGTCCCGTCCGACCCTACTGTCCGTATCAATCGTACGGACGACAAAACTCTAAATCTTAACCTGAAGGTGAAACCTGGACGGTGAGGGACGAGGCCCTGGCGGTGAATTCCGCACCACCACCATGGCGGACGTTTCCCAAGCCCAGGGCCATAATCGGCGGATCCGAGGCGCGCAAGCGAAAAGCAGCGGATTACCCGTTGACATGGCAAGGTAAAACGAGCGGAAAGGTACCGTCCTCGTGGCAGCACCGCAGAACTATCTAGCGGTTATCAAGGTCGTCGGAATCGGCGGTGGCGGCGTCAACGCCGTCAATCGCATGATCGAAGAGGGACTCAAGGGCGTCGAGTTCATTGCGATCAACACTGACGCCCAGGCGCTGCTCATGAGCGATGCCGATGTCAAACTTGATGTCGGGCGCGAGCTCACCAGAGGGCTGGGCGCCGGTGCCAACCCGGACGTCGGCTGCCGGGCCGCGGAGGATCACCGCGAGGAGATCGAGGAGGTCCTCAAGGGCGCTGACATGGTGTTCGTCACCGCCGGCGAGGGCGGCGGCACGGGCACCGGCGGCGCACCCGTGGTGGCCAGCGTGGCGCGCTCGCTCGGCGCGCTCACGATCGGGGTCGTGACCAGGCCGTTCGGGTTCGAGGGCAAGCGCCGTATCGTCCAGGCGGAAGCCGGGATCGAGAAGCTGCGCGCCGAGGTCGACACGCTGATCGTCATCCCCAACGACCGCCTGCTTTCGATCTCTGACCGGAACGTGAGCGTGCTTGACGCGTTCAAGGCCGCGGACCAGGTCCTGCTCTCGGGTGTCCAGGGCATCACGGACCTCATCACCACCCCCGGGCTGATCAACCTCGACTTCGCCGACGTGAAGTCCGTGATGTCGGGCGCGGGCTCGGCGCTGATGGGCACCGGCTCCTCGCGCGGCGATGACCGCGCCGTCGCGGCGGCCGAGATGGCGATCTCGAGCCCGCTGCTCGAGGCGAGCATCGACGGCGCCCACGGCGTCCTTTTGTCGATTCAGGGTGGCTCGGACCTGGGGCTCTTCGAGATCAACGAGGCCGCCCAGCTCGTCGCCAACTCCGCCGCGGTGGACGCGAACATCATCTTCGGCGCGGTCATCGACGATGCCCTCGGAGACGAGGTGCGGGTCACGGTCATCGCCGCCGGCCTCGATGAGAGCCGGAACGGCCGGGCGGGCAGCTCGAGCTCGTCCCGGCCGTTCGCCCTCCCGGGCGGGACCGGGACCACCGCTGGCGGGACCACCGCTGGCGGGACCACGACTGGCGGCACCTCAGCGACCGGGGCGGCGCCGAAGGCCGGCGGCGCGACGCCCAGGCCCGGGCGCGCCGAGCCGGCGCCCCGCTCCGACCCGGACGCGCGCTACGACCCGGACGCGCGGTCCGACCCGGATGACGGCCCTGGCTCTGACGATGAGTCGCCCGCCTGGGACGCGGACACCGAGATGCTGGCCTACGACACCGACGTCGACTCGGGCGCGGTCGGGTCGGCCGGGCTGGCCGCCATGCTCAGCGCGCCGGTGATGTCGGCGGCGGAGAACGGAGCCGCCAGGTCGGCGGGCCGCCGTGCCTCGATGCTCGACCTGGCCGATCAGGAAGACGACCCAGACGGAGCAACGCGGTACGACGTCCCCGATTACCTGGCCGATCCCGCCTATTCGCCTCCCCCGAGGCCGGCGCGCGCCGAGGGGAAGACCTTTGACGTGCCCACCACCCGCCGTCGCCCCGTCGTCTTCGAGGAAGACGACGACCTGGATGTCCCCGATTTCCTCAAGTGATGAGCTCCTCCGGCGAGATGAACTCGCCGTGCGGCTCACCGCTGTGCGGCAGCGCATCTCTGTGGCGTGCGAGGCCGCGGGGAGGGACCCTGCGGACGTCACGCTCATCGCGGTGACGAAGACCTTTCCTGCGTCCGACGTCAGGCTGCTGAACGGGCTGGGTGTCACCGACTTCGGCGAAAACCGCGACGCCGAAGCCGCGCCCAAGGCGATGCAGTGCGCAGACCTCGATCTCACCTGGCATTTCATCGGGCAGTTGCAGACGAACAAGGCCTCAAGCGTGGTCCGCTACGCCACCTTCGTCCACTCCGTTGACCGGCTGCGGCTGATCCGCGCGCTCGGCACCGCCGCGCGCCGCGCCCAGCGCGTAGTTCAGTGCCTGATCGAGGTGAGCGTGGACGGCGACCCGGCCCGCGGCGGGGCCGTGGCTAGCGAGGTTCCCGCCCTGGCCGAGGCGCTGATGGCCGAACCCGGTCTGGTCCTGGCCGGCGTGATGGCCATCGCCCCGCTCGGCATGGCGCCGCGAGCGGCCTTCGCCAGGCTGCTCGAAAGCGCTGCCCTGGTACGGGCGCTCAGACCCGCCGCGATGGTGGTTTCGGCCGGCATGAGCGGAGATCTGGAGGACGCAATCGCGGCGGGCGCGACACACCTGCGAATCGGTACGGCGTTGCTCGGCGATCGCGGGCCTCGTGTCCGGTAATGTCCCACGCTAGGGCCGGAAAGGCTGGCAACGACCGTACAGGCTGGGAGGACTGAAAGATGGCCAGTGCCATGCGCAAGATGGCGGTCTACCTCGGCCTGGTCGAGGACGACAACCGCTACCAGGACAAGTACGACTCTTACGGGGAGTACGACGAGTACGAGGAGCCGGACCGGATCGTGATTCCGGAAGAGGCCGAGGTGCGCGTCGGGCGCGATGACTACACCGGGTACCACGCTGACTGGCGCCCCGAGCACGTGCCCCAGGCCGCAGATCTCGCTCGTATTACGACACTGCATCCACGCACTTACAATGAAGCGCGTACTATTGGGGAGCACTTCCGCGAAGGCACCCCGGTGATCATGAACCTGACCGAGATGGTCGATAGCGACGCCAAGCGTCTCGTCGACTTCGCGGCTGGCCTGATCTTCGGCCTGCGGGGGAGCATTGAGCGTGTGACAAACAAGGTCTTCCTGCTGTCGCCGGCGAACGTCGAGGTGACCGCGGAGGACAAGGCCCGTATGGCAGAGCGCGGCTTCTTCAACCAGAGCTAGCCAGCAAGCAGTGGTGACGTGACGCTGATCAGTAACACCGCCGTCGCAGACGGCACCCGAGGCGGGGTGGACTCGTGCAGTACCTAAAGGAAGTCCTCACCTACGTCCTGTATCTGTACCTCGTCATCCTGGTCGGGCGGATGATCTTCAGCTATGTACAGGTCTTCGCCCGTGACTGGCGTCCGAAGGGCGTCGTCCTGGTGCTAGCCGAAGTGATCTTCACGCTGACGGATCCGCCGCTGAAATTCCTACGCCGCTTCATTCCGCCGCTCCGGATCGGTATGGTGGCCCTGGATCTCAGCTTCATGGTTCTGTTCATCGTGGTCTTGATCCTGCTAGAAGTAGCTGTGCCGCACCTTTGATTCAGGTACCGTCATGAGGAACACGGTCCAAGTGCGCCGAGGAGACGAGATGCCGCTGACGCCCGCGGATGTTCGGAATAAGCAGTTCAGTACGACGAGGCTCCGCCCGGGCTACGACGAGGAAGAGGTTGACGCCTTCCTCGACGAGGTCGAGGCCGAGCTTGACCGGCTGATCCAGGAGAACGAAGAGCTCCGGGCGAAGCTGGCAGAAGTTATGCGCGGTGGCAAGTCGGCGGTACCCGCGTTGAGTTCCCCGCTGTCTGACCCGAAGCCGGACATGATGGTTCCGGAACCGATGGTGCAGGATCGTCGGCAGCCTGAGCCGGTGATGATGGGCGGGATGCCGCACATCGAGGACAACATGGACACGGCCGCGCGCGTGCTCTCGCTCGCGCAGCAGACCGCGGACCAGGCCATCGCCGATGCCCGCCGGGAAGCCGACGAGACGCTGGGCCGCGCCCGCCGCGAGGCGGACGAGGTGCTCACCAAGGCCAGGCGCCAGGCCGAGCAGATCACCGGCGACGCGCGAGCCCGGGCGGAGAGCCTGGAGCGCGACGCGCAGGAGCGGCACCGCCAGGCGATGGGCTCGCTGGTCCAGACGCGCGAAGAACTCGAGCGCCGCGTCGATGACCTGCGCGCGTTCGAGCGCGAGTACCGCAGCAGGCTCAAGGCGTACCTGGAAGGCCAGCTCCGCGACCTGGAGGCCGGTGTCACCGACAACGGCGCCTTCCCGCCCATGGGCCCGGCGGTCACCCAGCCGTCGTCCATGCCGGCCGCGCTGGGTGCCCCGGTAGGCGTCCGCAACGGCGGCCAAGGCCAGTACGGCATGTCCGAGGTAGTGCCCCACTCCGGTGGCTTCCGTACGACCGATGGAGCGCCCTCGCGCGACCGCCGGTAAGGGCGCTTACTAAGATCCTCTGCACGTGTCGCCGGGAGAACGCCTGTGATTGTGTTCAGCGCGTTTCTCGTTGTCGTGGCGGTCGCGCTGCTCGTGGCTGGCGTAGTCGTCAGCAAGCTGTGGCTGGTGTACGTGGCGATCGGCGTAAGCGGTGTCTCCCTGCTCGCGCTCGGTCTCGGTGCGATCCTCCGGCGGCACGAGCTGTTCGGCCAGGCACGGCAGGCCGAGCCCGCGCAGCCGTACCCCGCAGCGAGTCAAGGTCGGGCAGCCCAGCCCGACCTTGACGCATTGCCGCAGCCCGCGGCGGCGTCTGCCGGATACGGCTGGTCCGCCGCAGCGCAGCCCGCGCCTCCCCGCGCGGGATACCTTCCGTCCGACCAGCCGGCGAGGCTGCGGCCCCCGACGGTCCCGACGCCAGCCTGGGGGAGCGGTGTTCCCCCCGCGGCTGGCTTCCCCCCGCCGGCCAGTTTCCCCCCGCCGGCCAGTTCCCCTCCGCCGGTTAGCTTCCCCGAGGCACCGCCCGCCACGCCCCTAACGCCCGTCGCCGGTCCCGCGCGCGCCGCCGGCCGTCCGAAGCCCCCGCCGCCCGGCCGTCCTGCCGACTTGGAGCGCCCGCAACCCACGTTCACGCCCCATCCCACGGTCGCCGCCCCACCCGCCGCCTCCGCACCTTCGGTCCCCGCCGCGCCCGCGGCGCCGTCCGGACCCGCGGCCCCGCCCGAGAGCCAGCCACCCGCCGAGGCCGTCCAGGCGACCCAGGCGAGCGAACTGCTCGGCCGGCATCACCCGCCGACCACGGGCGACCAGCCAACCAAGAGCCAGCAGACTTTCCTGGATCAGCCAGCCGTCGAGGAGCAGGGCACGGCAGACGAGGCCACCGAGGCCGGGCCGCCCGCGGCCGAGGCACCCGCGGCCGAAGCCACCGCCGACCAGGCCGGTACGGACGAGGCCACCACGGACGAGGCCACCGAACCGCCGGCTCCGGCCAGCGCCCCTCTCGCCGGCAGCGGCGACACCAGCGGCGACACCAGCGACGGCAGCGGCGGTACCCCCGAACCGGCTCCCGCGGCCGTCGACCTCACGTGTGAGGTGACGGTGGTTCCGGGCGTTCCGCGGTATCACACCGGGCAGTGCATCCTCATCCGCTACATGGGAGAAGACGACCTGAGCCGGATGCCTCTCGGCGAGGCCAGACAGGCCGGGTGCACGCCGTGCCGGGCCTGCCAGCCCGACCAGGCGTAGGTCACGCGCGCCCGAGCCAGAACGTCAGTCCAAGGTCGGGATCTACGTGCTCGACCGCCAGGTCGGCCACGCCGACCGTACCCGTACCCGTACCCGCACCTGGCCCCGCTGCCGCAGACGTCTCCGGCCCGTACTGCACGGCAAGTACCTCATCGGCGATCACCCCGGCGTGCTCCGCCAGCGCCGTGGTCACCTCCGGATCCGCGGAGGACCAGCGCAGCCAGATCCGGTCGGACACGTCGAGACCGTCGTTCTTGCGTGCCTCCTGGACCAGCCTGATCACCTCGCGCGCGATCCCCTCCCGGCGCAGCTCCGGGCCGATCGCCACGTCGATCGCGACGGTCTCGCCCGCGTCGGCGGCCACCGCCCAACCCGCTCTCGGCGTCTGCGTCACGATTACGTCGTCCGCCCCGACCAGCACCGTCTCATCGCCAGACCCGGACCCGGACCCGGACCCGGACCCGACCCGAACCGCCACCGTCCCGCCGGACAGCACCGCGGTCGCAATCTCCGCGGCCGGAATCGCGGTAATGGCGGCCGCCACATCCGGGGTCCGTGCCCCGAACCTGCGGCCCAGCGACCGGAAGTTCGGTTTCACCTCGTAATCGACGAGCTCACCGGCCCCGCCCGAGCCGGACAACGGACCCCCCAGGACGTCAAGCTCCGCCACGTTCAGCTCTGCGGCGATCTCCGCCCGCAGCTCCGCAGGCAACCCCTCGAAGCCCGCCGCCCCGATCAGCGCCCGCCGGAGCGGCTGCCGCATCCGCACCGAGGCGCCCGAGCGAGCCGACCGCCCCAGGTCCACCAGCCGCCGCACCAGCGTCATCTGTGACGACAGCTCAGGATCGATGAGCGTGGCGTCGGCCACGGGCCAGGAGGCCAGGTGCACCGACTCCGGCGCTCCAGAGCGCCGGAGCACGCCCCACACGTAGTCGGTGACGAACGGCGTGAACGGCGCCATCAGCAACGTCAGCACGGTCACGCACTCATACAGCGTGGCGAATCCCGCGGCGCCCTCCGGCGCACCAGGCCCGTCCCAGAACCGCCGGCGCGACCTGCGCACGTACCAGTTCGACAGGTCGTCGATGAACGCCCCAATCCGCCGCCCGGCGCCCGCGGTATCGAACGACTCGAGCGAAGCGGTGACCTCCCGCACCAGCAGGTGCAGCTCGCTCAGCATCCACCGGTCCATCAGCGGTCGCTCGGCCACCGTAGAAGCCGAACCCGGCTCCGCCGTCCACCCGCCCGCGTTCGCGTACAGGACCAGGAACGAGGCCGTGTTCCAGTAGGTGAGCAGCACCTTCCTGACGATCTCGCCGAGCATCTCGTGCCCTACCCGCCGGTCACCCCACGGCGACCCCGAGGCCGCGAAGAACCAGCGCAGCGCGTCCGCGCCGTGCGCGTCCATCAGCGGAATCGGCTCGAGCGCGTTGCCGAGGTGCTTGCTCATCTTGACGCCCGCCTCGTCAAGGACGAGGCCCAGGCACACGACGTTCTCGTATGACGACCGCCCGAACACCAGCGTGCCCACCGCCATCAGCGAGTAAAACCAGCCACGGGTCTGGTCGATCGCCTCGCAGATGAACTGCGCCGGGTAGGCGGCCTCGAACTCAGCAAGGTCGTGCCACGGCGCGCCGTGCTGGGCGAACGGCATCGACCCCGAGTCGTACCAGACGTCGATCACCTCGGGCACCCGCCGCGCCCGTTCCCCGCACGACGGGCAGTCGAACGCCACTCCGTCCACATATGGCCGGTGCGGGTCCAGGCCGCGCAGGTCCCGCCCGGCCAGTTCCGACAGCTCGGCCAGCGACCCGACGGGGGTCACGTGCGACTGGCCGCACTCCCACAGCGGCAGCGGGGTACCCCAGTACCTGGTCCGCGACAGTGCCCAGTCGACGTTGTTCCGCAGCCACTCGCCGTACCGGCCCTCCTTGACCGTCGCCGGGTACCAGTTCGTCCGCTCGTTCTGCTCAAGGAGCCGGTCCTTGATCGCCGTGGTCCTGATGAACCACGAGGGCAGCGCGTAGTACATCAGCGGGGTGCCGCACCGCCAGCAGTGCGGATAGCTGTGCTCGTGCCGTTCGGCCCGGAACAGCAGCCCGCGATCGCGCAGGTCCTCGATCAGCCGCCCGTCGGCGTCCTTGAAGAACAACCCGCCGACCAGCGGCACGTCGTCCTCGAAATGCCCGTCGGGCCGGATCGGGTTGACCACCGGCAGCCCGTGCGCGCGTGAGGCGTCCATGTCGTCGGCACCGAACGCGGGCGCCAGGTGCACCAGCCCGGTGCCGTCTTCCGTAGTCACAAATGACCCTGGAACCACTACATGCGCGTCAGGAATCCTGATCATGCCGAACGGGCGGTGGTATCTCGCCCCGACCAGCTCCACTCCTGGGAAGGTGGCCGTCACCCGCCACCCGTCCCCGAGCACCCGTTCGGCCAGGTCGGCGGCGACCACCACCCGCTCCGAAGTCCGCTCGCTAACCGCGACCACGTAGGTGGCCTCCGGGTGGACAGCCACCGCCGTGTTGGAGACCAGGGTCCACGGCGTAGTGGTCCAGACGAGCAGGTCGGCGTCCGCCAGCTCAGGCGGCGCTCCCTCGGGCAGCGCTTCCAGCCGGAACCTGACCGTGATGGCCGGGTCGGAGACGGCCTGGTAGACGTCGGGCTGGCCCAGCTCTGCGTCGGAGAGCGGCGTGCCGCACCGCGGGCAGTACGGGCTGATCCGGAAGTCGCGGACCAGCAGCCCGGCTTCGTATACGACCTTGAGCGACCACCAGACCGACTCGATGTAGCTCGGGTCCATGGTCCGGTAGGCGTGCTCGGTATCGGCCCAGTAGCCCATCCGCCGCGACATGTCCAGCCAGGCGTCCACGTACCTGAGCACCGACTCGCGGCAGCGCGCGTTGAACTCGGCGACCCCGTACGCCTCGATGTCGCGCTTGCCGGTGAACCCGAGCTCCTTCTCGACCGCCACCTCGACCGGCAGCCCGTGACAGTCCCAGCCGGCCTGGCGCGGGACGTGGAAGCCCTGCATCGTCTTGAACCGGGGGAACAGGTCCTTGAACGTCCGGGCCTCCACGTGGTGGACGCCCGGCATCCCGTTGGCGGTGGGCGGCCCCTCGTAGAAGATCCACGCGGGCCCGCCTGCCGTCTGCTTCAGCGACCGTTCGAAGATCCCCAGGTCCTGCCAGCGGGCCAGGACCTCGCGCTCGAGCGCAGGCAGGTCAACCTGCGCGGGGAGCGGCTGGAATCCCTGCACCGGCACAGAGTAGCTCACCCGCACCGAACTTGGTTTGCCACCTTCAGCAGCGCGAACTATCCTCACCAGACCGCATTCCTCATTCGTGAACGGGAGGCGCGCATGTCCGCTGCTCCGCGGTATGACGCCGCTGATCTTCCGGTGCGCCCGGGTGAGGAGCCCTGGACCGACGCCGAGCTCAAGCAGGTCCGCGCCGAGCTCGAGGCTGAGTCGGTCGGCCTCCGCGCCGACATCGCGAGGGCCGATTCCGATATCGCCGAACGCCTCACCGACGCCGTAAGGGACGCCGGTGACGATCAGGCGGACGCCGGGACCAAGGCGTTCGAGCGCGACCACGAGCTAGCCCTCACCCAGAACGCCAGGCACCTACTCGAGCAGGGTGAGCGCGCCCTCGCCAGGATCGATGCGGGAACATATGGGGTATGCGAATCCTGCGGCAGGGCGATAGGAAAGGCACGCCTGCTGGCGTTCCCCAGGGCGACCCTGTGCGTGGAGTGCAAGCAGCGGGAGGAGCGCCGCTGAGTACTCCTAGTCCTGGACGCCCGCGGGTCCGCCTCCTGCTGGGGGTGGCCGCGTTCGTGATTACGGCGGACGCCGTCTCCAAGGCCATCGCGGTCGCGCATATCAGGGAATACTCCCAAATCCACCTCATCGGCAACCTGCTCATACTGACCCTCACGCGCAACGGCGGCGCGGCGTTCAACCTCGGCGGCACGGGCATGACGATCGTGTTCACCGCCATCGCCGCCAGCGTGATCGCCTACATCCTGCGCGCGGCGCGGAACCTGCGCAGCACGGCCTGGGCCGTCGCGCTCGGGCTCCTCCTCGGCGGGGCCTCAGGCAACCTGATCGACCGCATCTTCCGTGCCCCGGGCTTCCTCCGCGGCGACGTAGTCGACTGGATCCAGCTACCGCACTGGCCGGTATTCAACGTCGCGGACTCTTCCATCGTCTGCGCCGGCGTCCTGGTCGTCCTGCTCTCCATGCGCGGAATCCGCCTAGACGGCAGCCGAGTCCCCCACGAACCGGCTTCCGCAGGACCCGGTTCCCCGGGACCCGGTTCCCCGGGCCGAGGTTCCCCCGAGCCAGGTTCCCCCGAGCCAGGTTCCCCCGTGCTCAACCCTCCCGCGCCCAACCCTCCCGCGCCCAACCCCCCCGCGCCCAACCCCCCCGATCTGGATTATCTAGAACCGGACTATCCCGAACCGGATTACCTGACCCCGGCTCGCTCTAGATCTGATTCCCCGGAACCGGGCGACCAGCCATGACGGCACCGGACGAGCGCCGCCTGGCGGTCCCCGACGGCCTGGACGGCGAGCGGCTCGATGCCGCGCTGGCGAGGATGTTCGGGCTGTCGAGGTCCCGCGCCGCGGAATTGATCGGCGACGGCCTAGTGCTGCTCGACGGGCGTCCCGCGGCCAAGTCCGAACGGGTGCTGGCCGGAGAACCGCTCCAGGTCACGCTGCCGCCGCCGCGGCAGGTCGAGAGCCAGGGCCCCCCGCGCGCCGTCGAGGGCCTGGCCGTGCTGTACGAAGACGACGACATCATCGTCGTTGACAAGCCGCGCGGCGTGGCCGCTCACCCGTCGCCCGGCTGGACCGGTCCCACCGTCATCGGCGGGCTGCTCGCCGCGGGGCACTCGGTGGCCACCAGCGGCGCCGCCGAACGCCAGGGTGTCGTCCATCGCCTCGACGCGAACACCACGGGCGTGATGGTGGTGGCCAAGAGCGAGCAGGCCTACAGCGCGCTCAAGCGCGCCTTCCGCGAGCGCACCGTCGACAAGCGCTACCACGCGCTCGTGCAGGGCCACCCCGATCCGCTGCGCGGGACAGTGGACGCGCCGATCGGCAGGCATCCGTCCGGCGACGGCCGGTTCGCGGTGGTCAGCGACGGCCGCCCGAGCGTGACCCACTACGACACGCTTGAGGCGTTCCGCGCCGCCAGCCTGGTGTCGGTGGACCTGGAAACCGGCCGCACCCACCAGATCAGGGTGCACATGGCCGCCATCAGGCATCCCGTCGCCGGCGACCTGGCCTACGGCGCCGACCCGGTGCTCGCCGCCAGGCTCGGCCTGACCCGTCAGTGGCTGCACGCAGTGAGCCTCTCGCTCGCCCACCCCGCCGACGGCCGTCAGGTCACGTTCACCAGCAGCTACCCCGCTGACCTGGAACACGCCCTGGACGTCCTTCGCGCCGAGAGCTGATCCCTCGGGCACAATGGCAGCGTGGAGATCGATGAGCACATCGACGCGCTGCGCCTGAACGGCGCCCTGCTGGCGGACGCGGCCGAGCGGGCCGGGCTTGACGCGCCCGTCCCGCCTTGCGAACCCTGGCTTGTCAAGGACCTGCTGCGGCATACCGGATACATCCACCGCTGGGCGGCCAGGCACATTACCGAACGTCCGGCCAGCGTCCTCGACGGGCCGACCGAGGCCGAGATCCTCCAGGGCGGTGCCCCCGATCCCGAACTGCTCGCCTGGTTCCGCGCCGGCCATGCCGCGCTGGTCGAGACCCTTAGCACCGCCGATCCCGGCCTGGAGTGCGCGGCGTTCATTGCCGCTCCGAGCCCGCTCGCGTTCTGGGCTCGCCGGCAGGCCCACGAGACCGCCATCCACCGGGCCGACGCGGAGAGCGCGGTCGGCCTGCTGCCCGAGTATCCTGCCGAGTTCGCCGCCGACGGCATCGACGAGCTGATCATGGGGTTCGGTCGGCGAGCCAAGTACCGGGCGGAAACCGACGCCGACGGCGGTCGGCTCCGCGTACTGGCCGCGGATACGGGCGACGCCTGGTCCGTCGACGCTCACGAGGGACGCCTGCAGCCGCGACGCGACACCGGCGAAGATCAGCCGGGCGAAGGTGCGGCCGCCACGGCGTGCACGGTGAGCGGTCCGGCGTCCGGTGTCTACCTGTACCTGTGGCACCGAGCCGACGCCGCCCGGACCGGTGTCTCCGTGACGGGCAATCCCGGTCTCCTGGAGTGCTGGCAGTCCAGCGTCCGCGTCCGCTGGGGCTGACGCCCACGCCACGAGCTTCGGGTGTGCGTCAATTTTGTAGGTGACTGACGGGTAACTTGCTGCTGACGGGGTGGCGTGGCCGGTCAGAGCCGGGTCAGGCGGTGGCTGTCTGGTTGCGGGGCCGCTGCCAGATCTCTTCCCGGTGGCTGCTGGGGATCAGGTCGGCGCGGCTGACGCGGTCCGGGCGAGGAACTGCCCCGCTGGCTGGGGCCGGGGCTGGCCGGATACCGCCGGGCCGACGGGCGGCCGCATCCGGTCCGCGACCCGCAGGCGTACGCGGACCTGCTGTGCCGCATCCACCCGGTCGGCACGCCGGAGCAGTGCGCCGC
>DATJQX010000141.1:0-42944 GCA_035505275.1 Streptosporangiaceae bacterium | reverse complement strand
AGGCGCTCGCGCACCTGGTCGACCAGCAGGGCTGGATCACCGCGTTCATGCACGGCGCGGGCGCGCCTGCGTACGGGCCGATCCCGGCCTACCCGCAGAGCCCGTACCTGCCGGGGGACGCGGCGACCGACCCGTACCCGTACAGCGTCAGCACGGCCATGAGCCTGCTGAAGTCGCACGGCTGGACGGTCAACCCGGGCGGCACGGACGTGTGCTCGAGCGCGGGCACCGGGCCGAGCAACTGCGGCGCGGGCATCCCGGCCGGGACCAAGCTGGCCTGGAACTACATCTACACCTCCTCGCCGGCGCTGATCGGGTACCAGGCCACCGACTTCGTGTCCAAGGCGAACCAGGCCGGCATCCACATCACGCTGTCCAGCAGCAACTTCAACTACATGATCGCCAACTACCTGGACCCGTCCGCGCCCGCGAACGAGGACAAGTGGGCCATGGAGGACTTCGGCGGCGAGACCGACGAGCCGTACGCGACCACGTTCGGCCTGTTCAACACCGGCGGGCCCGCGCAGGTCGGCGACTACAGCAACCCGACGGCCGACGCGCTGATCACCGCCTCGATCTCGGGCGGCGACCCGACCGCGGTGAAGAACGAGGCCTCGTTCCTCACCGAGAACCAGCCGGTGCAGTTCCAGCCCAACCCGGACGAGATCTGGGCCTGGAAGAACACGCTGTCCGCGACGATGCCGCAGGCCTGGGAGAACCTGACCCAGTACTACGCCACGCCGGAGTTCTGGTACTTCAACTCCTAGCCATCAGCCGTGCTCGGTGGTGGTGGTGGTGGCGGCAGCAGCCGCCGGTGGTCCCCGCTGCCGCCACCGAGCACCAACCCGGAGGCTAGAGCGGCGTCACGTAGGCGCCGCTGATGCCGCCGTCGACCAGGAACGACGAGGCGGTGATGAACGAGGCGTCGTCGCTGGCCAGGAAGGCCACCGCGGCCGCGATCTCGTCCGCCTCGGCGAACCGGCCCATCGGGATGTGCACGAGCCGGCGCGCCGCGCGCTCCGGGTCCTTGGCGAATAGCTCGCGCAGCAGCGGGGTGTTCACCGGGCCCGGGCACAGCGCGTTGACCCTGATGCCCTCGCGCGCGAACTGCACGCCGAGCTCGCGGCTCATGGCCAGCACCCCGCCCTTGGACGCGGTGTAGGAGATCTGCGAGGTGGCCGCGCCAAGCACCGCGACGAACGAGGCGGTGTTGATGATCGACCCCTTGCCCTGCCGCTGCATATGCGGGATCACGTGCTTGCAGCACAGGTACACCGACGTCAGGTTCACCTGCTGCACCCGGTGCCACGCCTCGAGCCCGGTGGTCAGGATGGAGTCATCGTCGGGCGGCGAGATGCCGGCGTTGTGGAACGCGATGTCCACCCGCCCGTGCTGGGCCACCACGGAGTCATACATCCGGCGTACGTCGTCCTCGCTGGCTACGTCGGCCGCGATGAACTCGCCGCGGGCCTGCTCGGCGGCCGCCTTGCCGGCCTCCTCATCGATGTCGACCGCGACCACGAGGGCCCCCTCGGCCGCTAGCCTGCGGGCGGTGGCCAGGCCGATCCCGCTGCCCGCGCCGGTGATGACCGCGACCCGATCCTGCAAGCGCTCCATGGGCTGGCTCATTCCTGTGTCGATATGAAGACGTTCTTGGTCTCGGTGAACGCGTCCGGGGCGTCGGGTCCGAGCTCGCGGCCGAGCCCGGACTGCTTGAAGCCGCCGAACGGCGTCCAGTAACGCACCGACGAGTGCGAGTTCACCGACAGGTTGCCGGTCTCGACCCCCCGCGCCACCCGGATCGCCCGCCCCACGTCGCGCGTCCAGATCGACCCGGACAGGCCGTACGGCGTGTCGTTCGCGATGCGAACCGCATCCGCCTCGTCCTCGAACGGCGTCACCGTCACCACCGGCCCGAACACCTCTTCGGTGTACGCCGGGTCGTCCGGCGGCACCGGGGCGAGCACGGTCGGCGGGTACCAGTACCCCGGGCCGGCGGGCGCCCGCCCGCGGAACGCCACGGGCGCGCCCTCCGGTACGTAGGAGGCGACGTGCGCGCGGTGGGCGGCCGAGATCAAAGGCCCCATCTCGGTCCCCGCCGATGCGGGGTCACCGACCGCGACTCCCTGCACCGCGGGCTCGAACAGCTCCATGAACCGGTCGAGCACCGAGCGCTGGACCAGGATCCTGGACCGCGCGCAGCAGTCCTGCCCGGCGTTGTCGAACACCGCGTACGGCGCGGTCGCCGCGGCCCGCTCCAGGTCGGCGTCGGCGAAGATGATGTTGGCGCTCTTGCCGCCCAGCTCCAGGGTAAGCCGCTTGATCTGGCGCGCGCACCCGGCCATGATCGACTGCCCGACCTCGGTTGACCCGGTGAACACGATCTTCCGCACCGCGGGGTGGTCGACCAGCCGCTGCCCTACGACGCTGCCCTTGCCCGGCAGCACCTGGAACACCCCCTCGGGCAGCCCGGCCTCCAGGGCGAGCTCGCCGATCCGCATGGCGGTCAGCGGGGTCAGCTCGGCCGGCTTCGCCACGACGGCGCAGCCGGCGGCCAGCGCCGGGGCCATGCCCCAGGACAGGATGGGCATCGGGAAGTTCCAGGGCACGATCAGCCCGACTACGCCGACCGGCTCGTGGAAGGTGACGTTCAGCCCGCCCGCGACCGGGATCTGCCTGCCGGACAGTCGTTCCGGGGCTGCCGAGTAGTACATCAGCACGTCGCGGACCTGCCCGGCCTCCCACCGGGCCGCCCCGACGGGATGGCCGGACCCGGCTACCTCGAGCCCGGCCAGCTCCTCGGACGCCGCGTCGACGGCCGCGGCGAACGAGCGCAGGAGCCCGGCCCGGTCCCCAGGCGAGACGGCCCGCCACGCGGGCCAGGCGGCTGCGGCGCGGGCGATCGCCTCGTCGGCCTCCTCGGCCGAGGCCTGGGTCACCGTGGTGACCGGTTCCTCGGTCGCAGGGTTGAGCACGGTGAACTCGGTCATGCGGGCTCCTCCCCGATTACAGGCGCTCGAAGCCGCGGCGCAGCTCCCAGTCGGTCACCGCGGCGTCGTAAGCGGTCAGCTCGACCCGGGCGTAGTTGGCGTAGTGCTCCACGACCTCTGCGCCGAACGCCTGCCTGGCCAGCCCGCTCTTCTCCCACAGCTCCAGCGCGTCGCGCAGGGTGTGCGGCACGCGGGCCGTGGTGTCGGCGTAAGCATTACCGGTCATCGGCGGCTCGAGCGGCAGCTCGCGGTCGATGCCGTGCAGGCCGGCGGCGATCATCGCCGCCACGGCCAGGTACGGGTTCACGTCGCCGCCCGGGACCCGGTTCTCCACGCGGAGCGAGTGCCCGCGCCCGACCAGGCGCAGCGCGCACGTCCGGTTGTCCGGCCCCCACCGGACCGAGGTCGGCGCGAAGCTGCCGGGCACGTAGCGCTTGTAGGAGTTGATGTTGGGCGCGTAGCACAGCGTCATCTCGCGCATCGCGTCGAGCTGACCGGCCAGGAAGTGCTCGCCGAGCCGGGACAGGCCGAACGGCCCGTCGCCCGCCATCACGGGGGTCCCGTCGGTCCCGCGGACCGACAGGTGGATGTGGCAGGAGTTGCCCTCGCGCGAGTTCGGCTTGGCCATGAACGTGAGGCTCATGCCTTCCTGCGCGGCGATCTCCTTGGCCCCGGTCTTGTAGATCGAGTGGTTGTCGCAGGTGGTCACGGCGTCGGCGTAGCGGAACGCGATCTCGTGCTGCCCGAGGTTGCATTCGCCCTTCGCCGACTCCACGTACAGGCCGGCCCCGGCCATGCCCAGCCGGATCCGGCGCAGCAGCGGCTCGATCCTGGCCGTGCCCAGGATCGAGTAGTCCACGTTGTACAGGTTCGCCGGGACCAGGTCGCGGTACTCCTTAGCGGCCGCCTCCTCGTAGGTGTCCCGGTAGACGATGAACTCCAGCTCCGTCCCGGCCAGCGCCACCAGGCCACGCTCGGCCAGCCGCGCGGTCTGCGCCGCGAGGATCTGGCGCGGCGAGGCCACCACCGGCGCGCCGTCCAGCCACGTCAGGTCGGCGGTGACCATGACCGTGCCCTCGTTCCATGGAATCCGGCGCAGCGTGCTCATGTCCGGCACGAGCACGAAGTCGCCGTAGCCGCGCTCCCAGGACGACATCGCGTACCCGTCGACCGTGTTCATGTCCACGTCCACGGCGAGCAGGTAGTTGCACCCCTCCGAGTAGTGCTCGGCGACCTCCTCGAGGAAGAACTCCGCGGAAAGGCGCTTGCCCGCCAGCCGGCCCTGCATGTCGGTGAACGCGAGCACCACCGTGTCGATCGCGCCGTCGCCGGCCTCGGCGCGCAGCTGGTCCAGGGTCAGCCGTGCCGCGCGCCGCGCGCCGCCGGGGCCGTGAGCCCCCTGGATCCCGTGACCGTGCCCGTCCGCCATCAGGCCGACAGCTCGCGCTCGATCTCGGCCAGTTCCTCAGGCGTGCCCTGGACCTTGGGCCCGGTGAACCAGTCCTTCGCCGACACCAGCCAGTAGATGCCCGCGAAGCCGATCACCACGACCACGGCCACCACGGTGTAGTTGAAGTCGCCCCAGTTGATCGGGCTCGCGGTGGGCAGCATGAACAGGATCGTGATGAAGATGACCCAGATCACCGCGATCGTGCCGACCAGGTAGCTCCACCGGCCCAGGTGCCACGGACCGCGCTTGAAGCTCGAGCCCTGCCGCAGCCGGAGGTAGGTCGGCGACACGTACGCGATGTACAGGCCGATGGTCGCGATCGAGGTGACCGCGGCGTAGGCCGCGCTGTTGCCCAAGTAGGGCAGGCCGAGGATCAGCGCGCCCACCGCGGCCAGCCAGATCGCGTTGGTCGGCGTCCTGGTCCGCCTGTTCACCTTGTGCCAGATGGACGAGCCGGGCAGCGCGCCGTCCCGGGAGAACGCGTAGATCATCCGCGAGTTCGCGGTGACCGAGGACATCCCGCAGAACAGCTGGGCGCCGATCGCGACCAGCAGCAGCAGCTTGGCCCCGGTATCACCGATCGCGGTGGCGAAGATCTGGGCCGGCGGCACCAGCGCGCCGGTGTACGTCGTGTACTGCGCCTTCTGGATCGCGAACGTGATCCCGATCAGCAGGATCCAGCCGGCGAACAGCGACACGATGATCGACATCACGATGCCGCGCGGGCCGCTGCGCGCGGCGTTGTGGGTTTCCTCGGTCATGTGCGCCGAGGCGTCGTACCCGGTGAACGTGTACTGCGCAAGCAGCAGGCCGAGCAGCAGCACGTAGAACGTGCTATGCCAGCCGGTGTTGTTGACGATGTCGGAGAACACGTAGGACGCCGACGCGTGCTTGGACGGCACGAACGCGAGCACGGCCACGATGATCAGCACGCCGGTGATATGCCACCACACGCTCACGTCGTTCAGCAACGCGACGAGCCGGATGCCGAACTGGTTCAGCAGCCCGTGCACGAGCAGCACGATCGCGAAGATCAGGATCGTCACCCAGTGCGCTGTGCTAACGCCCCAGGTCAGGCTCAGGAACGCGTTGATGAAGAACGCGGCGCCGAAGTCGATGCCCGCGGTGATCGCGACCTGGCCCAGGAAGTTGAACCAGCCGGTGAACCAGGACCAGGCGGCCCCGTTCTTCCGGGCCAGTTTGGCCGACCAGTAGTACAGGCCGCCAGCCGTGGGGAAGCTGGAGCAGACCTCGGCCATCGACAGCCCGACCATGAGCGTGAAGAGCCCGACGATAGGCCAGCCCCAGACGATGATCGCCGGCCCGCCGGTGCCCATCCCGTACCCGTACAGGGTCAGGCAGCCGGACAAGATCGAGATGATCGTGAACGAGACGGCGAAGTTCGAGAACCCCGACATCCGCCGGCGAAGCTCCTGCGCGTAGCCAAGCTCGTGGAGGCGCTGCTCGTCCGAGCCTGCGGCGGTCACGGCGGCTATGTCGTCGGCCATGCGATCTCCCTACGGGACGCAAGCACATATGGATGGAACTGGTCCATTGAATGAAGGTATTGACGCACTGCCCCAGGCGGCGTGTCAAGAGTCCAGGAGTGGCCGCGGTGCCAGGCGTGGGGGAGAAAGGGACACCGGAGGCCACTGTCAAAGGGCGCACCTGATCAAGGAGGCCGGCGCACCTGATCCCGGGAGGCCCGGGGCAGCGTGCCTAGTCCCTTGCGGCCAAGGGCCGGTACAAGCTACGCCGATTCGGCGAGGAAAGCGCGCAGCAGCGCGGCTGTCCCGGCGACGTGCTCGGACATCACCTTGCGGGCGCGCTCCGGGTCGCCGGCCAGGATGGCCCGCACGATGCTCGCGTGCTGGTGGTTCGCGTGCTCGAGGTTCCGCTCCAGCATGGGGATGGCGTTGAGCAGGTCGACGAGCCGGACCCGGGCCTCGACGACGCTCGCGGTCAGCTGCGGCGAGCCCGCCGCGGCCGCGATCGCGAGGTGCAGGCGCGTATCGGCCTGCCGGTAGCCGGAAGGGCCGCACTCGGCCATGGCCGCCAGGCACTCGGACAGGCTCTCCCGCTGCTGCCTGGTCAGGCTGGCCCGGGCCGCCATCTCGGCGGCACCGGTCTCCACCACCCGCCGGAAGGTCAGCGCGTCGTCGAGCCCGGTGCCCATGTCGCGCGCGGTGCGGGTGAGCTCGTCGGGCACCATCGGTTCGGGGGTGCGGATGATGAACGTGCCGCCGAACCTGCCGCGCTTGGTCTCGACGTACCCGGCCGCCGCGAGCTCGCGCAGTGCCTCCCGCAACGTGATCCGGCTGACCCCGAGCCTGCGGGTGAGCTCGCGTTCCGGCGGCAGCCTGTCACCCGGTGCGTAGACGCCCAGCTTGACGCCTTCGAGCAGCCGCTCAACGGTCTCCTCGAAGGCGTTGCCCGTCCGCACCGCGCGGAACACCGCAGTGATGACGGCTGGGGACCCTCCCGGCACGGTGGTGACTCCTGACCGCCGGTGCTGTGCACTATGCATACAGCACTTAACGCAGAAATTAGATCATAGGCGCAAGTACCCGCGCCCGCAGGGCCGCCCGTTCCGTCGCCGCCGTGACCAGCGCGCCGAACACCCGCAGGTCATCGCCCTGCTCCGGGTGCCACTGCAGGCCGAGCACGAAGCCGGAGAAGCGGTCCAGCGCGGACGGGCCGGCCTCGACCGCCTCGATGAGGCCGTCCTGCTCCCAGGCGACCGCCTTGAGCCCGTCGCCGAGCAGGTTGACGGCCTGGTGGTGGTGGGTGGGCACGTCGTGGTAGGCGTCCTCGGGCACCTCGAAGAACCCGTCGGGCGCCTCGCTGGCCAGGATCCCGGCCAGCATGCTGCCGGGGCTGACGCGGACCTTGTGCGACCCGTATGCCATGGCCGGGCCGTCGTGCCGCGCGTGCCCGACCAGGTCCGGCACGTGCTGGTGCAGCGTGCCGCCGCGGCTGACGTTCAGGACCTGCATGCCCCGGCAGATGGCCAGCAGCGGCACGCCGAGCCGCAGCGCGCTGCCGGTGACGGCGAGATCCCACGCGTCACGCACCGGCACGGGCGCCTGCGTCAGCGGGTGCCGAGCCGCGCCGTACCGGCCCGGGTCCACGTCCGGGCCGCCCGCCACGATCAGCCCGTCTACCCCCGCGGCCGCGGCGGCGGCCTCCTCGGCGGTCCCGCCCGGCGGCAGCAGCACCGGCCGCCCGCCGCTCTTACGCACCGCGTCGATGTACGAGTACGGCAGCAGTGCCGCCCGGGCCGTCCAGTTGCGCCAGGTCGCGTCGTCGTCGTAGGTGGCTATGCCTATGACCGGAGTCATGAATTCCCCTTTGAACTGATCCTGCGCAGCCCGCTACCCAGGAAAAACCCATTCATGCCGAACGAACGGTGGTTCCTGGTCACCAGCCGTGATCACGGCCCCCGTGGATGCCGGCTGGCTTGAAGCGGGATTGGAAGTCAGGTTAGCAGGTGCTTCTCCCGGTATTCCGGGACATAACCCAAGTCACGCCCGGTGGTTACGGGATGACCAGTGTATGGCGCTCGCTCGTGGCTTCGCATACAAGACCCAAAAGCTGGTTACGCAGAGTGCTTTATAGGCTCTCGACCGGGTTTGCCCGAAATTAAGGTGATAGGCGCTCGGGGGGCCTTCGCGCCGCGACCGATTCTGCCGGGCTCGGCCGGCCGCCGTCGCCGCGGGCACGCGGCCGTAAGCGCTCCGTCATAGTCGCGCTCGGCCAACCGTCAGCCTCGTCGTGCCGGGGCCGCCTGAGGCATCCCCCGGCTCGGGTAGATTCCAGGCGGAGGTGGGACGCCGATGGCCATCGTGGTACTGGTGCTCTGGCTGTTCACCGCGGGAGCGGGGTTCTACCTGCTCGTCACCAGTAACCTCGGCCGCGCCCGCCCGGCCCGGGCCCCTTCGGCCTCACTCGCACCGCCGGTCGGCGTGGCCGCGTCCGGATCCGCCGCGGCCTCTGCGGGATCAGCGCCGCCGCGGGCGGCGCGTGACCGGTTCGCGCCGCCTTCGCTGGTCGCGTCCAGGCAGGCACCGATCGTCCCGGACCTGGCGTCGGTGGCCGAGTTTGCCCACCCGGCGTTCGGGATCACCGGCCTCGGCTTCTGGCTGGGCTTCACGCTGATCCATGCCCGGGTGCTCGGCTGGATCGCGTTCGGGCTCGTCGTGGCCACGGCCTGCATCGGGCTGGCCTGGTTCACGGCCAATACCCGCGCCGCGAGGCGCCGGGGGGCTGGCCACCCGGCTTTCACCAGCCGCCTGATCCTCCTGCACGGGGGAGCGGCCGCCGTCACCCTGACGCTGGCGGCGCTCACCGCCCTCGTTCTCCGGGGCTGATCGCCACGCCGTGATGGCCAGTGCCCGCGGCGCGCCTCACGGATAGGAGGGAACGAGCGATCATGGGCCGGGGAGCGTTCACGATGAATAACCCATGATCTGGCGCGGCCGCGTGCACTGGCCACTACCTAGGAGTACGACCGAGCGTGCCCTATGGCTCACGGAACGCAGCGTACGTAATGACGACGTAAGAACTCGCGCGCCTGCCATGCGGAGGGTGGCCGCTGGGTACGATCACCCCGGGGCGCAGCAGGCAAAGGACCTCGGACGTGAATGAGGCAGGCGGTAAGCGGGCGGGCCTGAGCAGGCGGGAGGTGCTCGCCGTCCTCGGCGCCGGCGCGCTCGTCGCCGAGCAGGCCCTCCTAACCGGCTCGTCGTCGCCCGTCCGCGCCGCGGGCCAGGCGCCCGCGAGCCCGTTCGGCCGGGGCAACGTTACGCCGGAGCCCGGCGGCTACGCGCCGAACGGTACGGCAGGGCGGACCGCCGCCCTGCCGTTGCAGGCCGTGGAGCTGCTCGCCAGTCCGTTCAGTCAGAATCAGCAGAGAAATACCACGTACCTGCTGTTCCTTGACCCCGAGCGGATGCTGCGCTCCTTCCGGCTGAACTACGGCCTGGCCTGCTCGGCGCAGCCCTGCGGCGGCTGGGAGCGGCCGGTGTCCCAGGTGCGCGGTCATACCACCGGGCACCTGCTGTCCGGGCTCGCGCTGACCTACGCCAACACCGGGAACGACGAGGTCCTGGCGCGCGGGCGGTACCTGGTGGGCCAGCTCGCCATGCTACAGGCGCGGGCGCGGCAGGCGGGATTCCACTCCGGGTACCTGTCGGCGTTCCCCGAAGTCTTCTTCGACTGGCTGGAGGAGGGCAAGCCGGTGTGGTCGCCGTACTACATGATCCACAAGTACCTGGCCGGGATGATCGACCAGTACCAGCTGGCCGGCGACGGCCAGGCACTCGATGTCGCGGTCAAGCTCGGCGACTGGGTGGACTGGCGGACCGCCCGGCTGCCCTACGCGCAGATGCAGATGGTCCTGCAGACCGAGTTCGGCGGGCTGCCCGAGGCCCTGGCCAACCTCTACACGATCACCGGCTCGGAGCGGTACCTGGCCGCCGCGCAGCGGTTCTACCACGCGCAGGTCCTCGATCCGCTGGCGGCCGGGGTCGACGCGCTGGCCGGGCTGCAGGCCAACGTCACGACCCCGAAGATCATCGCGTGCGTCCGGATGTGGGAAGAGACGGGCAGCAGCAACTACCGCGACATCGCCCAGAACTTCTGGGACATCGTGACCGCCCACCACATCTACGTCATCGGCGGAGCGGGCAACTACGAGCACTTCCAGGCGCCCGGCGCCGTTGCCGGCCAGCTGTCCAACTTCACGTGCGAGAACTGCGTCAGCTACAACCTGCTCAAGCTGACCAGGCTGCTGCACTTCCACCAGCCATCGCGGATCGACCTGCTCGATTACTACGAGCGCACACTGTTCAACCAGATGCTGGGGGAGCAGGACCCCCACTCGCCGCACGGCTTCAACTGCTACTACACCGGGCTGTCGCCCGGCGCGTTCAAGCGGCAGCCGCTCAACTACTTCCCCGATGGCAACCCCGGCGTGTACGCGACCGACTACGACACCTTCACCTGCGACACCGCCACCGGGCTCGAGACCCAGGCCAAGTTCGCCGACACCATCTACACCCGCGGCGCGGACGGCATCACCGTCAACCTGTTCATCCCCTCGCAGGTGAGGTTCGGCGGGCTGCTGTTGCGGCAGGCGACCGGCTTCCCCGACGATCCGGTGACCCGCCTGTCCGTGGTCTCGGGCACGGCCACGATGACGCTACGGGTCCGCGTGCCCGGCTGGGTGGCGGGACCGCCGGCGGTCACGCTCAACGGCGCGCTGGTGCAGGGCGTCCTGGCCGCGCCCGCGCAGGGCGGCGCGGGGTGGATCGCGCTCCGCCGCCAGTGGCGTCCCGGTGACCTGCTCGAGGTCACGCTGCCGATGCGGCTGGCGTTCGAGCCCACGCCCGACTATCCCGACGTGCAGGCGGTGACCTGCGGCCCGGTTGTCCTGAGCGGCGTCTACCCCGCCGACCCCGGCCCGCTGACCCCGGTCCTGGACGTCGCCTCGGTCCAGCGCACCGCCGGCGCCCCGATGACGTTCGGCGCGCTCTCCAGCGGCCAGCCAGTGACGCTGATCCCGGTCGCCCGCGCCGCCCACGAGTACTACTCGGTCTACTGGCAGACGGCCTGACCCGGCCAGCGTGCCTTAGCCGCCGTCACCGGCGGACCGCCTGCGGTTCGGCGTGGTAAAAGCCGTCCTCGCCGAGGAAGAGGGGCACGCCCGGTCCGTCGGCGCTGAACAACGTGACGGGGACCTCTGCCGGGTTCCGCCCGGAACCGATCGAGTAGCCCTTGGCCTCGTCGTCCGGGTCCCTGCCGCCGTCGATTCGTCCGGCGCAGCCGCTGGCGGGAGTTCCCAGGGCGGTGATCAGGTTCGGCGGCGAATCGCCGCCGCCGCGCAAGCGCTGTAGCAGCATGAATGCCTCGCCGGTGACCGACCGCCCGCAGCACACGCAGCGGTGGCCGTCTCGCTGAAGAACCAGCTCCCGCGTGGCCGCGTCCGGCGCGGCACCCGCACCTGCCCGGCGCCGGCGCATGGCCACCGCGCTTCTAGTCATCACTTCCGCACCCCTGACCGCCGCACACGTAAGCGGCCACTTCTTCCCCGCAGTACTCCCGGACCACCATCACCAGTGCCCCGGCCCAGTCGGAGATGTCCTGCGTGACCTTGTCCAGGGCGATCTCCAGGGCCTCGGTCTCGTCCTCCAGGTCGGGGAACTCCGACACCGGGTGCAGTTCCCTGGCCCGCAACCGTCCGTAGGCGTCCAGGGCCTCTTCCAGCGCGTAGCGGGCCGTCGCCACCGAGCCCCCGTCATCGCTGGGCCATGGGAAGGAGTCATCCACGCGGGACAGGACGCCCAGGGCCCGGGAGAGGATTGAGCCAGCGGCCTCTGGCACCGTGAGGTCGCGATCACTGTCCGCAAATACGACATGACGGTATCCGTCGGTGACTGTCATATCACTAAAAGTATCGGATCGGCCGCGCCGATGACGGGTTGATCTGGATATCCGGCCTGGAACCGCCTCCAGAAGGAGCCCGCTTCGCAGCCGCTGTGCACCGTCGGCCCCGGTGCCGCGTCTCCTATCGGGGAAACGCGGGCCGTCCGCGCCGTGTGGGTGAGGAACCTATGAGCTACCGGCAGCCGCCAGGCCAGCAGCCTGGCCCGCCTGCGGGGCCGCCTCCGGGCTGGTATCCGGACCCCGAAGTGCAGGGGGGAATGCGCTGGTGGGATGGCACCCAGTGGGGTCTCCAGACCCACCCGCAGCCGGCCTATCAGCAGGCGCCCCGGCCCCAGTACCCGGATGCTACGTCAGCTTCCGGCCCGTACCCTGCCGCGCTCCCTGCCGGGCAGGCATCCGGCCCGTACCCTGCCGCGCTCCCTCCCGGCCGCCCGCAGCCCGATCCGTATCAGCTGCAACAACCGCCAGACCCCTACCAGCCGCAAGAATGGGCGCAACAGGCGGCTTATGCGCCGGGACCTCAGCCGCAGGCGGACCGCGCATCGCGGCGGCGGGGAAAGCGCCAAGCCCGGCGCGCGCTCGTCGGCGCGGGCGCCCTGATCGTGATCATCGTTGCTGCCATCAGCGTGGTCATCTTGCGCCATTCACCGTCGACGGGAAACCTGGCGGCCGCGTCCACCACGTCTGCGGCGGCCTCTACCGTGGCCCCTTCGGCTTCGGATTCATCGACGGCAGACTGCCGTAGCCAGGCCATTTCGTGGCGGGACAACGGAGGCCTAAGTCAGCTCGACGCCGTTATCACCGACATCGGGACCGTCCAGGAAGCGGCCACGGCACTAAGCAACGGCCTGTGGCCGGGAGGGCCCGCAGCCCAGGACGAGGCGGCCCTGAAAACCGCCGCGGCGTCACTCAAGGCCGGCGCGCACACGGCGCAGGCGAACCTGCCACCATCGTGCGTGCCGAACCTGGGGACTGATGAGGGCACCGCGCTGAACGATGCGTCAAAGGCCGCGATCGACTGCGAGAACGCGGTGTCGGAGCTGGGCAGCGGGAATTCCAGCGTGGGGACCGACGATCTCGATGCAGCCAACGCCGCCATGACGGCCAGCAGGAGCAAGCTCCAGGCCGCGGCCTCTGACGTGCAAGCGTTCAACAACGGGTGACTACCGCCCAGCCGGGCCCGATGAGCTCGCAGCGGCACGGCCAGTGATCGCCATCTTGGCGATAGGCCCTCACCCCTGACCGGACAGCTTCAGCGCACCTGCTTCCCGGTCAGCTGGACATCACCGAGGGTGGTCCACGTGTAAAGCCGGTCGTCGCGGCCGAGAACGATCAGGTCGACCGCGCTGAGGACGGTCTCGGTAGTGCTGCCGCCTTCCACCGCGGCCACATACGGCGCCCGGGGTCCTGCGCCGTGGCTGTAAGCGACGCTGACGTGAGGCATCCACTCGTCCCTCCCAGCTAGTCGGGTTGCCCCCAGGACTTCGGCGATCGCTTCCCGCAGTTCGCGGCGGATCGCCGTCAGGCCGCTGGCTGGGTTGACGTCGAGCAGGATCGCCTCGGACACGACCCGTGCGGGGCCGAGCGTCACGCGCTGTGCGGTGAAGCCCTTGAGCCGCCCGGCGCTGGCCGCCAGGAGCGCGGCCACCTCTTCGTCGCTTACCTCGTCGGTGAACCCGACGGACTGCGTGGTGAGGTGCAGCCATCGGGCCGGGATCGCGTCCAGGCCCGGCAGCGCGGCGATCCGTGCCTGGTAGCCGGCGGCCAGGTCGCGGACCTCTGGATGGCCGTCAAGGGTGAAATACCAGGTGTACTTGCGCCGTCCGGGCCGCCAGCCGGAACGCCACAACCAGTGATCGGTCATGTGGTCGTCGGTCACCCGGTCGTCTCCTCGCGGCGATTGGCGCTGATCTGCCCGGGCGAGCGTACTAGCTGATGTGCACCGGAACATCGGCCGGCCGGTAAGCCGCACTCACTGGGGCCAGTTCGGGAGCGCGCCGCGAGGTCCGCAGGGTACGGACGGCAACCAGCGCACCGACCAGCGTGACGATCGCGCCGGCGAGCACGGCGCGGTCGGCGCCGGTGACGAAGGCGCTGTCTGCCGCGTGCAGCAGAGCCGCCCCGTAGGCGCCGGCCGCACGCGCGGCCGCCGCGGCCGCGCCCATTGACCCGGCGGACCCGGCGGAGCCGTGCCGGCCCGCCAGGTGCGCCATCCGGCTGGCGAACACCGACGCGCTGATGCTGCCGAACACCGCCACGCCCAGCACGCTGCCCATGTTGCGGGTCGTGTCGTTGACCGCCGAGCCCACCCCGGCCATCGCGGGCGGAAGTTCCTGCATGGAAGCCGAGGTCGCCGCCGACATCGACAGCCCGATCCCGCTGGTGATGATGACCATGGCCAGGATGTAGTGCCCGTACCCGGAACCGGCCGAGGCGGTCGCGAACACCGCCAGCCCCGCGGTCACCGCGAGCAGGCCCAGGACCACCGGGACCCGCGATCCGAGCCGCCGAGCCAGGGCCGCGCCCAGCGGGCTGAAGATGGCCAGCGCGGCCGCGGAGGGCAGCGCCCGGACGCCAGCGGCGAGCGGGCTGTAACCGAGCACGAACTGGTAGATCTGGGTGCTCAGGAACACCACGCCGGACAGCGCGAAGAACATCACGGTGATCGAGACGCCTGCGCCCGTGAAGCGCGGGTTCCGGAACAGGTGCAACGGCAGCATCGGGTGGTCGGTGCGCGCCTCCCGCCTGACGAACAGGGCGAGCAGGACCACCGCCGCCCCGGCCAGGCCGAGGGTGGTGGCGGACCGCCAGCCGTTGCCGGGGGCCTCGATGATCGTGTACGTCGCCGCGGTGAACGCGGCGACGGACAGGGCCGCGCCGATCAGGTCGAGGCGCCCGGACTGCGGCGCCCGCGACGCCGGGATGAACCAGCGCCCCGCGACCAGCGCGACCGCGACGATCGGCAGGTTGACCAGGAAGATGGAGTCCCAGCTGAAGTGGGTGAGCAGCCAGCCGCCGGCCACCGGGCCGATCGCGACGCCGAGGCCGCTGACCGCGGACCACAGGCCGATGGCCTTGGTGCGCTCGGCCGGGTCCCTGAAGACGTTGGTGATGATGGACAGCGTGGCCGGCATGATGAACGCGCCGCCGATGCCCATGACCGCGCGGGCCGCGATGAGTTCGGCGGTCGTGTCGGTGAACACCGCGGCCAGTGACCCGGCGGCGAAGGTGACCAGCCCCCCGGCCAGCGCGTAGTGCCGCCCGTAGCGGTCCGCGATGGTCCCGGCCAGCAGGAGCAGCGCGGCGAACGTGAGCGTGTAGGCGTCGACGATCCACTGCAGCCCGCTGGTGCTCGCGTGCAACTGCCTGCTGAACGTCGGCAGTGCCACGTTCACGATCGTGGAGTCGACCACGATGATCAGCAGGCTCAGGCACAGCACCGCGAGGGTGTACCAGCGGCGGGCGTGGATCGAGCCCGCCGGGGCCGGTGCCGGGGCCGGCGCTGAAGCCGGGGCCGGGGCCGGGGCCTGAGCCGGGCGGGGGACTTCCGTGGTGGCGCGAGTGGCGGCCATGACGATCTCCATCTGTACATCCGTAAGGCTACAGTCGTATTGTCAAGATGACTGTACGAGTGTAGCCTTACGTGTGTCAAGGAAACTGAAGCAGAAAAAGTTCAGCTGTAGCGCAACGGATGTAGTCTTATGCCGATCACGGCACGTTGCCTGACCGGGACGCCGGGGACCGCCCAGGAAGGAGGCCGGGATGCCCGCCGAGCACACGACCAAGCCGCAGGGACCCGCCCGGCAACGGAACCCGCGCGGCCAGGGCGAGCGGCTGCGCGACGATATCATCGAGGCCGCCAGCCGGCTGATGGCCGATCCATCCGCGCCGCCGCTGACCCTGCGCGGGGTTGCCCGCGAGGCCGGCGTCGCCGCGACCTCGGTCTACCTGCACTTCCCTGACATCGAGTCGCTCACCCTCGCGGTCGCGGAACGCAGATTCGGCGAACTGGGCCAGCTCCAGGACGAGGCGCAGGATTCAAGCGCCGATCCGTGCCAGGGGGTGCGGGCCGGGTGCCTGGCCTACTGCGAGTTCGGGCTGGAGCACCCGGGCCAGTACCTGGTGATGTTCACCAACCCGCTGCCGCTGCCCGACCATGTGACCCCCGAGGAGTTCCCCGGCCGGAAGGCTTTCCAGCGGCTGATCGACGCGGTAGCGGAGTGCATCGGCGCCGAACCGGGGGACCCAGAGGCGTTCCGCACCGCGCAGCTCATCTGGCAGCAGCTGCATGGCATCGTCAGCCTGCGCATCTCGCGCCAGAGGTTCCCCTGGCCGCCGCTGGCCGAGACCGTCACCGAAGCGGTGGACCGCCTCCTGGCTGGCGCCGCTTCCCGCTTATCTCCGCCGCCGGACGGTGCCCGCTCGCCCGCGGGGGCTGGCCAAGATGCGCAGAGGTATTCGCAGGAGGGGACCTTCACAGTGGCGGCCGGGATCCGCACCCCCCCAGGACGGCCTGGATGCGCTCGGCGTCGCTGATTAGCTGGGCGGCCGTACTGCCCGAGACCTGTAGCCGGACCTCGGTGATGAACTCCCCGAGGGTCTGGCAGGCCAGGGTCGGGTGCCCGGCGGACAGTTCCCGCTGGGCGAGGGCGACGGTCCCGGCTATGAAGTTTCCGAAGCGCGGGAGCCCGTTCACAGCCTGGAGCAGGTCGGCTAGCTGCCCCGCGGCGCCGATGACCGTGATGGTGAAGCTGTTACTCGCCGGGCTGTTGGGGTCCTTGCTGTCGGTGGCCGTGCAGGTCACAGTGGTAATGCCGATCGGGAACACCGACCCGGAGCGCGGGGTGCACACCGCCGTGGGCGGGGTCGTGGCGGCGGGGTCGGTGACCGCCGGGAGCGGGTAGGTGACGGTAGCGCCGGACGGGCCGGTGGCGTCCGTGGTGATGTCAGCGGACTGGGCGATGGACAGGTAGGCGACGGGGCTGAGCGTGCCGAAGAGCGCGCTCCACAACTGGTTGTCGGGGACCGGCTCGGAACTCTGCTGCAGGTTGTCGACGTACAGCACCGGACGCGGCGTGTCAGTCGGGAAGAGGCCCGACGGGAAGGTGAGCACGAAGGGGTCCGAGAAGTTGGTGTCGGAGCCGTTGATCAGCGGGACGAAGGAGTCCGTGATCGACGCGGAGGAGTCCACAATCCAGATGGTCTTGCCGCTTACGCCGCAGGGCTGGAGGGTAACGTGCTCGCCCGAGGTCGCGGTCGCCGCGACGCCCGCACACTCGCCGGTGGGAGCGCCGTAGGGGGAGTACTCGAGCTCGTACGCGGTGTCGCCGCCGTAGTGCTGGTCCACGCCGGCCGAGACCAGACCCGCCTCGAATAGCTCCGATACCGGGCCCTGGTTGTCGATGGTGAAGTCTTCCCCCGGGTCGGAGTTGGTGACCGGGGACAGGACGATGGGCGTGCCAGTGGCCTGACCCTGCGCGTACGCCTCGATGAGGAAGCTCGCCTGGCCCAGCTCGGCGGGTACACCACCGTACAAGTCAACGCAGGCCAAGCCGCATTCCGGCGTCTCCGCGTGCGCCGGGAGCGTGACGGCCATGGCGGCCCCGCCGACGACAGCCAGCGTGGCGGCGGCCGTGACGATCGCGCTCTTGACGTGCATAGCCAGGTCCTTCCAGCGGATTCAGCGGCCTTGCCCGCTGAGCAGCCTGACCGGGACGGCGGGACGGCCGACCAGGACTGAGGGCGACATTACCGTCGCTGACCTGACAAATACCGGTTTAACCCCGCGCCGAGATCATGTCGATATCGGCCCGCGGGCTGGTGTTTACCCGTTCCTATGAGCCTGCCTGGAAACCTCAGGCGCGCGCGGCCCCGCCGTTGCTCACGCGGAGCAGATGGTCAGTAGCTGAAGGTGGTCGCTGCCTCGTCGCCGATCCATTCCCAGAGCTGAACGCTTCCAGCCAGCTCGGCGTTGGGCAGCAGGGTGCTCTTGTCCAGGTGCTTGGCGTTGAAGCAGACCGGGCAGACCATGAACCGCCCGCCCGCCCTTCTCATACCGGGTGAGCAGGTCCGGCAGGGGCGGGCAGCCGTCGCAGGCGACACCCGCGGCCACCCCGTCGAGAGCGAGCCGGACGGCTTCCTTGGCCTGGATCATCCTGGCCACCGACACCGCTGGGTCCCGAAGGCCGCCAGCTAACTCGGGCCGGGCTCGGTCCGCGTCGCCGCGCGGGCCCGCCGCTTGCCCTCGTGCATGGCCTGGACCCGGGCGATGGGGATCGCGTGCCCCTCCTCGACCAGCTCCGCGCTCAGCGCCTGCGGCGCGGGCATCTGGTCCGCCCACGGGTCGCGCCCGTCCAGGAGGCCCGGGGCCGTCCGCACGGTGAAGTCCGCCGGGGTGACCGAATCCAGGTCGTCCCACCCGACCGGGAACGAGACCGGCACGCCCGGCCGCGCCCGCGGGCTGTAGGCCGCGGCCACCGTGGCGCCGTGAGCCCTGGTCGAGTCCAGGAAAACCTTGCCTTCCCGGTCCGTCCTGATGAACGCCGTGGTGGCCAGGTCCGGGTCCAGCCGTCCGGCCCGCGCGGCGATGGCCCGGGTCGCCGCGGCCGCCGACTCGGCGTCCGCGTCGATCGGCACGTACACGTGCAACCCCTTGGCCCCGCTGGTCTTGACCGCCCCGGCCAGCCCGGAATCGGCCAGCGCCTGCCGGACGAGGTGAGCGGCCGCCACCGCGTGCCCGAACTCACCCCCGGACGGCGGGTCGATGTCGAGCACGAGGTACGTCGGCCGGTCCGGCTGGCCCGCGAGGTGAAGGGTCGGGTGGTACTCCACCGCGCGCTGGTTGGCGAACCAGGTCAGCGTGCGCCGGTCGTCGCACAGCGCGTACCGAACGTAGCGCTTGGACGACTCCGCCCACAGCGTCACGGTGTGCATCCAGGCCGGCGCGTAGTCCGGCACGTTCTTCTGCATGAACGGCGGCTGCCCGGCGCGGACCCTGATCACCGACAGCGGTCTGCCCCGCAGTTCCCGCAGCATCGCGTCGGCCACGGCGTCCAGGTAATCGACCAGATCCCGCTTGGTCGCGCCCGCCCCGTCGAACAGCAGCTCATCGAGATGCGTCAGCTCTACGCCATCCCGCTCCGGCGTGGTCATGGCACCCGTATACCCGTTCCGGGCGCGAACACCAAGGCCCGCCGGGGAAATGCTCAGCGCCGCGCTACTGTGTGACCGAACCCAAGCGGCGGGAGGAACCGGATCATGGCGTTCAGCGGCTGGCCTGAGGAGGCGCTGGATTTCTACGACGGGCTCGAGGCCGACAACTCGAAGTCGTACTGGGCCGAGCACAAGCCGACCTACGACCAGAAGATCCTGGGCCCGATGACGGAACTGACCGAGGAACTGGCCGCCGAGTTCGGCGAACCGAAGATCTTCCGGCCCTACCGCGACGTCAGGTTCAGCGCCGATAAGTCCCCGTACAAGACGAACATCGCGGCGGTGGTCGGCCGCGCGGGCTACATCCAGCTGTCCGCCGAGGGCCTCGGGGCGGGCGCCGGCCTGTGGCAGATGGACCCGGAGCAGCTGGCCCGCTACCGTGCGGCCGTCGCCGACGACGGCAAGGGCGCCGAGCTCGAGCACGTCATCGCGCTGATCGAGAAGGCCGGCATCACCGTGCACGGGCACGGCGTGCTCAAGTCCGCGCCCCGCGGCTACCCGGCCGACCATCCCCGCGTGGCGCTGCTCCGCTACAAGGGCGTGACCGCGTGGAAGCAGTGGCCGGTTGAGCCCTGGCTGGAAACCGCCGAGGCTAAGGACCGCATCGTCTCATTTCTCCGAACGGCATCGCCGTTGCGGTCCTGGCTCGATACTCACGTGAGTGGCTGACGATGAGCGAATCTGACGATTCGCTCCGCGTCTCGGACGCCGAGCGCGACGTGAC
The DNA here is from genome assembly GCA_035505275.1 of Streptosporangiaceae bacterium. GTDB lineage: Bacteria > Actinomycetota > Actinomycetes > Streptosporangiales > Streptosporangiaceae > Palsa-504. Next base: position 23,122 of record DATJQX010000141.1, on the reverse strand, counting down.
CATCCGTACGCTCGGCGAGCACGCTGCGGTCGGCCGCCTTACCCTGGACGAACTTGAGGACCGGGCCGGCCACGCGCTCGCAGCCAGGACGCGCGGCGAGCTCGCCGCCCTGACCAGCGACCTGCCCGCGGAAGGAGCGGCGCAGGCCGGCGCGGCACCCGCGCGGGTCCGCAAGCCGGTGCGCTGGATGGTGGCCGTCTTGAGCGGCTCGTACCGGCATGGCCGCTTCCGCGCGGTCGGCAGCATCAACGCCGTCGCGGTCATGGGCGCCGACGAGATCGACCTGCGCGACGCCGAGATCGAGGGGGGCGAGCTCGCCGTCAACGTGTTCACGCTCATGGGCGGGGCGAACATCTACATCCCGGATACCGTCGAGCTGGAGGTCGGCGGCTTCTCGCTGATGGGCGGCAACACCGAGACCGGCCGCGAGCGCACCCGGGCGGGTGCCCCGCTGATCCGGGTCCGCGCGTACAACCTCATGGGCGGCGTGACGATCTTCCGGGTCCCGCCGCAGGCCCGCGGCCTCGGTCTGGAGGAAGCCCGCCGCCTGGCCAAGGCCGCAGAGCGCGGCGAGCTTCCGCCCGGCCAGATTACGGACTGACCGAAAACCGTTTGTGTGCGGGTCGGCGGTGACCTGACCATGGGGCATGGTGATGGTGCGCGAGGTGGTCGCGGCCGACTGGCAGGCGCTGCGGGACATCAGGCTGGAGGCCCTGCGGGAGGCCCCGGACGCCTTCGGATCGACGTTCGGGAGGGAAGCCGCCTTCGGCGAGGCCGACTGGCAGCGCAGGATCTCCCGCGGCGGCACCTTCCTCGGTTACCTGCCCGAGGCCAGCGCGTCCGAGGCCGCCGGGCTGATCGGCGGCTACCAGGAAGAGCCGGACACGGTCGAGCTTGTCTCCATGTACGTGCGGCCGCGGGCCAGGGGCCGCGGGGTCGGCGAAGCGCTGATCGCCACCGTGATCGACTGGGCCGTGGCCAGAAAAGCCAAAACCGTGCACCTGTGGGTGACCGAGACCAACAAGCCCGCCGTCCTCCTCTACGAGCGCTGCGGATTCTCGCCGACCGGCGAGCGCCAGCCGCTCCCCTCCAACCCGGCCCTCGGCGAAGTCGCCATGTCCCGCCCGATCCGGCCGGCCTAGGGCTCGCCAACTGGCCGTCAGACTGGCCTGGATGCGCATCCCCCCAGGCCGCGTACCGCTAGGACCCGAACTCCGCCCGCACCCCGAGCAGCCGCACCGGCCGCCGCCCGGTGAACCGCTCAAGCGCCTCAAGCGCCGCCCGCTCGATCACGGCGGCGTCCGAGCCGGGGGAGGCCAGCGTCACCCCGTGCGTCTCGGTTACGAACGGCGCGTACCGCACCTTCACCACCACCCGGGCCGCGGGCCGTGGCTCGGCCGCGAGGTCCACCGCGAGCAGCCCGGCGATCCGCCGGACCTCCGTCTGCACCCGCGACCAGTCGGCGATGTTCTGCTGGAACGTCTCCTCCTTGCCGTGCCCGCGCGCCACGTACGGCGAATCGTCCACGTCGGCGTCGCCTCGCCCGCGGCCGAGCAGGACGAGCCACGGGCCCGTCATCGGCCCGAACTCCGCCGCCAATGCGTCCGGGTCCGCTGCCGCGAGCTCGGCGACCGTGCACACCCCCAGCTCGGCGAGCTTCCTGGCCGTCTTAGCGCCGATGCCCCACAGCGCGTCGGTCGGCCGCCCGCCCAGAACCGAGAACCAGTTAGCCGAGGTCAGCCGGAACACCCCCGCCGGTTTGCCGAACCCCGTGGCGATCTTGGCCTGCAGCTTGTTCTCCCCGATCCCCACCGTGCAGTCCAGTTGCGTGGCCTCGCGCACGCTCGCCGCCAGCGCGCGGGCAAAACCCTCGGGATCGGACGTCTCGACGCCCACGAACGCCTCGTCCCAGCCGAGCACCTCGACCACCGCGCCCGAGGCCCTCAGCGTGTCCATCACCGTGGCCGAGACCTGCTCGTATGCCTCCCGGTCCACCGGCAGGAACACCGCATCAGGCAGCCGCTTCGCGGCCGTCCGGAGCGGCAGTCCCGAGTGCACCCCGTGCTCGCGGGCCTCGTACGACGCTGTGCTCACCACGCCCCGCTTGGTCGGGTCGCCGTCACCGCCCACCACGACCGGCCGCCCCCGCAGTTCGGGATGGCGGAGTACCTCGACCGCTGCGATGAACTGGTCGAGGTCCACGTGCAACACCCACCGCCCCACGCCCCAGTCTTACCCGGCCGGCCGCCGTTGATGATCACCCGCCGAGGCCGAGGGCTCGAAGGCTTCCTGCCGCTGGACCCTTTCGTTACGATGAGGACATTCAGCCTGGCGCTCATCGGTGCGTAGGGGGCTCGCATGACCTACGGGTACACTCCCGGCGGTGACCAGGACGATCATGCCGGGACACCACCGCCGGAGTACGGAGGACTGCCTCCCTACCCGGGCCAGGCCGGGGCGGCAGGCCCGCCCGGCTGGGCCGCCGGACAGCAGGTACCCCCCGGCTGGACACCGGGACAGCAGGTGCCGCCCGGCTACGGCCCGCCCCAGTACGGGCAGGGACAGCCTCAGTACGGCCCGCCCCAGTACGGGCAGCCCGGTTACGGCCCGCCTGGGTACGGTCCGCCCGCGTATTACCCGCCCGGATACGGCGCGCCCATGTACGCCCCGCCGGGATCACAGCCACCTGCGTACACGGGCTGGGCGATCAGCGCGCTGATCGGCGGCGTCCTGTTCAGCCTGCTCGTCGGCCTCCCCGCTGCCATCACGGGTCAGGTCTACGGCTCGAAGGTCTCCCGGCTCTGGGCGAGCGGTGACGTGCAAGGCGCGCACCGCGCATCCCGCAGGGCCCGGGGCTGGCTGACCGCCTCCACGGTCTTCGACCTGCTCGGGCTCGTCCTGGTCGCCTTCATCATCGTCACGCACGTATCGAGCGCGGGCGTCTCCTTCACCCACACGTCGGTGGCCCCGGCCTCGGTATCGGTGCTGCCGGCCCAGCAAACCGTCCAGACCGGAACGATGTCCGGAATGATGTCCGGTTGTCACGGTCACATGGGTATGCCGTAACCGCCGTCCCAGGCCGAGGCGCCACCGCTCGTTCGGCGTAATGACTTTGATCTGCCGCCGCGCCCGCGGCCACAATGATGTGTGCTGCTGACGATCACCACCACCCGCGAGCCAGCGACCGACCTCGGGTACCTGCTGCACAAGCACCCGGACCGGCTGCAGACTTACCCGACCGCGGCTGGCCAGGCGCACGTCTTCTACCCGGAGGCGGCACCGGAGCGCTGCACGGCCGCGCTGCTCCTCGAGGTCGACCCGGTGGCGCTCGTCCGCGGGCGCGCCGGCGCCGATTCGCGCCCCGAACACCGCGACGGCGAGCTCGCCCAGTACGTGAACGACCGCCCGTACGCCGCGTCCAGCATGCTCGCCGTGGCGCTCAACCAGGTGTTCCGCACCGCGCTGACCGGCCGGTGCGACGCGCGCCCCGAGCTGGCCGCCGCCCGCATCCCGCTAGCCATCCGGGTCCCCGCGCTGCGCTGCCGGGGCGGCCCGCAGCTCGCGGAGCACCTGTTCGGCCCGCTCGGCTGGACCGTCGAGGCGATCGGCCAGCCCCTCCAGCCGGCCGAGTGGGGCGCCTCGCCGTACCTGGACCTGCGCCTGGCCGGCGATATCCGCCTCGCCGACGCGCTCAGCCACCTGTACGTCCTGCTGCCCGTGCTCGACGACGCCAAGCACTACTGGGTGTCCACGCAGGAAGTGGACAAGCTGATCCGGGCGGGCGGCGACTGGCTGGCCGGCCACCCGGCCAAGGAGCTCATCACCCGGCGGTACCTGTCGCACCAGCGCACGCTTGCCGCTTCCGCGCTGGCCCGGCTGGCCGACGCCGACGACACCGAGCCCGAGGAACTCGACAACGCCGTCGCCGAGGCCGACCACGAGGAGGACAAGGAACAAGGGTCCAAGCCCCTCGCCGTGCAGCGCCGCGAGGCCATCCTGGCGCTCCTGAAGGAACGGGGCGCGCGGCGGGTCGGAGACTTCGGCTGCGGTACCGGCGTCCTTACCCGAGCCCTGCTCGCCGACAAGCAGGTCGACACCGTAGTCGCCGTCGACGTCTCCGCCCGCGCGCTCCAGCTTGCCGGCCGCGACCTGCGCCTGGACCGGATGCCGCCGCCGCAGCGCGAGCGGCTCAAGCTCTTCCAGTCCGCGCTGACCTACCGCGACGACCGGCTGGCCGGCCTGGACGCGGCCGTGCTCATGGAGGTGATCGAGCACGTCGACCCCGAACGCCTGCCCGCCCTCGAGCGCGCCGTCTTCGGCTTCGCCGCCCCGGCCACGATCCTGGTCACCACCCCGAACGCCGAGTACAACGTCCACTTCGAGACCCTGCCGCCCGGCGCCATGCGGCACCGGGACCACCGCTTCGAGTGGACCCGCGCGCAGTTCGCCGCGTGGGCCGCCCGCGTCGCGGACGCCTACCGATACCAGGTCGCCTTCCGCCCCGTCGGCCCCGAGCACCCGGACGCGGGCCCGCCGACCCAGCTGGCCGTCTTCGACCGACCGCCGGCCGACCAGGAGCCGGCCCCGTGACCGTCGGCCTCACCGCGCCCCGCGAGCTGGCCGTCCCCGAGCTGAGCCTGGTCGTCCTGATCGGCGTGACCGGCTCGGGCAAGTCGACGTTCGCCCGCGCGCACTTCAAGCCGACCGAGGTGATCTCCTCGGACTACTGCCGCGGCCTGGTCGCCGACGACGAGAACGACCAGTCCGCCACGCCGGCCGCGTTCGAGGTGCTGCACTTCATCGTCGGCAAGCGCCTGGCCGCCGGGCGCCTGACCGTGGTCGACGCGACGAACGTCCAGCCCGAGGCCCGCCGCGAGCTGGTCGCGCTGGCCCGGGAGTACGACGTGCTCCCGGTGGCGATCGTCCTGGACCTGCCGGAGGCGTTGTGCGCCCAACGGAACGCGACCCGGCCCGACCGTGACTTCGGCTCCCACGTCATCCGGCGACAGCGCGGACAGCTGCGGCGCAGCCTGCACGGTCTCCAGCGCGAGGGCTTCCGCGTCGTGCACGTACTGCGCAGCCCGGAGGAGATCGACGCGGCCACGATCACCCGCACGAAGCTGTTCAACGACCTGCGCCACGAGTCCGGCCCGTTCGATGTCATCGGCGACGTGCACGGCTGCCTGGCCGAGCTCGAGCAGCTGCTCGGCCGGCTGGGCTACGCGATCGAGCGCGACCCCGCAGGCCGCTCGATCGGGGCGCGAAACCCGGGCCGGCGCGCCGTCTTCCTCGGCGACCTGGTCGACCGCGGTCCCGACACCCCGGGCGTCCTCCGCCTGGTCATGGGGATGGTCGCGGCCGGCGACGCGCTGGCCGTGCTGGGCAACCACGAGGCCAAGCTCCTGCGCGCGCTTCGCGGCAAGAACGTCCAGCGCACCCACGGCCTGGCCGAGTCGATGGAGCAGCTCGCCGCGCAGCCCGCGGAGTTCCGCGCCGAGGTGGCGCACTTCATCGACGGCCTGATCAGCCACTACGTCCTCGACGCCGGCCAGCTGGTGGTCGCGCACGCCGGCCTCATCGAGCGCTACCAGGGCCGCGCGTCCGGCCGGGTCCGCGAGTTCTGCCTGTACGGGCAGACCACAGGCGAGACCGACGAGTACGGCCTGCCGGTCCGCTACCCGTGGGCGCAGGAATACCGCGGCCGCGCCCTGGTGCTGTACGGCCACACCCCGGTCCCCGAGACCGAGTGGCTGAACAACACGATGTGCCTCGATACAGGGTGCGTCTTCGGTGGAGTGCTTTCCGCTCTTCAATATCCCGAACGAACCGTGGTATCCGTACCTGCGGCCCGCGTCTACCATCCGCCGGCGAGGCCCTTCCCCGTCAGCCCCCGGTCCCGGCCACCCGATGCCGCCACCGCCCGCCGCGAGCCGGACGTCCTGGACATCGGCGACGTCTCCGGGTCCCGGGTAGTCCAGACCGCGTACCTGTCCCGGGTCGGCGTCCGCGAGGACCACGCCGCCGCCGCGCTGGAGGTGATGAGCCGGTTCGCCATCGACCCGCGCTGGCTGCTCTACCTGCCCCCCACGATGAGCCCCGTCGCCACCTCGGACCGCGACGACCAGCTCGAGCACCCGGAGCAGGCCTTCGAGGCGTACCGCCGCGACGACGTGACCTCGGTCCTGTGCGAGGAAAAGCACATGGGCTCGCGCGCCGTCCTGCTCGTGTGCCGTTCCGAGCAGGCCGCGGCGTCCCGGTTCGGCGTGCCGGAACCCGCCGCCCCCGGCGCGGTCTGGACCAGGACCGGCCGCCCGTTCTTCCCGGCCGAACAGACCTCTTCGCTGATCGGCCAGCTGCGTGCGGCCGCCGAGCAAGCCGGGTTGTTCGGCGAGCTGGACACGACCTGGCTCCTGCTCGACGCCGAGCTCCTTCCCTGGAACGTCAAGGCCGCCCAGCTCCTGCGCGACCAGTACGCCGGCGTCGGCGCCGCCGCCCGTGCCTCGCTCCCTGCCGCCGTGGCCGCCCTTGAACACGCCAGCGCCCGGGCGTGTGCCCCGGCCGCCACGCCAGCGGACCTGGGGGCCCTGCTGGACCGGACCCGCGCCCGGCTGGCCAACGCGGAGGCGTTCACCGCCGCCTACCTGCGCTACTGCTGGCCCACCGACGGCCTGGCCGGGGTACGCGTCGCCCCGTTCCAGCTCCTGGCGTCCGAGGGCGCCACCCATCACGAGCGCCCGCACGCCTGGCACCTCGGCCTCGCCGACCGGCTGGCCGCCGCCGCCCCGGACCTGATCGCGACCACGCGCAGGATCGCCGTCGAGACCGGTGACCCCGCGTCTGTCTTCGCCGCGACCCGCTGGTGGGAGGACCTGACCGCGGCCGGGGGAGAGGGCATGGTGGTCAAGCCCGCCGCGAACCTGACCCGCGGCCCGCACGGCCTGGTCCAGCCCGGCCTGAAGGTCCGCGGCCGAGAGTACCTGCGCATCATCTACGGCCCGGACTACACCGAGCCGGCCAACATGACCCGCCTGCGCGAGCGCGGCCTCGGCCGCAAGCGCTCCCTCGCCCTCCGCGAGTACGCCCTGGGCCTGGAGGGGCTGGACCGCGCCGCGCGCGGCGACCCGCTCTGGCGCGTCCACGAATGCGTCTTCGCCGTCCTGGCCCTGGAATCCGAGCCCGTCGACCCTCGCCTGTGAGCCGCCGGTCGTTACTCCGTGGCGAACCAGCGGTCCGCGAGCGCGTCCAGCGTGGGGCGTTCGGGCTCGGGCAGCCGGCCCAGGTACCGGGCCAGGTTGCCGTACCTGTGCAGCAGCAACCAGGCCAGCAGCCGGCGGCGCAGGGTGCGGTCCAGTTGGTCGCGGCGGTAGCCGTAGGCGGTCTGCACCGCGGCCAGCACCTCCGCCGCCCTCGGGCAGCTGCACGTCTCCGCGGAAACGCTTTGTGCGTAATTTCACAAGCCGTTTCCGCGGAAACGTCGTGCCGCGGTGACCAGGACTACGACGATCCGATCCGGGCGAAGCGCACGGCGGTAAGCCCGCCAAGCGAAGCCCAGTCCCGGTCATCCAGTCCGACCCGTTCAGCGCCAGCCGGCTGGACACCATCGTCGCGGCCGTCATCACGTCTGACACGGCCCTGGCCGCCATGCCTGGCCACGTCTTCCTGCCCGCGGCCGTCTCCGGCCTCCCCAAGGACTCAGTCATCAACGTCACCGCGCTCGTCATCCTCGACAAGACCGGCCTGCGGGAACCTGTCGGCTGCGCGCCTCGAGATCGGCTGTGGTGTGACCGTGCTCGGTGGCGCGCCGGCCAGTGCGTGCAGGTTCGGATCCGCCGATGCCCGCCACCTCGGTGAGCACCTGGACCTCGCCCGGCGCGGGGGTCTCAGCGTCTGGCGTTCCACCACGCGGGGTGAGCTGATCACAAGCTGGCGCGTCCGGCCACCTCCTGCCGGGCCGCGGTTGGCAGCGAACGCGGGCGTAGAGCACAGCTGAAACATCGCAGGAGCACACTGGGGTCATGGACATGCGACGGGTGCGGGTGGGGTGCGAGTTCGTGTACGTGGCTGCCGTCGGCACCCCGGCCGTTTTCCAGATCGAACCCCGGGACGCGGCCCCGGTCAGTCTCGCGCGACAGGAGTGGTCGACGGAGCCAGAGGTGCGCATCGGTCACTACACCGACCTGTATGGCAACCCGTGTGCGCGGGCGATGCTGCCCGCCGGGCGTTCCACGCTGCGCTTCGGCGCCTTGGTGCTCGTGCCCGACGCGACCGAGGACGCCGACGAACACGCACCGGAGCTGCCGCCGGAAGAGCTGCCAGACGGGGTGCTCATCTACACCTTGCCCAGCCGCTACTGCCTTCCCGACATGCTCGGCGACGAAGCCTGGTCGCGTTTCGGCGCCACGCCCGCCGGCTACTCCCGGGTACAGGCGATCTGCGACTACGTCAACGGCCACCTGACGTTCGAGTACGGCAGGAGCGGCCCGCAGACCACGGCAGCCGACGTCAACGCCTCCGGGTTCGGTGTCTGCCGCGACTTCACCCATCTGGCGATCTCGTTCTGCCGGGCGCTGAACATCCCGGCTCGATATGTGTTCGGCTATCTGCCCGACCTGGACGTGCCGCCGGACCCGGCGCCGATGGACTTCGCCGCTTGGATGGAGGTCTGGCTGGGCGATCGGTGGTGGACCTTCGATCCGCGCAACAACCGCCCGCGTAAGGGCCGGATTCTGATCGGATGCGGACGGGACGCGTCCGACGTGGCCATGGTCACCACCTTCGGCGCGCCGCTGCTGGAGTCGATGACCGTGGTTGCGCAGGAGGAGCCGGAATGAATCTCCTCGCGCGCGGCTCGCTCAGCCGAGCCGGGTGACCTCGACGGTGACGCCGAAGTGCTCCGCCGCCGGTCCTGAGTAGATGCCGGACAGCGGCCGCACATCCGCGTAGTCGCGGCCGCGGGCCAGCAGCACGTGCCGGCAGCCCACCTCGGCCAGACTGGTCGTGTCGGCCGCGACCCAGTCGCCGGCCCAGAACTCCACCCAGGCGTGGCTCTCTCCCGTCAGCATCTGGCCGACCTCGGCTTCCGCGGCCGGGTGGAGGTAGCCGGAGACGTAGCGCGCAGGCAGCCCGACTGAGCGCAGCAGGGCTAGCGTCACGTGCGCGAAGTCCTGGCATACTCCCTTGCCTGCGGCGCGAGCCTCGGCCGAGGATGTGCGGACGTGGGTCGCGCCCCGCTCGTAGCGCAACGTCTGGTGGGCCCACTCGGCGGCGCGCAGCCCGGCTTGCACGGGCGTGGGTTCGGCGCGCAGCGACCTGCCGAGCTCGGTGAGCTCGGGCTCGGCGGTGACGAAGGACGAGGCCGTGAGCAACTCGGCGAAGCGATCCTGGACCGCCGGCGCGGCCAGCTCGGACCAGCTGATACCCGTCGGCACGGGCCGCGGCGGGGCGGTCTCCACCGTTGACGTCGCCAGCACGACAAGCTCGGTGTGCGGCACGTGGATGTCGAACGCGTCCACTGCCGTGCCCCAGTAGTCGACGTAATGAAGCGGCTGCACCGCGGGCGTGACGACGAGGGCGGCTTGCAGGGTGTGCTGCCCGTCCACGCTCGGCGGGGTCAGCCTGGCTTCGTTATACGACGCCCGCACCGGTTCGGCGTACTTGTAGACGGTGCGGTGCCGGATTGCGATGCGCCAGCTCATGCCCCGGTCTCCTTGAGGCTCCAGTGCGGCGGCGGTGACCCGGCGAAAAGCCGTTGGGTCACCTCCTCGCTGATCGCAGAGACGGCCCGCTGCAGTCCGAGCAGCCGGTCCGGTAGGCCGTCGAGGAGATAGGCGGCGGACAGGAACTCCAGATCGGTGCGTGCCCGGCCGATCGCCCGGCGGGCCGACTCGTCCAGCCCTGAGCGTCCGGACGCCGGGTCCAGCCGGGCCAGCGCGCGCTCCCCGGCCTGCAGCGCGTAGAAGACCGATCGGGGGAAGAGCCGGTCCACCAGGAGGAACTCCACCGCCCGGCGAGCCTCGACGCCCTGCCGGTAGGTGCGCAGGTAAGCATCGTGGGCGGAGCACGCTCGAAGGGTTGAGGTCCAGCCCTCGCTCGCTCGCTCGGCGCCGATCCGGGCCGCGAGCAGGCGCGCGGTCATATCCACCCGCTCCAGACTGCGGCCCAGGATCAGCGCGTCATAACTGGTGTCCCGGCTCATGCTCGCCTCGACGTAGCCCGCGACGCTGGCCGCGCGCTCTCGGACGTAGGAGAAGAACGGCGCGGGGCCGAAGTCGCGGGCGGCCGCCACCCGGGCTGGCAGCGAGTTATGGGTGGAGTTCAGGCATTCCCAGATTTCCGCGGAGAGCGCCTCCCGGGCGCTGCGGGCGTTCTGCCAGGCGGCGGACAGCGCGCCGACGATCGAGCCTGGCGAGTCCTCCTCGTAGCCGAGCAGCTCCAGGACGGCTCGGGAGTCCCGGTACTGCCCGGCGGTGTCGGCCGGAACGCCCATGACCGCCAGCAGGACGGCGCAGGCGTGGGCCTCGTCCACGCCCGGGTCTTCGAGAACTTCGTGGAAATGCACGTCAAGCAGCCGGGCGGTGTCTTCTGCCCGTTCGACGTACCGGCCCACCCAGAAAAGCGCCTCCGCGACCCGACTCAGCATCCCGGTCCCCTCACTGCTGCGGCTGGTCCTGGCGGGGACCGCGGTCGGGTTCGGCGCCGCGTACCGCCTGCGCAGGAAACGCCGACGGCTCCTCGGCTTCGGCTTCCCCGCCCGGCGCGGAGGTCAGCACCCAGGTGTCCTTGGAGCCACCGCCCTGGCTGGAGTTGACGATCAGGCTGCCCTCCCGCAGCGCCACCCGGGTCAGTCCGCCGGGCGGCACCCGGACCTGCACTCCATCGTTGACCGCGAACGGTCGCAGGTCGATGTGCCGGGGCAGCAACTGGTCGCCGAACTGCGCCGGCGAAGTCGACAGCAGCACCAGCTCCTGCGCGATCCAGGCCCGCGGCGCGGCCAGCACCCGCTCACGCACGGCGGCCAGTTCGGCGTCGGAGGCCTGCGGGCCCACGACGATGCCGTGGCCGCCGGACCCCTCCACCGGCTTGAGCACTAGCTGGTCAAGCCGGGCCAGGCAGTGCGAACGCACCTCCGGATCGTCGAGCCGGTAGGTCGTGACGTTCGGCAGCAGGGGGCGCTCGCCGAGGTAGTACTCGATGAGCGCGGGAACGTAGGTATACGTCAGCTTGTCGTCGCCTACGCCGTTGCCGACCGCGTTGGCGATCGTGACGTTGCCGGCCCGGGCGGCGTTCAAGATCCCCGGGCAGCCCACGACAGAGTCGGCTCGGAAGTGCACCGGATCGAGGAAGCCGTCGTTGACACGCCGGTAAACGACGTCCACCCGCTGCTGTCCTCCGACGCTGCGCATGTACACGACATTGTCGCGGCAGAACAGGTCCCGGCCCTCGACCAGCTCGATGCCCATCTTGCGGGCCAGGAAGGCGTGCTCGAAATAGGCCCCGTTGCCCACGCCGGGAGTGAGCAGCACCACGACGGGCTCCTCGGCGCCGGCCGGCGCCGACCGGCGCAGCGCGTCGAGCAGCCACCCCGGATAGGCAGCGACCGGCCGCACCTGCTGCTCCAGGAACAGGCCGGGGAAGACCCGGGCCATGGTCCTGCGGTTCTCTACCACGTAGGACATGCCGGACGGCACTTGCAGGTTGTCCTCGAGTACCCGCAGCAGGCCTGCCTGGTCGCGGACGATGTCGATCCCTGCGAGGTGGACCCGCACGCCGTTCGGCGGTTCGATGCCGTGCGCCGGCCGGCAAAAGCCAGCCGAGGTGGTGAGCAGCGACCGCGGCACCACTCCGTCCCGGACCACCTCGGCCGGCCCGTAGACATCGGCGAGAAACGCCTCCAGCGCACGTACCCGTTGCACCACGCCCGCTTCGACCAGGTCCCACTCGGCGGCCGGGATTAGCCGCGGGATCAGGTCGAGCGGGAACACCCATTCTTCGCCAGCATGGGAGAACACGACACCCTGGTCACGGAAGCTGCGGTCCCGGGCCTCCGCCCGCCGCGCCAGGTCGTCGCCTGTAAGCATCTGCAGGACGCCATACAGCGCCCGCGTGTGCGGGTGCGGCAGGCCATCCGCCCCGAACATCTCGTCGTAGGCAGGGCCGCGCGGGTACTTGTCGAGGAGGCCGCCCATAAGTGGATTCGTATCACTGGTCCGTTACCCCGTCATTCCGCCCGTCGTTACAGTTGCGAAACAAAGCTAGTTCACCATGCGGTAGTGGCAGCAGTCGCACCGCAGGTCCGGACGGAGTGTGAGTTCCGGTGCACGGCGAAGGTCTCAACCTCCGCGCTCGCGGTCCGGCGCTGCAGACAGGGCGGTTCCGGAGGGAGGAGATGACATGACGGAGGCGGTCGGTGCCCTCTCGTCCACCCCGCTGCGGCGCGTGCCGCACCGCGAGCTGCCAGGCGCAGGCCAGCTGACTTACGTGTTGCGCCAGCGTTTCAGCTACACCTATGACGCGCCGGTACGGGACCTGGACCACCGGCTGGTCGTGGTGCCGCCGCGCCGGCACGGCAACCAGCGGCGGCGGCGGCACTCGATCACCGTCTCCGCCGCCGACGCCCGGACCACCTACTGGCGGGACGCCGTCGGCAACCTGGTCACCAGGTCTCGCGTGCCACTGGTGCCGGACAGGGTGGAGTTCGTGGTGGACGCCGTCGTCGAGCGTATCGGGCCGGGCACCGATGTGCGTGTGCCGGCCACCGCTCTCACCGACTCACGGATGCTGCGCCCGACCCGGCTGACCGCCGCCGACGCGGCCATCCGCCGGCTCGCGGCGACGATGGCCGACCGGGACATGCTAGCCACCGCCGATCGGTTCTGCGCGTTCGTGCATGAGGCGCTCCGCTACGCATACGGGGTGACCTCGATCGCTACCACCGCTGCCGAGGCACTCGCCGGCGGACGGGGGGTCTGCCAGGACGCCGCGCATATCATGATCGCGCTCTGCCGGGCGATCGGGCTGCCGGCGCGCTACGTCTCCGGGCACCTGCTCGGCGAGGGCGGCACCCACGCCTGGGTGGAAGTCTTCGTCGCCGACGCCGCCGGCGCGCGCGCCGTAGCGCTCGACCCCTGCAACGGCTGCCGCGTCGGCGCGAATTACCTGACCGTCGCTACCGGGCGTGACTACAGCGACGTAGCCCCGACCTCCGGTACTTATCTAGGCACCGCCCGCGGCCACCTGACCGCCACCAAGCAGGTTGAGGTCGCACTCGGGTTGACGGCGTAGCGCCGGCGCCGGCGGACGTCCACGAGCGTTCGCGGGCTCACCAGGCACGCCGACGAGGCTGCGGTCAAGCGCCATGAGCACCCGCCGGGCTAGCATTCACGCAGCACTCTGGCGGGAGGCGGCAAGGATGGGCGTTCTGGACGGGAAGGTGGCCCTGGTGACCGGCGCGAGCCGGGGCCTCGGGGCGGAGATCGCCCGGCGGTTCGGCGCGGCGGGCGCGGCCGTAGCGGTGGCCGCGCGCACCACGCAGGGCGCTTCCTCGTTGCTTCCCGGCACGATCGACGACACCGCGGCGCAGATCCGCGCGGCGGGCGGCACCGCGGTCGCGATCGCGGCCGACCTGGCCAGGCCGGACGAGAGGGAACGGCTGGTCGAGGAGACCACCCGGCGGCTTGCCGCGCCCGACATCTGCGTCAACAACGCGGCGGTGACGTATTTCGCGCGCGTCGAGGACTTCACCGCCAAACGGTACGCGCTCATGTTCGCGGTGGACGTCGAGGCGCCGTTCCACCTGGCTGCGCTGGTCCTGCCTGGCATGCGTGACCGCGGCGCGGGCTGGATCCTGAACATCTCCTCGGCGGGAGCCCGCCACCCGGCCATCCCGCCCAACGCGTGGGCGGTCCGCGGCAGCACCGTGTACGGGATGTGCAAGGCGGCCCTCGAGCGCCTGTCCACGGGCCTCGCGGCCGAGCTGTACCCGGACAACATCGCGGTCAACGCGCTCTCCCCGACCCGCGTGGTCCCGACGCCGGGGACGATCTTCCACCACCTGACCACCGCGGACGACCCGCGGGCCGAGCCGCCCGCGGTGATGGCCGAGGCCGCGCTCCTGCTATGCCACCGCGAGCCGCGCACGCTGACCGGCCGGGTCGCCTACTCCCAGGAACTGCTCGCCGAGTTCGGTCTTCCGGTGCCGCAGGCGCGGTGACGAGGCGAGGGCACGCCCGGTCACAGGCCGATCCGCCTGGCCAGGCGCTCCCGGTGGTAGCTGCCGTCGCCGAGGAACAGCTCGCTGGCCTTGGCCCGCTTCAGGTACAGGTGCGCGTCGTGTTCCCAGGTGAAGCCGATGCCGCCGTGGATCTGGATGTTCTCGGCCGCGACGCGCGAGTACACCTCCGAGGCGTGGGCCTTGACCAGCGGGGCCAGCACCGGGACCTCGGCCGAGCCCTCCGCAACCGCGGCCGCCGCGTACCCGACGGCCGACCGCAGCGACTCCACCTCGAGCAGCAGGTCGGCGCACCGGTGCTTGATCGCCTGGAAGCTCCCGATCGGCCGGTCGAACTGCTGCCTGATCTTGGCGTACCCGACCGCCATGTCCAGCGCCCGCTGCGCGCCGCCGAGCTGCTCGGCGGCCAGCGCGATGGCGGCCACGTCAAGGGTGTGCTCCAGCACGGCCCGGCCCGCGCCGGGCGCGCCGATCAGCCGCGCGGGCACGCCGCTGAACTCGGCCCGGGCCAGCCTCCTGGTCTGGTCCAGCGTGGGCAGTACGCGCCGGCTCAGGCCCGCCGCGCCGCCGTCGACCGCGAACAGCGAAAGCTCCGGAGGGCTGGCCTGGCTGGCCGTATCGGTATCGGTGGCGGCGACCGCGAGGATCAGGCCCGCGCCGTGCCCGTCCAGGATGAAGCTCTTGTGCCCGTCCAGCCGCCAGCCGTCACCGTCCTTCGCCGCGGTCAGCCGGATCGAGGCCGGATCCCAGGATCCGTCGTCCTCGGTGAAGGCCAGCGTGGCTATGGTGCGCCCGGAGGAGATGCCGGGCAGCAGGTCGCGCCGGGCGCCCTCGTCCTCGCTGGCCAGCAGCGCCGTCGCGGCCAGCACCGCGCTGGCCAGGTAGGGCCCGCTGTACAGCACGCCGCCGAGCTCCTCGAGCACGATCGCCTGCTCGGCGAACGAGAAGCCCGCCCCGCCGTACTCCTCACCGATGGCGATGCCCTGCAGGCCCAGCTGGTCGGCGGCCTGACGCCAGACGCCGGCGTCCGTCGCGTCCGGCAGATCCATCAGCTCGCGGACCCGCGACAGCGGTGCCCGGTCGGCGAGGAAGCGGCGCACCGACTCGCGCAGTTCCCGCTGTTCCGGGCTGACTCCCAGGTGCATGACTAGGCTCCGTTCGCTGCGTTCCCGGCCGGAGGCCCGGTGACGACGAGCACGTCCAGCGCCTCGATCCGGTCCCCGTCTACCCACAGCGGGTTGACCTCGAGCGTGCGGAGCAACCCGTCAAGCGCGGCGGCCGCGGCGCAGATGCTGGTGATCACCCGGGCCAATGCGTCGAGGTCAACGGGGCGGGTGCCGCGGGCCCCGCGCAGCAGGGGGGCGGCGCGCAGCTCGCCGAGCATGCGCTTGACCTCCCCGGTCGTGACCGGGAGGAGGCGCAGGCTGGTGTCGCCAAGCAGCTCGGTCCAGACGCCGCCGAGCCCGACCGCGAGCACCGGGCCGAACGTCCGGTCCAGCGTGACCCCGGCGAGCAGCTCTACCCCGCCGGTCCGCATCGGCGTCACGAGCGCCCCTTCGACGACGGCCTCGCGCACGCTCTCCCCGGCGGCCCGCACTCGCCGGTAGGCGTCCCTGACCTGCGCGTCGTCGTGCAAGCCGAGCGCGACGCCGCCGATATCGGACTTGTGGGTGATCTGCGCCGAGCAAACCTTCAGCACCACCGGCCACCCGGCCCGCCGGGCCGCCTGGACCGCCGCGTCGGCCGACGTAACCAGCTCCGCGGGCACCAGCGGCACGCCGCAGGCGGCGAGCAGGTCGCGGGCCGCGGCTTCGGACCAGGCTCCGGCCGCGCTAAGGCCGGCCATGGCCGGCGTGCCAGCCGGGACAGGCGCGACGGGACAGGCCGGGGGAGCGGCGGTCCGGTTCTCTATCCAGCGCAGCGCGTGCCCGAGGGCCGCCAGGCCCGCATCGAACCCGCCGAGCAGGTGGATGCGGTTCATCCCGAGCAGGTCGCGGCCGTAGCTGGACACGTCGACGCAGGTCGAGCCCACCGGGATTACCGGGATCGGGGCGGCGGCGATGCGCTCGCCGAGCCAGCGCGCGCGCTCCTCGAGCCGGGCCGCCGCGCCTTCGTCCGGCGGCCGCGCGTCAGGCACGACCAGGCCGTTGAACAGCACGAAGTCCAGGCCGGGGTCCTCCAGCGCCGCGTCGAGCGCGTGATCGACCGGGCTGAGCGCCTCGGTGCGCGCGTTGGCCAGGAGGTAGCCGGTCACGTCGAGCGGGTTGCCCGCGACGGCGAACGGCGGCAGGTGGGCTTTGATCGCCTCGACCGTGCCCACGCGGAACGGCGGGATCGTGATGCCCTGGGCGCTGGCCCGGTCGGCGATGATCCCGCACGCCCCGCCGGAGGCCGTCACCACTCCCATCCGCCGGCCCCGCGGCCAGCGGTCGTAGCCGAGTAGCCCGGCCGTGCCGAGCAGGTCCTCGATGCTGGTCACCCTGATCACGTTGTACCGGCGGAATACGGCGTCCACCACGGCGTCGTCGCCGGCGATCGACCCGGTGTGCGCCAGCGCGGTGGCCTGGCCGACCGGACTCGACCCGGACTTGAGCGCCACGATCGGCTTGCCCGCCCTGGCCGCCGCCTCGGCGGCCGCGGCGAACCGGTCAGGCTCCCTGATCTCCTCGAGGAACAGGCAGATCACCCGGGTCTGATCGTCGTCCACGAGGTAGTCGAGCACGTCGGCGGTGCTGATCATCGACTCGTTGCCGAGCGAGACCACCGTGCTCACCCCGATCGCCCTGGCCCGCGCGAACGCCAGCATCGCGCTGGCCAGCGCTCCGCTCTGCAGCGCCAGGCCGACCGGCCCGGCGTGCAGCGGCAGCGGGACGGTCAGCGCGAACGGCCCGGCGCGCGCGTGGGCGTTGAGGAACCCCAGGCAGTTCGGCCCGAGCAGGACGATCCCGTACCCGGCGGCCTGCGCGACCAGCCTGGCCTGCTCGGCCTGCCCCTGCGGGCCGGCCTCGCCGTAGCCGGAGGCGAGGACGATCGCGTTGCGGACCCCGGCCGCGCCCGCGTCGTCGACGACGTCGGGGACGGCGTGGGTGGGCACCATGATGAAGGCCAGGTCCACGGGTTCGGCCAGGTCGCGGAGGCTGCGCACGGCAGGCCTGCCGAATACCGTCTCGTGCTTGGGGTGCACGGGGATCAGCGGCCCGGAAAAACCCGTGGCGGCGCTGGCGGCGGCGATGAACTGCGCCCACCCGGACGCGTCGGAGGCGCCCACGACGGCGAGGCTGCGCGGCGCGAAGAACTCGCGCAGCCGGTCCGGGGTGACAAGCTGGCTCACTGGTTCGCCACCCGCGGCTCCTTGGGCAAGCCGAGCGCCCGCTCGCCGATGATGCCGCGCTGGATTTCGCTGGTACCCGAGTAGATGGTGCCGGCCTTGCTGCTCAGGAAGACGTTCTGCCACGGCGACGTCGGGTAGCCGTCCCCGTCCGGCCGGAGCAGGCCGCCGGCGCCGACGATGCTCATCGCGATCTCGCCGAGCCACTTGTGGTATTCGCTCCAGAACAGCTTGGTGACCGAGGCCTCGGGACCTGGCGGCCGCCCGGAAGCGACCTGGGCCAGCGTCCGGAGCCCGTTGAAGCGCATCAGCTGGATCCTGGTGTAGGCCTGCGCCAGTTGCTGCCGCACCAGCGGGTCGGCGGTCCGGCCGCGCTCGCGCGTCGTCTGAACCAGGTCCCAGAACTCCCGCTCGAACCGCAGGTGCTGGACCGTCGCCGAGCCGCCGCGCTCGTGGCCGAGGGTGGTCATGGCCACCCGCCAGCCGTTGTTGAGGCCGCCGATGACGTTGAACAACGGCGCGCGCACGCCGTCGAGGAAGTCCTCGCAGAACTCGGCGGCCCCGGACAGCTGCCTGATCGGCCGGTACCGCACCTGCGGCACGGTGAACGGGATCAGCACGTAGGACAGGCCCTGGTGCTTCGGTGCCCCGGGGTCCGTCCGGCACAGGACGAACATCATCGTCGCGCGGGCCGCGCCCGAAGTCCACAGCTTCTGCCCGGTGATGACGATCTCGTCGCCGTTCACCTCGCCCCTCGTTTCCACCGCGGCGAGGTCGGATCCGTGGTCAGGCTCGGAGAAGCCCTGGCAATAGACGTCCTCGCCGGACAGGATGCGCGGGAGGAAGTGCTCGCGCTGTTCCGGGGTCCCGTGCACGATCACCGAGGGGCCGACCAGGGCCTCGCCCATGCCCCGGATCACCCGCGGCACGCCCGCCCGGTAAAACTCCTCGTTCAGCACCGCGATCCGCACCGCGTCCATGCCCTGCCCGCCGAACTCAGCCGGCCACTGCGGGCAGATCAGCATCTCCTGCGCCAGCGTGCGTTCCCATTCGGCGTACGCCGGATGCGCGATCGCCTCCGCCAGACCCCTGGCCCGGTAACCGCCCGGGATCATGGCCGACCGCCAGTCGGTCAGGTCGGCGAGCGCGGGCGGCGCCTGCGTCGCTATCCAGTCCCGCAACTCGGCGCGGAACTGCTCGATCTCGGGGCCAAGGTCAAGTTCCATGGACGAACCTCCGCGCCAGGCCGGGCACCCGGACCACCTCGGCGCCAGGCCGGGCACCGGACCACCCCCATACCATCCGGCGGGACCGGTTCTGGTCGCTAATCCTAGAATCAGATTCTGATCGAATCCCGCGGGCGGCCAGGTTGTCAAGCCCTGGGCCGCCACGGGCCGGAGGCCAGCAGCCGCGTGGCGTACTCCAGGATCGCCTCAATGGTCTGGTTGGCCTCCCGGCGGTTCTGCGCCGTGGCCACCTGCCGGGCGCCCTCAGCGATCAGCGACGTGAGCATCGCCGCGTACAGCCGGTCAAGCGGCGTATCGGGCAGGCCGAGCAGGACGTCGTTCTGGGCCACCCACTCGCTCCCGCGCCGCCGCTTGGCCACTTCGAAGTCGGGCGGGCCGTCTCCGGAGGAGAACAGCAGCGTCAGGTCCCTGCGGCGCCAGCTGCCCTCCATGAAGGCCCGCGCCCCGGCGCAGAACAGCTCGGCGGTGTCGGTCACGCCCGCCTTCCGCAGGCGCGCCACCGCCTTGCTGGCCGCCTCCTCGTGGGTGCGCTGGTGCTCGTGCCACAGGGCCAGGAAGAGCTCGCTCTTGCCGCCGAAGTGGTGGTACAGGCTGCCCACGCTCGACCCGGCCCGCTCCACCACGTCGGCGATGCTGGTCTGCGAGAAGCCCTGTTCGGTGAAGACCTGACGCGCCGCCTCGAGCAGCGCGTGCCGCGTCTTCGGGGTGGTGCCCCACTGCCACGCACCACCCGCCGCCGGGTCCGGCCGGTCCGCCCGGGCCGGTGACCGCTTGCTCATCGCGTCCCGCCGCTCCGCGCCGGGCCTTGACACGCCCGCCGCCCAGCCTAGAAGCTAATTCCAGAAGATCATTCTAATCTGCGCCGGACCGGCGGCCTACGGGCGGGAAGGCCAGGGCGAGCGTCATGGGAAGCCTGGACGGGCGGGTGGCGGTCGTGACCGGCGCCGGCCGCGGCATCGGCCGGTCGGTGGCACTGCTGCTGGCCGGCGAGGGCGCCTCGATCGTGGTCAACGACCTGGGCGGCGCGCTCGACGGCTCGGGCGCCGACGCGGCGCCCGCGCGGCAGGTAGCGGACGAGATCGCCGGCCGCGGCGGTGCGGCCGTGGCCAACGGCGCCGACGTGTCCGATCACGCGGCCGCCGAGGACCTGATCGCGACCGCGGTCAGCGAGTTCGGGCGGCTCGACGTCCTGGTCAATACGGCGGGCATCCTGCGGGACCGGATGATCTTCAACATGACCGAGCAGGAATGGGACGACGTGATCCGGGTCCACCTCAAGGGCACGTTCAACGTCACCAAGTTCGCCGCAGCGTACTGGCGTGCGCAGCGTGACGAGTCGGCCCAGAACCGGATCATCAACTTCACGTCCGTCTCCGGGCTGCACGGCAGCCCCGGACAGCCGAATTACGCGGCGGCCAAGATGGGCATCGTGGGACTGACCTATTCCGCGGCCAACTCGCTGGCCAGGTACGGGGTGACGGTCAACGCCGTATCGCCGGGCGCGGCCACGCGGATGACCGAATCGGTGCCAGACGACCGGCGCCGCGCCGGGACGGCGACCGCAGAGGAGCGCTCGCCGGACAACGTGGCCCCGCTCGTGGCCTACCTGGCCAGCGAGCGATCCGGCTGGCTCACCGGGCGGATCGTGCACGCCGCGGGGTACGAGGTCGCGCTGTACAACAACCCGCAGCCGGTGGCCAGGCTGATCGGCACCGGGCCGTGGTCGCTGGACGTGCTGGCGGCGCAGGTCGAGCGCTCGTTCGGGCCGATGGTGGGACGGCCGTGACCGGGGCGGGCAAGCCGGTCCCCGAGCCGACGCCGGAGACCCAGCCCTTCTGGGACGGCTGCGCCGCGGGCGAGCTGCGCCTCCAGCGGTGCACCGACTGCGCGACGCCCTACTTCTACCCCCGTCCGGTCTGCCCGGCGTGCGGCTCGGTCAACGTCGAGTGGTTCCCGGCCAGCGGCCGGGCGACGCTGTACTCCTACGTGATCAACCATCGGCCCGCGCCCGGCTTCGAGGACGACGCCCCCTACGCCATCGCCGTGGTCCAGCTCGCCGAAGGGCCCCGGATGATGACCAGCCTGGTCGGCGTGCCGAATACGCCAGAAGACCTAGTGCTCGACATGTCGCTGCAGGTGACGTTCGAGCAGCGTGGCGACGTTTACCTGCCGGTGTTCGCGCCCGCCCCGGACGGAGGCGGCTCGTGAGCGGCGCGCCGGGCGTCATCATCGCGGGCGCGGCCGAGACCGACCAGGTCGGCAGGCTGCCCGGGCACTCCACGCTGGCCCTGCACATGGAGGCCGCGGTGAACGCGGTCCGCGACGCGGGGCTAAGCCTGCGCGACGTCGACGGGATCGCCACCGTCTCCGTGCCCGGGCCGGTGCAAGTCGCGCACGCGCTCGGCATCGTCCCGCGCTGGATCGACGGCACGGGGGTCGGCGGGACCTCGTTCCTGCTGCACGTCAGGCACGCGGCGGCGGCCATCAGGGCGGGCTACGCGCGGACCGTGCTTGTGACGCACGGAGAGTCCGGGCGGTCCCGGGTCGGCGCCGCGCCGTTCCGCGTTGCCCCGTCCTCGCCGGGCGGTCAGTTCGAGGCGCCCTACGGCACGTTCGGTCCCACGACCACCTTCACCATCACCGCCCTGCGGTACATGAAGGACTTCGGGCTCACGCACGAGCAGCTCGCCTACGTCGCGGTGGCGCAGCGCCGGTGGGCGGCGAAGAACCCCCGCGCGGCCTACCGCGACCCGATCACGGTCGAGGACGTCCTGGCCTCGCGGCTCATCGCCTTCCCCTTCCACCTGCTCGAATGCTGCCTGGTCACCGACGGCGGCGGCGCCCTCGTCATCACCTCGGCCGACCGGGCAGGCGAATTCCCCAAGCCCGCCGTCCACGTGCTCGGCACCGGCGAGTCGTCCGAGACCCCGATGATCTCGCAGATGCAGGACTTCACCGCCTCCCAGGCCTTCCGCCTGGCCGGCCAGGACGCCTTCGCCGAGGCCGGCATCGGCCCCGCCGACGTCGGCCACCTGATGATCTACGACGCGTTCGCGCACGTGCCGATCTACGGCCTGGAGGCACTGGGTTTCGTCGGCCGCGGCGAGGCCGGGGCGTTCATCGCCGAAGGGCACACCGAGCCGGGCGGCCGGCTGCCGCTCAACACGAACGGCGGGGGCCTGTCCTACACCCACACCGGGATGTACGGCATGTTCGCCATCACCGAGGCGATCCGTCAGGTCCGCGGCGAGGCTGCCGCCCAGGTCGGGTCGGCCGACATCAGCGTCGTCCTCGGTAACGGCGGCACGTTCTCCACCGCCGGCGTCCTCGTCCTGGGCCGCCACCCGCGCTGAACCGCGCGCAGCCTTCCTCTTACTGAGCGTAGGTCCGCAGCACGCGCAGCGCGATGGCTCCGTGCGGGCCGGTCGCGCTCAGCCCGGCGTCCGCCGGGGCCAGCCGTCGCACGGCCACCCGGCAGAACTCCCCGGCCGGCCCGGTGATCACCGACTCGGCGTCCGGCGGCCCGTACCGCCAGGTATGCGACCCGGCCGGGGCGGTCAGCTCGCACCGCACCGCCGCATCCGCCGGCTCGCCCGCCAGGGCCAGCGCGTACGGCAGCGTCCGGTGCGCCAGCCAGGCCACGTGCCTGAGCCGTCCGGTGTCGGGGTAGTCCAGGCCGAGCGGCCCGGTGATGTCCAGGCCGTGCGCCCAGTGCTCGGCCAGCCGCGTGGTAGCCAGCGTGGCCGGCTTGACCGGCCCGGTCACCCAGCGGACCGGCACCTCAGGATCGCCCGCCGTCAGCGCGGCCATAGCCGCCCGGTGAGCCCGCTGCCAGCGACAGAACACCTCGGCAGGCGCGGTCCGCTCAGCCTGGACCGCCGCCTCGGCGCGCTCGTCCATCGTGCTCCCGGTCGCCGCGAAGATCCCCGTCCGCAACTGGCTGCCCGTCATAGTGGCCTGCACCGCCTCCTCCGACTGGGCCAGGTGCAGCACCACGTCGGCGACCGTCCAACCCTGCGCCGCCGACGGCGACCTCCACTGCGCCTCATCGAGCCCGGCGAGGATGCCCTCCAGCCTGCCCTGCTCCGCGCCCAGATCATCAAACACGGTCATGCGTGGACTATGGCATACGGCAGTGGCCCGGTCGGGCCGGGAGCCGCGGATTTGTGTGGTTGATCCGGGCTTCGTGGTTGATCGGGTGCATTCCAGAGCCCTATGCCAGCTGTGAATACAGCCGCCGCCGGCTGGCCATCGGGGCGACCATCCGGCTCTAGCCTGGATTTGCGCGGAGGATCCGTGCCCGGCGGAAGATAAGGCGCC
>DATJQX010000140.1:0-56525 GCA_035505275.1 Streptosporangiaceae bacterium | reverse complement strand
GGACCCGTTCCCCGATTGCGGGGACGACGGCGAGGAGCCGGACGACTTCCGGCCGCTCCCTGCCGACGAAGGGGTACCTGAGGGTCCGGAGCAGGGCCTGTTCGTGTGCCTGCCGGCGGAGGAGCTGACCCTGTCCGGGTTCGCCCAGGACGGCCGGGCCGACACGATGCCTCCCGGTGCGCTGCTGGCCACCCTGCTGGACGCGATCACCGGGGAAGGCGGGTCGGGCCTGGCCGGGCTGGCCGATGACCAGCTGGTCGGGGTCATCTCCGCGGCCCGGCGGATGGAGTCGCGCGCCGCGTGGACGCTCATGGCCGCCTTGGCCGAGCTGGCCCGCCGCCGCCCGCCCACTGGCCCGTGTGACAGCGGCGAAGCCGGGTTCAGTGACTTCGCGGCCGATGAGGTGGCCGCGGAGCTGCACCTGACCAATCAGTCCGCGGCCGGCCAGCTGGCCTACGCCCGCACCGTGGAGCAGCGGCTGCCGCGGTGCTTCGCGGCGCTGTTCGCCGGGCGGATCCACCCGGTGCACCTGCGGATCATCGACGATGAGACCGCGCTGCTGTCCCCGGAACACGCTGCGGCAGCCGATGCGGAGCTGGCTGAGGTGGCGGCGTCGCTGACGTTCGGGCGGCTGCGGGCCGTGGCGCACCGGCTGGTCCTCAAGCTTGACCCGGACTCCGCGCTGCGCCGTAAGGAGCACGCGAAGCAGGACGCCCACGTGCGCCGGTTCCGGGAGGACTCCGGGAACGCCGGGATGGCCGCGCGGGAGCTGCCGCCCGATGAGGTGCTGGCGTCGTGGCAGCACGTGGAGCAGCGCGCCCTGGACCTGCGCGCCGCCGGGATCGGCGGCAGCCTGCGCGAGCTGCGGGTGCAGGCTTACCTGGACCTCCTCCAGGAACGGGACAGCCGGCTGCTCCCCGCCGACCCGGACACCGGCCAGGCCAGCCACCCGCCAGGATCGGAAAGCGACGACAGCTCGGACGGCTCGCAAGAGGAAGACGACGGCCCGGGCGAGACCGGCGGCCCTGGTTCCGGACCACGGGACGGCCCGGGCGGTCCTGACCGCCGGGGCCGCCAGGGTGACGGCCCGAGTGTGGCGGCGCTGGTGAATATCACCGTGCCGCTGGCCACCGTGCTGGGCCAGTCCGGTACCCCGGCCGATGTCGCCGGGTACGGGCTGGTGGACGCCGGGGACGCGCGGGACCTGCTGGCCGCCGCGGCGCGGCACCCGCAGACCCGGTGGTGCGTGACCGCGGTGTATCCGGACGGCACCGCCGCCGCCCACGGCTGCGCGCGGGGCCGGCACCCGCCGCCCGGCCCCGCCGGCGGCGGCTCCCCGGGTTCCGGTCCGGGCCCCGGCCCACCGCCCGGCGGAACCCCGGGGGAGTACCTGGCCGGCTTGCGGGTCCGGCTGGTCCCGATCGCCCGCGGCGGGTGTGATCATGCCCGGGCCGAGGCCGGGTACCGGCCCAGCCGCGCCCTGCAGCACCTGGTCAAGGTCCGCAACACCCGGTGCGCCGCGGCGGGCTGCGGCCAGCCCGCCGCCCGCTGCGACCTGGACCACACGCTGGCCTGGGACCAGGGCGGACTGACCTGCGAATGCGATCTCGCTCCGCTCTGCCGGCATCACCACCGGGCCAAGCAGACCGAAGGGTGGCGCCTCGAGCAGCCCGAACCAGGCGTCCTTCGGTGGCGGACCCCGGCCGGGCGCAGCTACACCACCACGCCTACCAGCTACCCACTCTAGTCCCCGTCCCCGCGCCGGTGAAATGAGCGGCGCATCAGGACCGTTGATCTTCGGGGAGCAACCGGCGCACGCCGTGCGCGTCACGGCATCACCCTCCGGAGGGCAGCCTTACTTGCCAGGTCCAGCAGGCGACATCACCAGCGACGTGACATCTGGCTGGGAATGGCTCGCCAGCCTGCCCGCCGAACTCGCCGCGCAGCGCCGCGTCATGGCCGGGCTGGTGGAATTCTCCGCGGCCACGCCGCTGGTGACCTCGCTGTCGGTCGGCTGCTCCCTCGGCCGTGGCGCCGCCGACGCGCTGTCCGACATCGACGCCGCCCTGGGCATTGCGACCGCGCCCGGCCAGGCCGGCGCCGGGCCGGTGCTGGCGATGGAAGCCACGGTCACGGGGCTGCTGCCGAGCCTGGGGCCGGTCGTCGACGTCCTTCGGCACCGCGTCGGACCGGCCGACAAGTTCGCCCGGCGAATCTTCGCCCAGTTCGCCGACGGTACCCAACTCGACCTCGCGATCATCGCCGAGGCCGAGGTGCGCCGCGGCGACGCCGGCCCGGATTTCGTATCCCTGTACCGAGCGGGAAACCAGCCGGAGGCCGGACCCGCAGGACCGCGCAACCCGGCGCCGCGGGCCGACACCGTCACCGGTGACCAGGTCCGAGAGTGGGCGTTCCTCGGCTGGTGCGCGCTGATCGACGCGGACAAGTACCTGCGCCGCGGCTCGCTCTGGGAGGCCCACAACCGGCTGCACGAGGCCCGCCACCACATATGGGCCCTGTGGGCCGCCGCGGTCGGCGCCATCTACCCGTGGCACGGCCTGTCACAGGTGCTCGACCACGATCCGCGGAACCTTCCGCCTGGCATCGAGTCGACCGTCGCCGGGCTCGACCATGCAGATCTGCGCCGCGCCGCTCAGGCCAGCGTTTCGGTACTGACCCAGGTAAGCGCGGCTGCCGCCCAACGATGCCCGGCCGAACTGCCCGCCGCGATGGCCGACTACGTCACCCGCGCCCTGTCCCGGCCGGCCTGACCACGGCGTCACGGCCGCGACCGACGGGACCGGCACCAGGCGGTAACCGCAGGCGTCCCACTGGTTGCGGCGGAACCCCCTCAGAGCGCCAGCCCGGCCTCCAGCAGGGCCAGGGCCTCGTCGACCCGGCGGAACGCATCCTCGCCCCCCTTATCCTGGGCGAGGTCGGTCCACGGCATCGTGACCGTGATGATGACCCCGAGGACCGCGCCGGCGATCACCCGGACGGCCAGGTCATCCGGGGCGCGCCCGACCCGTTTGGCCAGCGCGTCGGCCATGAGCTGGACGGTGTGGGCGAGTTCGTCCAACGCGCGGGAACGGATCTCGGGGACGGAGAAGGACAGGTCGGCGGATTCCCGGAACTCGACCCATTCCTGGGGGGTGAGCGTCGCCAGCGCGTCCTTGACGGCGGCCCGGATCGCGGAAATCGGTGCCAGGCCGGGCGGCTGTCGCTCCAAGGCCTCGAACAGCCGGGCATCGAAGTCGTCCCGCAGCACGACGTCTTCCTTGGTGGGGAAGTACCGGAAGAAGGTACTCGGCGACACCTCGGCCGCCGCCGCGATCTGTTCCACCGTGGTGCCCTGGTAGGTCTGCTCCCGGAACAGCCGGAGCGCGTGCTCCCTGATGGAAGCACGCGTCCTGGCCTTCTTCCGCTCGCGCAAGCCTTCCCTGGTTCTCTCGCCCGCGCCGAGCATGTCTGTCACACTTCCAATCCTTCCCTCTCCTGGTCGCTTTCATCGGCCGCGGCGCGCCCAGCGCCGGACAATTGCCGCGCCACCTCCGCCGCCGGCAGCGCGTCCGCGCGGCGCGGCAGGAAGATGAGCGCGAGGATGGCGCTGGTGATCGCGATCCCGGCGCAGACCCACAGCATCGTGTCCATGCCCTGAACGAACGCGCTGCGCGCCGAGCCGAGCAGGGCCGCCGAACCCACTTGGTGCGCGACCCGCACGCCCGCCACGACGCTGCCCCTGGCGATCGCCGCGGTCGCGGCGGACAGGCCGGTCACGTTCAGGTGGCCGCGGTACACCGAGCCGAGTACGGTGCCGAGGATGGCCACCCCGATCGTGGCCCCGGCCTGGCGCAGCGCGGAGATCAGCCCCGAGCCCGAGCCGCTGCGCTCGGCGGACAGGGCGGCCAGCGCCGAGTTCATCGTCTGCGGCATCGCGAGCCCGAGGCCCAGCCCGGCCACCCCGAACCAGACGGCAGCGAACAACGTGCTGCTGCCGATCGCGGTGGTGGCGCCGACCGCGAGGCCGGCGGCCATGACGGCGAACCCGATCGTGACCAGGGTCTTCACACTGGCCAGCGGCGGGCGCGCGGGCGTCCCGCTCGGCGCCTTGCCGGGCGTGGCCAGCCGGGTACCGCCGATCATGCCGATAACCATGCCGACGATCATCGGCAGCAGCCGCAGCCCGCTGCCCATGGCGTTCACCCCGCGGACCTCCTGGAAGTACTGCGGCATCGCGAAGAACAGGCCGAACATCGCGAACGAGACGAGCGTCGCCAGCGCCGTGCCCCAGGTGAACCCGGCCGACCGGAACAGCCCGAGCTCGATCAGCGGCTGGACCCCGCGGAACCCCGGGACTCCGCGGCCCTCGCGGACCCGCCGGGTGAGCAGTCGCTCCCAGGCGACGAAGGCGACGAGCACCGCGGCCCCGGCCGCGATGGTGGCCAGCGCCAGCGTGTCCCCCCAGCCGTCCTCGCCGGCCCTGATGAACCCGTAGGTCAGGCCGGTCAGCCCGGCGCTGGACAGCAGCACGCCCACGAAGTCCACGTTCGGCCGGCGCTCGCTGCGCGACTCGGGCAGCAGCATCACCACGGCGACCAGCGCCAGCACCACCACCGGCACGTTGATCAGGAAGACCGAACCCCACCAGAAATGGTCGAGCAAGTAACCCCCGACGATCGGGCCGATCGGGAAGCTGATGAACGTGGCCGACGCCATCAGCGCGATCGCCTTCTGCCGCTCCTCGGGACCGAACAGCACGGGGATCACCGACAGGGACAGCGGGAAGATCGCCGCCGCGCCGATGCCCAGGACCGCCCGGGCGGCGATCAACTCGCCGACGCTGGCCGCGTACGCGCACGCCGCCGAGCTCGCCCCGAACAGGACGAGCGCGGCGAGCAGCACCCGCTTGCGCCCGAACCGGTCGCCGAGCAACCCGGCCGGGAGCATCACGGCCGCGAGCACCAGGCTGTACGAGTCCGAGATCCACTGCAGGTCACCGGTCGAGGCGTGCAGATCCCCCGAGATCGTGGGCAGCGCCAGGTTGAGGACGGTCAGGTCGAGCCCGACGACCAGGACGCTGGCCGCGATCGCGACCAGCGCCCACCACTTGCGAGCCGAGTTCGCTGCCATGACACCCACACCCCTTCGGTAGTAACACCTAAATGAGAGTCACTACCAAAAGTGTGCGTCATCCACTTCGCGCTGTCAAACGCGAATCCCGAACCGCGCGTGAGGTCAGCCCTGGAGCACGGTCAGCAGGTCCGTGCCGACCGGGACGCCGAGGCCGGAGCAGGCGTCCCAGCCGGGCCCGGCAGCGTAGGCGCCGTTGTTCCCGCTGGTGATGTCCCGGAAGCCCGGCACGTCGGTGCCGGGAGTGATCCCCGCGTACAGGGCCGTCTGGATCAGGCCGAACCGCTGGCCCGTCGCCTGGGCGAGCCGGGCGATCAGCGCCGACCACAGCGGGGCGACCGCGCTGGTCCCGCCGACGACCTGGGACTGGCCGTCGGACATGATCTGGTAGCCGGTGGTCGGGTCGGCGTTGCCCGCTACGTCAGGCACCCCGCGCCCGACCGTGCCACCAGCGGCAGAACCGCCCGAGCCTCCAGCGGAGGAACCGCCCGCACCGCCGGAGGAGGAACCGCCCGCACCGCCGGAACCGCCGTGATGCCGGTGGCTCTCATGCTCGCCGGCCTTGTGCCCCCGGTGCTCATGGTGCTCATGGTGCTCATTGTGCTCGCTGGCGGCGGCCGCCGCACCGCCCTGGCCCGCGGTCGTGGTGGTCGTGGTCGTCGTCCCGGCCGCCCGGACCGGCACCCCGGCGGTCGCCTGCCAGGTCGGCAGGGCGAACTGGTCGCTGACCCCGCCGCCGCCCGCTCCCTCGTTCGAGGCCGTCTCGTTCCACACGACCTCGGAGGTGATCACGCCCGTCGACGGGTCAGCCACCAGCTTGGTCCCGCCGCAGCCCAGCGCGTGCGGGCTGGACGCCGGGAAGTCGCAGTGCGGCTGCCCGTCGGTGACCGCGTCGCCGCTGCCGTTGTCGCCGGCGGCCACGCACACGGTGATGCCCATCGCGGCCGCGTCGGCGATCGCGGAGTCCATCGCCTGCCGCCCCTGCGCGGTCCAGGAGTCCTCGGACTCCCCCCAGCTGATCGAGATCGCGATCGGCGCCGGGCTGGCCGTCGACGCGTCCGAGATCGCGTCGACGAAACCCTGGTCACCGTTGTTCGGCGCGAAGTACACCAGTTGCGCCGCGCCGGGCGCGGCCGCCCCGATGACCTGGATGTCCAGCGCGACCTCGACGTCCGCCCCGGTCGGGTCGGAACCAGGGGCGTTGGACGCCCCGTCGACGCTCACCGCGGTGATCGACGGCACCGGGATGCCCAGCTCGCCGAAGTAGCTCGTGAGGTCGCTGGTCTCAAAGCCGCCGCCGAGTTCGATGACCGCGACCGTCTGCCCGGCGCCGGTGGTCCCCGCGGGGAACTGGTAGACATCCGCCACCTGGACGGGCGTGTACGAGGTGCCCTGCGTGGCGGCCTGGGGCCGGAAGTGCGGCCGCGCCGACGGCCGGGTGTCCAGGCCGAGTACCGCGGTCACGACCCCGTCCAGCGCGGCGGGCACGTACAGCGAACCCGTTCGGTACCGGTGGGTGACCTGCCGGCCGGTCGCATCCGCGCTGGTCACCAGCTGCAGAGTGGTGCCGAACGCACGGGACAGGTCGCCCAGGGTCCCCGACACCTTGACCCGCCGGGTAGCCGGCGATACGTCGGTCACCTGCAGCCCGAGGCCCTCCAGCGTCTGCGTGACCAGCGCCACGTCGGCGGGGTCGGCGCCATACCGCTCCGCCAGCTCGTCGCTGGTCAGAACGCCAGGCCCGGCGACGACCTCGTCGGGGAGCTCGGCCCGCCGCCGGAGCACCAGCGTCACCTCGGCCCGCGCCGTGGTGTCCAGCGGCCCGGCTGCCTTCGCGCCCGGCAGCGCCGCGCGCTCACTGCCCGGCAGTTGTACCAAAGATCCTGGTTCGTCCGGCATTGGTCGACTCCTGCTCAATTAGATGTACCACTGCTCGTTCGGCAAATCATCATTTCATCCGAACGGAGCGGCGGTAGCCCCTCTGAGATACACCCCGCGGCGAATGTGGCTTTTACCTGAAATGCCGGGTTTTCACGCATTAGAAAAAGGAATGCACGGCGTCGATCACGCGATCGTCGTCGTTCACGATAACCAGGACCCGCCATTTGTCGAGCGTGGTGCACGGGTGCGAGACGCCCAGGGAGACCAGGTCGCCGGGCGCCAGGGCGGCGTCCTCCGGCAGGCGGAGGAAGGCGTGCTGGTCGTTGAGCCCGGTCACCCGCCACCCGTCGGCTCCGGTCCGGCGGCCGTCGCGCCGCACCACCCGCAGCGGGACGGGGAAGCCCGAGTCGAACCCCACGTCGCGCCGGCCGGCGGTCAGCAGCGCCAGGCCAGGCTCAGGACGCGACGCGACCAGCGCCCACAGCTCGAGCGCGGGCCGGAACTCGGGCGCGCCCGCCACGCCGCGGGCGGCGGGGGAGACCCGTGCGTAGAGCCCGTGGTCGTGGGTGAGATAGCAGCCGCTGCGCAGGATCGCCGTCACCGGGGTGGCGCCGGGCGCGGTCAGCTCGCGGGCGACCACCTCGAAGGACGCGCTCCCGCCCGCGGTGACGACGAGCCCGTCCCGGCCGGCCCCGACCCCGATTGCCGCCGCCACGGTGTCGGCGAATCCGCGGAGCCTGCGGCAGAACGTGGCCACCAGCTCGAGCGTCTCGGCCTGCGTCTCGCCGTGGAGGGTCCCCTCCCACCCGGCCACGCCGGCCACCGCGAGCGTGCCCGTGGCGTCCGCCGCCTTGGCCACCTCCAGCGCCTGCTCGTCGGTGCGGCAGCCGGTGCGCCCGCCTTCGGCGGGCCCGATCTCGACCAGGACCGGCAGGGCGCGCCCGGCCCGGTGCCGGGCCAGCGCGCGGTCCAGGATCTGGACCCCGGTCAGGCTGTCGACGTAGCAGTACGCCTCGAACCCCGGATCGGCGGCGAGCTCGCCGGCCAGCCAGGCGAGGCCCGCCTCGTCGACGAGCTCGTTAGCGAGCAGCAGCCTGGGGAAGCCGAACGCCCGGTACATCTGGAGCTGGCCGATGCTCGCCACCGTGATGCCCCACGCGCCGTGGGCGAGCTGGAGGGCGGCGAGCTCGGGGGACATGGCGGTCTTGCCGTGCGGCGCCAGCGCGACGCCCGTCCTGGCGCAGTACGCGGCCATCGCCGCGACGTTGTGCTGCAGCGCCGTGTCACGGACGGTGAGTAGCGGGTACGTGAAGCCCGCCGCGTGCAGGGGCAGCCTGGCCGCGGCCAGGCTCGCCGCGCTGACGCGCCCCGCGCCCCGGCGCGCGCTGAGCGAGCCGAAGCCTTTCTCCGCCGGCTCGATCGGGCGCTCGCTGAGCGCCTGGAGGCGCTCCGCTACCGCCGGCGGCAACCGATGCCTCACTCCAGCCTCCTCGGGAACTTTAGGTGACCGATTACGCACAACTTGTTGCGATATATGCCGCGGCCGGGTCATGATGAAACTTGCCAAGACGGAGGGTCACAGTGACAGGGACTGTGCCGCCGCGTGCGACGTTCCGCGACGTCTTCGCGGTGCGCGAGTTCCGTGCCCTCTGGTTGTCCATGGTCCTGTCCGTGGCGGGCGACCGCCTCGCCCTGGTCGCCCTGACCCTGCTCGTTTATGGTCGCACGCGGTCTCCGCTGCTCGCCGCGGTGGTCTACGCGGCCGGCTACCTGCCGTGGGTGATCGGCGGCCTCTTCCTGGCCGACGTGGCGGACCGGCGCCCGCGGCGCGAGGTGATGATCTTCTGCGACGCGGTCCGTGCCGTCGGCGTCGGGGCCATGACGCTGCCGCACGTGCCCATCGGGGCTCTGGTGGCGCTGCTGTTCGCGACCAACACGTTCGCGCCGCCGTTCGAGTCGGCGCGGGCCGCGATCACCCCGGACATCCTGCAGGGCGAGCGGTACGTGCTGGGTACCGCGGTGATCCAGGCGACGTTCCTCGGCGGGCAGGTCGTCGGCGCGGCGGGCGGCGGGCTGGCCGTCGCGTACCTGGGCGTTCGGCCCTCGCTGGTCATCGACGCCGGCACGTTCGTGCTCTCGGGCGCTCTGATCGGCCTGGGCACGCGCGCCAGGCCCGCCGCGCAGGCCCAGGGCGTCACGCAGTCGCCCTGGGCGCGGATGCTCGACGGATTCCGGCTGGTCTTCGGCGATCAGGCGCTGCGCACGCTGCTGCTGTTCGGCTGGCTGGTGTTCTTCTACACGATCCCGGAGGGGATTGCCGCCCCGTACGCGGCCCGGCTCGGCGGGGGGCCCATCGCGACCGGGCTTGTGATCGCGTCGACGGCGCTGTCCACGACGATCGTCACGCCGCTGTTCACCCGGTTTGTCCGCCCGCGCCGGCGGCTCGCCCTGATGGGGCCGCTGGCCGTGCTCACCTGCGCGGCCTTGGTCGCCACGGCGCTGCGCCCGGATCTGGCGGTCTCGCTGGTGATCTTCTCGCTGTCGGCGGCGTTCGCGATCTACCAGATCGCGGCCAACACCGCCTTCGTGGTCAGGGTTCCGAAGGAACGGCGGGCTCAGGCTTTCGGCATCGCCAACATGGGGGTGATTGTCGGCCAGGGGGCCGCTTTCGTTGTTGCGGGCGCCGCTGCGGAGATGTTCAGCCCGGCGGCGGTCATCGCGGTAGGGGGAGGTCTGGGTGCGATTTCGGGTCTGGTCTTGACGCTCAGGTGGCGCCACCTCTCGCCACCCGGTGGGCGTCATGCGGCGGGTCGGCGTTCCGGTGTCGCCGCGACTAGAAGGTCGGTGCCGCTCCGCGGTTCCGGTTAGCGGCTCGGGGCCCCGTTCATGTCCAGGTGTCGCGCATCGCAAGTCTTCCTCTCCTGGGTGGTGGCCGACTGGGTTCTGGGTTGATCTCAGCCCCAGGTGACGCGCATGGGCCTGCCTCCCTCCCGGCGGCATTTGGGCGTGCGAACTGAGCCTCAGCGTCAGTACGCCCGGTAATCGTGGCTCGTCAATCACCATTTAGCGCCTGTTTGTGGCGCGATGTAGGCGATTCGGACGCAATAGTGCCCAAGATGACCTAGATGGGTTAAGGTAGCTATACGGAGCTAGTCCTTTACGGTGAGCTTCCGACTAGACAGTAGACAGTCGCGTCCCATCCGGAACGGTGGAGCATGGAAGCCTCGTCTATCACGCGGCGAGTGCTTGCTTGCGCAGACTTCCGGACCTGGGCCTGGTGGCAGCTTCCCTGGCGGCTGCGCTCCTACGTCGGCCTGGTTCCGGTCACCGCATTCGCGCTGATCGGCTACGCCGCGTCCCAGACGACCTGGCACGCCGGCGAGCTGGTGAAGTTCCTGCTGCTGCTCGGCTGCGGCCTGATCTCCGTCGCGGCGACGCCGCGGATCGCCTACACGCAGGGTGCCCTGGTCCGCGACTTCATCACGGTGTGGGTACTGCCGATCGCGATCCTGCTCCCGCCGGTCTACGCCATGGTGGCGCCGATCCCGCTGCTCGCCATGACCCAGTGGGTGATCCACCGCGGGGTCGTCCACCGCCGGGTGTTCACCGCCTGCGCCATGGGCCTGGCCTACGGCGCGGCGTCTTTGGTGTTCCGCGCGTTCCCTGCGTCGCTGGCCGGCAGCTCGCTCGGCCGGGGCTCGCACGTGCTCACCTGGACCCTGGTGGTGGCCATCTGCGAGATCCTGGGCGGGCGGGGGCACAACGCGCTCATCGTGCTCGCGGTCAAGATCTCCGATCCCACCATCCGGCTGGCCGACCAGGAGCTGAGCCGCGAGGCGCTGCAGGCCGACTTCGCCGAATTCGACCTCGGCGTGCTTATCACCGTCGTCGTCGCGGTCAACCCCGTGCTGGCCGTCTTCGCCGTGCCCTCGGTCCTGCTGGCGCGGCGGTTCATCATGCACGCCCAGTTGCTGGCGCAGTCCCGCATCGACACCAAGACCGGGCTGCTCAACGCCTCGACCTGGGAACGAGAGGCGACGGTCGAGATCGCCCGCGCCGTCAGGACGGGCAGCCCGCTGGCCCTCGCGCTGGTCGACATCGACCACTTCAAGCTGGTCAACGACACCTACGGCCACCTGGCCGGGGACAAGGCCCTGCGGGCGGTCACCGACGCGCTGCGCGGCCAGCTGCGCAGCTACGACCTGGCCGGGCGGTTCGGCGGCGAGGAGTTCGTGATCCTGCTGCCTCAGACGCGCGAGTACGACGCGCTCGGCGTCGCCGAGCGCCTCCGCTCGCACATCGCCGCCATGTCCATTCCCGTCGACGGCGACGAGGCCGGGCGGTCCGTGACGCTCACGATATCGGTCGGCGTCGCGGCCCTTGACGGCGAGCGGCGCGAGCTGACCGACATGCTCGCCGCCGCCGACGCGGCGCTGTACTACGCCAAGGAGACCGGCCGGAACAAGACCCACGTCATCGCGACCCGCCAGGCCTCCTAGCCCCAAAGAAGCTCCGCCAGGCCCCTGCCCCAGACAAGACCCGCCAGGCCCCTGCCCCAGACAAGACCCGCCAGGCCGAGGCCCAGACAAGACCCCGCCAGGACCTGGCCCAGACAAACCCGCCAGGCCGAGGCCCAAATAACTAGGTCCCGCGCCCTAGTCCTCCCGCAGCCCGCCCCCACCCCCTGAACTCCAGCCCACCAGTCACATCACCCTCATTGCCCCCGCTGGCACCTGGCCGCACTCGATGGTTGCTGCAACCAACCAGAAGAACCGTTAGGTTGCCGCATCCATCGGTTGAGCAACCGGCCCCAACTCCTCCCGCGTGCGCTATGCTCGGGTCTCGCGTGGTAAAACTCGCAATTCTTGCCCGAAATCGGGCAAGAATTGCACTCCTGGCCGTCGCAGATCCTGGGAAGTGCTGATGCCTGACCAGTCCCCGCCGGACCTCGTGCGGTACCTGGCCGCCTCGACGGACCTGCCGCACGCCACCGCGGTCCGGGTCGTCGCGGACGTCATCGCCTACTTCAGCGAGCCGATCGAGGAGTTCGTCCGCAGGCGCCATGCCGAACTCCAGCGGCGGCAGTACAAGAACGACGAGATCTGGCCCGTCATCGCTCTGGAACTACGGCAGCGCAGGTTCCCCGCGCCCGGCCTGTCGGAACGCCAGCTCCGCCGCATAGTTTACAGATAGTAACCTTACATATACATTTCGTAAAGAGATGTGCCAGTGGAACCGGAGGGGTCGAGGTGTGCGGAATCGTCGGGTATATCGGCCGCAGAGATGCCGTCCCCGTCCTGCTCGAGGGCCTGCGGAGCCTGGAGTACCGGGGTTATGACTCGGCCGGCCTGGCCGTCATCCACCGGAACCGGCTCCAGGTCATCAAGACGGCCGGCCGGGTCCAGGACCTGCGCGACCGGGTCGGTGACCGGACGAAGGCGACGATCGGCATCGGCCACACCAGGTGGGCGACGCACGGTGAGCCGAACGAGACCAACGCCCACCCGCACACCGACACCGAGGGCCGCATCGCCGTCGTCCACAACGGCATCATCGAGAACGCCGAGCAGCTCAGGGACGCTCTGGGAGCAAAGGGCGTCAAACTCGTCAGCGACACCGACACCGAGGCGCTCGCGCACATGATCGCCGCCGAGGCGGCCGGCGACACCCCGCTTGAGGAGGCGGTCCGGGCCACGCTGCGCCACGTGGAGGGCACCTACGGCCTGGTCGTGCTCGACACCAGGCACCCGGGCGAGCTGGTCGTAGCCCGCAACGGCAGCCCCATCGTGCTGGGCATCGGCGAGTCGGAGATGTTCGTCGCCTCCGACGTGGCAGCCCTGGTCCGCTACACCAAGCAGGTGGTGTACCTCGACGATGCCGAGGTCGCCACGGTCCACGCCGCCGACTACCGCGTCGTGCCCCTGGACGGGTCCGGCCGGCGCGCGGCCGGCGACAGCAAGGTGCCCACCACCGTCGAGGCCGAGGCCGGCGACTACGAACTCGGCGCGTACGAGGATTTCATGCGCAAGGAGATCCACGAGCAGCCGGAGGCCCTGCGCCGCGCCCTGCGCGGCAGGCTCGACGACCGGTTCGCCACCGCGAAGCTAGGCGGGATCAACCTGGACGCGCGCGAGCTACGGTCCATCCGGCGAGTGAAGTTCCTCGGCTGCGGCTCGGCCTACTACGCCGGCCAGATGGGCGCGGTCCTGGTCGAGGAGCTGGCCCGTATCCCCTCCGACGCCGAGCCCGCGTCGGAGTTCAGGTACCGCAACCCGGTCGTGGACCCGGACACGCTATACGTGGCCGTCAGCCAGTCCGGCGAGACGCTGGACACGCTCATGGCGGTGCAGGAGCTGAGGCGTAAGGGCGGCCAGGTCATCGGCGCCGTCAACGTGGTGGGCAGCGCGATCGGGCGCGAGTGCGGCCGCGGTGTCTTCTTGCACGCCGGCCCGGAGGTCGCGGTCGCGTCCACCAAGGCGCTGACCAACATGGCGGCCTCGTTCGCCATGCTCGCGCTGCTGCTCGGCCGGGTCCGCGACCTGTCCGCGGCGTCCGGCCAGCGGATCGTGGCCGGCCTGCGCGCCCTGCCCGGCCAGATCGATCAGATCCTGGCCCACGAAGATCTGGTCGCCGAGGTAGCCGGCCGGTTCGCCGACGCGGAGCATATGTTCTTCATCGGGCGCGTCCGCGGCTGGCCGGTGGCCCGCGAAGGGGCGCAGAAGCTCAAGGAGGTCTCCTACGTCCACGCCGAGGCCTACCAGGCGGCCGAGCTGAAGCACGGCCCGCTCGCCCTGATCAACTCATCGATGCCCAGCCTGGTCATCGTGCCGGCCGACGAGCTGCTGTCGAAGAACATCTCCACGATCGAGCAGATCAGGGCCCGCGGCGGCCCCGTCATCGCGGTGACAAGCGCCGAGCTCCCCCCGTACCTGGCCGACGCGGTCATCCGCGTCCCGGCCGGCGAGCCCGAACTCGATCCGCTGCTACTGAACGTCCCGCTCCAGCTCCTGGCCTACCACGTAGCCGCCAAACTGGGCCGCGACATCGACAAGCCCCGCAACCTGGCCAAAAGCGTCACCGTCGAATAGCAGTGCTGGCCCGGGGGGACGACCCCCCTGGAACCCCCCGCTGCGCTCCGCGCCCCACTGCGGTGCTCGCCGTAGTATCACGCGGCCGGAGGGGCCGTTGGCCCCTCGCGGACCGCGCGATCAGTGCAGCGTTTCCCAGGCCTCTACGGGACCAGGCCCGCCTGGCAGGGGCTGCTCGCACCAGACGACCTTGCCGGTCGGCGTACGGCGCGCGCCCCAGCGCTTGGCGAGCTGCCGAACGACCTGCAGGCCCCGGCCGGTCTCCTCTTCGCCTCCGGCCTGGCGGAGCCTCGGCATCGCGGCCGAGGTGTCAAGTACCTCGCAGACCAGCGCCTTCTCGTTGACGAGCCGCAGCGTGACCTCGCCGCGCGAATACCTGAGCGCGTTGGTCACCAGCTCGGAGACGAGTAGCTCGGTGGTGGGGATCAGCTCTTCCAGGTCCCAGCCCTTCATCGGCTCGGCGATCACCGATCGCGCCTGCCGTACCGAGGTCAGCTTGGGCGGCAGCGTCCACGAGGCGTAGTTCTCGCGCGGCAGCCGGCGCAGGCGCGCGATGAGCACCGCGATGTCGTCGCGCTGATGATCGGAGTACACCCCGTCCAGAGTGGCCTTGCACAGGTCCTCGAGGGGGCGGGTGGGCGAGCCGGGGCCGAAGATGTCCCGCAGTCTCGCCAGCCCGTCGCTGATGTCCTGGCCCTTGTTTTCCACCAGGCCGTCGGTGTACAGCACGAACAGGCTGCCGTCCTCCACCTGGAACTGCCGGCTCTCGACGTCGCCGTCCCCGATGCCGAGCGGCGGGGCGGGCGGGACGTCCAGCAGCTCGTTGGTGCCGTCCGGGTGTACGAGCAGCGGGGGCAGGTGCCCCGCGACGGCCACCTCGCAGATGCCGCTCACCGCGTCGTACACCGCGTACGCGCAGGTGGCGAAGTGCGGTTCGCGCTCGCCGAGGGTGTGCATGAGCTCGTCGAGCTGCTGGAGCGATTCCGCGGGCGGGAGCTCCAGCATGGCCAGGGTGTGGATGGCGGTGCGCAGCCGGCCCATGGTGACGGCCGCGCGCACGCCGTGCCCGGCCACGTCGCCGACCACGAGCGCGACCCGCCCGCCGGGCAGCGCGATCGACTCATACCAGTCCCCGCCGACCTCGATGAGCTTGCTGCCGGGCAGGTAACGATGCCGGACCTCCACCGAGGAAGGCGCGGAGAGCCCGGTCGGGAGCATGCTCCGCTGCAGGGTCAGCGCGGTCGCGTGCTCCCTGCTGTAGCGGCGGGCGCTGTCGATGAAGACGGCCGCGCGGGCCGCGAAGTCCATGCCGACCTCGATGTCGTAGGCGTCGAAGCGGCGGAACCCGTCCTGGCGGGTGCAGGCGAAGAAGCCCAGCAGGACGCCGCGCGCGACGAGGGGCAGCATGAGCATCGAGGCGTCAGACAGCAGCTTGGACACCGGCCTGCGCCGCCACGCCTTGGCGATCTTGGTGGCCTGGCTCCCGCTGATGTTGGTCTCTAGGACCGGCTTGCCGGTATCCATGCACTGGAAGTACGGCGTGTGAGCGGGGTACCGCAGGATCTCCCCGGTGGGGAACGCCGCTTCCCAGGCGGGATCTGCCCGGTCGTGCAGCAGGGCCATCCGCCGCAGCGGGAGCGACCCGTCGGGGCCGTGCGCGGGCAGTTCGTCGTTGCCGATCAGCGTTTCAAGCAGCAGCAGCTCGGCCTCGTTGCAGAAATGCGGCACGAGCGCGTCCACCAGCTCGCGGGCCAGGTGGTCGATGTCGAGGGTGTCGCCGATCCTGGTGAAGGTGTCGTCAAGCATGTGCCTGCGCATGACCGCGGGATCGACGAACCGCTCCGCCCGCGGCACCGGGATGCGCAGCATGGCGAGCGCGACCAGATCGGTCCCCCCCGCGCGCATCGGGTAGGCGGTCACCACCGCCTCGGCCTGGTGACCATCGCGGGTTTCGATCGTCAGTACCGCGCTGCCCTCGCGATCGGACCGGATCGCTTCGAGCAGCCCGTTGACCGCGGCGACGCTGTCGGCGGTCCGGCCAGGAGCCGAGCTGCCCTGCGCTCCGGCCGTCAGGTCGATCAGCTGAGCGCCGAGCAGTTCGCCGGCCGCGCGCGCGAGGATCAGGGCCGCGTTGCGGTCATGCTGGACGATCCGCCCGTCGTAGTCGAT
Organism: Streptosporangiaceae bacterium; assembly: GCA_035505275.1. Taxonomy (GTDB): domain Bacteria; phylum Actinomycetota; class Actinomycetes; order Streptosporangiales; family Streptosporangiaceae; genus Palsa-504. The sequence goes on along the minus strand of DATJQX010000140.1, from coordinate 40,257 downwards.
CCCGAGGATGAGGGTGCGTACCGACGCGCCGAGCGCCGGCGAGGCGGAGTCGGCGCCGAACGCCGCCGCGGCGGGCTCGTGGACTTCCGTCACCCCGTCGGGGGAGTCGGAGTCGTGCCTGGTCCCGTTGCCCGCGGCGGCCTGGGTCGGCATCACCTGGGCAGGCCCAAGCTGGACACCGCTCTCAGGAACGTTTGTCCCGAGAGCGCTGCCCTTGGCGGACATGCCCGATGTCATGCGCCGTCTCCTGATGGCATCACTGGCTGCGCTCATGTCAATTATGGGTCACGGACGCCGCGTTCAGACAGCTGTTCCAGTTACTCACTTTCAGCCTCAAAAGAACCATTTATAGCTGATTGACCTAATCAGGGTAATGGTGTGAGCGCCAGGTTGCTCAGCGAATCGGCAGAAATGCGCGACCATCTTCAACCCAGGCGGGCCACGGCGAGGGCGGCGGCGAGCAGCATGACCGCCCAGGAGGCGGCCCGCAGGGCCTGCTCCAGGGGCTGGATCAGGACATCGGCGCTGATCGGCACGACGCGCCCGTCGCCGAAGGTGATGCTTCCCTCGACACGCTGCGCCCGGCGCCGGATGTTCCTGGCCGGGGTGCTCAGCTTGCGCTGGGCGAAGGACAGCGCGAACGCGCCGAGCGCCGCCAGGACCGGCGCGGCCGCCAGCGTTCCGGACTGCGCCACGTAGGCGGTCAGCACCGGGAACGCGCCCCAGGCGGCGGCGAACCCCGCGTCGGTGTGCATGACGCCGCCGAAGAGCTCGGCATTGTACGCGATGACCAGGACGGGCCCCGCGACCATGAACGGGATCAGGGTCCAGCCGACCCGCGACACGCCGACCGCGCCCAGCGCCAGCGCGCCCGCTAGTCCGGCGGCCACCACCGCGACCAGCACCGGTGCCGGGATCCGGGTGCGCAGCGGCCGGCCGCGCAGCTCGTCAAGCGCATGCGCGGCCAGGCCCACCGCGAGGAAGAACGCGAGGACGGTCGCGATCAGGCGGCCGGCCTGGACCCGCGGCGCCAGCGCGGCGCCGATGACCGGGTAGGACAGGTGCCACAACGTATAAGGCGGATGCAGGAGCGTCCACCAGTCCCGCCATCCCCCCGGCCGGGCCGCGTAATACGCGGGGCGCGGCGCCGATTCCCCGGCCTCCTCAGCCGCCGGCACGTTTGCCCCACATCACCAGGCCGCCGCCGAGGCTCATGACGCGGGTGCCGACGTCGGTCAGCCCCGCCTTCTCCCACGCCTGCACCGTCCAGGCGACCGGGTACCTGCGGTAGTGCGCGGAGATGTTCGGGCCGAGGAAGCGCCCGACCTCCAGCCACTCGCGCCCGCCGAGCAGCATTCCCCCGGCCGGCAGCAGCAGCCTGGTGTACGCCCACCAGGCGGACCGCCAGAACGCTCCGGCCGGCACGCAGAATTCCAGGCTCGCCACTTTGCCACCTGGCTTGACTACCCGGGCCAGTTCGATCAGGGTGGCTTGCGGGTCGCTGACGTACCTGAGCAGGTAGGTAAACGTCAGCGCGTCGAAATAGCCGTCGGGGAACGGCAGTTGCTCCGCCCGCCCGGCCACCAGGCCCACCCGGTCCGCCGCGCCGGCCGCGGCCACCCGGCGCTGCCCGAGCCGCAGCATCTCCTCGGTCAGGTCGACGCCCACGATCCTGACCCCGCTGTCCGCGCCGCTGCGCGCCGCCAGCTGGAGCGCTACCCCCGCGGTGCCGGAGGCGACGTCGAGGATCACCCCGTCCGTCGGCAGGACGCGGCTGACCATCGCGGAACGCCACTGGCCGTTCTGCCCGAAGGACAGGATCTCGGCGAGGCGGTCGTACCGGGCGGGCAGCGGAGCGAACAGGTCACGCGCGAAGCGATTGGGAGCAGACAAGTCGGCGGGCATGGGGGGAACCTCTCCGACGGGCGCAGGGCGGGAAGCGCGGGGCGTGCCCGATTTCCACCGTACGCGCTAATCTGGGGGGAGGGCGGCCCTGATCTTGTCCGCGTAGGCCTCGGCCTGGGCGATGTTGTCGTAAGGCTGCCGCGGACCGAGCCAGAACCGCAGCCCGTCTTTCTTGTTCCTGGGAATGACGTGCAGGTGCAGGTGCGGCACCGACTGGCTCACCACGTTGTTGATGAGGATCATCGAGCCGTCCGCGCCCAGGCCGTCCTCGACACCCCGCTCCAGCCGCTGGGCCGTGCGGAAGAACTCGGGCACCTGGTCGGCGGGCAGGTCACTCATCAGCCGAACGTGAAGTTTTGGCACCAGCAGGGTATGGCCGCGGAACAGCGGGCGGTGATCGAGGAACGCGATCAGCCGTTCCGTGTCCAGGATGATCACCGCCGGCACTTCGCCGAGGATGATGGCGCAGAAGACACACGGTGCTGGCATCAGCGGTGAGCCTACCGGCCCGGGGTCCGGCTAGGAGTTCTGGCTGACCGTGACGTCGTGGCCGGAGGCGGTGATCATGAGCCCCCGTTGCGTGATGCTGATGCTCTGGATCGACACTCCGTCCGGGAGCTTGGGGATCGTGATCGTGAAGTCCATGAAGTTGCCGAGCACCGACGCCGGTATCCCGCCCGCGTCGATGACCCGGATGGTGACCTTGTTCGGTCCCGTCTGGGTGACGTCAGCGGTAGCCGAGTCGCTCAGGGGGCCGATGCTGACGGTCGCCTGGATCTTGTTCGGGCCGTCCTGGGACAGCGTGATGCCCTGCGGGATCCCGCCCGCGTTGGCCAGCGCCGTGAACGTGACCAGCGCCGAGGCGGTGAACTGATCGATCGTCGCGCTGCTGAGCCCGTGGATGTGCATGTTGTGCGCCGTGGCGGTCAGGCTGGCGATCTCGAGCGGCCCCGTCGTCTCGTCGGTCGCGTTGACGTTCACGGTCTTGAAGTCGCGCGCGGCAAGCTGGGTCAGGAACGGGAATCCCGCGATGGACACGTGCGGCTTGCCGGACAGGCCTACCGAGGACTGGAACTGGCTGGCCATCGCGTTCTCGGTGATCGCGAGGGCGCCCCGGTCGGCCCCCACGAGGACCAGGATGATCACGATCAGCGTGATCCACGGCCACCTCCTGCGCCGCCTGCGGGTCACGGCGGCAGAACCCGGGCCGGGCCCGTAGGCCGGCTGCGCCTGCCAGGCCGGCGGCGGCGTGTCCACGGGCGGCTGCGCCGGCCAGCCAGGCGACGGCGAATCCTGCGGGGCCTGCGGGGCCTGGGGAGCCTGCGCCTGCCAGGGGGGCGGCGGGCTCGGGCGGGCCTGCGGCTGCCACGCGGCCGTCGGCGGTTCCTGAGAGGCCTGCGGCTCCCGCCACACGGGACTGGGGCGGGTGGGCTCCTCGCTCATGACGTCCCCACTTGGGTCAGGGCAATGGTAGCCATACCATCACAATAGGTGTCCGCCACGATCATGTTCCACCCCTGCGGTGTCGCCTAGTGACAGAGAATAACGGTGAGTCGCACGGCGCGTGGCGCGCGACGCGGCCAGAAAGACAATGTGCTTGATGCTCCAGTATCAGGGTCTCCGCGACCCAAATATGTCAAACGCACCGGGTCAACCTGAATCGTGCGGCCGATTCCTGTTTACGGCAAGCGGCCCTACACTCTGTAGACATGCCACCCGAGCATTCCGACTGGTCCGACCGCCCGCAACAGCAGGCCGGGCCATCTCCGGCGGGGTTCGCGCCGGCCGGGCTCGCCGAAGCCGCGCCACGCTCCGCCGGAGCGGCCGGCGGATCGGCAGTGCCCGCCCTCACCGTGCGGACCCGGCGCTCTGATCACACCCTTAACGCCGGTGCCACGTACAGCATCGGCCGGGACCCCGCGTCCGACATCGTGGTCCTCGACTCGCGCGTGTCGTGGCGGCACGGGGTGGTGCGGGTCGAAGGCGACGGGTGGCTGCTTGAGGACACCGGCAGTACCAACGGGACGTTCGTCGGGCTGCAGCGCGTCGAGCGGGTCCCGATCGGTCACGAAACCCTGGTCCGCCTGGGCAACCCGGAAGACGGACCGATCCTGCGCTTCATGCTCGACGCTCCGGCCGCAGCCAAGTCGGCTCCGGCCGCAGCCCAGTCCGGTCCGGCCCAGTCCGGTCCGGCCCAGCCCGGTCCGGCCCAGCCCGGTCCGGGCCTGCCGGCCGCGCCCCAGGCGCAGCCCGAACCGCCCGCCAGGCCGCAAGTCCAGGCCGCACCCCGGCCGCCGGCCGAGCCGCCCAGGCCCGCCGCGCCGCGCGATGAGGGCCAAGCGTTCTGGCCGGGCGTGCCCTCAGACCCGCCGTCCATGTCGCACCCCGCGCCCTGGTGGGCCGGGAGCCCCCTCGTCGAGCCCGGGCCGCGCTTCCAGGCCGCCTCGCCGCAGGCGCCTGCCGCCCCGCCGCGCCAGCCTCAACCGCCGCGCCAGCCGCAGCCGCAGCGCCAGTTCCAGCCGCAGCCGCAGCCGCAGCCGGCCGGCCCGTTCGAGCCTCCGCGCGGCGTGGGCGAGCCCTCCTGGGAAGAAGCCGTCTCCGCCTGGCGCGAACCCGCGCCCCAGGCTCCGGCTGCGGAGGCCGAGGTGCAGCGCGACCCGCTGCCGAGCGTCGACCGGCGTCCGACGAGCCGGATGCCCCTGCCCGCCAAGGCCCTGCGCATCGGCCGCGTCCCCGACAACGATCTCGTCCTGCCGGACCTCGACGTCTCACGGCACCACGCCGAGGTGCGCAAGTCTCCCGCGGGGACCTACGAGATCGTCGACCTCGGCAGTCACAACGGCACCTACGTGAACGGTCGGCGGGTGTCCTCGGCGGTGATCACCGAGGCCGACATCGTCAGCATCGGCCACTCGACGTTCCGCCTGACCGGCGACGAGCTCATCCAGTACGAGGATGAGGGCGAAGTCAGCTTCAAAGCGCAGGACCTGGTCGTGCGCGTGTCGGGCGGCAAGATCATCCTCAACCACGTCTCGTTCCCGGTCCCCGAAAAGGCCCTGCTCGGCGTCATCGGCCCCAGCGGTGCGGGCAAGTCGACGCTCCTCGGCGCGCTGACCGGGACGCGCCCGGCGGATACGGGCAACGTCCTGTACGACAACCGGGACCTGTACGCCAACTACGCCGAGCTCAGGTACCGCATCGGCCTGGTCCCGCAGGAGAGCATCCTGCACACGCAGCTGACCGCGCGCCGCGCCCTGCAGTACTCCGCCGAGCTCCGCTTCCCCGCGGACACCAGCGCCGCCGAGCGCAACGCCAGGGTCGACGAGGTGATGGCCGAGCTCGGCCTGACCAGGCACGCCAACACCCGCGCCGACCGGCTGTCCGGCGGCCAGCTCAAGCGGGTGAACGTTGCGCAGGAACTGCTGACCAAGCCGTCGCTGCTGTTCCTCGACGAGCCGACCTCCGGCCTGGACCCGGGCCTGGACAAGTCGGTCATGGAGCAGATGCGAGACCTGGCCCACGACGGGCGGACGGTCATCGTGGTCACGCACAGCGTGGCCAACCTCGACACCTGCGACCGGCTCCTCGTCCTGTTCCCGGGCGGCAAGGTTGCCTACTACGGCCCGCCAAGCGAAGGGCTCACGTACTTCGGCCTGCCCGGCTGGGCCGAGGTCTTCCAGGCGTTCGAACGCTACCCGGACCGTGACTGGGCCGGCGAGTTCGCCGCCTCTCCTGCCTACCAGCAGTACGTGGCGGACAAGCAGCGCGCGAGGCCGGCGGGCAGGCCCGTCGGCCTGGAAGCGCCGGCCGAACCGCCGGAGCAGCGGCGCGGCGCGCTGCAGCAGCTCGGCACGCTGACCCGCCGGTACGTGCGGGTGATCTCGTCCGACCGCGGCTACCTGATCTTCATGGGGCTGTTGCCCCTCATCCTGGGCGCCCTGATCTATTCCGTGGGCGGCAGCTCCGGCCTGGCGGGCCCGCTGTTCCGCAACACCACCGCCCAGGAAGTGCTGCTGATGCTGGTCATCTGCCAGTGCCTGGCCGGGGCCGCCAGCTCGATCAGGGAGCTGGTGAAGGAACGCCCGATCTACGTCAGGGAACGAGCGGCCGGACTGTCGTCCGGCGCCTACCTGTTCTCCAAGCTGCTGGTGCTCGGCGTGATCAGCGTGATGCAGTCGGTCGTGCTGGTCGTGCTCGGCCTGGCCTTGCGGCCGCTGCCGAAGCACGGCGCGCTGCTGCCCGGCCCGTCGATCATCGAGTTGCTGATCGGCATCGCGATGCTCGGCCTGGCGTCGATGTGCCTGGGCCTGCTGATATCCGCCCTGGTGAGCACTTCGGAGAAGGCGATGCCGATCCTGGTGCTGGCCACCATGGTCCAGGTCATCCTGTCCGGCTTCGTCGAGCCCCTGAAGAGCGGCTCAGCACTGTGGTACATAGCCTGCGTGGCGCCGGCGCGATGGGGATTCGCCGCGGTGGCGTCCACCGCCAACCTCAACATGATCTCGGTTCCGGGCAGCACCACCGATCCGCTCTGGAATCACAGCGGGATGCACTGGCTGGTTGACATCGGCATCATGATCGGGCTGGCGGTGTTCTTCGTCCTGCTCACCGCGCTGCGCCTGCGCCGCCTCGGCCCGCGCCGTCGCAAGGCGTGACGCCAGGAGGCTACGTGCCCAGCCGGCATAGGCTGGGCGGGTGAGCGAGCGCACCCTTCAGGCCCGGGACCTGCTGCGGCGGTTCCCGCTGATCGACGGCCACAACGACCTGCCGTGGGCCCTGCGCAAGCGGCCCGGCGGCCTCGCCGCGGTGGACCTGGCGGCACCGGTCCCGGACTTGCACACCGACCTGCCCAGGCTCTCGGCCGGCGGGGTCGGCGCCCAGTTCTGGTCGGTGTACGTGCCGGGGACCCTGGCCGGGGATACCGCCGTCACCACGGTGCTCGAGCAGATCGACCTGGCGCGCGCGATCATCGCGCGCTACCCGCAGGCGCTGGAGCTGGCGCGCAGCGCCAGCGACGTGGAGCGGATCACCGCGTCCGGCCGGGTGGCCTCGCTGCTCGGCGCCGAAGGCGGGCACGCCATCGCCGGGTCCCTGGGCGTGCTGCGGATGCTGTACGCGCTCGGCGTCAGGTACATGACCCTGACGCACAACCAGAACGTCGGGTGGGCCGACTCGGCCACCGATGACGCGGACGCGGGCGGGCTGACCGATTTCGGCCGCGAGGTGGTCCGCGAGATGCAGCGGATCGGCATGCTCGTCGACCTGTCCCACGTGGCGCCGGCCACCATGCACGACGCGCTCGACGCCGCCTCGGCGCCGGTGATCTTCTCGCACAGCTCGGCCCGCGCGGTCTGCGACAGCCCGCGCAACGTACCCGACGACGTGCTCGCGCGGCTGGCCGGCAACGGCGGCGTGTGCATGGTGACGTTCGTTCCCGCCTTCGTCTCCCAGCCGTGCGCGGACTGGCTGGCCGGCCTGAAGGCCGAAGCCGCCCGCCGCGGCCTGGACCCGAGGGACTTCGGCGAGCTGTTCAGCGTCCGCGCCGAGTGGCAGGCCGCCCACCCCGAGCCCGTGGCGACGCTGGCCGAGGTCGCGGACCACATCGAGCACGTCCGGGACGTCGCCGGCGTCGCCCACGTCGGCGTCGGCGGCGACTTCGACGGCACCCTCGACGTCACGGTCGGCCTGGAGGACGTGTCCGCCTACCCGGCCCTGTTCGCCGAGCTCCTGGCCCGCGGCTGGACCGAGCCCGACTGCGCCGCCCTGGCCGGCGGCAACGTCCTGCGCACCCTGCGCGCCGCCGAGTCCTTCGCCGCTCAGGGCCAGTAGGCCGCACCCGGTGACCGCTAGGCCCGTCCGGTGACCGCCGTCCCCGCCGCCCCGGCCGAGATCCGCGGGGCCGGTGCGCTGAGGCTGCTGACCTGGCCGGCGCTGGCGGCGTCCGGGGCGGATGCGGCGGTCACGGCCAGGAGCGGCGGTGTATCCTCCGGGCCGTACGCGACGCTGAACCTGAGCCTGTCCGTCGGCGACGATCCCGCGAATGTGCTCCAGAACCGGCGCCGCCTGGCCGCGGCCCTCGGCGCGCGCCCGGATGACCTCGTGTTCGCCCGTCAGGTGCACGGCGCCGGGGTGCGGATCGTCGGCGAAGCCGACCGGGGGAGCGGCGCGTTCTCGCTCGACGACGCGATACCGGACACCGACGCGCTGGTCACCTCCTCTCCCGGCGTGCTGCTCGCCATCCTGACCGCGGACTGCGTGCCCATCGTCCTGCACGACCCGGTAGCCGGCGTGCTGGCCTGCGTGCACGCGGGCTGGCGCGGCACCGTGGCCAGGGTCTGCGCCGCGGCGCTGGCCGCGATGCAGACCCTGGGTTCCCGCCCGCCAGACGTGATCGCCGGGGTCGGTCCCGCCGTGTCCCCCGCCCGCTACCAGGTCGGGGCCGACGTCCACCGGGCCGTGACCGCGGCCTTCGGCCCGGCCGCGGCGGCCTTCATCCGCCCGGACTCCGTCCCCGAGCGCTGGCTGCTCGACCTGTGGGCGGCCAACCGTTCCGTCCTCCGCGAGGCCGGCGTGCCGACGAGCCAGATCCACGTCACCGACCTGCCCACCGGCCCCGCCGGCCACGGCTACTTCTTCAGCGACCGCGCGGCACGCCCGTGCGGCCGTCTGGCCCTCGTCGCGCGGCTGCGGAGCCGCCCGCCGGCCTCGGGACGCTGGACATCAACCCACGGGATGACAACCCAGTTCAACCCGGGAGCCGATGACAGGAACGGGAACCGGGCATACGGTGATCGACGTCCACCCAGCAACGGGTGATCGGAGAAGTCGGAGAAGGAGCATGAACGCGCTCAAGCTCGCCATCGGTGTGGCCTGGATCGTCTTCTGGATCTACTGGCTCGCCTCGGCTTCCACCAGCAAGGAGAGCGTCAGGGGCGGGTGGCGAACCCGGCTGGCCGGCGTGAGCATCATCGGGGTTTTCCTGATCGCACGCGTCTTCCGCGGCGGCAGCCTGGCGGTGCACAGCGTGATCCCCGAATCGATAGGGACGCTGCTGTTCGCCTGCGGGATCGCGCTCGCGGTCTGGGCCCGCCTGAACCTCGGCCGCAACTGGGGGATGCCGATGAGCCAGCGGGCGGAGCCGGAGCTTGTCACCTCCGGCCCTTACCGGTTCGTCCGCCACCCGATCTACTCGGGACTGTTGACCGCGATGCTGGGGACCGCGCTCGTCGACAACCTGCTGGGCCTGATCGTCGTCGCGGTGCTGGTCGCGTACTTCTATTACGCCGGGACCGTCGAGGAGCGCAACCTAGTGGCGACCTTCCCCACGGCGTACCCGGAGTACCGGAGCAGGACGAAGATGCTGATCCCGTTCCTTCTGTAAGACGAGCACACGGAAGCGCTGACCGACGGCTGGTAGTGGGTATCCCTGCTCCGCGGGGGTAGGGGCACGGTGGCGGTGACCAGTTGCTGGATTTCCGGGAGGAACCGGGCCGCCTGCCCCCTCGATCACGGCCAGGGCGTTGACGGCGGCGTTGGGCCGCCCATGGCGGCGGGGTTACACCCGGCACGAGGGCTTCGACGTTGGGGCCGGCCGCTAAAGTCAACCCGGCATGGCATACAGGAGCGGCCGATACTGTTTAGCCGAGGTTCCAGGCGATTAGGCGCCTCGCGTGCGAGGCAGGCTGCGGCACGGTTGGGGGATTTATCCGCGATGGCTCTTCCCGGTGCGTCGTCGCCACCGCGTGACCGCGGGCGGGTGTTCCGGTACGAGTCCTTCGCAACCGACGCCGAGCAGGGCATGCTGACCTGCCGTTACTCACTGGACGGCCGCGAGTTCACCGAACGGATCACGCTGGCGCCCGGGCCCCGATGGCGCACCGAGGCCGCCCGGGCGCTCGCGCGGCTGGTGTTCCTGCTGGCGGGCGTCTCTTACTACAAGACCGCCGCCCCCCCGGTCATCGACCTCGGCCAGACCGCGCTGACGGAGACCGAACTGGGCTTCCTCCGCGAGTTCTACCTCCAGGGCCTGGGTGAGTTCGCCTACCGCAATGACCTGGACCTGGCCTCGCTGCGCATTGAAGCGGTGCCAGCCCCGGGGGGACGACCCCTCGGGATCCCCCCGCGCACGGGAGGGCTGCCCGCCCCCCTGTATCCCCCCCGGCCCCCCAAACCCTCTCGGCCCCCCAGGGCGCTGGTGCCGTTCGGGGGCGGGATCGACTCGATCGTCGTGGTGGAGCGCGTGCGGCGGCTCGCCGATGTCGCGCTGTTCGTGGTGAGCAGGCCCGCCGACCGGTTCGACGCAATCGAGGCACCGGCCGCGGTAGCCGGGCTCCCGATCGTGCGGGCCGGGCGGGAGATCGACCCGCAGCTACTGCGCTCGGCCGAGCTCGGCTTCCTCAATGGGCACGTGCCGGTCACCGGGATCCTGTCCGCGATCGCGCTGCTCGCCGCGGTGCTCGAGAACCGGGACGCGGTGGTGATGTCCAACGAGTGGTCGGCGTCCATCCCGACCCTGCAGTACCAGGGCCGCCCCGTCAACCACCAGTACTCCAAGAGCGAGGCGTTCGAGGCCGCATTGCGCGGCGTGCTGGCGCAGGCGGGCCCGCCGGTGCCGGAGTACTTCTCCTGGCTCAGGGACCGGACCGAGCTGTGGGTCGGCCGGGAATTCGCGGCCCTGCCGGAATACCACGGATCGTTCCGGAGCTGCAACAAGGCCTTCTACAGCGACCCGGCGCGCCGGTATGACCACTGGTGCGGGAGTTGCGACAAATGCTGCTTTATCGACTTGATCCTGGCGCCGTTCCTGCCCGCCGGGGCGCTGCGGCAGATCTTCGCGCCGGGCGCGGAGCCGCTGGATGATCCCGGCCTCGCCGGCAAGTTCCGCGCGCTGGTCGGCGCGGGCGCCAAGCCGTTCGAGTGCGTCGGCGAGGTCAGCGAGTGCCGGGCCGCCGCCCTGCTGGCCGCGCGGCGGGCGGACCGAGCGGGCACCAGCCTGCTTGCCGGACTCGCACTCGAGGTGGCCGGCTGGCCGGACGCGCCGTCGCAGGAGGAGGCCGCGGCCATGCTGCGTCCGGTGGGCCGCAGCTTCGTCCCCGCCAGGTATCGATGACGCGCCCGAAGCTTTCCTGGTCCGACCTGGCCGGCGCCCGGGTCGGCGTCTGGGGCATGGGACGCGAAGGCCACGCGAACCTGCGCAAGCTGGTGGCCATGGGCGTCGAGCCGGTCCTGGTGGACGATCACCCCAAGGACGAAAGCGAGGGCCGCCCGGTGCTCGCCACGGGCGACGGCGGACTGGCCGCCCTCGAACGCTGCGACGTGGTCGTCAAGACCCCGGGCCTGAGCCGGCACCGGCCCGACGTGGCGCACCTGTCCGGCCTGGGCATCCCGGTGGTGGGCGGACTGGGCCTGTGGCTTGCCGACGCCGCCGAGGCCGACCTGCGCCGCGTCGTCTGCGTGACCGGCACCAAGGGCAAGAGCACCACGGTGTCGGTCATCGGGCACCTGCTCACCGGTCTTGGTTACCGGTGCCTGGTGGGCGGCAACATCGGCGTCGTCCCCTACGACCCCGCCGAGCCCGGCGACTTTGACTACTGGGCCATCGAGGTGTCCAGCTACCAGGCCACCGACCTGTCCTGCGCTCCGCCCGTGGTGGCCGTTACCTCCCTGCACCCCGATCACCTGGACTGGCACGGGGGAGTGGAGCAGTACTACCGGGACAAGCTGTCCCTGTGCTCCCAGCCGGGGGCCGAACTCACCGTGGCGAACGGCGACAGCAACCTGCTCGCCGAGCGCGCGGCGCTGCTCGGGCCGCGCGTGGAGTGGGTGTCCGCAGCGGACGACCCGGGTGCGGACTGGATGGAGCCCCTCGGGCTGCTCGGCGCGCACAACCGCAGGAATGCGCTCATCGCCCGCCGCTGCCTGGCCGCCCTCGGCGTGGCCGGCGCGCGCGACGACGCCAGGCTGCGAGCCGCGGCGGCCGGCTACCGGCACCTGCCCAGCCGGCTCGCGCCCATCGGCACGATCGGGGGAGTCACCTTCGTCGACGACAGCCTGTCCACCAACGTGCTGCCCACCCTGGCCGCGCTCGACGCCCTGCCCGGGCGGCGGGTCGCGCTGATCGTCGGCGGCCACGACCGCGGCATCGACTACCGGCCGCTCGCCGCCGGGGTCCTGGCGCGCGACGCCCCGACCTTCGTCCTGACCCTGCCCGACAGCGGCCCCCGTATCCGCGCCGAGATGGAGCAGGCGGCCGCCGCCGCTGAACCCGCATTCGCGGGCGTGACCGACTGCCCAGACCTGGACGCGGCGGTCGCCTCCGGGTTCGCCTGGGCGCGCCCGGACGGCGTAGTGCTCTTGTCGCCCGCCGCCCCGAGCTTCGGCCGGTTCCGTGATTACCGCGACCGCAGCGAGGCCTTCGCCCACGCCGTGCGCGCGATCCCGGGACACCGGGTAAACCCGTAACGCTAGGCCGCGACCGCCTTAGCCTCGGCCCGGTCCCGGCTTCGTGCCGGTCACCGCGCGCAGCCCAGGCGGCAGCTCCGCGGCGCCGAACGAGGACCCCACCGTGGCCTCCACCCCGTGCTCACGCAGGAGTGCCGGGATCAACGAGGTATCCACCAGGACGTTCTCGTGATGCTCGCGGCCGCGGCGCCAGCCGCCGTGGCCGTCGGGCACGAACGTGGTGATATCCCTGACGAACCTGTCCGGGGTCGGCCGGGAGAAGTCCGTGATGATGGCCCAGTCGGGGCCCGTCCGGCCCAGGTTCACATCATCCGCGCGGATCTCGCCGTACTCCAGGTCGCACACGTCGAAGGCGAGCACCCCGCCCGGCCGCAGCGCCCCGGCCACGGCGACCAGCGCCCGGTCGATCGCCGCGGCATCGGGCAGGTAGCTGATCACGTGGCCGACCGAGACGATCGCGTCCGCGGCGGGCAGCGGATCATCCGGGAGCCGGAGCCGCCGCAGGTCCGCTTCCCCGCCGAGCGCCGCCCAGGCCAGCTCCAGCATCGCCGGGGAGGCATCGGTCGCCACAACATCAAAGCCCGCGTCGAGCAGGTGGCGCGTCAGCGCCCCGGCGCCGCAGCCGAGTTCGAGCACGAGCCCGCCGCGAACCGGCGCCAGCAGGTCCAGGATGCCCGGGGCGCAGCGGTCGGCGTGCAGGCTGAAGCCCCGGCCGTGTATCAGGGCGAGATCGTGCTGGTAGTAATCCATGCGAACCAACCCCTGTTCAGTCGGCGACCGTGATGCCGAGGTGGTGGGCCAGCAGCGGTGCGAGCCCGACGAGTTGCCCGGTGTCGATCATGGCGCCGCGGAGCGAGTCGAACCCGGCGGTGATGCCAAGCTCGGCTCCACGCATGTCCACGTCAGTGCAGGTCACCTTCGTGAAATCCGCCCCGGTCAGGGTGCAGCCCGCGAAGCTGACCCGCAGCAGCGTCGCCCCGCCGAAGTGCGGGTCGCGCAGCAGGCAGTCCTCGAACCGCACGTCGGTGAGCGTGCCCGCGCGGAAGTTCACCGAGTCGAGCTTGCCGTCGCAGAACGTGACGCGGCGCAGCCCCGCGGAAAAGACGGGAACCCCGGCCAGCGCGCAGCCGGTCAGGGTCACGTCCTGCCAGCCGGTTTCGGACAGGTCGGTGGCCACGAACCGGACGTCCCGCATGGTGACGTCCGTGAACCGGGACTTCCGCAGCCTGCCGCCGCCGAACCGGACGCCGCGGAACGTGCAGTCCAGGAAGTGGCAGTTTCCCGCCGCGGCCTCGTCGAACGCGGCGTCGGCGAACAGCACGCCCTCGTAGTCCTCGCCCTGCTCCAGGTCGCCCTGGTGCGTGGTGAGCGGCCCGCCCGCCTTCGGTTTGCCGACCATGGGTCGACTGTAGCGGGTGACCAGAACGCGGCGCCCCCGCGAAATCCCCGACCCCGTGGCGTAACCTCGCTCCTGGCGGCCATACGGGTTCATTCCGGTCCGCGCCACGACCGTCGCGGCAAGCGCGACAGTAACGACAAGGAGTGCGCGCATGGACGTGACCGAACCCGTGGTCCGCACCCGAAGCGGCCTGGTCCGCGGCACCAGGTCCGGGCCGGAGGGCATCGCCGGATTCAGGGGGATCCCGTTCGCCCGGCCGCCGGTGGGAGAGCTCAGGTTCGCCGCACCGCACCCGCCGGAGCCCTGGGACGGCGTCCGCGAGGCGGTCGCGTTCGGGCCGCCACCGCCCCAGTCGGCGTTCCAGCTGACCCCGCTGCCAGATCCCGCCCCTGGCACCGACCCGAACGACTGGCTGACGGTCAACGTGTTCACCCCGGACCCGGACCCGGGCGCCGGGCTTCCGGTCATGGTGTGGATCTACGGCGGCGCCTACCGCGCCGGCGCGTCCAGCAACCCGGGCTACGACGGAACCCAGCTGGCCAGCCAGAACGTGGTGCTGGTGACCTTCAACCACCGGGTCGGCGTGGAGGGCTACGCCTACCTGCCCGGCGTCCCGGCCAACCGCGCCCTGCTGGACCAGGTCGCGGCGCTGCACTGGGTCCGGGAGAACATCGCCGCCTTCGGCGGCGACCCCGGCCGCGTGACCGTCTTCGGTGAGTCGGCCGGGGCCGGGGCGATCGCGGCCCTGCTGGTCATGCCCGCCGCGGGCGGGCTGTTCCACCGGGCTATCGCGCAGAGCGTTCCCGGCACCTTCTTCTCACCCGCGCTGGCCGCCGACGTGACCGCCGCCATCGCCAAGCGGGCCGGGCTGCCCGCGAACGCGACCGCAGCCGACTTCGCGGCGGCCAGCCCGGCCGCCCTGGCGGCCGCGTCCGACATGGTGCGCCCCGAGGACCACCTCGCCGGATGGGGGCCCGTCGCCCGCACCCGAGTGCCGTTCTCGCCGGTCGTCGACGGCGAGGTGCTGCCCTCCGCGCCGTGGCGCGCGGTGGCCACCGGCGCCGCCAGGAACGTCGACCTGATCACCGGGCACAACCGCGACGAGTACCGCCTGTTCATGCAGGTCTACGGGCTTCACGGGAAGATCACCGACGAGCGGGCCAGCGACGCCCTGCGCGCCGTGGCCCCCGGCGCGAACGGCGCGGACGGGGCGGACGGCGCGGACGGTGAGCATGCCTACCGGACCGCCTACCCGGAGGCGGACGCCGAGTCGCTGTACGAGCTGGTCTTGTCGGACTGGCTGTTCCGGATGCCGAGCCTGCACCTCGCCCAGGCGCACGCCGCCGCGGGCGGCAAGACGTACCTCTACGAGGTCACCTACCCGGCTCCCGCCGGCGCCTTCGGCGCCTGCCACGCCCTCGACGTGCCCCTGGTCTTCGGCGTGTACACCGAGGTCGGGCGGATGCTGTTCGGCCCGGAACCGCCCGCCGGCGCCGTGGCGCTCGGGAACCTTATGCGCGCGCAGTGGGCGGCGTTCGCCGCGGACGGCGACCCCGGCTGGCCGCAGTACACCCCCGGCAGCCGGCTGACCCGTATCTTCGACGACCCGCCGGACGTCGCCCGCTACCCGGAGGTGGCGTCCCTGCACATCTGGGACCAGCACCGCTTTGGCATGATCGACCTGAACCCAGCCTGAAGACCCGAAGAAACCCGAAGAACGTGAAGAAGGGGCCGCCGTGCCGATCTACGCCCTGGGCGAGTACGAACCGGACATCGACTCCTCGGCCTTCGTCCACCCCGACGCCGTCGTCATCGGCCAGGTGCGGATCGGCCCGGAGGCGTCCGTGTGGCCGTGCGCGGTGCTGCGCGGCGACCACGGCCGGATCGAGATCGGCGCGAGGACCTCGGTGCAGGACGGAACCGTCGTCCACACCACCCACGACTGGCCGACGCTCATCGGCGCCGAGTGCGTGGTCGGGCACAACGCGCACCTGGAAGGCTGCGTCGTCGCGGACAGGTGCCTGATCGGCTCGGGCTCGGTCACGCTGAACCGGGCCCGGATCGGCACGGGCGCGATCGTCGCCGCCGCCGCCCTGATCCCGGAGGGGTTCGAGGTCCCGCCGGGCGCCCTGGTGGCCGGCGTCCCCGCCACGGTCAAGAAGACCGGCATGCCCGCCGGCCTGGTCGATCGGTCGGTGCAGACGTACGTCGAGTCCGCGCGCCGCTACCGGGCCGGACTCCGGCGCCTGGCACCCCAGAACTACTAGCGGACCCGGTCCCGCGATGATCGACGGCCTGCCGGTGGTGGACGCCCACATGCACGTGCCGCGCCTGCGCACGGTAAGCCCGGCCTGGCTCGCCTGGGCCAACGACTACGGCAAGGATTCCGGCTGGCGGGAGGCGTTCGGCCCGGACGGCGACCCGGTCCCGGCCCGCCTCGACGCGCTGCTCGACGAAGAGGGCGTCGACATCGCGCTGCTGTTCGCCGAGTACAGCCCCCGCGCGACCGGGATCCAGCCCGCCGAGGACCTGCTGCCGATCATCGCGTACCACCCGGCCAGGTTCCGCCTGGTCGCCAACGTGAACCCGCACCTGCACCGGCCCCCGGCCGCCGAGGCGGCGCGCCAGCTCGACCTGGGCGCGGTCGCGGTCAAGGTCCACCCGGTGCACGGCGGTTTCCGCCCCGACACCCCCGAGATGTACGAGGTCTACGAGCTGTGCGCCGAGCGCGGCGTGCCGGTCATCGTCCACACCGGCCCGAGCATCTTCCCCGGTTCGCAGCCCGAGGCGGGCGATCCGAAGCTGATCGACCCGATCGCCGCGGCATTCCCCGCCGTCAACTTCGTCCTGGCCCACGGCGGGCGCGGCGGCACCTACGCCGAGGCCGCCCGGATGGCCCTAGCCAGGGACAACGTCTGGCTTGACCTGGCCGGCCTGCCGCCCAAGCGCCTGCCGGACTACTACGCCGGCTTCGACCTGCCGCTCCTGGCCGCCAAGTGGATCTTCGGGACCGACTGGCCCGGCGTCCCGGGCGTAGCGAGGAACGCCCGCGCGGTCGCCGCCCTCGGACTCCCCGACGACGTCCTGGCCGGCGTCCTCGCCGGCCACGCCTCGAGCGTCTACTTCAGATCCTTATGCCGAACGCGCGGTTAGTGCCCCTCCCGGAGCCGCGTCACCCGATCTCGTCGCGGGCGGCGACGAACGCGCCCACCGCCGTTGCGAGGTCCTCACGCGTATGCGCCGCCGACAGCTGCGTCCTGATCCTGGCCTTGCCGACCGGGACCACCGGGTAGCTGAACCCGATCACGTAGATGCCCTTGTCAAGCAGCAGGTCCGCCATCCGGCTGGCGCGCGCCGCGTCGCCGATCATCACCGGGACGATCGGGTGGTCCCCAGGCAGGACGTCGAAGCCGAGCTCGGTCATCCGCGCGCGGAACCAGGACGTGTTCTCCCGCAGCCGGGCCCGCAGGTCGTCACCGCCCTGGAGCAGGTCGAGCACCGCGAGCGACGCGCCGACCACCGCCGGGGCCACCGAGTTGGAGAACAGGTAAGGCCGGGACCGCTGGCGGAGCAGGTCGATGATCTCCTGGCGGCCGCTGGTGTAGCCGCCGCTCGCGCCGCCCAGCGCCTTGCCCAGCGTCCCGGTCACGATGTCCACGCGGTCGGTGACGTCGTGCAGCTCGGGCGTGCCGCGCCCGCTCGCGCCGACGATCCCCACCGCGTGCGAGTCATCGACCATCACCATCGCGTCGTAGCGGTCGGCCAGCTTGCAGATCTCGCCCAGCGGCGCCACGTACCCGTCCATGGAGAACACGCCGTCGGTGGCGATCAGCCGCCGCCGGGCGTCGCCGCTGGCCTGCAACTGGGATTCGAGGTCGGCCATGTCGCGGTTGCGGTAACGCAGCCGCCGCGCCTTGCACAGCCTGATGCCGTCGATGATCGACGCGTGGTTCAGCTCGTCGCTGATGACGGCGTCCTGCTCGGACAGGATCGTCTCGAACAGCCCGCCGTTGGCGTCGAAGCACGACGAGTACAAGATCGTGTCCTCGGTGCCGAGGAACTCCGACAGGCGCCGCTCGAGTTGCTTGTGCACGTCCTGGGTGCCGCAGATGAACCGGACGCTGGCCAGGCCGTACCCCCAGCGGTCCAGCGCCTCCTTGGCCGCCTCGACCAGGCGCGGGTCGTCGGCCAGGCCCAGGTAGTTGTTCGCGCAGAAGTTGAGCACCTCGGCGCCGTCCCCGACGCGGATGCTGGCTCCCTGCGGGCTGACGATGACGCGCTCGGTCTTGAACAGGCCGTCGGTGCGGATCTGGTCCAGCTCGGCGCTGATCTGAAGCTGTGCGTCTGCGAACAACTCGGTAACCCCTCGCTCGCCCTACTCAGATATCGGTCCAGGTGAGAACCACCTTGCCGCACTGGCCGCTGCGGACGGTGGCGAACGCCTGCTCGAAGTCGGCGGCGTCGAACCTGTGCGTGATCACCGGCGAGATGTCCAGGCCCGACTGGATCAGCACCGACATCTCGTACCACGTCTCGAACATCTGCCGGCCGTAGATCCCCTTGATGGTGATCATGTTCGTGACCAGGTGCGCCCAGTTGATCCCGAACTCCTCGGCCGGCAGGCCCAGGATGGCCACCTTGCCCCCGTGGGTCATGGACGCGAGCATGCCCCGCAGCGCGGTCGGCTTGCCGGACATCTCGAACCCGACGTCGAAGCCCTCCCGCATCCCGAGTTCGCTCATCGCCTCGGGGAGCGTGGTGCTCGCGGCGTCGACGGCCAGGGTGACCCCGATTCTGGCGGCCAGGTCCAGCCGGTACGGCGAGACGTCGCTGATGACCACGTACCGGGCGCCCGCGTGCCTGGCGACGATCGCGGCCATCAGGCCGATCGGGCCAGCCCCGGTGATCAGGACGTCCTCGCCCAGGACGGGGAACGTCAGCGCCGTATGCACCGCGTTACCGAACGGGTCGAAGATCGCGGCCACGTCGAGGTTGATGTCCCGCGGGTGCCGCCACACGTTCGTCGCCGGCAGCGCGATGAACTCGGCGAACGCGCCCGGGTAGTTGACGCCGATCCCCTTTGTCTGCGCGCACTGCACGCGCCGGCCCGCCATGCAGTTGCGGCAGCGGCCGCACACCAGGTGCCCCTCGCCGCTCACGAGGTCACCCCGGTACAGGTCGTGCACGTCCGATCCGGCCTCGACGATCTCGCCGACGAACTCGTGCCCGATGACGAGCGGGACGGGCACGTTCGCCTGCGCCCAGCCGTCCCAGTCGTAGATGTGCAGGTCGGTGCCGCAGATACCGGTCCGCAGGACCCGGATCAGCACGTCGTCCCGGCCGACCGCCGGGATCGGTACGTCCTCGACCACCAGGCCGGGCTCCGCCCGCGTCTTGACCAGAGCCTTCATCAGCCGTGTGCTCCAGGGTAGCGGTGAACCGGAAGGCCCTCAGGCGCGCTCCCGCCCGGCACCGTTCCCTCCGGCTGCCCTGACCCTACCAGGGCCTCAGCCATGGGTTTGCGTAACAACGCGACAGGGGGCATTGTAGGGCGCGTAACAGGCGGAGCGCCCGGGGAGGCCGGGCGCCTCCCGGTACGGGGAGAGAAAACGTGGCCGAGGCACAGGGGCTCATTGAGGCGCGTGATCTGGTCAAGGTGTACGGCGACAAGGTGGCCGTGGACCACCTGTCGTTTACCGTCGAGCCGGGCCGGGTGACCGGTTTCCTCGGGCCGAACGGCGCGGGCAAGTCCACCACGATGCGGCTGATCTGCGGCCTGGACCGGCCGCAGTCCGGCACGGCGACGATCGGCGGCCTGACCTACGCCCAGCTGCCCAGGCCGCTGAGTACGGTCGGCGCGCTGCTCGAGTCGCGCGCGCTGCACCCGGGGCGCAGCGCCCGCAACCACCTGTTGTTCCTCGCCCAGACCCAGGGTTTCCCGGCCCAGCGGGTCGATGAGGTCCTCGACCTGGTCGGGCTCCGCGAGGTGGCCCGCAAGCGGGTCGGCGGCTTCTCCCTTGGCATGACGCAGCGCCTGGGCATCGCGGCGGCGATGCTCGGCGATCCGGCGGTGCTGCTGCTCGACGAGCCGGTCAACGGCCTGGACCCGGAAGGCATCCGGTGGGTCCGTACGTTCATGCAGACCATCGCCGGCGAGGGCCGTACGGTCTTCGTCTCCAGTCACCTGATGAGCGAGATGGCGGTCACCGCCGACCACCTCATCGTCATCGGCCGGGGCCACCTGATCGCCGAGTCCTCGACGCAAGACTTCATCCAGCGCAGCTCGGAGCGGTCGGTGCTGGTCCGGACCCCGCAGGCGGACCGCCTGGCTACGCTGATCGCAGGGGCGGGCGGCACCGCCACGCCCGAGGCCGCCGCGACCCCGGCTAACGGGGGCGGCGCGGGCGCGGACCCCAGGACCCCCGGCCTGATCGTCACGGGCCTGGAGGCCCCGCGGATCGGCGAACTGGCCGCGTCGGAGTCGATCGTGCTCTACGAGCTGACGCCCAGGCTGGCCTCACTGGAGGAGGCGTTCATGGAACTGACGGCGGACAGCGTCGAGTACGGTGACCGGGCCTCCAGAGCCGTGCGAGGCGCGGAACCGACCCCCCAGCCCGCCGGACGGAGCATGCCATGACCGCCGCGCCTGCCCACGCCGCACCCGCCCTGACCACCCACGCCGGGCCGTCCGCGCTCGGCTTCGGCCGGCTGCTGCGCGCGGAGTGGACGAAGATCACGTCGGTGCGCTCCACGCTGTGGTCGCTGTTCGCCTTCGTGGTCGTGGCCGTCGGGTTTTCCGTGCTGGTCTCGGCGGTCATCTCGCACGACTGGAACGCGCCAGGCAACCACCCCAACCACGCCAGGCTGCTCACCGACCCGACCGAGGTGATCTTCGGCACCGGTTTCGGCCTCGGCCAGCTCGCCATCTGCGTGCTCGGCGTGATGGTAATCACCACCGAGTACTCCACCGGCGCGATCCGCGCGTCGCTGCTGGCCGTGCCGAAGCGGATCCCGATGCTGGCCGCCAAGGCCGTCGTCTGGGTCGTGCTTGACCTGATCGTCAGCACGATCACCGTGTTCGCGGTGTTCTTCCTCAGTACCGCGATCCTGCGCAGCCACGTAGACGTCACGCTCGGCGAGCCCGGTGTCCTCAAGGCGACCATCGGCGGGATCTTGTACCTCGGCGTCCTCGGCCTGTTCGCGCTCGCGGTCGGCGGCCTGGTCCGGCACACCGCGGCCGGGATCCTCATCGTGCTCGGCATGGTGCTCGTGGTCCCGCCGCTGGTCTCCCTGATCCCGGGGACCATCGCCAACCACATCCACGGCTATCTGCCGACGGTCGCGGGCGCGCTGGTCGCCCAGACCACTCAGCAGTCCGGCGACGTGCTATCCGGCTGGCAGGGCTTCGGCGTCTTCTGCCTATGGACCGCGGTGCTCCTGGCCGCCTGCGGCTGGCTGCTCGTCCGCAGGGACGCCTAGCCCCGGCGCGGGTGAACCCTACTCCAGCCGCCTGAGGCCGGCCAGCACCTGCCGGAGCACGTCCAGGTCAGGCGGCGTGCGCGGCGGCTCAGCCAGCAACCCGGCACCCGATCGGCGCTGCGGCAACGAGCCAGGCGCCTCGTCGGCAACGGTACATACGCCATCTTGGATTTCCCCCACCACGCGACCCATCATGCCGTACCGCGCCGCGCCGTTGGGCCTGCCTGCCTCACAGGTACCAACCTGTAACTCGGCGGACTGACCGGGCGGAGACCCCGATCCGGTGCGGTGGCGCACGCGACCCCGCGCGCTGGCATACGATCGGCGCACGTGCTTCGCGCCCCCGGGCCGAAACTAGTGGTCAGCGGTACACGTTGTGCTTGATACCCGCATACCGTCACCGAGACAGACAGGGCGCCGTGGACCTGGATGTGAACTACGCCACCGCACTGGTGGCTGCCGTCCTGCTCGGCGTCGGGTTCGTGCTCCAGCAGTATTCCGCCGAGCAGGAGCCCGAGTCGCGCTTCCTCCGCTGGCGCATCATGACCGACCTGCTCCGCCAGCCCAGGTGGCTGCTGGGCATCGGGTGCATGATCGGCGGCTACCTGTGCGCGGCCTGGTCGATCGGCCACCTGGAGCTGACGCTCGTCGAACCGATGCTGACCACCTACCTGGTGTGGGCGCTCGTGCTGGCCGTGCCGATGTCGAAGCAGCGGGTCAAGCCGGCCGAGGTGATCGGCGCCGTCATCCTGATCGGCGGCGTGACCCTGCTGTCGGTGTCCCGGTCGATCACGCCCATCGGCCTGGACTTCGGCTCGTTCTCGCACTGGTACGCGGCGGCGATCATCGCGGGCGTCGCCGCCATCGCGGTCCAGACCGGGCACCGCAGCAAGGGGCAGGTCCGGGCCACCCTGACCGGACTGGGGGCCGGCCTGGTCTTCGGCATCCAGGACGCGCTGACCAGGCAGACGCTGGAGATCCTGCAGGGGAACTCGTTCACCGTCCTGTTCACCGCGTGGGCGCCCTACGCCCTGGTCGGCGCGGGGATCGTCGGCATCTGGCTGATGCAGAACGCGTTCAGCGCGGCCCCGCTGCACGCCTCGCTGCCCGCCATCGCCGCCGGCGAGCCGCTCGCGGGGATCGTGCTGGGGATCGTGGTATTCGGCGACCGGATCGAGATCACGCCGGGCCTGCTCGCGATCGAGGCAGGCGGGATCGCCGCGCTGTTCGTGGGGGTCATCGCGGTAGCGCGCTCATCCGCCTTCAGCGGCCTGCGTAAGATCACCGACCACATCCTGCCCGGGCAGGAGCCCACGACCCCGACGGGACCCGACGACCCTCCCGACCGGAAGGCGAACGGCAACGTCGTGCACTTGCGGGCCCACGGCGGCCTGGCCGACCGGCTGCCCCCCGGCGCCTCAGCCCGGCCGGGCGCCCCCGGGCGGCCGCTTCACGGGCCCGCGTCCGGCGGCGAAGGCGGCTGAGCCCGCAGGGTTTCGAGCAGGCTCGATCGCGGCCGGCCCCAGCCTGCCGGGGTGGCCCGCAGCGCGCCGCGGTTCAGGATGGTCTCGAGCGCCGCGCCGACGCTCCCCTCGCTCGACAGCAGCTGCCTGATGACCACGATCATCGTCGGCATCGCCCAGAAGTCCCCGCACACCCACAAGATGGCCGCGCCGAGCTGCTGGTCCGCGAGGGGCGGCAGGGTGACCCCGGGGACGTGGTCGTAAACCGAGTACAGCGAGCCGGAGGCGAGGACGCTCAGCGCCATCGCGACCCCGATCATGATGACGTTGGTGACGACCAGCGCGCCAGCCCGGGACGTCAGCGGCATCGTGCGGCGGAACGGCGGCGACGGGATGAACTGCAGCCAGAACAGCACCCCGACGGCGAGGAAACTGCCGCACATCAGCCACAGGTGCACGCCAAGGTTGCGTTCGGCCAGGTCGAATGGCCCCGGCAGGTGCCAGACGACCATCGCGGCGTTGAACAGCCCCACCGACACCCACGGCCGCACCAGCAGCGACCCAAGCGCGCGCAGTGGCCTTGACCAGCCCGAAGCCGGCCCGTCACGGGTCACGCCCGGCCCCGGCCCGCCCGGCAGCGCGGCACGCAGCGGCTGCCACGGCGCCCCGGCGACGATCAGCGTCGGCGCGGCGAACATGAGCAGCAGGTGCTGGATCATGTGCACGAAGAAGTAGTCGTAGGACCAGTAGTTGATCGGCGACTCCACCGAGATCAGCAACACCGCGAGCCCGGCGTAGAACCATAGCGACCGCAGCCTGCGCTGGCGGGCGCGCCCGGCACTGGCTCCCCCCGTGGCCCCCCTGGCCATCCGCCACAGCCCGATCTCGTGCCAGACCGCGACCACGATGGCCAGGATGAGGAACGGATCGTAGGACCAGTGGCCGGTGATATAGCTCATGGCCGTCCTAGCTCGACGTGCCGTACTGGATCGGCACGTCGATCACCTGGACCCGCGCCCAGCCCCCTGTCGTCGGGGTGAGCTGCCAGACGCTGAGCCTGGACCCCGATACGGCCAGCGCGTCGTACCCGCCGCCGGTGGCGGGCGCCAGCGCCTGGGTGCCGGCCGGCACGCCCGCCAGCGCCCGCCAGGAGCCCCCGGCCCGGCTGATGACCTCCGCCCGCCGACCGCCGAGCAGCGCCCATACGCTCCCCGCGGGCCCGAATCCCGACGCGACCACGGCGCCCGTCGCCGTCGGCGCCGATACCGTCCACCCGGACGCGCCCGACCAGGCCGCGAGCAGGGCGGTCCCGGCCGTCATCAGCACCGCGGTCCCACCCGGTGCGCTGGCCATCCCGAGCACCTGCACCTGGTCGCCGCCGAACGCCGCGGGCAGCCCTGGCCCGGCGGCCTGCCACGTCCCGCCGCTGTCCGCGAAAACCCCGGCCACCCCCCGCCGCAGGCAACTGCCGGCCGCCATCGGGGTGTCATCAAGGCCGAACGAAACCGCGTTCACCGCCGCCAGCCCGCACGCGTGCCCTGGGGCCGACGCCGCGAGCGCGCCTAGCGTCGTCAGCGACGACCACTGCCCGGCGGCCGCCGCCGCGGCGCTGGCCGCCTCGTCGATGCTGCCGTCGTGCAGCAGGGCGAGCGCCTGCCCCGAGGGGGCGACGGCCAGCGCGTCGGGCACGTCCGCGAGGTCGGCGTCGAGCAGCCCCGGCGTCCAGTTCTTGCCCCCATCGCCGCTCGCCGCCAGCGGCGAGAACGACAGGCCCTGGCTGGGCCGGAACCCGACCAGGAGTGACGCGCCCCCCGCGCCGCCCGTCGCCACCAGGCCGCCGTTGTCGGCCACGCCCTCCGGGGTGACCAGCGTCCAGTGGCTGGCTCCGGTCGGCCGGACGAACAGCTGCCAGAAGTTGTCGTGCGAGGCGGCCGACCCGCCCATGACCGCCACGGCCCAGGTGCCCTGAGCGGTGACCAGCGAGGTGGACAGCGGCGCGGTCAGCACCTGGAGGACGGGCGCGGTTCCCGTGGTGGCCTGCGCCCCGCAGCCGGCCGCGAGGCCGGCGCACAGCAGCGCGAGGACGGCACGTCTGATCACGAGCCGGCCAGCGCCTGGCGGGCGTACTGGGTGAGCAGCACGGAGTACGAGGACTGGGTGCTCGTGGTGCCGGGCCCCGGGTCGGCGCCGAGCTCCTCGCGGATGTACCCGGACCGGTCGATGACCACGGCCAGGTCTCCGTGCGCGATCATGGCGCCGGCCGGCAGGTCCTGCACGGCGACGCCGTACTCGTTCCAGACCTGGCCCAGTTGGCTGGCGGACCCGGTCAGGTACAGCCAGTTCGACACCGTGGCGAGCCCCTCTTGCCGGTCGAAGGCCCGGGTGAACGCCACGGACCGGTAGATCGGGTTGGCGACGACGGCGACCAGCTCGACGTCCTTGTCGGCCGACCCGAGCAGCACTCCCGCCTCCTTGAACTCCTGCGCGATGAGCGGGCAGTCGGTGGTGCACACCGGGTCAAGGAAGGTCATCAGCACGACCTTGCCGCGCAGGCTGGCCAGCGTGACCGTCTGGCCGTCCTGGTCGGTGAGCTGGAAGCCGTACGCCGGGATGTCCGTCTGCTGGCTGGAGCCCTCGATGGCCAGGGCCAGGATCGGGTCCGCGGTCCGGTTCACCGACGCCACGGCCATCGGTGCCGCGCCGATCAGGACGACCGCCAGCGCCGCTACCGCCGCGACCGACCGCGCGCTCGCCGTGGCGAGCCTGCCCCCCAGCTCTCCCGGCGTCCACGCGCCCCGCCCGCGCCATCCGCCGCCAGCAGACCCGCCGCCAGCAGACCCGCCGCCAGCAGACCCCGCGCCCTCGGGGCCCGCGCCTCCGCTACCGATAGCGGAAAGCTCAGGAGCCGCGATTACCTCACCAGCCACGGCAGCCTCAGAGACCTCTTGCGGCGCCGGGGTGAGCGCGAGGTAACCCGCCGAGAACAGCAAGATCAGCGGGACCATGCTGTTCGGGTCCGTCCCGAGCCCGCCGAGGAAGCCGAAGTCCTGGACGAGCACCCAGTCGGCCAGGCAGAACACGACGCCGAACCACACGGCGTACCGGACCAGCCGCGGATTCCCGGTCAGGAAGACCCCGCCCATCGCGGCGAGCGCGATCACCACGACCAGGTTCACCGCGAAGCCGTTGCTGGCGGCAAACGACCCGAAGCTGGCCAGCAGGGAAGAAAGGAAGTGCGGCTGCGGGGTCGTGGACATCTGCTGCACCATGCCGGACAGGGTCCCCGGCTGGCCGCCTATGACGCCCTTCCAGTAGCCTCGGCCCGGCCAGGCCTGCAGCACCGCCATTCCGATGAAGAACACCCCGAGCCCGCCCAGCAGCAGCCGGCCGAGTCGCGGGCTCCGCCACGCGTCTTCAGGCAGCGCGATCAGCGCGCCGGCCACCACGTAGATCAGCACGCCCCCGGGCGCCCCGGTCAGCCAGCTCAGCCCCGGCGCGAAGATCCCCCCGAACGACTCCCCGAAGACCCACACCACGAGCCCCCAGGCCACGCTGGCCAGTCCGGCGAGCCTGGACCAGGGCCCGCGCGCCGCGACGATGAGCCAGACGCCGATGCCGACCTGGATCCATACCGAGGCGGCGCCGGCCTGAATCGGGTGGTAGGACCAGATGGTCCCGCCCCAGTTGACCACGTGCTGGACCCAGGACGGTGACGCCGCCGCGGTCGGCTCGATCACCTGCGAGGCCAGCCCTCCGGCCATCTTAGGCTGGGCTTGCAGGATGCCGTCGAGGATCCATATCGTCCCGAACCCGATCCGCAGCAGCCATCGCCCCCTGGCCTCCGCCGGCCCGCCGCTGTGCCGTCCCCAGCCGGCCAGGCTTGCCGACCGCTTTCCCGCCACCCAGCCGGAGCGCGGCGCCGCTGCCGCCTCGCGCCGTGCTGCGTCTGCACCGGCAGCCGCCGTCTTGGCGGGCGTGGTGATCCGCCAGGCCCGCGCCGTGGCCCAGGCAAGCCACAGGAGCACGATGACCAGGAACGCGATCGCGCCCTGGTGGAGCAGCGCCGACCTGAACGCGGAAACCAGCGTGGGGTCGGCCGGATTCAGGCCTGAATTCATGCCGGGCACGGAATCCGCTCCTCTCCTTGCCCTTTAGTCGGCTCAGCGTCCGTCCGCATCGTGGGCGCGACGGTTTCGCTCGCGGCCAGGCCCAGTACCCATACAGGGTAGTGTGTCGTCCCCTCGCCGGATACGTCTGGGTCCCAACATGAGGAATATGTAATGGCACGTCACAGACACACCGTTCTGGCCGGCGATCCGGCATCCCGCCAGCCCGCGCCATCGTCGTGACGCGAGACGCCTGCGTGCCTGGGGAGGAATGCGGCCGTCAGGGTAGCGGCTGCCGGTCGACGCTCCCGTTCACCGACATCGCGTACCACAGGCCCATGGCCTCCGCCTGGCCGGTGGCTTGCCCGGGGGCGAGGTCACCCTGCCACAGGTACAGCGGCCACCGGTTGTAGGTGACCTGCACCACGCCGCCGGCCCGCGGCGTGGTGCCGAGCAGCGCCGGGTTTATGCCGGGGCCGGCCACCGGGGTCCGGACTCCGGGCGGCAGGACCAGCGGGGGCCACTGGCTCGCGCATACGCCCGTGCACACCGATGGCCCCCGGTGATCAGGCACGTAGATATAGAGCGTGAAGCCGCGGCCGTCGGTGACGATCTTGCCGAGCCCGCGGACAAAGCCGGACCGCACCTCATAGGTCGGGCTCACGGCGGCCGGGCGGCCCGCCCCGCACGCGGCCAGGCATACGCAGGCCGCACCGGGAAGCAGCGTCAGCAGCAGCGCCGCGACCAGAGCCCGGCCCAGGCGGCGCGCTCCTCCCCGCCTGCGGAACCTCGTCCACGGCCGGGTGGGCAGGGCCCGCTGCCCCGTCACGGAGTGCCCGGGGCGGTGACGGAAGCGTCGATGGTGACGGTGCCGGCGTGCCGGAAGGTCAGGGTGAGCGGCACGGCCGCGCTGGTCTCGAACGGTGCCGGGTCCTGGAGGATCAGGTCGTCACCGAACGGGCTCAGGGTTAGTGTGCCGCGGGCGGGGACGACCAGGTCGGCGACGACCGTCGTGGAGGAACTGAGGCCGTTGCGTTCGGTCAGGACGACGTGGCCGGCGATGGGGCTGGTGGCGGCGATGAGCTCGTCGGGGGTGCCGCTGAGGTTCCTGATGGTCAGGAACGTGCTCGCGGTGCCGATGGCGTCCGCCGCCCGCGGGGTGAAGGCGCGCATCGGGACGGCGGCCAGGGTGACCTGGAGCCTGATCCGGGTCAGGGTACCGGCCCCGCCGCCGGCGACCCAGGCCGCGAGCAGCCCGGTCAGCACCACGGCGCAGATGGCCGGGCCGGCCGCGGCTCTCAGCAGGTCATGTAGCCAGGCCAGGCGCGGCGGGTTCAGCGCGGGCGGGGCGGCCACGGCGGTCACCCGACGACCTCCGCCATCCACGGCCCGGGCTGCCGGTCCGGGTGAGCCTGGCGTGGCTGGCCCGGCTGGTGCCGGGCATGGAAGTGTCGCAGCCGCAGGCTGTTGGCGACGACGATCAGCGAACTGGCCGACATAGCGATCCCCGCGAACAGCGGGTTGAGGTAGCCGAGGGCGGCGAGCGGGATCGCGACCAGGTTGTAGCCGGACGCCCAGGCGAGATTGCCGCGGATCACCGTCATGGTGGCACGGGCCAGCTCGATGGCCGAGACGATGCTGAGCGGGTCGCCGCTGACCAGGGTCAGGTCGGCCGCGCCGATGGCCGCGTCGGTGCCGGCGCCGATGGCCATCCCCAGGTCGGCTTGGGCCAGCGCGGCGGCGTCATTCATCCCGTCGCCGACCAGGGCGACCGGTTCCCCCGCCGACTGCAGGCGCCGGACGGCGTCGACCTTCTCCTCCGGGCGGACTTCGGCACAGACATCGGCAGCCGGGATGCCGAGCCGGGCCGCGACCGACCGGGCGGCGCGGGCGTTGTCTCCGGTGAGCAGGACCGGCCGCAGGCCCAGGTCGCGGAGGCGGGCGACGGCGTCGGCCGCGTGCGGCTTGAGCTGGTCGGCGACGACGAACGCGGCCCGCGCCTGGCCGTCCCAGCCGGCCAGGACCGCGGTCCGGCCCGCCTGTTCGGCGGCCCGCGCGGCCTGCTGCAGCAACGGGGGTACGGTGAGCGACAGCTCGGCGAACAGGCGCGGGCTGCCGACCGTGACCTCGCGGCCTTCGACCGTGCCGCGTACGCCGGCGCCGGGTAGGGCGGCGAAGCCGGCCACCGGCAGCAGCTCGCCCAGGGTTGCGGCCGCCCGGGCGATGGCCTGGCCGACCGGGTGCTCCGAGGCGTCCTCCACCGCCCCGGCCAGCCGGAGGGCCTCACCGGCCAGGCCGCGCCCGGCGGCATCGTCGGCCGGGCCGGACCAGGGGGCATCCGGGACGGCGGCCGGGATGATGTCCTGGACCGTCATGGTTCCGGTGGTCAGCGTGCCGGTCTTATCCAGCGCCAGGCGGCGGATCCGGCCCGCCGACTCCAGTGCCTGGGCGTTCTTGACCAGGACGCCCAGCTCCGCGCCGCGGCCCACGGCGGCCAGCAGCGCGGTGGGCGTGGCCAGCCCGAGCGCGCACGGGCACGCCACCACCAGGACGGCGACCGCGGCGCTCCACGCCGCCGCGGCGGGCAGCCCTGCCCCCAGCCAGAAACCGAGAGTGGCGACGGCCAGGGCGATCACGCACGGCACGAACACCGCGGCGATCCGGTCCGCCAGCCGCTGCGCGCTGGCCTTGGTCGCCTGCGCCTGGCCGACCAGCCAGGTGATCTGCGCGAGCAGCGTGCCGGACCCGACCTGGGTAGCCCGCACCACCACCCGTCCGCTCATGTTCACCGTCGCCCCGGTCACCGCATCGCCCGGGCCGACCTCGGCAGGCATCGACTCCCCGGTGACCAGCGACGTGTCGACGGCCGAGCTTCCCTCGACCACGACCCCGTCCGTGGCGATCTTCTCTCCCGGGCGGACCACGAACAGGTCTCCCACGGCGAGCTCGTCGACTGCGACCCGCCGCTCGGTGCCGTCGCGCAGCACCGCCACCGTCTTGGCGCCCAGGACGGCCAGCGCGGCCAGGGCCGAACCCGACCGGTCCCGGGCACGTGCCTCCAGGTACCGCCCGGCCAGCACCGCCGTGGTCACCCCGGCGGCGGCCTCCAGGTACAGAGTCTGCCCGCTGGCCTGGCCGAAGGTGAAGGCGAACGACATCTTCATCCCGGTCATGCCCGCGCCGCCGAACAGCAGCGCGTACACCGACCAGCCGAACGAGGCCGCGACTCCGAGACTGACCAGGGTGTCCATCGTCGCAGCCCCGTAACCGAGCCCGTACCACGCCGCCCGGTGCAGCGGCCACGCCCCCCAGGTTACGACCGGCACGGCCAGCAGCAGGCTTACCCACTGCCAGCCCGCGAACTGCGCGGCCGGCGCCATGGCCAGCAGGATGACCGCCCCGGCTAGCGGGACGCAGACCGCCAGCCGCCGCGCCAGCACCCGCGTCGCCGGGTCGCCCGCCGCCTCATCCTGCGTGGGCGGGGCCGGCCGGGCAGCGGTGTAGCCGGCGGATTCGATCACGCCGATGAGCTCGCCGACGTCGCGCCCGCCGGTGCTGGCGAAGTAGGCCCGCCCGGTGGCGTAGTTGACGGTAGCTGCCACGCCGTCCAGCCGGTTCAGCCGCCGTTCGATCCGGGCCGCGCACGATCCGCAGGTCATCCCGCCGACGACGAGCTCGGCCATGGCCGCGGTCCCGGTGTCGCGGGTTCCGGTGCCGCTCACCGATGCCCGCCCCGCAGCCGGACCGCGGGCGGGACCTGCGGGCCGTCCGGCCCGCCGCCCATGTTCATGCCGCCCATCCCGCCGCCGCTCATGCCCGGGTAGCTGACCTGGGAATGGGTAGTCGTCACCGGGCCCAGGTGAGATCCGGCCACGTGGGCGCCGAGGAAGATCACCGCCAGCAGGATCACGAACCCGACGAGCCTGGCCTCGCGGATCACCAGATCACCTCGCCGACCCGCTGGTTACCACGATGACGGAATGTTACCGGGATGACATCCGCAGAGGCGAGGTACCGGCCGGAATATGAGCCAAATGTCATCTCGCCTCCTCGACGCGGATGAGCGCGTGACAGCAACCGCCCAGCCTGCCACACCGTACCTCGGTACTACCTCGGGCTCGCGGTCGGCTGGCCACGCCGTTACTATCACGATCGTGCCTACTCGTTCCATTGCGGTCACCGGGATGACCTGTGGGCATTGCGCCACGACCGTCCGGGCCGAGATCAGCAAGATCCCTGGCGTAAGCAACGTCGACGTGGACGTCGCGGCTGGCACCGTCCGTATCACCGGCGAACCGCTACCGAGCGATACCACGCTGCGCGCAGCGGTCGAGGAAGCCGGGTACGAGTTCGCTGGCTAGGCCCGGGTGAGCGGATCGCACCACCGCGTCCCCCGCGGGCTTCCCCGCGAGCCGGATCGAGGTGACCGGCCCGAAGATTCGACGCCACGCTGGAGCTTGCGGGCAGGCACGGCGTCCTGGTCGGCCCCAGCACGGGAGCCACGTACCGGTCGGCACGGCAATACCCGCGGCAGCCGCCGGTGCCCGCGGGCCCGCCGCGCCGCGCCCTTCCGCTGGAAGCCGGGGTCGGCGTTACCCGAGAGCTCCGCCAGGCGAAACGGCGCCTGGCCTCCTACTGGCCGCACTTGCAGTCGACGCAGGTGCAGTTCGCGCAGGTGCAGTCCGGGTTGCTGCAAGTGCGCTCGGTGTCCGCGCAGTTGCAGTTCACGCAGGTGCACGGTTCGCAGGTACAGGCTGGATTCTCGCAGGTAGCGGCAGTACTCATGACCGGTTCTCCCCTCTGGCGGACCTATCTCGCGGCTGTCGGCAGCCCTTGCCCGAGTACGGCGCCACGGCACGCGGGCCGCCCGCGCAGGCACAATTCCCTGTGGGCGACCGCTCGGTTTCCATTGGATCGAAGCTAATACCCTGGCAGGGTTCTCTGAATACCCTCCCGAGGTTTATCAAATACCTCTACGGGGTTTTGCGGCCGCGCGGTCATTCCCAGTGGAAATCTATTCTACCTGCAGGTTGTCCGTGATAAGGCGCAGCAGGATTCTTTCTTTACCGATAACTCTTGAACGACAGAAAACCGCGCTCTAGTATTTGCCCTGGCATTCCCGGTGGCCAGGGCGAGGCGAGGCGCACTACGGCGGTGCGGGTCGCCCTGGTACCTGTTCCGGGGATGACAGCAGCCTGGGCGTAGCCGTCTGGGCCAGGCAAGCGAGGAGAGCTGGATGAGCGAGATCGCCGCCGCGGGAGCCCGTCCCGCGTGGCGGACCAAGCTGGGTGCGGGGGCCGAGGCGGCCACGAGCGCTCCTGATCTCAGGCGGCGGATGCAGCTGGGGCTGGCCGGGATATGGCTGCTCGTCGGCCTCTTGCAGTACCAGTCCTTCATGTTCTCCAAGGCGTTCAGCCAGATGCTGGCGGGAACGGCGTCCGGCAGCCCGGGTGTCGTCGCCAGCCCGATCACCTGGGACGCCACGCTCGTCGAGCATCACGCCGTGCTGCTGAACACCATCTTCGCCACGATCCAGCTGCTGCTGGGGATCGGGATCGCCTGGCGGCGGACGGTGCGGCTGGCGCTGGCCGCCTCGGTCGCCTGGGCGCTCGGCGTGTGGTGGTTCGGCGAGGGCCTGGGGATGGTGCTGACCAGCAGCGCGAGCCCGGTCAACGGCGCCCCGGGCGCCGTGATCATCTACGCGCTGCTCGCGGTGCTGCTGTGGCCGGCCGACCGCGCCGGGAGGCCGGCGCCCTTCACCGCGGCGCGCGCTGTGGGCGCCCCGGTCGCGCGGGCGTTGTGGCTGGTGCTCTGGCTCAGCCTGGCCTACTTCGCGTTGCTGCCTGCCAACCGGGCGCCGCAGGCGCTGAACGGCATGATCGCGGGCATGGAAAGCGGTGAGCCCGGCTGGCTAGCCGCCCTGGACCGCGGCGCCGCCTCGCTCGTCGCCCACCAGGGCCTGGCCGCCTCGATCGTGCTGGCCGTCGCCCTGGTGATCATCGCCATCGGGGTGTTCCTGCCGCCTCAGGCCGCCAAGGCCACCCTGGTCCTGGCCATCGTGGTGGCCGCGGTGATCTGGGTCGTCGGCGAGGCCTTCGGAACCATCCTGGCCGGCGGGGCCACTGACCCGAACTCCGGGCCGTTGCTCATCCTGCTGGCGCTCACCTACTGGCCGCTCCGGGCCGCGGTCACGGCACCGGCGCGCACCGGCGCGTCCGCGGCCCTAGCCGGCACCGACGAAGGGACGGCCGCATCATGATCCCCGCCTGGATCCTGGACATCTTCGCCGCGGTCATGCTCGTGGTCGCGGCGGTGAGTGCCGTCCGCCTGGTCGCGGCGCGGCCGTGGCGGCAGGGAGCGCGGCGAGCGGCCTTGGCCGATATCGACGTCGCGCACCTGCTGATGGCGATCGCGATGGCGGGGATGCTGGCCGCGAGCCTGCGGACCCTGCCGAACGGCGCGTGGTCGGTGATCTTCGCCGTGCTGACAGCCTGGTTTGCCTACCGGGTGGTGCGAGACGCGCAGGTCAGCGGCGTCCGCGCGCTGGCGGGCGGGCACTGCGCGCCGCACCTCATCCACGCCGGGGCGATGGTGTACATGTTCGTGGCCTTCACGGCGCCCGCGACACACGGATCGGGCGGCATGAGCGGCATGGCCGGCGGCATGAGCGGCATGGGAACCCTGGAGCTGCCGTCGCTGGCGTTCGTCTTCGCGCTGGTGCTGATCGGCTACAGCATCTGGGACCTGGACCAGCTCTCCGGCCCCGGTGCCAGCGGGCACTACAGCCTCGCCGTAGCCCGCGTGGCGCCGTCCGGCGCGGTACTGGTCGGCGTCGGCGCCCCGGGCGGGGGCGGGCCGGGCGCTCCCGGCGTCTCCGCCCTGGCCAGCGACTACGGCGGCTCAGCCGTGTCTACCGACCCGGCCGTGACCAGTCAGGCGCCGCCCGCCGGCGCGCCGGGCACTATGAGCCGGGGCGTCCTTGCCCCGTGGGTGGCTACCAGCTGCCGGATCGCCATGGGCGTCACCATGGCGTTCATGCTGCTGATCATGGTCTAGCGGTAGCCGGCCCTGGCCTGGCGGACGGGGTTGTCAGCTCTGCGACCGAGCGGGACCCAGGCCCCAGACCGCGGCGGCGGTAATGGTCAGGACGAACAGCAGGAACGTGAGCGCGTGCACGCTGGTGCAGTACAGGCAGATGCTCCCGATCAGGAACAGCTCGGCGTAGAGCAGGTACAGCACGAAACCCATGCCGACGATGAGCGCACCGATCCTGATCACGGGGATCTTGATCTTGATCAGGGGGATCTCGCCGGTGGCCCGCCACGCCCACGGGCTCATGATCGCCACCAGGAACAGGTAGAACGCCAGCCCCAGGACGGCGACGGGGATGCCGAACACGTACGACTGCGCGCTGGTGGTCACCTTGGTGCAGTCCACAAGACCGGTGCCTGAGCACCCGGCCAGCGTCGACTGCGTGAAGTGCGCGATGGTCAGGTACGTGGACACGCCCAGGCCGGCCACGGCCAGCAGAAGGGTGGTCAGCCGCAGCCAGAGCGGGACCGCGGGTCCACCGGAAAACAGGTCGGTCAGCCCGCCCTTAACCTTCGCCAGCATCCCGGCGCCGGGCGCCCGGCCGGCTTGCGCTCCGAGGGTCCGCGGCTGGCCGTTGGCGCGGGCCGCGCCGTCGCTCGCGGTCCTGGCGGCGGTGCCGGTCCTGGCGGCGGTGCCGGCCTTAACGGTGCCGGTCCTGGCGGTGCCGGTCCTGGCGGTGTCGCCCTTGGCTGGGGCGGCACCGTTGGTGGCGGCCGCGCCCTTGGCGGCGGGACCGGTCCTGGCGGCCGTGCCCGTCCTGGTCGCGGTGCCGCGCCCGTTGGCGCGGTCGGCCGCCGCGTTGCCGCTGC
The DNA here is from genome assembly GCA_035505275.1 of Streptosporangiaceae bacterium. Taxonomy (GTDB): domain Bacteria; phylum Actinomycetota; class Actinomycetes; order Streptosporangiales; family Streptosporangiaceae; genus Palsa-504. The sequence continues at coordinate 5,543 of DATJQX010000140.1, read as the reverse complement.
GTGCCGTGCCGCCCTGGGTGCGGGCGTTCCTGGCGCGGCTTGACTTCGACGCTGTCATCCGGGCTTGCCTCCGGTGCTCTCACGGCTGCTGTGCCTGACGCCCGATTCTACCGGGGCCGGGCCAGCGGGCCAGGGATCAGATCTGGCTCTCCAGGGACTGGACGGTGCTTGTGCACGCCGAGGCGGGCGCATTGTGGGTGATCCCGCAGACCGCCGCCGTGATGTAATTGGCTGTTCCCAGGACGGACTGAGCCACGGTGCTGCTGGCGTTGTGCAGGTCGGCCGCGATCGTAGCCCAGCTCAGCCCGGCCAGTACCTGCGGGTTGTAGCCTGCCCCGCCGATCGCGTACTGGTTACTGAAATCGATGAACGGGATCGCGCCGTCGTCGCTGGACGGGACCAGAGGCGGGACGTCGTACTTGGTGATCAGCGCGGTCTCGGCCTTGGTGGGCGTCTGCAGGGGGTAGTAGTAGCCGTTCTTGGAGTCCGGGACGTTGGTGTACGTTTCTACGGTCGTGAACGTCAGGTACTGGCTGGTGTACTTGGCGTTGAGGAACGTCCAGGTCGGCGTGTCCGGGTACGGCTCATCGTTGCCAGCCCCGTCCGCCTTGGCGGAGTGAATGGTAGCCAGGCCGGTGAACGTGCCGAACCTGCTCAGGGCCACGATCACGGCCCAGCGCTCGGCCGCGCAGTACGGGCAGTACTCGGCGCCCATGTAGAGGACCTCGGGCTTGCCGTTCTCGGTCAGCGCCGTCCCCTTGATCGTCTCGGGCTTCGCGAGGATCCCGCTCCCCGCGCCCACGGTGTTCAGGGTGCTGGCCGGGACGCTCGTCGTCGTGCTGATCACCGACGCCAGGGCCGAGCCCGTGGGGCCGTTGGAGCTGGTGTCCGACGTGGGTTTGCTGTTCAGCTTGACGACGACGAAGACTACGACGATCACCAGGACGACGAGGATGCTGCCCGACGCGATCAGGATCCGCCGGCGCTGGTCGGCACGACGAGCCGCCGCCTGCTGCGCGGCGATCTTATCCCGGCGGGAGGTTTCGACCTTGGTTCTGCTTGCCTTGCCCATGCTCGCTTCGTCCAACTCTTGTCGAGCCAGCGGCGGTCAGCCCCACCCGCTGGTTTCCGAACCCGTGCCTGCGCGCGGGTGTAGCCCGTTATCCCGGTACCGCGCTCTATGGTAGGCGTTCCGGGGCCCCGGCGCGCCCCAGCGTGGCGACTAGTGATGGTAGGTCAGCGAGTCTGTAGAGAAACTAGATTTTCTCTGTAGGGCAGCAGTAAATCCGGTAAACTCGGGGCGTGCGTTACCGCCCAGGTGGGGGGCGGACTGAGGGGACAGTCTCGTGAGCGGAAGGTCGGGCCAGCCCTAGTGTTGCGCGTCGGCGTGCTCGGCCCGGTTACGGCCTGGGAGGGCGATCAGGAACTGCGCCTGGGCCAGCCCAGGCAGCAAGCCGTTCTCGGCATCCTGGCCGTCCGCGCCAACCGGGTGATCTCCCGCGGCGAGCTCGTTGACGCGGTCTGGGGGCACGAGCCGCCGCCCAGCGCGGAGGGCGGGATCTACACCTACATCGCCGGGCTCCGCCGCGTCATCGAGCCGAGCCGGTCCGCCCGGGGGCAAGGCCGCATCCTGGTCTCGACCGGGGCGGGCTACGTGCTCCACCTGGTGCCAGGCCAGCAGGACGCGGTGGCCTTCGAGCAGCACCTGGGCCGGGCGCGCCAGCTGCGCAAGGGCGGTGACCCGGCCGGCGCGGTGAGCTCACTCGACGCCGCGCTCGGGCTGTGGCGCGGGGTGGCGTTCGCCGGGGTGCCCGGGCCCTTCGCGGAGACCGAGCGAGCCCGGCTGGGCGAGCTGCGTTCCGCTGCCGCCGAGGAGCGGGCGGATGTCCTGCTCGCGCTCGGCCGGCACGAGGAGGTCGTGCCCGACCTGACGGCGATGGTCGCGGACCAGCCGCGGCGCGAGCGGATGCGCGGGCTGCTGATGATCGCGCTGTACCGCAGCGGCCGGCAGGCCGAAGCCCTGCGGGTATTCCAGGACGGGAAGCGTGCCCTGGCCGAGGAACTCGGCATCGATCCCGGCGTCGACCTGACCCGCATCCACCAGCAGATCCTGAGCGCGGACCCGGCGCTGAACCTGGGCGCCAGCCCGGGGACCCCGACCGTGACCGGCGGCAACTCCGGTGCTCCCGGAAGCCGGGACGGCGCGGGCCGCCCTGACGACGGGGGCGGCGCAGACGGAACGTCCCGGACGGGCAGGACCGGCGTCGTGCCGGCCCCGCGCCATGGCGGGCCCGAGGCTCCGGGCGAGCAGGCCGTCACCCAGGAGCCGGGATCCGCCGCGGTCCACCCGGCGCCCGAGCCCGGCGTTCCCGTGCCGGCGCAGCTCCCGCTTGAGGCCCAGGGCTTCGCGGGGCGCCAGGACGAACTGCGGATGCTCCAGGCGATGCTGCCGCCCGCCCGGCGCCCGCGGGCGGGCGAATCGGTGCCCGTCGCGGTCATCTCCGGGACGGCCGGGGTCGGCAAGACCTCGCTGGCCATCCGCTTCGGCCGGCAGGTGGCCAAGCGCTTTCCCGACGGCCAGCTGTACGTCAACCTGCGCGGCCTGGACCCGGGGCAACCGGCGATGGAACCCGTCGTGGCGCTGTGGTACCTCCTGGCCGGCCTTGGCGTTCCGCAGCACCGCGTCCACGCCACCGTCGAGGAACGCGCGGCCATGTACCGGAGCCTGGTCGACGGCAAGCGGATCCTGGTCGTCCTCGACAACGCGACAAGCGCGGCGCAGGTCCGGCCGCTGCTGCCCGGCTCGCCCGGCTGCCTGGTGGTGGTGACCAGCCGCAACGACCTGGCCGGGCTGGTGGCCGCGGAGGGCGCGGCGCTGATCACGCTGGACGTGCTCAGCCACGCCGAGGCCCGCGAGATGCTGGCCCGCAGGCTCGGCCGGGACCGGGTCGCGGCCGAGCCCGAGGCGGCCGACGAGATCATCGAGGAATGCGCCAGGCTGCCGCTGGCGCTGAGCATCGCGGTCGGCCGCGCCGCGGGACGGGCCAGGCACTCGCTGGCCGACCTCGCGGCGGAACTGCGGGACGCCAAGGGCAGCCTGGACGCGCTCGAGGCGGGTGACGCGGCAACTGACATGAAGGTGGTGCTGTCCTGGTCCTACGACCAGCTCAGCGAGCCGGCCGCCCGTATGTTCCGCCTGCTCGGCGTGCATCCGGGCCCGGATATCTCATCGTCGGCGGCCGCGAGCCTGGCCGGGATGCCCCGGGCCAAGGCGAGCGCGGCGCTGCGCGAGCTCAGCAGGACCCATATGGTCGCCGAGTATCTGCCCGGGCGCTTCGCGTTCCACAACCTGCTCCGCGCCTACGCCGCCGACCTGGCCGAGCGGCGCGACACCGAGCAGGACCGGCACGCGGCCGCGCACCGCATGCTCGACCATTACCTGCACACCGCGATGGCGGCCTCGCAGCTATTCAGCCCCGGCCGCCTGGCCCCCCGGGTGGCCGCGCCGCAGCCGGGCGTGCTCCCCGGCGACATGGCCGACAAGGAACAGGCGATGGCCTGGTTCGACGCCGAGCACCCGGTGCTGATCGCGCTGATCCGCTACGCCTATGACAACGGATTCGACTCGCACGCCTGGCAGATCCCCTGGTCGCTCGGCTTGTTCTTCAACCGGCGCGGGTGGTGGCGGTCGTATGTGGCCAGCCAGGAGACCGCGCTGCGCGCCGCGCAGCGCCTCGGCGACCCCCTGGCCCAAGCGCACGCGCACTACCTGCTCGGGCACGCGCTGGCGAACACGGACGACTATGCGGCGGCCGACCCGAACGTGCACCGTGCCCTTGACCTGTTCCGTGAGCTGGGAGACCGGGCCAACGAGGCGATGGTGCTCAACGGCCTGTCCAACATGCTGGAGCACCAGGGACGCCACCAGGAGGCGCTCGCCGTCGCGCTCGACGCGCTGCGGATGCTCAAGGCCGCCGGGCACTGGTGGACGCAGGCCGGCCTGGAGAACATGGTTGGCTGGCTCTACGCCCACCTGGGCCAGAACGACCAGGCGCTGGCCCACTGCCAGCGGTCGCTTGGCCTGCACCGGGAGTCGGGCAACCGCGGCGGCACCGCCGACACCATGGACAGCCTGGGCTTCGTCTACCGGCAACGGGGTGATCTCGCCCAGGCCAAGGCCTACTACCGGCAAGCCCTCGACGCCTACCGCGAGATAGCCGCCCCCTACGGCCAGGGCCACTCGCTGGACGGGCTCGGCGACGTCCTGGCGGAGGAGGGTGACCTTGACGCCGCGCGTGAGGCCTACCGCGCGGCCGCGGCGATCCTCGACACCCTGCCGCACCCGCTCGCCGACGAGGTCCGCACCAAGCTCCGCGGCCTGGACCTCGGCGCCCCGGACCCGGGTACCAGGCCCGAGGCAGCCACCACCGCTCGTTCGGTATAAAAGAACGAGTGGAGACCATCAGGGTGCTGCTGGCCGAGAACATCCATCCCGACGCGTCGGCGCGGCTGGCCAAGGAAGCCTACGAGGTACGGACGCTACCGCGGGCCCTCGGCGAGGATGAGCTGATCGACGCCCTGCCCGGGATGAGCCTGCTCGGCATCAGGTCGGGCACCCACGTCACCGAGCGCGTCCTGGACGCCGCGCCGGATCTGGTCGCGATCGGCGCGTTCTGCATCGGCGTCAACCAGATCGACCTGGCCGCCGCCAGCAGGCACGGGGTCGCCGTGTTCAACGCGCCGTTCTCCAACACGCGCAGTGTCGTCGAGCTCGCGCTCGCCGAGATCATCGCGATGGCGCGCCGGCTGCCGGAGAAGAACGCGCAGATGCACGGGGGCACCTGGGACAAATCGGCCACCGGCAGCCATGAGGTCCGCGGCCGCAAGCTCGGCATCGTCGGCTACGGCAACATCGGCACGCAGCTGTCCGTGCTGGCCGAGAGCATGGGCATGTCGGTGTACTTCTACGACATCGCCGACAAGCTGGCCATCGGCAACGCGCGGCGCTGCTCGACGCTGGCTGAGCTGTTGGAGTCGGTGGAGACCGTCACCCTGCACGTGGACGGGCGGGACGGCAACCGGGGCTTCTTCGGCGACGCCGAGTTCGCCGCGATGCGGCCGCGCTCGCTGTTCCTCAACCTGTCCCGCGGGTTCGTGGTGGACCACGCCGCGCTGCGGCGCCACATCCAGTCCGGTCACATCGCCGGGGCGGCCATCGACGTGTTCCCGGACGAGCCGAAGGCCCGGGGCGACGAGTTCGCCTCCGAGCTGCGCGGGCTGCCGAACGTCATCCTCACCCCGCACATCGGCGGCTCGACCGAGGAGGCGCAGCAGGACATCGGCGAGTTCGTCGCCGGGAAGCTGGCCGACTACCTGGCCTCCGGCGCCACCTCGCTCAGCGTCAACCTGCCCGAGATCGCGCTGGGCGTGACCAGCGGCACGCACCGGCTGGCGCACCTGCACCAGAACGTGCCCGGCGTGCTGGCCTCGATCAACGGGGTACTCGCCCAGCACGGCGTCAACGTGGAGGGGCAGCTGCTGCG
>DATJQX010000139.1:0-2048 GCA_035505275.1 Streptosporangiaceae bacterium | reverse complement strand
CGGCCGCGTGACGGCCGACGCCGCGGGCCGCCCCACCGGCCTGCTGGAGGAACGCGCCCAGGAACTCGTGATCGGCCTGACCCGCCCGGCCCCGCTGAGCATGCTCACCGACGCGGTGGCCAGGGCGGGGGAGCGGTACCTGACCGAGGGCATCACGAGCGTCACCGAGGCCGGCATCGGCGGCGGCTGGGTCGGCCAGAGCCCCGTCGAGCTCGCCGCCTACCAGGCGGCCCGCGACGAGGGCAGCCTGCCCGTCCGCGTCGAGCTAATGGTGGCCGCCGACGTGCTGCACAAGCTCGGCGCCCACCCGGATGACGGCATGGAGATCGGCCTCGACCTGGGCATCCGCACCGGGTTCGGCGACGACTGGCTGCGCCTCGGCCCGATGAAGATCTTCACTGACGGCTCCCTGGTCGGCCGCACCGCCGCGATGTCCGAGCCCTACGACGGAGACCCGGGCAACAGCGGCTACCTGCAGGCCGACGCCGCCGAGCTGACCGCGGTGATCGTGGCCGCGCACCGGGCCGGCTGGCGGGTCGCCGCGCACGCGATCGGCGACCGCGCCATCGACGTGGCCCTGGACGCCTTCGCGATGGCCGCGGACAGGTATCCGAGGCAGGGTGCCCGGCACAGGATCGAGCACTTCGCCGCCTCGCGTCCGGATCAGGTCCACACTTTGTCCGAACGTCACGTGCTGGCTGTGGGACAAGGACGCTTCGCCACCGAGCTGGGCGACGGGATGATGGCGTCCGTCGGCCCGGACCGCGTCTCCTGGCTGTACCGGCAGCGCAGCCTCCTCGACGCGGGGATCGTGATCTCCGGCAGCTCAGACCGCCCGGTCGCCGAGGGCGCCCCGCTGCTTGGCATCCACGACATGGTGAACCGGCGGACCGCCTCGGGCGCCCCGTTCAACCAGGCGGAGGCGGTCACCGCCGCCGAGGCGCTGCGCGCCTACACCTACGGCTCGGCCTACGCGAGCAAGCAGGAGCACGTGAAGGGCTCGATCGAGCCTGGGAAGCTGGCCGACCTCACGGTGCTGTCCGAAGACCCCACCGCCGTCAGCCCGGACCGCATCGGCGGTCTCGAGGTCGTCGCCACGATCGTCGACGGCGAGCTCCGCTACGCCGCGGGCCTCATTTCTAGCGGTCCAAGCCCGAACCCTCCGTGACCACTCGTTCTTGGGTGTAGATCGCGGCCGCTTCTGTGCGAGTGCGGACTTCGAGTTTGTCGTAGACGTGTTCAAGATGCTTGCGGACTGTCCCGGGGCTGACGAACAGCGCCTGCGCGATCACCATGTTCGTCTCACCCGCGGCAGCCCTGGCGAGGACGACCCGTTCGCGTGGCGTGAGGTGCAGTAGCCGCATCCGGGCAGCCGCGGTGGAATCCATGAGCGCTGGATAGCTCCTTCGCGCGAGAGCGTTGCGCCGCAGCTGTCCTAGATGGGGGACAAGACGCTCGAGGGTGAGGCGGTCTGCCTCAGTGAACCTGCCCCACCGGCAGCAGCTCCTGAGGACTCCACTCCATGTAGGAGACAGCGTCGCACCGGATCATCCTGCGCAGGCCCGCGAGGACGTTTGCGGGAAACAGCGCAGTGCCCTCGTCCGCGACCGCCTCCAGCAGGAAGTCCAACAACGCCTCGCGGCGGTCTGCGCACATCCTCACCACCCTCTTCGAAAAGAGGCCGTGATGAACCCTCTCCGCCGCACCCGCATCCGCCGTCTCGCTGCCGCGCTGCCTGGCCTGGCCGCCGCCTTGGCGGCCTTCAGCGCCCCGCCCGCGTTCGCCAGCGCCCACCCGGGCGCCCCGCCAGATAGCGGCCTCGCCGCCTGCGCGTACCCGCTGACTGCACGCCACGTCACCACTGCCGACTACCGGCAGGTCCGCGCTCAGTTCACCGGATCACGCTGGCCGGACCTGCGCATAGCTGGCACCGACTACGTCGACTTGGCCGTGCGGCTGCCCACCGCGCGGGGGACCGACGGATACGAGACCGTCTGGTTCTACCAGCGGCTGGCCGCCGCCTGTGCCCGGCACGGACGGTGAAGAGA
>DATJQX010000138.1:0-41496 GCA_035505275.1 Streptosporangiaceae bacterium | reverse complement strand
GTACCATCCCCACCAGGGAGTGGCTGTACTACCTCTGGAAGGACAACGCGCACACCGGCGAGAACTGGTGCAAGTACGGGAAGGCGAACGGCACCTACGTCCAGCAGATCGAGTACCAGGACTGCTACTACGGCAACGTGTGGGAGCCCGGCCAGGCGGCCATCGCGGCCATCGGCCAGGGTTACGTGACCGTCACCCCGCTCCAGCTGGCCAACGCCTACGCGGCGCTGGCCAACGGCGGCACCCTGTACAGCCCGCGGATCGGCGAGGCCCTGATCTCGCCGACCACGGGCCAGGTGGTCCAGCAGATCAACCCGCCGGTCATCCGTCACCTGCCCGTTTCCTCCTACACGCTGGCCTACATCCGCAACGCGCTGCAGGGCGTGGTCACGCAGGGCACCGCCGCGGCGGCCTTCAGCGGATTCCCGCTGAACAAGGTCTGCGTGGCGGGCAAGACCGGTACCGCCCAGCTCTTCGGCAAGAACGCGACCTCCGTGTTCGCCTCGTTCGCCCCCTGCAATAACCCGAAGTACGTCGTCGTCGTCATGGTCCCTGACTCCGGCTACGGCGCCGACGTGGCCGCGCCCGCGGTGCGGCAGATCTGGGACGATATCTACGGCCTTGAGGGGCATAAGGCGGCGCTGCCCGGCGGTCAGCTGCCGTCGTCGCTGCCGCAGATCACGTCCAGCGGGGCGATCGTCGCGCCGGCCGGATACCGCAGGGGGTCATGATGCTGGGCCGGACCAGCCCGAGCTACTCGGTACGCACCGTACGGGGGTACAGCGCGCCGCGGATCGGGGCCTTCTCTCAGCGCCCGCGGTCCCTGCTGTCCCGCGCGTTCGCCAGGAACTCCGTGCTGCGGCAGATGGACTGGATCCTCGTCGTAGTGGTGGGCGGGCTGAGCGGGCTCGGCATTCTGCTGGTCTGGTCGGCCACCCAGCCGAGCCTGATCGCGGCGGGCGATGACCCGCGCACGTACCTGAAGAAGCAGCTGCTGAACGTGGTGATCGGCCTGTTCCTGATGGTCGGGGTGAGCTACATCGACGCCAGGCAGCTGCGGTCGCTGACGCCGTGGGCCTATGGCGCGACGCTCCTCGCCCTGGCGGCCGTGCGCGTGGGCGGCGTGGACATCAACGGCGCCCGGGCCTGGTTCGACCTGCCCGGCGGCTTTCAGGTCGAGCCGTCGGAGTTCGCGAAGGTCGCCCTCGTCCTGATCATCGCCACGGTCTTCAGCCGGACCCGGGTCGACACTCCGGGTATCCGCTCCGTCCTGATCGCGCTGGCCTGCGCCGCGCCGCTGATCCTCCTGGTGGTGATCGAGCCTGCCCTGGGCGTGGCCCTGGTGCTCGTCGTCGTGACCGCCGCCATGATCGTCCTGTCGGGGACGCGGCTGCGCGTGCTGGCGGCCCTGGCCGTGATCGTGGCCGGCGGGATCTATCTGGCCGCCCACCTGCACGTGCTGAAGTCCTACCAGCTGACCAGGTTCACCTCCTTCCTGCACCCGGCCGCCAACCTGGCCGGCGCCGGCTACAACGCGGCCCAGGCCAAGATCGCCGTCGGCTCGGGCGGGCTCCTCGGCACCGGCCTGTTCCACGGCCAGATCGTGGCGGGCAACTTCGTCCCGTCCCAGGACACGGACTTCATCTTCACCGTGGCCGGCGAGGAACTCGGCTTCGTCGGGTGCATCGTGATCGTCGTGCTGCTCGGCATCGTGATCGCCCGGGCGCTGCGGATCGCCGTCCGGGCCGATGACCTGTTCGGCATGCTCATCGCCTCCGGCGTCGCGATCTGGTTCGCGTGGCAGTCCTTCGTCAACATCGGCATGACCATCGGCATCATGCCGATCACCGGCCTGCCGCTGCCGTTCATCTCCTACGGCGGCTCGGCCGTATTCGCCGACATGATCGCGATCGGCATGCTCCAGTCCGTCCGCCGCCGCCACCGCGTCTTCGACTGAGCGCCCCTGCTGGTTTCGCTCCTATTGTCCGCCGTATAAAGTGTGTGCGGCCTTGGTGCCGGAATTATCTGCCCATAGGCAGCGGGATTCCGTGGGCAACACGGCGTTATGAACATGTTCCGAAACAACGCCAGTACCACGCGCGAGTTCGCAGTAACATTCCGTCATGCTGACATGGGACCGGAGCCGCTTTTCCGCCGGTGCATTTGCATATGCCCGCTTGCCTAACCGACGTGCGGTTATGCCGGACCTGAGCGGTTCGCTATAGCCGGGCGTCAGGCACCCGCCCAGCCTGGAAAGCAGGATCTGTTAGAACTCAGCCGAGTGATTATAAACCGATGCGTGCTGCTCGCAAATGGTGTTTAGGACCACCATGTGCGCAAGGGCGTGACGCTCCGGTCGGTGGTTCAGGACAACTCGAAGGAGAGCAAGTGAGGAAGCTATTCGCCACCAGGTGGTGGATCGCCGTCGTCGCCATCACCGCGGTCTTGGTGCTGGCCGGCGGCCGCGCGGCCTACGCCTATTTCACCTCGTCCGGGTCGGGCACCGGCGCGGCGAGCGTTGGCTCCCCCGGCATGACCGACTGGAGCGTGACCGTGGACACCGGTGACTCCACAATCGGCCCCATATACCCCGGCTCAGGGAACGACCAGATCGTCTTCGACGTCCAGAACGACGGTGACGGCGACGAGCAGTTCTCCACCGCCACGGCCGCGGTGGACGAGGACGAATCCGGCGATATCGAGGAAGAGGCCAGCCCATCCCCAACGCCGGTGTCTAGCTGCACGGCGGGCTGGTTCACCGCCACGGTGACCAACGATCCCCGCATCAACACGGACGTCAGTCCCGGCGGCACGGTCCAGGTCACGGTCAAGGTCACGATGAAGTCTGACTCGGTGGACCAGGACGGCTGCGAGGGCGCAACCCCGAACGTGACCCTCTCCGTCAGCTGATCAGGAAGCGGGCCAGGACGCTGGCGTCAGGCTCGGGTTTACGGCTGCCTGGTCCGGTCGTGGCCTCCAGGTGATCGCCCGTGCGGCGGGCTTACCGCCAGGATCAGGTTCTAGGGAGCAGACGACATGATCAGGTTCCCGGCCATGACGCCGGCCCGGCGCGCGCGCGTTGTCGGCGTACTGGCCGTCGTCCCCGCCGCGGTCTTCGCCTCCGGCTTTTTCGTGGCCAGCTCCCTGGCGGCCGCTCGCCACCCCGCCCCGGTGATCACCTTGAGGCCCGCCAGACCCGACCCGGTAACCAGTCCCTGGCGCCCGATCTGCATCCCCTCCTACGCCACCGGCCGGGCCTGGCCACCGGGACCGGTCACCAGGCCCTGCTTGGCGATCCCCCCCGTAGTGCCGCACTTCACCGTCGGCGGGAACCTCGCCACACCGCTGTACCCCGGCACCAGCCAGCGGCTTGACCTCACCTTCACCAACCCCGGCCTCTGGCCGATCACCATCCCCGCAGGGGGCATCTCGGCGCGGAACATCACGATCACGAGCCGCGCTCCCGGTTGTGCGTCGTCGAACTTCGCCGTGACCCAGGGCCTGGCCCGCACCGTCACCATCCGGGCCCGCCAGCTCACCCTGGTGTCCTTGTCCGCGCTGAGCGTGCCCCAAGATGACTGGCCGGTCATCGAGATGATCGAGACCAACGCCAACCAGGACGCCTGTCAGGGCGCGAAGCTCACCCTGACCTACTCGGGGATCGAGGCCGGCCGATGATCAGCCGCCCGCTGCTGCTCATCGCGCCGGCTGTCTGCGTCGCGGTCGGCCTGGCCTCGGGCGCCGCCTACGCGTACTTCACCAGCTCCGGCACGGGCACCGGGTCGGCCAGCGTCGGGATCATGCAGACCGTGACGATCGCCTCCGCCACGGTCAGCCCCAGCACCCCGCTGCTGCCCGGCGGCTCAGGTGACGTGACCCTCGAGGTGACCAACCCCAACGCCTTCGACGCCACCCTGGTCAGCGTGGCCGGCGCGGGGACGATTACCGCCGATAGCGGCCATCCCGGCTGCACGACCACGGGGGTCACCTTCACCGACCAGACCGGCCTGAGCACCGACATCCCGGCCGACAGCACCACGGAGATCAACCTGCCCGGCGCGGCCTCCATGAGCGCGGCGTCCTCCCCCGGCTGCCAGGGAGCGACCTTCTCCATCCCGGTGACGATCACGGTGCAGCAGTCGTGACCCGGCACGCTCCGGCTCACCGCCCGCGGCGCCCTCCAGCCCCCCTCGGCCGCCCAGGTCGCCGCCCCGCGTCCCAGCGGCTCGGCCTGCTGGCGGTCGGGATCGGAGCGGCCGCGGGCCTGTTGTTCATCCTGGCCGGGGTGGCGGTCGCCTACTGGGCGACCACCGACAGCTCCAACCCCGCCGAGGCCGTGGCGGCCACCCTGGCCGCGCCCACCGCGGGTAAGCCGAAGGGCACCGCTACGCCCAGCTCGGTACCGATCAAGTGGACCGCTCCCACCGGTTACGCGCCGACCGGCTACACCGTCCTGCGCTGCACCGGTTCAGCGTGCACCAACTTTACGGCCATAAGCAACGGGACCTGCAGCGGCACGATCAGCGCGACGAGCTGCACCGACACCGACAGCGAGCTGACCGCGGATACCACCTACAGCTACCAGGTCGAGGCGGATCTCGATAACTGGGCGAGCGCGCCGAGCAGTTCCTTCACCGCGGCGACCAGCTCCCTGACCAGCCTCGCGTTCACCGGTCAGCCCGACTCGGGCAAGAACATCCAGGCCGCTGGCACGGGAAGCTTCCCCGTCCAGGTGGCGATCGAGGACGCCGACGGGAACGTCGCCGCCAACGACAACACCGACACGGTAACCCTGGCCATCGCCGGCGGTGACAATCCGGGCAGCGGGACCCTGAGCTGCGCCGGGGGCCTGACCGCGACGGTTTCCTCGGGCGTGGCCAGCTTTACCGGCTGCGCCATCACCATGGCTGGCACCGGGTACGAGCTGACCGCGTCGAGCGCGACCGACACGTCGCTCACCGCCCCGGCCAACGCGAACTCCTTCAACATCACCGCGGGGACGTTCGCGCGGTACGGATTGGCGGTGGCCTCAACCGCGACGGCCGGTACGCCGGTCACCGTGACGATGACGGCCGAGGATTCCGACGGCAATACGGTTACCAGCTACGACGGCAGCCCGACGGTCAGCTGGACCGGCCCGGCGAACAGCCCGAACGGGACCAAGCCCACCCTGCCCGGCAAGGCGGTGAGCTTCGCCGATGGCGTGAACACCACCTCGCTGAGCGTCACCTTCGCGGACGCGGGGTCGCAAGCCCTCACCGCCACCGACGGATCGTCTCGCACCGGGTCGGCCACGACCACCGTGAGCGCGGGGACGCTGGCGCAGTACGCGGTGGGACTGGCCTCGACCGCGACGGCCGGTACGCCGGTGACAGGGGTGACTCTGACGGCGGAGGATGCCGACGGCAACACGGTCACCACCGACAACGCCAGCAGCCAGTCGATCACCTGGTCAGGCCCGCAGAACAGCCCGAACGCGACCGCGCCGACCCTGCCCAGCGGGACGGTCAGCTTCGCCGATGGCGTGAGCACGACCGCGCTGAGCGTCACGTTCAGTGACTCCGGCTCGCAGACCCTCACCGCCACCGACACCTCATCCCTGACCGGGTCCGCCACCACCACCGTCAGCGGTGCGGCGCCCGCCTCGCTGAAGCTGGCGAACTGCACCCTGAACGGCAGTACCCACTCGTGCACCGCGGGGACCTTCGACCTGAGCAACGGCCCCCTGGTGGCGGACGTGCAAGCGCTCGACCAGTACGGCAACGCGGCCACGATCACCACCGAGATCACGATGTCGGTCACGAGCAGCGACCCGGCCGACCTCCCGGTCACTTCGGGCGCGTCGTTGACCATCGACGGCACGGCCACTCCGGCCAACCAGAGCACGACCACCTTCAGCGTGGCGGACCCGCCCGCCTCCGCCATGATCACGATCCATGTCACCTCTGGTCCGTCGATTCCGGATCTCACCTTTATGGTGAAGGCGTAGCTCACGGGCACGTCCCTGACCGCCCAAGGGCCCGACCTGCGTACGGCGTGGGAGCGCCAGCCGTTCGTGACCGAGATACCACCGCCCGTTCGGATAGTCTGATTCGATGCCTGCCGAATCGGTTTACCCGGCGCTTGAGCCGCTGCTGCCGCGCGTGCGCAAGCCGGTCCAGTACGTGGGCGGCGAGGTCGGTTCGGTCACCAAGGACTGGGACAGCGCCGAAGTCCGGTGGGCGCTGTGCTACCCCGACGCCTACGAGGTCGGCCTGCCCAACCAGGGCGTCCAGATCCTGTACGAGGTGCTGAACGAGCGCCCGGGCGTGCTGGCCGAACGCACCTACGCCGTGTTCCCCGACCTCGAGGCGCTCATGCGCGAGCACCAGGTGCCCCAGTTCACGGTGGACACGCACCGCCCGGTCTGCGCCTTCGACGCGCTCGGCGTCAGCTTCGCCACCGAGATGGCCTACACGAACCTGCTGACCGTGCTCGACCTGGCGGGCATTCCCCTTATTTCTGCCGAACGGACAGTGGCTCACCCCCTGGTCATCGCCGGCGGCCACGCGGCCTTCAACCCCGAACCGGTCGCCGAGTTCCTTGACGCCGTAGTGCTGGGCGACGGCGAGCAGGCCGTGCTCACAATCACGGACCTGATCCGCGACTGGAAGCGAGCCGGGCAGCCCGGCGGCAGGGACGGCCTGCTGCTCCGGCTCGCCACGATCGCCTACGTGCCCCGCTTCTACGACGTATCGTATCACCCAGACGGTAGGATATCGAACGTAACACCGAATCGTCAAGGTGTTCCGTCAACAGTTTCGAAACACACGGTGATGGACCTCGACGCGTGGCCGTACCCGCGCGCGCCCATCGTCCCGGTGGCGGAGACCGTGCACGAGCGGTACAGCGTGGAGATCTTCCGCGGCTGCACGCGCGGCTGCCGGTTCTGCCAGGCCGGGATGATCACCAGGCCGGTGCGCGAGCGGTCGATCACCACGATCGGTGAGATGGTCGCGGGCGGCTTGGCGGCCTCCGGGTTCGACGAAGTCGGGCTGCTCTCGCTGTCCAGCGCGGACCACAGCGAGATCAACGAGATCGCGGTCGACCTGGCCGACTGCTACGAGGGGACCAACGTCGGGCTGTCCCTCCCGTCGACCCGGGTTGACGCGTTCAACGTGACGCTGGCCAACGAGCTTTCCAGGAACGGCCGCAGGTCCGGCCTGACCTTCGCGCCCGAGGGGGGGTCCGAGCGGATGCGCCGGGTGATCAACAAGATGGTCACCGAGGAGGACCTGATCCGCACGGTGAGCACCGCGTACTCAAGCGGGTGGCGGCAGGTCAAGCTGTACTTCATGTGCGGGCTGCCGACCGAGACCGACGACGACGTGCTCGCGATCGCGGCGCTGGCGCGCCGGGTCATCGCCGCGGGGCGGGAGGCGAGCGGGCGGCGGGACATCAGGTGCACCGTGTCGATCGGCGCCTTCGTGCCCAAGCCGCATACGCCGTTCCAGTGGGCCGCGCAGTGCGCGCCCGAGGTGGTCGACGCGCGCCTGCGCGCGCTCGGCGGCGCGCTGCGGGCCGACCGCGCGTACGGCAAGTCGATCGGGTTCCGGTATCACGACGGGCAGCCGGGCATCATCGAGGGACTGCTGTCGCGCGGTGACCGCCGGGTGAGCCGCGTGATCCTGGCCGCGTGGCGCGACGGCGCGCGGTTCGACGGGTGGAGTGAGCACTTCTCGTACGAGCGGTGGACACGCTGCGCCGAGTCGGCCCTGGCCAATGACCCGGTAGATGTTGAATGGTACACTACGCGCGAACGTGATTACGCTGAGGTGCTTCCCTGGGATCACCTGGACGCGGGCCTTGACCGCGACTGGCTCTGGCAGGACTGGCAGGACTCCATCGCCCCCGGGGGGGCGGCCGAGGTGGAAGATTGCCGCTGGACTCCGTGTTATGAATGCGGGGTTTGCTCCGCGATGGGTACCGAGATCCAGGTGGGGCCGACCGGGGAGCGCCTCGACGGGAGGCGACTGCTTCCCGTAGTAGGCAGGAGGTAACGTGGCCGAGCCGGACCCAAGGGGGCCCTCGGGCTCCAGGCCGGCCCAGCCGCCTGCGGTGCAGCACCTGGTGGTCCGGTATGCTAAGCGCGGAAAGATGCGTTTTGCCAGCCAATTGGACGTGGCTCGCGTCTTCGAGCGGGGAGTGCGCCGGGCAGGGTTGCCGATCGCCTATTCGGCCGGTTACACCCCGCACCCGAAGATTTCCTACACGGGCGGCGTCCCGACGGGGGTGGCGAGTGAGGCGGAATACCTGAGCCTCGCACTGACTTCCCGCCAGGCCGCGACGCAGGTCGGTCAGCGGCTGAGCGCGGCGTTGCCTGATGGGATAGATGTGATCGACGTCACGGAAGCTGACCCCAAGGGCGGACCCCTCTGGGGTGGCCCAGAGGGGTCCCCGAGGGGGTCTGGGGGGGAAGGTTCCCCGCCAGGATCCGGGGGTCCAGGGGGGTCGCCCCCCCGGACCAGCACAGCCAGCACGTGGCGAGTTGAACTTCCGGGCGTGGAGCCATCGGCGGCGGCGCGTGCCGTGGCCGGGTTTCTCACGCTCGGGGAGGCGCTGGTGGAGCGCCGCACAGACAAGGGCGTCCGGTCCCTGGACGCCCGCGCGGCCGTGGTCGAGATGGACGTACTCGCCCAGCGTGTCGTTGTGACAGGTCTCGAAGATTGTGCCATTCTTCGAATGGTTGTTCTGCATACGGTTCCCGCTGTGCGGCCCGAGGACGTGCTGACCGCGTTGCGCCAGCGCTACGACCTCGTGCCGTCCGCGCCGCCCGTGACCACCCGGCTGGCTCAGGGCCCCCTGGCCCTGCTGACCCAGCGGAGCGCGTCATGACGGCACTGCCGTGCTGCAGGGGAGCCGCCCCGTCGAACCTCGTAAAGACAAAGATGAAGGCCGGGTGCCTGGGCCGCCGTCGCGGCTCCGCCTGCGCCTACGTTGACTATGTGCTCCCGCGCGGTGTACGGGCCCGCCGCGGTGCGCCGCCACCAGGCGGATCGCCGCGGACCCGCGCGCCCGGGAGCCTGACTGGAGATTGCCCGGATGCTCGAGAGCGAGCCGAACGACAGAGAATTTCATGACCACGCGACGGGCGGCCGTGGCGCCGGCGAGCTGAACGCCGGTCCGCCCAGCGTGCCTGCGGCTGTGTTCCAGCCGCCGCAGGTGGTGTTCCAGCCGCCCCCCATGGCGTGGCCGGAACCGGCCCAGGCCAGCCCGCCGCCGGCGGCCTCAAGACCGGCCGGACCGCCTGGTCGCGCGGACGGCGCGGGGGAGCCGCGGATCTCCGCCGAGGCCGCCGGCCCCGCCGGCCCCGCAGGCCCCGCAGGCCCCGCGGACGATGAGGACGGCGCTGGCCGCCGCCGGCGGCGCAGGCCGAGCCGGACCCGCACCAGGCCCGGCGACCAGGACGGCGCGGCCGAGGCCGACGACGCCGCTCAGGGAGCCCAGGGAGCCCAGGAGCCCGAGGGCGCTCAGGATCAGCCCGAGGTCAAGCGCCCTGCCTCTCGCTCCCGCAGCCGCAGGGCCAGCGCGGCCAAGGACGGTGACGCCAAGACCGATGCCACGGGCGGCCAGCAGGCCCCCGGATCGCCGGGCGCAGCCGCGGACGCGTCCCCGGCGGAGGGCGATGAGGCTGACTCCGCGGACCGGCGCGACGGGGAAGCGGGCACGGCGCGCAGGCGCAGGCGCAAGCGCCGCCGCGGCTCGGCCGAAGGCCTGGCCTCCGAGTCGATCGCCTCCGACGACCCGCCCGACACCGTGGTGCACGTCCGCGAGCCGAACGGCCCCGTCAGCGCTGACGACGTCCGCGCGGTGAAGGGATCGACCAGGCTCGAGGCCAAGAAGCAGCGACGTCGCGAGAGCCGGGACACCGGGCGCCGCCGCCCGCCGATCATCACCGAGTCGGAGTTCCTCGCCCGCCGCGAGTCGGTCGAGCGGACCATGGTTGTCCGGCAGCGCAAGGACCGGACCCAGATCGCCGTGCTCGAGGACGGGGTGCTCGTCGAGCACTACGTGAACCGGTCGAGCCACCAGTCCTACGTCGGCAACGTCTACCTGGGCAAAGTGCAGAACGTCCTGCCGTCGATGGAGGCCGCCTTCGTCGACATCGGCAAGGGCCGCAACGCGGTGCTCTACGCGGGAGAGGTCAACTTCGACCTCAGCGGGCTCGAGGGCCAGTCCAAGCGGATCGAGTCGGCGCTGAAGGCGGGCCAGTCGGTGATCGTCCAGGTCACCAAGGATCCGGTCGGGCACAAGGGCGCCCGGCTGACCAGCCAGATCAGCCTGCCGGGGCGCTACCTGGTCTACGTGCCCGGCGCGTCGATGACCGGCATCAGCCGCAAGCTGCCCGACGTCGAGCGGAACCGCCTCAAGCAGATCCTCAAGCAGGTCATGCCGGAGAACGCCGGTGTGATCGTCCGGACCGCCGCGGAGGGAGCGGCCGAGGACGAACTGTCCCGCGACGTGTCCAGGCTCGCCGCCCAGTGGGAGGCGATCGAGAAGAAGTCCAAGACGGCCAGCGCGCCCGCGCTGCTGTACAACGAGCCCGACCTGACCATCCGGGTGATCAGGGACGTGTTCAACGAGGACTTCAACAGCCTGGTCGTGTCCGGCGACGAGGCGTGGGACACCGTCGACGAGTACGTCAAGTACGTTGCCCCGCACCTGGCCGAGCGGCTTAACCGCTGGCCGGGCGACCGGGACGTGTTCGCCGCCTACCGCATCGACGAGCAGCTGGCCAAGGCCCTGGACCGCAAGGTGTGGCTGCCGAGCGGCGGATCGCTGGTCATCGACAAGACCGAGGCGATGACGGTCATCGACGTCAACACCGGGAAGTTCACCGGGCAGGGCGGGAACCTGGAGGAGACCGTCACCAGGAACAACCTGGAGGCCGCGGAGGAGATCGTCCGCCAGCTGCGGCTGCGCGACGTCGGCGGCATCGTCGTCATCGACTTCATCGACATGGTGCTCGAGAGCAACAGGGAACTCGTGCTGCGCAGGCTGCTCGAATGCCTGGCCCGGGACCGGACCAAGCACCAGGTCGCCGAGGTGACGTCGCTGGGCCTGGTCCAGATGACCAGGAAGCGGGTCGGCGCGGGCCTGCTCGAGGCCTTCTCGGTGCCCTGCGAGTGCTGCAACGGCCGCGGCGTGATCATCACCTACGACCCCGACGCGGACTCGACCGCCGCGCACCACGTGCACCGCGGCGCGGGCAACGGCGGCCAGGGCGGTTCGGGCCAGGGCGGTTCGGGCCAGGGCAGTTCGGGCCAGGGCAATGGCGGCGCGGGCAACGGCTCGAGGACGAGCTCCGCCCCGGCCAGCCCGGCCGCGATAGCCGCCCGCTCCCGCCCCGCCGACGCCCCGTCGGCCGAGGCCGCGGACGGACCACCCTCGGACGAGCCGCGCGGGAACGGATCCCTCGACCCGGTGCCGGCGGAGCCTGCCACCACCGCCCAGTCGCCCGGCGGGCGCGGTAACGGCCGCCGTCGCCGCCGCCGACCCGCCGAGCCCCAGCGGGCCGAAGACGGGGCGGCCTGACGCCGGCACGCCGATAGAGTTCTCGGGTGTACGCGCGACCGCTCGGCCGTTCGGCCCTGACGATCTCCCGGATCGCCCTGGGCTGCGGTAACTTCGGCGGGATCGGCTCGGCGCCGGCGTTCTTCGGGCAGGGGCTGAGCCAGGACCAGGCGGTCGAGCTGATGGACGCGGCCTGGGAGTCCGGCATCACCCACTTCGATACGGCCGACGCGTACGGTGGCGGGCGCAGTGAGCAGTGGATCGGCGGCTGGATCCGAGCCCGCGGGGTCCGGCCCCAGCTGACGACCAAGACGTATAACCCGATGGAGGCCGGGGCGGATCGCGGCCTGGAGCCCGAGCGGATCGCCCGTCAGCTGGGCACGAGCCTGGACCGGCTAGGCGTCGATCGCGTCGACCTCTACCTCACCCACGAGTTTGACCCCGACGTGCCGCTGGAGGAATCGTTCGGCGCCATGGCGCAGGCCCAGGCGCAGGGCGTGATCGGGGCCTACGGCGTCAGCAACTTCAGCGTTCCCCAGCTGGCCGCCGCGCTGGCGGCAGGTGCGCCGGAGGCCGTCCAGAACAGCTATTCGCTGCTGACGCACACCGGTGAGCAGGAACTCCTGGCGCTGTGCGCGGACCAGCGGGTGAGCTACCTGGCGTTCGGCCCGCTCGCCGGCGGCTGGCTCACCGGCAAGTACCGCCGCGACGAGCCGTTCCCGGCCGGTTCGCGGATGACCCAGCGGCCCGAGCCGTACCGCGGGCTGGTCACGGACCGGACCTTCGATACGCTGACCCGGCTGAAGCTGATGGCGTCCGGTCGTGGCGTCTCGATGGCCGGGCTGGCCCTGGCCTGGCTGCTCGCCGACGAGCGGGTGACGCAGATCGTGATCGGTCCCGGCCGCCCGGAGCACCTGGCGCCGGTTAGGGAGGCGCTGATGCATCCACTCACCGCGGAGGAACGGGTGGCGGTCGAGAGCGCGGTGGCCTGATGCGCGTGCTCATCCTCGGCCATCGCGAGGTTCTCGCCGCGCTCCCGCTCGAGGCGTGCACCCGCGCGATGGGGGCGGTCCTGGCCGAGCACGCCAGGGGCGGGACGCACATGCCGCTGCGTTCGGTGATGATGCCGCCCGGCGCGGCCGGGTTCCTCGGGCTGATGCCCGCCTGGCGCGGGGCGCAGCCGGACGGGGCAGCGGCGTTCGCGCTCAAGGCGGTCGCCGTGATGCCCGGCAACCCAGCGCGCGGCCTCGACGCGCACCAGGGCCTGGTCACGCTGTTCGACGGCGAGACCGGCGTGCCGACCGCGATCCTGGACGCCTCCGCGATCACCGCAGTCCGCACCGCCGCGGTCACTGCGGTCGCGACCGGCCTGCTGGCGCGCTGCGACGCCCGGACGCTCGCGGTCCTCGGGGCCGGGACGCAGGCGCGGGCCCACCTGCGGGCCCTCGCGCACGTGCGTGAATTCAAGGACGTGCGCGTCTACGCGCCCACCACGGCGCACGCGCAGGCACTGGTCGAGCAGGTCCGCGTCGCGCGCGCGGAGCTGTGCGTGGCCGCCAGCGCCGAGGAAGCGGTCAGCGGCGCCGACGTGGTCGTGACGGTGACCAGCGCGCGGGAGCCGGTGCTCCGGCGCGCCTGGCTCAAGCCCGGCGCCCACGTCAACGCGGTCGGCGCCAGTACCCCGCTCGCGCGCGAGCTCGACACCGCCACCGTCGCGGCCAGCGCGCTGTTCTGCGACAGCCGCGAGTCCCTTCGCAACGAGGCGGCCGAATTCGCACGTGCGATCAGCGAGGGCCTGATCGCGGGGGAGGAGCACGTCCGCGGCGAGCTCGGCGAGGTGCTGGCGGGAATCGCGCCGGGGCGCCTCGACGCCGCCGAGCTGACGCTGTTCCGCTCGCTCGGCCTCGCCGTGGAGGATCTCGCCGCCGCCGAGCTCGCGGTCGCGGTGGCCAGGGAACGCGGGATCGGCACCGAGGTGGAACTGTGATCGAGCTGCCCGAGATCGAGGCGGCGCGCGAGCGGATCGCCGGCACGGCGGTACGCACGCCGCTGGTGCGCCTGCACGTCGAGACTTCCCCGGCCGAGATCTACGTCAAGCTCGAGAACCTCCAGCCGGTCAACTCGTTCAAGATCCGCGGCGCGACGAACGCGGTCATGCTCGCGCCGGCGAACGAGCGGGCAAAGGGACTGGTCACCGCAAGCGCCGGGAATATGGCCCAGGGAGTCGCGTGGGCGGCGCGGACCCTTGGCCTCCCCGCGACTATCGCCGTCCCCGAGCACGCGCCGCAGGCGAAGCTGACGGCCATCGAGCGCCTAGGCGGCCGGGTGGTGAAGCTGCCCTACGACGACTGGTGGAACGTGATCGTCACCAGCCTCCTCGACGGCGTCGAGGGGCTGTTCGTGCACCCGGTCCAAGACCCCGGGGTGATGGCGGGAAACGGGACGATCGGGCTGGAGATCCTCGAGGACCTGCCCGACCCGGACGCGGTCGTCATCCCCTACGGCGGGGGCGGCCTGACCGTCGGCATCGCCAGCGCGATCAAGGCGCTGCGGCCGGAAACGAAGATCTTCACCGCCGAACCCGATACCGCCGCCGCGCTGTCCGCGGCGTTTGCGGCCGGGCACCCGGCCGACGTCGACTACCGCCCTTCGTTCGTGGACGGCTCGGGCAGCCGCCGCGTCCTTGACAGCATGTGGCCGCTGGTCGCGCCGCTGGTCGACGGGGCGCTGGCGATCCCGGTCAGCGAGGTCGCGGCGGCCGTGCGCGTGCTCGCCGAGCGCGCCCGGGTGATCGCCGAGGGCGCGGGCGCCCTCGCCCTGGCTGGAGCGCTGAGCGGCCGCGCCGGGGCGGGGCGGATCGTCTGCGTGGTCTCGGGCGGCAACATCAACTTCAGCAAGCTGGCGGAGATCCTTAACGGCGCGGACGCCTAGCCCGGCTACGCTCGGCGCACCTCCTCGAGGGCCTCGATGAGCCGGTCGACCTCTCCCGCCGTGTTGTAGTGGATGAACCCGATCCGCACCGACTTTCCCGCGTAGCCGAGGCGCTTGTACAGGTTCAGCGAATACCACGAATCGTGCGCCCAGACCCCGATCTGGGCGTCCGCCAGGCTCGCCGCCACGTCCTCGGCCTCCGCGCCGTCGACGTTGACCAGGAACGTGGGCACGCGGCCCTCCATCCCCGGCAGCCCGTACACGGTAACCGCATCGGAGATGCCGTCGAGGAACCGCTGACCCAGCGAGCGCTCGTAGGGGACGATCGCCGCGAAGCCCCCGATCGAGGTCAGGTAATCGATAGCGGCGTTGAACCCGGCGAGCACCTCGTAGGGCTGCGTGCCGGTCTCGAACCTGCGCCCCAGCGGGCTGGCGGGCGCCGGGCGCGCCTTGTAGGGCCGCCAGCGCTCAATCACCTCGGCCCGCCCGTACGCGACGCCGAGGTGGGGTCCGCAGAATTTGTAGGGCGAGCAGATCAGCACGTCGGCGCCGACGTCCCGGACGTCGATCGGCTCGTGCGCCGCGTAGTGGACGGCGTCGATCCACGCGAGCGCGCCGACGTCGTGCGCGAGCTTGCATACCCGCCGGGCGTCCACAATCGTGCCGATCGCGTTGGACGCCCACGCGAACGCGACCACCTTGGTGCGCGGCCCGAGCTTGCTCGCCAGGTCCTCGAAGTCGTACGTCGTGTCCTCGTGCAATTCGACGTGCCGGACGACCAGGCCGGCGTCCTGCGCGACTTCCAGCCACGGCGCGACGCCGCCGTCATGATCCAGGCTCGAGACCAGGATCTCGTCGCCGGGGCGGAAGTCGCGGGCCGCGGTCCGGGACAGCGCGAAGTTCAGCGAGGTCATGTTCGGCCCGAAGATCACCTCGTGGGGCTCGCACCCGAGGAACCTGGCCGCCTTGCCCTCGGCCTCCTCGAGGATGGCCTTGACCCGCAGGCTCGTGGCGTACCCGGCGCCCATGTTCGCGCTGGCCTCGCGCAGCGCCTGCGCGATCGCCTCGCCGACCTCGTCGGGAACTTGCGAGCCGCCCGGCGCGTCAAGGAAGGCAAAGTTTTGCAGGGACGAAAAGCGATCGCGGACGGCGGTTATATCGAGGCCAGGTCGGAGTATTTCGGTCATCGGCTGCTCCCTTTACGTAGGCACCGGAGATCCCCACATTGCGATCGAATCACAACTGCCAGGCAAACCTCAAAAGTGCTTCCCATAGCCAGCGCAGGCAGCGCATCGTTTGATCAGCCCAAATCCCGGTCGGCAGGAGAGCCCTTGTGAGTTTCCGCGTCATCCGAAGTGCGCAGGCCAGCTGGCAAGGCTCGGTATCCGAAGGCGCCGGCCGGATAACACTTGGCAGTGGCGCCTTCGACGGACCCTATTCGCTGAGGGCCCGGATCGAGGAAAACGAGCGAGCGACCAATCCCGAGGAGCTACTCGGGGCGGCCGAAGCCGGCTGCTTCACCATGTCGCTCGCGAACGTGCTGGGTGAGGCGGGTCATCCCGCGCAGGACCTGCGTACCACCGCGCGGGTGACGCTCGCCCAGGTCGGCAGCGCCTTCAACATCACCAGGATAGAGCTGCGTACCGTCGGCGAGGTTCCAGGTGTCGACCAGGCCCAGTTCAAGGAACTGGCGGAACGGGCTAAAGACTGCACGGTCGCGCGGGCCCTGACCGGCACGGAGATCACGCTCGAGGCGAGTCTTTCAGCTGGTTGAGCGGCCCGGCCAGACCGGTTCCTGAGGCAGTGAAATTAGATCCCGAACATTTGGAGGGGCATACCCATGAACAGAAGCGTGATCATCGCCGTGGCGGCGATCGGCGCGCTCGCTGCGGCCGGCTGCTCTAGCAGCAGCAGTAGCAGCAGTAGCGCTACCAGCAGTAGCAGCACCGCCAGCACCAGCACCAAGGCGTGCGTCGCCTCGACCGGCATCGAAGGGCCGCTCACCGGCCCGGTGGCCTCGCTCGGACAAGAGCAGCTGCACTTCGCTGAGCTCGCGGTGGCGATGGACAACGCCGCCAACCACACGCAGATCTCGATCGTCCAGGGCGACACCCAGCTGACTCCGTCGATCGCCGTGACCGTGACCCAGCAGTTCACCTCGAACTCGAAGATCGTGGCGGTAGTCGGACCGGCGGGCAGCCAGGAGGTCGAGGCCGTCGGTCCCCTGATGGCCAGGGCGGGCCTGGCCTTCATCTCCGGGTCGGCCACGGCGGTGGCGCTCACGACCGGCAAGTACCCCACGTTCTTCCGGACCGTGTCGAAGGACAGCGTGCAGGGACCGCAGGACGCCAACTACATCGTGAACGTCCTGAAGCCGAAGGCCCTGATGATCGTCGATGACGAGGAGGCCTACTCAACGGGCCTGGTTTCGGCGATGATCCCGGTCTTCCAGGCGGCCGGGATCAAGGTGGATCACGAGTCGGTCTCGCAGAAGATCACCGACTTCTCGTCACTGGTGGCCAAGATCACGCCCGCCGAGACGGTCGTGGTCCTGCCGTGGCAGATCGCGGCCAACGCTCAGCAGTTCGGGCGTGACATGGCCCAGGAGCACAAGAATGCCGTGATCTTCGGCACCGACGGGCTGTTCTCGCCGGGCACGTTCGAGATCACCGGTTCGTACGTGTCCTCGTTCGGCCCGGACATCACCGCGATTCCCGCTGACGCCGCGATCGTCGCGGCCGCCCACGCGAAGTACGGGTCGTTCGGCACGTTCGGCCCGCCCGTGTTCGCGGCCCAGCACGTGATCGACGAGGCGATCGCCTCGGTCTGCAAGTCCGGCCAGACCCCCACCCGCGCCAACGTCCTGGCGGCGATCAAGCAGACTAACGAGCCGACCAGCATCCTCGGGCAGCCGATCCAGTTCAACTCCAGCGGGGACCTGGTCAACGGGAAGTTCTTCCTCTTTAAGATCACCTCATCGGGTAAGTACCAGCTGATCCCGAGCAGCTGACCGGCGCAGATCCGGTTAATTCCCCGGCGGCGCGCCATAAGCAGGCGCGCCGCCGGGGAGCATAACGGCGGACAGGACCCTTACGTTGGCCTTCTTCTTCCAGGAACTGGTAAACGGCATTACCACGGGGGCGCTTTACGCGCTGGTAGCGCTGGGCTTCTCGATGGTGTACGGGGTCCTGAAGCTGCTCAACTTCGCGCACGGCGATCTGTACATGGTCGGCGCGTACATCGGCTTCTTCGTGATCAGGTGGTTCGGCGGGCCGACGGCGCTGACCATCCCGGTTCCGCTGCTGCTCGTGATCATGTTCGTGCTGGCGGCGGGGCTGGTCGGCGGGCTGGGCGTCGCGATCGAACGCTTCGCCTACCGGCCGCTGCGCAACGCGCCGCGGATCGCGCCGCTGATCACCGCGATCGGCGTCTCGTTCTTCCTGGAGAACTCGGCCCTGCTGCTGTTCGGCGCGCAGTACCGGATCTACAACACGCCCGACTTCATCTCGTTCTCCACCGGGATCCGGATCGGGTCGGTCAGCATCGACGCGGTGCAGATCATGTGCTTGCTGCTTGGCCTCATGCTGATGGTCGGCCTGCGCCTGCTGGTCAGCCGGACGAGGCTCGGTAAGCAGATGCGGGCCGTCGCCGTCGACCGGGAGGCCGCCGAGATGCTGGGCATCAACGTGAACTTCACGATCGCGGCGACCTTCTTCATCGGCTCGGCCCTGGCGGGCGTCGCCGGGGTGATGGCCGGGCTCCTGTTCAACCAGGTGAATTCCACGATCGGCTTCCTCGTCGGTCTCAAGGCGTTCACCGCGTCCGTGGTCGGCGGCATCGGATCCATTCCCGGCGCTATGCTCGGCGGCCTGCTGATCGGCATCGCGGAGTCGTTCATCACCGGCTACATCTCCTCGCTCTACAGCGACCTGCTGGTATTCGCGCTGCTGATCGTGGTGATGCTGGTCCGGCCCAGCGGCCTGCTCGGCCAGGTCCAGCTGCAGAAGGTGTGACCCCGTGAGCCTGGATTCGCAGCCTTCGGCGGCCGGACCGCAGGTCGGTGCCGACGAGTGGGTCGCGAGGCAGGGACGCCGGCGCGAGTACCTGCCGGGTCGGCTGGGTACCGCGCAGCGCCAGTTCGAGCGGATCGGCTTCTGGCCCAGGCTCGCGGTCGTCGGCCTGGTCGGCGCCGTGCTGCCGTCGCTGGGCCTCGGCGGGTTCCAGCTCCAGGTCGGCATCGACACGCTGGTCATCATGCTGCTGGCGCTCGGGCTGAACATCGTCGTGGGCTGGGCCGGGGTGCTCGACCTCGGCTACGTGGCGTTCTTCGGCTTCGGAGCCTACGGGTACGCGCTGCTGTCCTCGGCCCAGATCGGCTCGCACGGCATCCACCTGCCGGCCGAGTTGTCCGTGCCGATCGTGATGGTCGCCGCTGCGGCTCTCGGGCTGCTGGTCGGCTTGCCGTCCCGCCGCCTGATCGGTGACTACCTGGCGATCGTCACGCTGTTCTTCGGCGAGGCGTTCGTCGAGTTCACCAATAACGTGGCGCCGGGCGATTTCGGCGGCGCCAACGGGATCGTCGGGCTCGACACGCTCCACGGCTTCGGAGTCTCGATCACCAGCAACGCGGGCTATTACTACCTGCTCGTGATCGTCGCCGTGGTGGTGATATCGGTCCTGCGGCTACTCGATACCTCGCGCACCGGACGGGCCTGGCGGGCCGTACGCGAGGACCCGCTGGCGGCCGCGTCGATGACGATCCCGGTCAACCGGGTGAAGCTGATGGCGTTCGCGTTCGGCGCCGTCGTCGCGGCGCTGGTCGGCACCATCTACGCCGCGCAGCAGATCAGCGTGTTCCCGACCGACTTCGACACGCCCATCTTGATCCTCATCTACGCCGCCCTGGTCCTCGGCGGCGTCGGCAGCATCGCCGGCGCGGCCACCGGCGCCCTGGTGGTGATGATCATCTACGACGGACTGCTGCGCAACGCCACCTACTCTGGCTACATCTTCTACGGCCTGATCGTGCTGACCCTGCTGATCAAGCTGCGCCCCTGGCGCCGGCTGGCCGCGGTCCTCGCGGCCACCGTGGCTCTCGGCTTCGCCGCGCACGCGATAGCCAGGGCCATCTCGGCCAGCGCCGTCGCGGGCGCGCCGCAGTCGACCGGATGGCTCGGCGACGCGCTGCGGGACTGGGTGATCGTCCCCGCCAGCCCCCAGGCCCTGGGCGACTGGGGGTACGTGGTCCTGGTGTGCCTGCTGATCGCGCTCGTGCAGGTCAAGCATCCCTGGCGGACGGTACTGCTGGTCCCGGCGCTCTACCTGGCGTCGGTCGTCTGGGAGACCGCGCTGGCCGCCCAGCCCGCCGTCACCAGGCAGATCATGCTCGGCGCGATACTGATCGTGACGATGGTCGCCCGGCCCCAGGGACTCCTCGGGACGCGGCGGGTCGAGACCCCGATATGAGCGTTCCGGAGGTGCGCAGATGACCGCGCCCGAGCCGCCGCCTGACCCTGCCGCCCCCGGACCGGCCGCAGCACCCATCCTGAACCTCGACCGTCTCTCACTGCACTTCGGCGGGCTTCAGGCGCTTTCCGACCTCGAACTGCACGTGGACGACAGGGAGATCGTGAGCCTCATCGGGCCCAACGGCGCGGGCAAGACGACCGTGTTCAACGTGATCACGGGCGTGTACGAGCCGAGCGCCGGGGACGTACGGTTCGCCGGGCACTCGATCTCCGGGCAGGCTCCGCACCGGATCGCCGGGATGGGAATCGCCCGGACCTTCCAGAGCCTGCGGCTGTTCCTGAACATGTCGGTGATGGAGAACGTGCTGGCCGCGACCTACGGCCGCACGCACGCGTCGCCGGCGGAGTCGATCCTGCGCCTGCCCCGGGCCAGGCGGGAGGAGCGCGAGGCGCGGGCGCTGGCCGCCGACGTCCTGTCGTTCTTCGGCCAGCGGCTGGCCGGGTACCGCTGGGATCAGCCCGCCTACTCGCTCTCGTACGCGAACCGCCGGCGGCTGGAGATCGCCCGCGCGCTCGGGACCAAACCGAGGCTGCTCCTGCTCGACGAACCCGCCGCGGGGATGAACCCCACCGAGACGCACGAGATAACCGAGCTGATCTCGCGGCTGCGCGACGAGCGCAACGTCTCGATCCTCGTGATCGAGCACGACATGCACGTGGTATCCGGCTGTTCTGACCGGGTGATCGCGCTCGACCACGGCGTCAAGATCGCCGAGGGCGCCTTCGACGCGGTAGCCAGTCATCCGGCGGTGGTCGAGGCCTACCTGGGGCGCGACCCCGAGGCGCTGACGGAGCCGGAATGAGTGACACGCTGCTGAGCCTGGACCACGTCACCACGTACTACGGGCAGATGCGGATCCTGGAGGGAATCTCGCTGCACGTCGACGAGGGCGAGCTGGTGTGCCTGCTCGGCGGCAATGCCTCAGGCAAGTCGACCACGCTGAAGACGATCCTCGGAATCGTCCGGCCCCGGTCGGGGCACGTCCTGCTGCGCGGCGAGGACGTGACGAACTGGACCGTGCCGCAGCGCATCGCTCGCGGGATCGCGATCGTGCCGGAGAATCGCCGGCTGTTCGGGCAGCTCACGGTACTGGAGAACCTTGAGCTCGGCGCGGTGCTGCGCCGCGGCGAGAAGCTCGACGACGACTTCGCCCGGGTCTACGCGCTGTTCCCCCGCCTGTACGAGCGGCGTAGCCAGCTCGCCGGCACGCTGTCCGGCGGCGAGCAGCAGATGGTCGCCATGGGCCGCGCGCTGATGTCGCACCCGCGGCTGCTGCTGATGGACGAGCCTTCCATGGGCCTGTCACCAGCGCTCGTTCGGCAGAATTTCCAGATCATCGCCGACATCCACGCCTCCGGCGTCTCGGTGCTCGTGGTCGAGCAGAACGCCACGATGGCCCTGTCGATCGCCGACCGCGGCTACGTCCTGTCGACCGGCGAGATCGTGCTCGAAGGCCCCGCCGCTGAGCTACTGCGCAGCGAGGATCTCAAACGCGCATATCTGGGGCGTTGACAGGGCAGGCGCTGCGGTCTGGTAGCGTTAGCGGTTGGGAGTTGCCCGCGGCGCGGGCGCGGGCTCCCGGGTGCAAGCGAGCCGCCGTGGTGACCACCGGCGTGCCGGGGCACGCAAGGAAAGCGCAACGAAAGAGAGTACTCGGGTGTACGCGATTGTGCGCTGCGGCGGCAGGCAGGAGAAGGTCGCGCTCGACGACGTCGTGACCGTCGACCGGCTGCCCGGCGAGGTCGGCTCGACCGTGACGCTGCCCGCCCTCCTCGTGGTGGACGGCGAGCGGGTCATCAGCGATCCCGCCGAGGTGGGCCGCTACCAGGTCACGGCGGATATCGTCGGTGCCGCGGCGGGCCCCAAGATCAACATGATCCACTACAGGAACAAGACCGGCTACCGGCGCCGCCTGGGTCACCGCCAGAAGTACACCCAGGTGCGGATCACCAGCATCGCCGCGGACGCCCCAGGGACCGCAAAGGCGAAGGCGCAGCCCAAGCCGAGGTCGCGGGCCAAGGCGCAGGCGGAGGAGGCCTGAGATGGCACACAAGAAGGGCGCGTCATCCAGCCGCAACGGCCGTGACTCCAAGGCCAAGCGCCTCGGCGTCAAGCGCTTCGGCGGCCAGCTCGTGAACCCGGGCGAGATCATCGTCCGCCAGCACGGCACGCACTTCCACCCGGGCGAGGGCGTTGGCCGCGGCTCCGACGACACGCTGTTCGCGCTGGTCGGCGGGACGGTGGAGTTCGGCACGTTCCACGGCCGCCGGGCCATCAGCATCGTCCCCGAGCAGCCACCGGAATAGGCTCGCCGCGGGTACGCAAAGGTAGCTCACAAAGGCGGGCCGGGTAACTGGCCCGCCTTTCCCGTGCCACCGGCATCGCCATACGCGTATGACTTAAGGAGAATCGTGGCGGAATTCGCCGACCGGGCCACGCTGCAGGTGCAGGCTGGCCACGGCGGGCACGGCTGCGCCTCGATCCACCGCGAGAAATTCAAGCCGCTCGGCGGCCCGGACGGCGGCAACGGCGGCCGTGGCGGCGACGTGATCCTCGAAGTGGACGCCAGCGCGGCCACCCTGCTCGACTTCCACCGCCGCCCGGTTCGCCGGGCCGGCAACGGCAGGCAGGGCGAGGGATCGAACCGCACCGGCGCCGACGGCGCGGACCTGATCATTCGGGTCCCGAACGGCACCGAGGTGCAGACCGCCGACGGCGAGGTGCTCGCCGACCTGGTCGGCGTCGGCACCAGGTTCGTGGCCGCGGCAGGCGGCCGGGGCGGGCTTGGCAACGCGGCGCTGGCCTCGCCACGGCGCAAGGCGCCCGGGTTCGCCCTCAAGGGCGAGCCGGGGGAGCAGCGCGACCTGATCCTGGAGCTGAAGACGATCGCCGACGTCGGCCTGGTCGGGTTCCCGAACGCCGGCAAGTCCTCCCTGATCGCGGCGATGTCGGCGGCCCGGCCGAAGATCGCCGACTACCCGTTCACCACCCTGATCCCGAACCTGGGGGTGGTCGAGGCCGGCGACGTCCAGTTCGTCGTGGCAGACGTGCCCGGGCTGATCCCCGGCGCCAGCCAGGGCAAGGGGCTCGGTCACGACTTCCTGCGCCACGTGGAGCGCTGCTCCATCCTGGTCCACGTGCTCGACTGCGCCACCGAACTGCCCGGCCGCGACCCGCTCGCGGACCTGGCCGTCATCGAGTCGGAACTGGCCGCGTACGGCGAGGCGACCGGCGTCGATCTTGCCGCCCGGCCGAGGCTCGTCGCGCTGAACAAGATCGACGTCCCGGCCGCCCGCGAGCGCGCGGACCGGGCCAAGCCCGAGCTCGAAGCCCGCGGTTATCCGGTCTTCGAGATCTCCGCCGCCACCGGCGAAGGCCTGCGCCAGCTCGGCTTCGCGATGGCGGCGCTGGTCGCCGCGGACCGTGAGGCCCGCCCGGCCGAACTGGCGCCCGAACGCGTCAAGGTCGCGGTCCGGCGCGTCGACGAGCCGGGCTTCGAGGTGGTACGGCTGGGCGACAGCTTCCTGATCCGCGGTGATAAGCCGCGCCGGTGGGTCAGGCAGACCGATTTCAGCAACGACGAGGCGGTCGGCTACCTGGCCGACCGGCTGGCCCGGCTGGGTGTGGAGGAGGCGCTCGCCGAGGCGGGCGCCGAACCAGGCGCCGAGGTACTGATCGGTGAGCCGGATGACGCCGTGGTCTTCGACTGGGAACCCGCGGCCCCGACGAGCAGCGGCTCCGGAGGCTCGGGCCGGCCCCGCAAGGGCGCCAAGCGCCCTCTCGGCCCGCGCGGCTCCGACCCGAGGCTCTCCCCGTGACCGGCGTCCGCCGACCGGATATCGCCGCCGCGGCCAGGGTCGTGGTCAAGGTCGGCTCCTCGTCCCTGACCACGCCGGACGGCGAGATCGACGCCGACGCTATCGCCGCCCTGGCCGCCGCCCTGGCCGCGCACCGTCGTGGCCAGGGCCGGGACGGCAACGGAGCGCAGGTCGTGCTGGTGTCCTCGGGCGCGATCGCGTCCGGCCTGGCCCCGCTCGGGCTGCCGCGCCGCCCGTCCGACCTGGCCACCCAGCAGGCCGCGGCCAGCGTCGGCCAGGGCCTGCTCATCGCCAGGTACACCGCCGCCTTCGCCAGCCACGGCATCCGCACCGGCCAGGTCCTGCTGTCCGCGGATGACCTGATGCGCAGGACCCACTACCGCAACGCGCAGCGCACCCTGGACCGCCTGCTCGAACTCGGCGTGCTGCCCGTGGTCAACGAGAACGACACGGTGGCCACCGACGAGATCCGGTTCGGCGACAACGACCGGCTGGCCGCCCTGGTCGCCCACGTGACCAGGGCCGGAGCGCTCATCCTGCTGTCCGACGTGGACGGCCTGTACGACGGCGACCCGCGCCGTGGCCACGCCCACCGCATCGCCGAAGTCCGCGGCCAGGCCGACCTCGAGGGGATAAAGCTGGGCCGAGGTCACCGGGCCGGCGCAGGCGGTGCCGGTCAGGGCGGTGCCGGTCAGGGCGGTGCCGGTCAGGGCGGCGGCTCCGGACCCGGCATCGGCGGCATGGCGACCAAGGTGGAAGCCGCGATGATCGCCTCCGCGGCGGGTATCCCCACCGTCGTGGCCGACGCGGCCGACGCGCCCGCCGCCCTGGCGGGGGAGGCGGTCGGCACCTACTTCGCGGCGCGCGGCCGCCGGACCGCGACCAGGCTGCTGTGGCTGGCCCACGCCGCGGCGGCCCGCGGCAGCCTGCACCTGGACCAGGGCGCGGTGGAAGCCGTGGTGACCCGCCGCGCCAGCCTGCTGCCCGCCGGCATCACCGGCGTTGACGGCGCCTTCGAGGCCGGCGACCCCGTGGACCTGCGCGACGAGCACGGCCAGGTCGTCGCCCGCGGCCTGGTGAACTACGACGCCGCCGAGATCCCCGGCCTAATGGGCCGCTCTACCAGATGGCTGGCGACCCGCCTAGGCCCGGAATACGAACGCGAGATCATCCACCGCGACGACCTCGTCATCCTCTAACCCCGGCGGCTATCCGTCGACGATTACCTCATACGCCCCGCAGACACCGTTAGTCGCTGCCCGCCAGGCCCCTGTCCGGGGCATATGGCCCCTCGGCCCGGTCTCGCGGGCACGGTGTGCCCCGGTGCCCGTACGGATCACCAGCCCGGCGATACCGCGCGGAAGATCGGTGCCAGACGGAAGAAAAGGCGCCATATCCGGCGCCTTAATTTCCGCGAGGCACCGATCTTCCAAGATTTTCCCGAAGATATAACCCGGATCGCGGTCCGCTCATCCCGCCTGCCACCACCGCACCAGGCGCGGTCAGGCCGACTCGGCCGCGCCTGGCCCCGGACAGCAGATCACACCCGGACCGTCGCCTGGATGGTCAACGGGCGTCCGGGCCGGATGCTGGCGGAGTTGGCGTGCTCCGCTCTTGCGGCCGGGTCAGCCGATGAGTTCATCGAAGGCGTACTGATCGGTTGCGGCGGTCCAGAATTCCGCCACCTTGCCATCGCGCATATGGAAAACATGCGCATCGTTGTCTGCGATGCTCCGGCCGCCCCGGCTGGCCGTGACGAACACCAGCGCGACAGCGTGCTCGTCGTCGGCCAGGACCGCATGAATGTCCAGGCGGAAGGACCCTTCCGTGACCTCCATGAGCTTGCCGAACAGGCCGAAGACGGCCTCCCGCCCGCGATAGTCACCGGCCAGCTGACTGCGTCCGCCGAGGTGCCACAGCAGGTCATCGGCGAACAGGTCGGTCAGGACAGCGAGATCACCCGCGGCGAAGGCAGCGTACCCGTCCCTGATGCGAGCGACGTTAGGGTGCTCGGCCATGATCTCCTCGTGGTTGTCAGCGCGATGAAGTAAGTCCCCAGCCCAGGGATCTCCTGCCCGCGGGCACCCGCAATTCTCGGCAGGGCCAGAGCAGGCGTCAAGATGCGCGCACGCTAAGACGCGGCGTAGTCCACAAACGGCCAGCGCCCCGCATTTGCGCGGCTCGTCCCCGCCCAGCATGTGACGCCTTGAGCGCGAACCGGGACAACGGTACGGGCAGTCACAAGTTGATCACCACTTCGACGGCCAGCCGACGTCGAGGCGGCTGCTTATCCCCGCCGGGTTATCCCGGTGACCTCCCATGCCCGACCAAGGGCGCTGCAATACGACCAGCAACCCCAGGATGGCAGCGGACGCGCCCGCGCTTGCGATGAAGAAGTTCGCATAGTGCCCCACCACGACGCCACCCCATCGGGCATCGGCGGCTATCTTGCCGAGGCGTGCCCGACCGCACGCCCGCCGCACGGACCTTGCCATCAGGGGCTTGCTGGCCGGGTCAGCCTGGCTGCCACGCCCTCGATCACCTGGACCGGCAGAGCAGCGGCCAGCCCGTTCCGGCCGCGGTCGACGATGACGGCGTCACGGTCCCCCTTGCCGCATGCGGGCTACCGCTGATTGAGCCGCTGATTGAGCCGCTGATTGAGCCGCTGGCTGGCCGCATGTGCTGCCCGGCGCCGGAGCGGATCCAGCACGACGGCCGCGGTCAGCGTGGCGGCGGCCACCGCCATCGTGCCGTGGAAGCGGAACACCTGGGTGGCCGCCAGCACCAGCGCCGCGTAGATAACCCAGGCGAGCGTATTCGTGGCCGCATTTGCCAGCGACGACGCCTGCCTCTTGCCGTCGAATTGCGTGATCAATGTCGGCTCCCACCAGATCGGCTTCTATGCCCACCTCCAGGCTAGGCAACGACCGCTACGAGATCGTTACGGCCGCCAGAAGCCATGTAGTCCCGCCAGAGTTAATCTTCAATCCTCAAGTAATCGGTAGCCGATTCATCTCCTTCCAGATCGGCGGCTGCGTGCGCGTCGCATCTGGTGCTGCGCCCGGCAACGTTTGCCCTTGTTCTGTGGTCCCGGTATCAGGAGATGCCGGTCACGAGTCCGGTACGTGGCGATGGCCCGTTTGTGGTCCCCGAGGGGCGGGAGCCGGCATTTGCCGATGGTCGCCAACGCGCCGGGCGGACATCTGGACGCTGGCGTGATCACGGGCTACGCGGCTAGAGCGACCGAACCACCGCGGTCCACGGACAGTCCTGCGGGCAGCGGCGGTTGCTGGATCCCGCGGCGCTAAGGGACGTGACCCTGCCCGCCACCGGCCGAGACGGGCGGTCACAGGTTCACCGTGGCTTGCCTGGTCAGCCGATGCGCGGGCGCCCGGGATGAACCTGGTATTACCCACGTTCGTTTATCCATACCGATATGTGGGCGGGTTCCAGGGCCTGGTGCACGACACCGGCCAGGTCGTCGCGGACCGAATCCAGGTTCACGGTGTCTTTCAGCCGCGCCGCGAACACAGCTACGGTCTGCTCCGCGTCATACCGGGCCCGGTTGAACCGCCGGTCGACCCGCAGCTGCACCCGTCGTCGTACCGGGGTGAACAGCGCCGCTACGGCCAGCGTGGACGCGGCCACCGCCACCGAACTGTGCAATTCCAGGACTTGGGTGGCCAGCAGCACCAGGCCCGCGTACAGGCCGATCAGCACGCCGGTCACGACGGCGTAAGCCAGGGTGCGGGAGATGAGCCGGTCCATGTCATACAGCCGGTACTTCAGGATCGCGATGGTCATCGCCACTGGGACGCCCAACAGCCCGGTGATTTCCCCGACGTTATACGCGGTGGTGACCAGCCAGTCCCCGGAGTGCCCGGCGGCGGTACCGATCACGATCAAGACGATGGCGATGACGAACACCACGCCGATCAGGCCGAGCCACTTGACCTGCTGGCGCAGCAACTGGCTGCCTGCCCGGTACCGGACGGCGAGCAGCACCAGCGCGGCGGCCAGGAACACGCCGACCGCCGCGAACATCCCGGGGAACGTACCAATCAGCGCCGGCCCCAGATGCCTCACGGGAACAGCATCACCAAGAACACCAGCGAGAAGCCGACAAGAGCGAAGCTGCCCTGCGCCAGCGCGCCCACCGGCCTGGCTGCCGGGGCGGAAGCGAAGGACGGTGGCAGCTCCCGGCCGCCAGCATCTGGCAGGATGGCGGTGGCTACCCGAGCGGCCTGGGGAGGAAACCGGTGCCTGTCCGCTTTCAGTTGGTCATCGACTGTGCCGACCCGGACCGGCTGGCGCGGTTCTGGGCCGCCGCGCTGGGCTATGAGCTCGCGCCGCCCCCCGGCTGGATTCGCTACCTGGAACGACTTCTACCGCAAGCTGGGGTTGCCCGAGGAGGATCTGTTCGACGGGGCGGACAGGATCAGTGACCCGGACGGCCAAGGCCCGAGCATCTGGTTCCATGTCGTCCCGGATAGCAAGAGCGTCAAGAACCGGCTGCACCTAGACATCCACGCCAGCGGCGGGCGGACGGCCCCGATCGAGACGCGCAGGAAGCGAGTCGACGCGGAGGCCAGCCGGCTGGCCGCCTTGGGCGCCACCATCACTGGCGCACTGTCCGAGGAAGGGCTCGACCACTACGCGGTCGGGATGAAGGACCCCGAAGGCAACGAGTTCGATATCAACTGACCACAGCAGGCGAGGCCTGCGGGCCAGTATCGACGACGATAAAACTCTGCTGGGGCCGGTGGGATCACAGGCCCCAGCAGATAAAGGACGATGCGAGGAACGCAGCGCCTAGTTGTCGTCGCTGCCGCTACTGCCGCCGCCGCGGTTGGTCATCCGGTCGAACAGGCCGCTGCCGGCCCGGGCCATGTTCCCCGCCGCACCGCGGACCATCCCGATCAGCGGGTCCTCCGAACGGCTCCACGAGTCCTGGTAAGCCTTGGCGGCGCTGCGGATCTCCTCGGACACCGACGCCGTGCGGTCGGTGTCCCGGCGCGGGTAGTCGCCGGCCAGGATGCGCTCGTACTCCCCGCTTGAGGCCCAGTGATCGAGCTCAGCGAACCGAACCACCGCGAACGGGTGCGTCATTCCCTGCAGCTGAAGCAGCTTGAGCAGGCTGTCCCGCAGGTCGGGCACCGCGTCGTACTCGTGCGCCTGCTCGTGGAAGGCGTCGGCGTTCATCTCGGCCAGCCTGGACCCGCCGGCGGTCTTCATCAGGGCCCGCCGGGCCGCGTCGACGTCCTGCCCGGCCAGCAGGCCGGCCCGGTCGCACGACAGCTCGGACTTGCGGTACCACTCCTCAAGGCCCCAGATGATCGCCTTGAGCCCGATGTAGCCGAGCGGCATCCAGGCGACCCGCGTCGCGAGCTGGATCAGGTTGTACAGCATGGTGCGGTACACCGCGTGGCCCGACAGCACGTGGCCGAGTTCGTGCCCGACGACGAACCGGAGCTCCTCGGCGTCCATCAGGTCCACCACGCCGGTGTTGAGCACGATGAACGGGTTGCTGGTGCCCAGCGCCATCGCGTTCACCATCGGATCCTGGGTGACGAACAGCTCGGGTACCTGTTCCATGTCCAGGATGTAGGCTCCGTCGCGCAGCATCTCGTAGATGTGCGGGAACTGCCGCTCGGAGACCTTCACCCCGCTGGCCAGGAACTGAAGCCGCATAGCCCGCTCGTTGAACAGGCCGTTAAGCAGCTTGAGTAGCGTGTCGAATCCGGTGAGCTTGCGCAGGGCCACCAAGGCCGAACGGTCCGCCGGATGCTCGTAAGCACGCGAAGAGATCTGGGTCAGTCGGACCCTCGCACGGTCTGGAACTGAAGTCATATCTCGAATGCTAACACCAGCGCAGAGCACTTGTGCCGGTACGATACGACGGCATGGGAGGGCGGCAGCAGATACGCAGGGTCGGGGTGATGGGCGGCACGTTCGATCCCGTCCACCACGGCCACCTGGTCGCCGCCAGCGAGGTTGCCCATACGTTCGCGCTGGATGAGGTCATCTTCGTGCCGACCGGCCAGCCGTACCAGAAGCAGACCAGGATCGTCTCGCCCGGCGAGGACCGGTACCTGATGACGGTGATCGCCACCGCGTCGAACCCCAGGTTCAGCGTCAGCCGGGCGGACATCGACCGGCCCGGGCCGACCTACACCATCGACACCCTGCGTGACCTGCGCGCCTCCGCCGGGCCGCACGACGAGTTCTTCTTCATCACCGGCGCCGACGCCCTGGCCGAGATCCTGACCTGGCACGCTGCGGACGAACTGTTCAGTCTCGCGCATTTCGTAGGCTGTACCAGACCGGGTCACCGGCTGTCCGTAGCGGGCCTGCCCGACGGCAAGGTGAGCCTGGTAGAGATCCCCGCGCTGGCCATCTCCTCGACCGAGTGCCGTGCCCGGGTCGAGGCCGGCGAGCCGGTGTGGTACCTGGTGCCCGACGGGGTGGTCCAGTACATCGCCAAGCGCGGTCTGTACGCCAAGGCATGACGCACAGTAACGTCAGGCTGAGGGGCGCGGTTAATGTCGCCCCGGCATGAGAGAGTATGAGGGGAATTGAGCCCAAGTGAGGAGGC
This sequence comes from Streptosporangiaceae bacterium, assembly GCA_035505275.1. Classification (GTDB taxonomy): domain Bacteria; phylum Actinomycetota; class Actinomycetes; order Streptosporangiales; family Streptosporangiaceae; genus Palsa-504. The sequence continues at coordinate 11,070 of DATJQX010000138.1, read as the reverse complement.
CGGCAACCACTCGTGACTGCCACACCGAGGGCCGTCGAGCTTGTGGAGACCGCCGCCCTGGCGGCCGCGGACAAGCTGGCGGACGGCATCATCGCCTATGACGTGAGCGAGCAGCTGGTCATCACCGACGCTTTCCTGCTCTGCTCCGCGCCGAACGACCGGCAGGTCCGGTCTATCATCGACGAGATCGAACTGCGGATGCGGCAGGCGGGAGCGGGGCTGGTCCGCCGCGAGGGCGAGCGGGAGGGCCGCTGGGTGCTCCTGGACTACCTCGACGTCGTGATCCACGTGCAGCACGCCGAGGAGCGGACCTACTACGCGCTTGAGCGGATCTGGAAGGATTGCCCGCAGATCACGCTGCCCGAGCTGGTGGTCAATCCCGGGAGGGCCCGCTGAGCGAGCGGGTCAGGCTGGTGCTGTGGCGGCACGGCCAGACGCAGTGGAACGCCGAACGGCGGTTCCAGGGCCAGGCCGACGTCCCGCTCGACCCGACGGGACAGGCGCAGGCCGAGCGCGCAGCCAGGCTGCTCGCCGCGCTTGGCCCGGACATGATCGTGTCCTCCGACCTGAGCCGCGCCGCAAGCACCGCCGCGCCACTGGCCCGGCTGACCGGGCTCGAGGTGATCCTCGACAAGGACCTGCGCGAGCGTCACGGCGGCTGCTGGGAGGGCCTGACCGACGCCCAGATCCGCGAGCGCTACCCGGTCGAGCACGTGACCTGGACGCCTCCGGACGGGGAACCCACGGCGGCGGTCGCGGACCGGGTGGCAGGCGCCCTGAACCGCACCGCCGCCGCCCTCGCCGAGGGCGGGTATGAGGGGGAGGGCCTCGCCGTGGTGGTGAGCCACGGCGCCGCTCTGCGGCTCGGCGCCTCCCGCCTGCTCGGCATGCCGGACGAGCTGTCCGGCGTGCTCGGCCCGCTGTCGAACTGCTCGTGGTCCGTTCTCGGCCACCGCTACGGCCGGTGGCGGCTGCTCGAGCACAACGCCGGCACCCTCCCCGAGCCGATCCTCAGCGACGATCGCTAAAACAGGCAACCCCTTTATCCCTAACGGCGTATGGGCTGCCCGACCGCCACCCCCAGCGCCCGGACCGCCCCCGCCCGTCGCCGCGCCGGGCTGGCTCCGAGCAGTTAGGTTTGTCCCGTGACCGGAATAACCGGGGTAAGCGGCCTGGGCTACCGCTGGTACCTGGCCGCGCAGGTGGCCTCCCTGGCCGGCACGATGATGAACTTCACCGCCCTGTTCTGGCTCGTCCTGCACATCAGGTACGGCGGGCCCGCGGCGCTGGCCGCGGTGGACGCGGCCGCGTGCCTGCCGATGCTGCTGTTCTCCCGGCGCGCAGGGAACATCGTGGCCAGGCACCAGGCGGCCCGGGTCGCCCGCCTGACCCAGGCCCTGCTGGCCTGCGCGTCGCTGGCCATCGGGATCCCGCTGCTGGCGGGCTGGATGAGCATCTGGTACCTGGTGCCAGTGTCGTTCGCGACCGGCTGCGTCCAGGTCGTTGACACCCCGGCGCGACAGACGTTCCTGATGGACCTGGTCGGCCCGGGCGACCTGCGCCGCGGCACCTCCCTGTTCGCTACCGTCACCGGGCTGGCCAGGATCGCCGGGCCTGGCATCGCCGGCGTCGTCATCGCCGCCGCCGGCGAGACCCCGGTGTTCTTCGTCGACGCGGCCTCGTTCCTGGGCGTGATCGCGGTCCTGACCTGGCTGTCGGGCCGGGTCGGCCCCGACCAGGCCGCACCGGACACGACGGCAGCAGCGCCGGCCGCCAGGCTTTTCCGCTGGCTGCTCGACCTGCCGCGCGACGTCCGGGCCGTCGTCCTCCTGGCGCTGCTCGTCGGGGGGTTCGGGCTCCAGTTCGCGGTGACCAACCCGCTGATGGCCGGGCGGGTCTTCCACCTGGGCTCGGTGGGATTCGGCCTGTTCGGCACCTGCACGGCGGTGGGCGGGATCGCCGGTTCCTACTACTCGTCCCGTCGGCGCGATCCCGGCCCGCGGGAGTTCACGGTCTGGGCGCTGGCCTTCGGTGTCGCGGAAGGCCTGGCCGCCGTCATGCCCGCGCCGTGGGCCTACGACGCCACGCTCGTCGTGGTCGGCGCGGCGACCCAGCTGTTCGCGGCCAGCGCGATCGTCTACATTCAGCAGGCCGCGCCGACCGCCCAGCGCGCGCACGCGCTCAGCGCCTTCAACGCGGCCTTCATCGGCTTCGTCCCGGCCGGGGCCTTCGCGGTCGCTGCCATCGCGTCGACGGCAGGCACCCGGTGGGCCCTGGCCGCCCCCGCGCTGGCCGTCGCCGCCTGCGCCGCGGTCCTCGCCTACCGAGCATCAGGCCCCAGCCCGACTTACCGAACACCGCCACCCGAGTCCCGGCCCTGCGGAAACTCAGGCCCAGCCCGACTTACGGAACACCCGCCCGTCTGAGCCCCGGTCCTGCAGCAGGTCCAGGGCCTGGATCGCCAGGGTGAGACGCGTCCTGGTGTCCTGAGTGTCGAGGTCCCGGCCGAGGATCCGCTCGATCCTGGCCAGCCGGGCGTACAGGGTCCGCCGCTGTACCCGCAGCGCCCGCACCGTCTGCGCCTTGTGGCCCGCGTGCTCCAGGTAGCTGCGCAGCGTAGGCATGAGCTTGGCCCGGCTTCGCGCGTCGTGCTCGAGCAGCGGGCTCAGCTCGGCCTCCACGAACCGGGCCAGCTCCGGGTCCTGCGCCAGCCGGACCAGCAGCTGGTAGGTGCCCAGCTCGGCGAAGTGGTGCACGACCCGGCGGTCGCCCGCCTTCCCCCCAAAGTTCAGCCCCTCGCCCGTCGTCCGGTCAGAGCTCTGCCCCTCGCCCGTCTTCCGCCCGAAGGTCAGTGCCTCGTCGGCTTTCCGCCCGAAGTTCAGCGCCTCGACCGCCTCTTCCAGGGCCCGCTGCAGCGAGCTCGCCGCCACCTCGCGCCCGGCGCCCGCCGTCACGGTCAGCGAAGCGTCCCCGGCCCGGATCCGCCGGGTGGCCGCCTCCACGATGTCATCCAGGACGGGCGGCACCGGGCCCTCGCCGGCCACCGCAACGATCGCGAGCACCCGGTCCGCGTCCAGACCGACCAGCGCGGCGCACTGCCGGTCCCGGGCCGCGCGGCGGATCTCATCGGCGATGCTCAGCCTGATCCGCTGCCGCTCCTCCTCGGCCAGCGCGTGCCGCCGGGCCAGCTCAGCCAGCGACGTCGCCTCTACCACCAGCGCGACCAGGCGGCCCTGGGTCAGGTCGACGCCGAGGCTGCGCGCCCGCCGCAGGAACTCAGCGACCGAGCCGTGCCGGCCGGCCAGCACGTCCGCAAGCAGCGCGCTCCCCGCGCGCCCGGCCAGGTGCGCCGCATCCTTCTGCGACAGTAGCGCGAGCCCAAGCGCCGCGCCGGCCCGGTCGAGGACCAGGCCAGTGATCTCATCCAGCTTGCGGTCCGTCTCCAGCACGTGCACCCGGCCCCACTCCTCGTGCCGCAGCCAGATCCCGACCCACATGCACCTGGGCTCGCCCTCCTCGTCGGTCCGGTGTACCCGTCCGCGCTTCACCTCGGTGTGCGCCAGCCGCGCGTGCCCCTCCCACAGCGCCAGCACCGCGCCGCGCCCCGCCAGCTCGACCACGTGCTGCGCGGCGTCGGCCAGCACGACCGGGTTGCCGAGGATGTCCGCGAGCCGCTCGATGATCTGCCTGATGTCGGCGCCGGACAGGATGAGGTCGGTGAAGTCCCTGCTGATCGCCTCGGCCTGGCGGAGCAGCTCGTACTGGTCGCTGATGATCGCGCGGTGCACCGCCTCGGTCACCTCGATGTACCGCGTCTCGCGTTCCAGCGCGATGAGCGGGAACCCGCGCTGCGCGGCCGCTTGCACCATGGCCGGCGGAATCTCGCCGAACGCGCGCCCGAGCTCCACGACCAGGCCGACCGCGCCGGCGTCGGCGATCTCGGTCAGGTAGCGCCGCTGCGCGCTGGCCGCGCGGTCGATGCCCATGCCGGTGGTCAGCAGCAGCTCGCCGCCGTTGATCAGCTTGGCGATGTCCGCGATCTCGGCGATGTGCACCCAGCGGACCGGGCGGTCCAGCGCCTCCGCGCCCGCCACCACCCGCACGCCGGCCCTCCGCAGCACGTCCAGGTCCAGGATCTGGCGCAGCGTCACGCCCACACGGTGCACAATACGGGAATTGCTTCAACCGGGAAATGCACAGTATGCGCGTTGTTGACGATGATCATCGCTCCTACGATCAAGGCAGCCGTTCGGGCCCTGACGGCCCGCCGCCGGACCGCGTGGAAGGGGCGTGGCGTGGAGACACACGAGCAGGTTCAGCAGGCGCACGGCATGGGGCACTACCGGCAGGAGCTTTCCCGGTCGATCAGCGTGCTCGGCAACATCTTCATCACGCTGTCCGGCGTGACCCCGGCCGCCTCGGTGTTCATCATCGCGCCCGTGGCCCTGGCCGAGGCGGGCAGCGGCGCGTTCGCCTCGTTCGTCTTCGCCGCGATCGTCGGCGTGTTCATGGGGCTGTGCTGGGCTGAGCTTTCCGCGGCGTTCCCGATCGCGGGCGGCGACTACGCGCTGGTCTGGCACTCGTTCAGGGGACCGGCCGCGGGCCGCCGGGTCGCGGCGCTGGCCGGGCCGGTCAGCTTCGTCACCTTCGCGCTCTACCTGGACTTCATCGCGTTCATCCCGGCCACGATCGCGCTTGGCGCCGGGACCTACTTCGGCGTGGTCGCGACCGTGAACGCGCGGGTCATGGGCGCGGTCTTCATGCTCATCGCGGCCGGCTTCGCGGCCCTGCGGGTCCGCTTCAACGCCGTGCTGACCGGCATCTTCCTGGGCATCGAGCTACTCGCCCTGGTGACGGTGACGGTGCTCGGGTTCTCCCACGCACACCACTTCTCCTCGCTCGTGCACCCGGCCATCGGCACCGGGCACGGGCTGCTCGTCGGCGTCGCGTTCAGCGGCGTGCTCGCGTGCACCGCGGTGGCGATCTTCTCCTACAACGGCTACGCCTCCGCGGTGAACTTCGCCGAGGAAACCCACGGCACGGGGCGCAATATCGCCCGGGCCATCCTGTGGTCCCTGGTGATCACCGTGGCCGCCGAGCTGATCCCGCTGACCGCGACGATCGTCGGCTCGCCGTCGCTGGCCAAGCTGACCGAGTCCGCCATCCCGATGCAGTACTTCATCGAGGGGACGTCCGATACGGGCCTCTACGACGTGATCAGCCTCGGCATCGTGCTGGCCATCCTGAACGCGACGATCGCGATCATCTTGTCCTACGCGCGGATCATGTACAGCGCCGCGCGCGACCGGGCGTTCCCCGGCCCGGTCAGCGGCTGGGTCGCGCAGATCCAGCCGCGCTTCCGCTCGCCGTGGGTGGCAACCTTGGTGATCGGCGTCGTGGGCGCCGTGCTGTGCCTGACCGTTTCGCTCGGCACGCTGGTCAACCTGACCGGCGCCAGCCTGGTCGCGGACTACGCGCTGATCGCGATCGCGGCGCTGGTCGCCCGCCCGGTCAGGGCCACCGAGCACAGCCCGTACAAGATGCGGTTCTGGCCGCTGCCGCCGCTGCTCGCGCTGGCCGCCCTCGGCTACGTGTTCACCCAGCAGACCGCGCTGCTGCTGAAGGTTACCCTCATCACCATGGGCATCGGGCTCGTGTACTGGCTCGCCGTGATCCTGCCGCAGCGCGGCCGGGCCTGGAGCCTGCTCGACGCCGCCGCCGGCGACGACCTGGCGCCCGAGCCGATCGGCCCGGCGGGTCCGGGGACGACCCCGCCATGAGCCTGCCCGGCGAGCACCGCGCTACCCCAGCGGGTAAGCCGCGCGCCCGCGCGCTCGGGGTGCCGTTCGCGGGGCGACCAGGCCGGTGGAACGCGATCACCGACGTGCCGGGCGTCGAGGTCGGTTACGTCACGCTCATCGAGGGGGAGAACGTGCGGACCGGGGTGACCGCCATCCACCCGCGCGGCCCGGACGGCACCGGCGACCCGGTGGCGGCCGGCTTCCACTCCCAGAACGGGAACGGAGAGATGACCGGGGTCTCGTGGATCAACGAGTCCGGCACGTTCACCGGACCGGTCGCGATTACCAACACCCACGCGGTCGGGATCGCGCACGCCGGGATCGTCGCCTGGACGGTCACGCACCATCCCGAAGTAGCCGAGATGTGGCTGCTCCCGGTGGCCGCCGAGACCTGGGACGGCTACCTCAACGACATCAACGGGCACCACGTCACGGAGCAAACCGTGGTCGCCGCGATCGAGGCCGCCCGGCCGGGGCCGGTGGAGGAGGGCTCGGTCGGCGGCGGCACCGGGATGAACTGCTACGAGTTCAAGGGCGGCTCAGGAACCGCCTCACGCCTGGTCCCCTTCGCGGGCGCCGACTACACGGTCGGCGTGTTCCTCCAGGCCAATTTCGGTGACCGCGCGGAGCTCGTGCTGGCCGGGGTCCCGCTCGGCCAGGCGCTAGCCGGCGACAACCCGATGGCCGAGCAGTCCGCCGCGCCGCCAGGTGCGGGATCGGTCATCGCGGTGGTGGCGACCGACGCGCCGCTGTTCCCGCACCAGTGCCAGGCGCTCGCCCGGCGGGTCACGGCCGGGCTGGCCAGGACGGGGACCACCGGGTCCCACTTCTCCGGCGACCTGTTCCTGGCCTTCTCCACCGCCAACCCCGGCGCCTTCCGGCCCGACCCGGCGGCCCTGCGGCAGTTGTCGTTCATCCCGTGGGAGAGCCTCGACCCGTTGTACGCGGCCGTCGTGCAGGCCACCGAGGAGGCCGTGGCCAACGCCCTGGTGGCCAACGAGGACATGACCGGCCGGGACGGCCACCGCACCCCGGCGCTGCCCCGCGACCGGGTCACCGAACTCCTCGCGGCCGCCGGCCGCCTGACCCCGCCGGACTGACCGCCACGGGGAGTCCGTGTCAAGCGGGGAATCCCGTGTGATTACCGGTGGTTCCCACGATCACGGGGGGCGGCCCAGGCGAGCATTCTTGCTGACGTGGCCCCCGGTTCTGATGCGCCCAAAGAAACCCTGAGCGTATCTGAAGTCGTGGTGGCCATTCTCGAAGCGCGGAAGACAATGCCCTGGGCAACCGCGGCGGCCATTTCCCGCGAGACAAACAGCGATCTGGTCCACGTCTGCGTCAGACTGCTGGAAAGCTCACCTCCTTCTTCCGCGGGCCGGCTGGAGGGGAGCGGTGAAGTCGTCGCGGCTTTCACCGTACGTCGGCTCGGCGAGGACCTGGCCACGGCTTTCGGGCAAAAGGATGTGATCATCCTTAAATGAGCGGGGCCGGAGGGAAGTCTTCCGGCGCGAGGGGGGGCGGAAGCCTTACCCTCCGGCCCTTCACCCGGGCGATCTAGTTCTCGGAGCCCGCGGAGCGAAGATAGGCCAGCACCGCCCGGACGCGATTGTTATCGGTCTCCGCCTGATCGAGCCCGAGCTTGATGAAGATGCTCGTGACGTGAGCCTCGACCGTCCGGGCGCTCAGGAAGACCTCCTTGGCGATACCCAGGTTGGACCGCCCCTCGGCCATGTGCCGCAGGATCTCGCGCTCGCGCTCGTTCAGCGCGTCAATCTTGCTCGGCTTGCGGTTCCTGGCGAGCAAGCGCCGGATTATGGTCGGGTCAATGACCGTCTCGCCGTCGACGACCCTGGCCAGGCTGTCCAGCAGGGTGCCCGCGTCGGTGACGTTATCCTTGAGCAGGTAGCCGACCCCGCTAGGCACGGCTTCAAGTAGCTGGCTGGCGTAGCTCGTCTCGGCGTACGTGGACAGCATGAGGATGCCGATGTGCGGGTAACGGCGGCGCAGTTCGGCCGCGGTGCTGATGCCTTCGTCGGTGAAGGCCGGAGGCATCCGGATGTCGAGGATCGCCGCGTCTGGCGGGTTCGCGCCGATCGCCGCCAGCAGCTGTGCCCCGGACGCCACGTCGGCCGTGACCTCGATACCGGACGCCTCGAGGAGCATTTTCAGGCTGCTGCGGAACAACCCCGAGTCCTCGGCGATGGCTAACCGCATGGAATGCTCACCTCAATACGCGTGCCCTTGCCGGGCGGGCTGACGATGGTGACTTCTCCATCGAGAGCGTTAACACGGTCCAGGATGTTACTGAGCCCGTAACCGCTCGATGCGATACCGCCCACGCCGTCGTCGGCGACCTGAAGGCGGAGCTGTCCGTCATCCATCTCAACCGTAACCGTCGCGCTGCTCGCCCCCGCGTGTTTCACTACATTAGCGAGCGCTTCGCAGGCGACGAAATAGGCCGTTGCTTCCACGGCGATAGCGACCCGGGTCAGGGGAGCGGTCACCGCGACCGGCAACGGCAGCCTCTCGGTCACGTCCTCCAGCGCGGCGGCCAGGCCGCCCTGCGACAGTACCGCCGGGTGGATTCCGTGCGCCAGATCCCGCAACTCGGCCAGGACTTCCCGGAGCCCGTCCCGCACCTGGGCGAGCGCGCCCTGCGTCGCCGCGTCCGGCGTGCCGTTCATGGCCACCGTCAGCTGGGCCGCCAGGCCCAGCAGGTGCTGCTGCACGCCATCGTGCAGGTCACGCTCGATATGCTGCCGCTCAGCCAGCCCGGCCTCGACGATGCGGGCCCGGGACGCGCGCACCTGTTCCAGCTTGTCGCGGGCGGCCTGGGCCTGAAGCTGGGCGTTCTTCAGCGCCAGCCCGCCCGTCTGCACCGCGGCGTCGAACAGCCCCCGGTACCTCGCCAGGGCGGGATCGGCGAGGACCACCGCGATCGGAGAGCCCTCTTCGGTGCGGATGAACTCGACCAGCCGGTCGGCGGGCGGCTCGGCGGGGGCGGACGCGGACCGGTCGGATCCGTCGTCCCCCGCAAGCCCGGGCTCGGATAGATCGAGGATTTCCAGGGTCGGGTCGTGCAGGGTGCTCCGCAGCGCGTAGCGGACCGCCCCGATGTCCGCCCCCGCGGAGACCTGCGCGGCCAGCGCGGTGATGTTCCGCAGCAGGAGGGTCCGCTGGATGAGCGCGACCAGGAAAGCCAGGGGGAGCGTCATGTCCACCGCGCCCTCGACCACGTACACGCCGTTCGGGGTACCGCTCAGCGACGACAGCATCTGCGTCATGGCCGACGCACCGGCCGCGATCGTGCCGGCCACGCCCGCCACGATGACCGGCGTGATCACGATCCGGTCCAGGCCCGTGGTCCGGGTCAGCCGCATCGCCAGGAGGACCACGAACGCCACGGCGAAGAGCCCCTCGCCCGCGTTGACGACGTAGTTGACAACGTCGTTGAGGTGCTGGTTCGGGATCAGGCTCAGCCACCACGACGACGCGGGGGCGCCATCCCACTGCGGGATCGCCGTCACCACGATCAGCGCCCGGCCGGCCAGCATCCAGCCGGACAGGAGCACGAGGAAAGCCCGCTGGTACCGCAGCAGCGAGGAATTGGGATAACGCAGTAGCGCGTACGCGCCGAACACGCGGTCTGCGCCACCGAAGATGAGAGCGTAGACCGCCCAGGGCGGCCCGCTCCAGGCGTCGACGAAATCCAGCGACCGGAGCACTCCGAGGATCATGAGCGCCCACGCCACGCCGCGCTGGCCGGGTTCCCGCCGTAGCAGCAGCCCGGTGAAGACGAAGAGCACCGAGGTCGTCAAGTTGACCGCGGCCAGCGCGGCATCGGTGTTCCACAGCGGCCCCTGGACCACCGCGCTGAAACCCCCGGCGGCGGCGCTGATGGCAGCCGTCAGCCACCACCGGTAGCCGCTGCCACGCATACCTAACGATCTCACGGCCGGCGCTCCGAACAGGGCCACCGGGTTGTCCCAGCAGACCGCGCGCAGCCACGGTTCGCCCAGGTCCAGCCGGGCCAGCCCGGCGAGCTGCCTGGCGTACGGGTACGGGATGTTCGGGAAGTCGCTGCCCAGCAGGATCTTGCCCGCCAGCCCCAGCTCGCGGGCCTGCGGCCGGGCCGCGGCCGGGAACGGGGCCTTGCCGTCGAAGAAGTCGGTGAAGACCATCGTGGTGTCCAGGAACACGCGCTCGTACCGCGCGGCGAGCCCGAGGAACACCTCGTAGTCCGGCGCGCCCATGTGCGCGACGATCGCGGTCAGCCCCGGGTGCCGCGCCAGCACAGAACCGAACGGCCCGGGCCCGGTGTGCTCGGTCCCCACCGGCGCGTGCCCGGCGTGGACGACCACGGGCACCCGGGCCTCGGCCAGGGTGCCCCATACCTCGTCGAGGCGCGGATCGCCGGGGGAGAAGCCCCCCACCTGCAAGTGGATCTTGAAGATGCGCGCGCCCGCGTCCAGCGCGTCGCGCAGGTACCCGGCGACCCCCGGCTCGGGGTAGAACGTCGCCGACGGCAGGCACCCGGGCGTGGCCCGGGCGAACGCCATCGTCCACGCGTTCAGCTCCTCGGCCATGTCCGGCCGGTGGGCGTAGGCCAGCGCGCTGAACATCCGCACGCCCATGCCCCGCAGGTGCGCTACCCGGTCCGCGTCGCCCCACTTGTACCGGATCGGCCACGAGGCGCCGAGCAGCGGCCCGCCCCGGTCGAAGTACTCCCAGACCCGGCGCATCATCCGCGGCGGCAGGAAGTGGGTATGGACGTCGGCCAGCCCCGGGATTCCCAGCGCCGCGCAGAACGCCGGGACGTCCGCGTCCTCCCCGGGCTGATACGCGTCGTCCACCCCACGATTCAACCGCACCGGGCCTAACGGGCGTTTGATACCCGGATCGGTAACGGGCGTTTGATACCCGGATCGGTAACAGGAGTTAGTACCCGGATCGGTAACAGGAGTTGATACCCGGATCGGTGCAGCGAGGCGACTGTCCGGCGCGTTCCGCCACGCTTTCTTGGTTCCTCGTCCGTCCCGCTATCCTCATCCGCCCCTATGCGATCAGAGGTACGGGGAGGCCTGGGATCTTGCGGGAGGATCCGGGCTTGCGGGAGGATCCGGGCTTGCGGGAGGATCCGGGGGACTGGGGGCCACCGCATCCGCACAGCGCCCGCACAGGGACGCTACGCCTCGCGCCTGACTGCGCGGGCGTGCGCCGCTGCCGGTCTGACGCCTCGCACCCGGCACGGATCCTGACGCTCATA
>DATJQX010000137.1:0-57620 GCA_035505275.1 Streptosporangiaceae bacterium | reverse complement strand
CCAGCGCGGTGTTCATGGGCCTATTCGTCGCGATGCTCTACATCGCGACCTCGCGGACGTCCTGGCTGCTGATCGGCTTCGTCATGTTCGTGGCGGGCGCATTCGCCGCCAGCAAGCTGTTCGGGCACGTCGGCGAGCGGTTCGACATCTGGCTGCACCCGTTCACCGGTTCGAACCCCAGTGGCAACGCCTACCAGCTCGTCCAGGGCCTGTACGGGATGGCCAGCGGCGGCCTGCTCGGCAAGGGCCTGGGGGGCGGCATGCCGTACATCACCCCGCTGGTCCAAAGTGACCTGGTGTTCACCGCCTTTGGCGAGGAACTCGGCCTGGCCGGGCTGATGGCCATCCTGCTGATTTACGCGCTGATCGTCCAGCGTGGCCTGCGCACCGCGATGTCGGTCAAGGACCCGTTCTCCAAGCTGCTGGCGGGCGGCCTCGCGTTCATGCTCGCGCTGCAGGTCTTCGTCATCGTCGGCGGCGTGACCAGGCTCATCCCGCTGACCGGGATCACGACCCCGTTCCTGTCCCAGGGCGGATCCTCGCTGGTGGCGAGCTGGATCCTGATCGCCCTGCTGGTCCGGCTCAGCGACACGGCCCGCCGTCCGCCGCCGCGGCCGATCCAGGATGAGGGGCTGACGCAGGTGGTGACGCTGCGGTGAACCGCGCGCTGCGCCGGATGTCGATCGCCATCCTGGTGATGTTCCTGCTGCTGCTCATCAACATCAATTACCTGCAGGGCTTCGAGGCCGCCAGCCTGGCGAACGAGCCGGGCAACTCCCGGGCGTTCTACTCGGCGCAGAACGAGTACGAGCGCGGCAGCATCATGACCATGGACGGGGTGACGATCGCGGCGTCCAAGCCGAGCGCCGACCCCAACGACTCCATCAAGTACCAGCGGTACTACTCCGACGGCCCGGTGTACGCCCCGGTGACCGGGTACGACACACTGTACAGCCAGACCGGCATCGAGGCCGCGGAGGACTCGCTGCTGTCCGGAAGCAACTCCGCGCTGACGGTGCGGAACTTCATCGACCTGCTGACCGGCAAGCCGCGCAAGGGCGCCACCGTCACGGTCACGATCAACTCCAAGGCGCAGAAGGCGGCCTACGACGCGCTCGCCGCGCTCGGCAAGCCGGGCGGCGTGGTGGCGATCGACCCGAGCACCGGGGCGATCCTGGCCATGGCCTCCTACCCGAGCTATAACCCGAACACCCTGGCAACCCACAACGGAAGCCAGCTGAACTCGGTCGACCAGGCGCTCCTGAAGAATCCCGGTCAGCCGCTGCTCAACCGCGCGCTGCAGGAAACCGCCCCGCCCGGCTCCACGTTCAAGATCGTCACGAGCTCCGCGCTGCTCACCCAGGATCCGAACGTCAACGTCAATACCAGCGTCGCCTCGCCGACGGTGCTCACGCTGCCCCAGACGACCCACCAGCTCACCAACAACGACGGCGAGGTATGCGGGAACGGGAGCGGCCGGGCCCCGCTGATCACGGCGTTCGCCCAGTCGTGCGACACCACCTTCGGCCAGATCGGCGAGAATCTCGGCGGGCCGACGCTGAACGCCATGGCCGAGAAGTTCGGCATGAACAACCCGAACCTGACCATCCCGCTCGGCGTGGCCCAGAGCAACTACGTGATACCGGCGAGCAAGGCGCTGACCGCCTTCTCGGCCATCGGCCAGTACAGCGACACGGTGACCCCGCTGCAGGAGGCGATGTTCGCCGCGGCGATCGCCGACCACGGCACGCTGATGCGGCCCTACCTGGTCCAGGAGGCCATCGCCAGCGACCTGAGCACGGTGCAGACCACCACGCCGACGACGTTGGACCAGCCGGTCTCGTCCTCCGTGGCTTCGCAGGTGGGACAGATGATGCTCGCCGTGGTCCAGGACCCGGACGGCACGGCGTACGACTTCAACTCGAACGCGGAAGGCGGACTGGTCATCGCGGGCAAGACCGGCACCGCGCAGAACGGCGTGAACAACACCGGCCTGAACGACGCCGCGTTCACCTGCTTCGCGCCGTTCAGCAACCCCCGGATCGCCGTTGGCGTCATAATTCAAGGTGGCGGTTATGGCGCCACGGCAGCCGCACCCATCGCTGTGCAGGTCATAAAGGCATTCCTGGGGACGCAGTGACCGATTATCTGCTGGCCGGCCGCTACCGGCTGACCGACCGGATAGCGGCGGGCGGCATGGGCGAAGTGTGGCGCGGCGAGGACCAGCTGCTCAACCGGGCCGTCGCGGTGAAGCTGCTGCCCGCGGGGCGGGCCGGTGATGAGGCGTTCCTGGCCAGGTTTCGTGCCGAGGCGCGGTACGCGGCCAGCCTGTCCCACCCGAACATCGCGCGGGTATACGACTACGGCGAGTCCGAGTTCGGCGGCGCCTACCTGATCATGGAGCTGGTCAGGGGGGAACCGCTCTCCGCGATCCTGGCCCGGGCCGGACGGCTTTCCCCCGACGCCACCCTGGACATCATCAGCCAGGCGGCCCGCGCCCTCGACGCCGCTCACCAGGCCGGGATCGTGCACCGCGACATCAAGCCGGGCAACCTGCTGGTGGCCGCGGGCGGTGTTACGAAGATCACCGACTTCGGGATCGCGACCGCGGTACGCGCGGCGCAGGCGTCACACCTGACCGAGACCGGCATGGTGATGGGCACGGCCATGTACGTCTCGCCCGAGCAGGCCACCGGCGCCCCGGTCACCGCCGCCTCCGACATCTACTCGCTCGGCGTGGTCGCGTACGAATGCCTGGCCGGGCACGTGCCGTTCCGGGCCAGCGAGCCGCTGGCGATCGCCTATGCGCACAAGCACGCCCCGGTACCCAACCTGCCGGCTGACGTGCCGTACCCCGTGGCCGATCTGGTCTACGAGATGCTGGCCAAGACCCCTGACCGGCGTCCGGCCAGCGTGCGCGCCGTTGCCGACCGCGCCGACATGCTGCGTGACTCCCTGGCGCTTGGCGGCCCTCCCGGCCCCGCGGACCGCCTCGGGCTGACCCGGGGGGACCTGCCCGCCGCCCGGACGTCCGCCCTGGCCGGCGGGGGTGATCTGGATCCGGGACAGACCCCGGACCCAGAAAGGCGCGCCTCCAGTGGCCGCAAGCGGGTGGTGACCGCGAGCCTGACCGCGGCGCTGTGCGCCCTGGCGGCCGCGGCGGGCCTGTACATCAGCGGGCATATCGGGGATCACGCCGGCCGCGACGTGGGCACCACGGTAGGCAGGCTGAGTACGCCCACCCTCGCGCCTTCTCAGGTGAGCAGCAGTTTCAGCACGCCGTCCGTTTCACCTAGTACCGTGTTCTCACAGCCGACTACGCCGCCTCCGACCACGGGACGCCCGCAGCCGACCAAGACAACCAAGACAACCAAACCGACACCGTCCCCCACGCCTTCGCCGTCGTCGGCCAGCCCGACCCCGACCGCGTCGGCGAGTAGCTCGCCCTCAATAAGTCCTTCAACGTCGTCGGCGTCACCGTCGCCGACGGTAACCTCGTCTTCCACGCCGGCATAGAAGTCCGACAACAGCACAAGCGCAGGGTGGTTTGGCATAGTGCGAGACACGACTCAGCCCCGGCTCCTCGGCGGCCGCTACGAGCTCGACGGCATCGTCGGGCGCGGCGGCATGGCCGAGGTCTACCGGGCGCGTGACATCCGGCTTGACCGGATCGTGGCGATCAAGACGCTCCGCGCCGACCTGGCCAGGGACCAGATATTCCAGGCGAGGTTCCGCCGTGAGGCCCAGTCGGCAGCCTCGCTCAACCACCCGAACATCGTGGCGGTCTACGACACCGGCGAGGACATGACCAGCGGCGTCCCCGTGCCGTACATCGTGATGGAGTTCGTCGACGGCCGCACGGTGCGTGACCTGCTGCAAGAGGGCCACCGGCTGCTGCCGGACCGGTCGCTGGAGATCATCGACGGGGTGCTGCGCGCGCTTGACTACAGCCACCAGGCCGGCATCGTGCACCGGGACATCAAGCCAGGCAACGTGATGGTGACCCGTAACGGGGACATCAAGGTCATGGACTTCGGCATCGCCCGCGCGATGAGCGACGCGCAGGCCACGATGACCCAGACGGCCCAGGTGATCGGCACCGCTCAGTACCTGTCGCCGGAGCAGGCGCGGGGCGAGCGGGTCGACTCGCGCAGCGACCTGTACTCGGCGGGCTGCCTGCTGTACGAGCTGCTCACCGGAAGGCCCCCGTTCACCGGCGACTCGCCGGTCGCCATCGCTTACCAGCACGTCAGGGAAAACCCGATCCCGCCGTCCCGGGTGGACCCGGACGTGCCGGCCTGGGCGGACGCCATCGTGCTGAAGGCAATGGCCAAATCGCCCGCCGACAGGTACCAGACGGCCGCCGATATGCGCGCCGACCTGCAGCGCGCCGCATCCGGCTTGCCCATTTCCGCCGCGGTACCGCGGTCCGACCTTTTCCCGCCCACCCAGCGGATGGGCGCCGACACGATGATGGCGGCGGGCCGGACGTCGCAGATCCCGCCGGTGCAGTATGACTACGCCGGCGCGGGCCGTGGCCGCCGCGAGCGGGACGGCGGCGCAGGACGCCGATGGCTGCCGTGGATCATCGGCCTGGTGCTGGTCCTGGCCGTCGTCGGCGGGGTCGCCTACTACCTCCTGGCCGGCGGCAAGACCACCGCGGTGCCGCTGGTGAACAACGAGACGGTCGCCACGGCCGAGAGCCAGCTCAAGGGCGCCAGCCTGGTCCCCGCCCTGGTCTACCAGCCCAGCTCGAACGTCGCTAAGGGCCTGGTGATCAGGGCCAACCCGGCCGAGGGCAATAACGTGGCCGCGCACACCGTCGTGACCCTCTACGTTTCCACGGGCGCAGCCCCTGTCGCGGTGCCGGACGTGGAAGGCAAGCAGGAGAACATCGCCCAGTCGACGTTGCAGAGCGACGGGTTCCAGGTCAAGATCCAGACCGATGCCACGTCCACCCAGCCGTCAGGGACGGTGGTGAACCAGAGTCCGCTAGGCGGTACCAAGGTGGCGCCGGGGTCTAGCGTCACCATCTTCGTATCCGGCGGGGCTAATGTGCCGAGCGTGCTCGGCCTGCCCGGGCCCAGCGCGATCACCCTGCTGCAGAACCAGGGCTTCAAGGTGAATCAGGTCACGGCGGCGGGCCCGAACGGGACCACGCCGGGCGACGTGTGGCACCAGAATCCCCCGGGCAACAGCACGGAGGCGGCAGGGTCGACCGTGACCATCTACATTCAGCCGTCCGCGTCACCGTCACCGGCGCCGTCACCCACCCCGAGCCCGACCTTCAGCGGCGGATTCGGCGGGAACGGCGGCGGCGGATTCTGAGGCGGGCGACCGCGACACCAACCGGCTACGCTTAGGTTCCGCACCACCGTGCTGTCCGGGGGAGAACCCCCGAACCCCCGAATAGGTCCCGCTACGCAGGAGGCCTTCGTGCCCAAGTCCCGTGTCCGTAAGAGGACGGTCTACACGCCGCCGCCGACGAAGTCGGCGCGGCGGAAGGTCAGCCCGCCGTGGGTCGGCCCGGCCATCGTTGCCTGCCTGGTCATCGGCCTAGCCTGGATCGTGGTGTACTACGTCAGCCAGGGTTCGGTGGCCGGCATGTCAGCCATCGGGGCGTGGAACCTGGTGATCGGCTTCGTGTTCATCATCGCGGGCGTGATCCTGGCCACCACGTGGCGCTGAGCCTGGGTAACAGGCCCGCCGCGGTGAGCTGTCCGTTCCGGACGACGATAGCCACGGCGAGCAGGACCACGACCGCCACGGTGGCGAGAACCTGGAGCACCGTACGGTACTTGCGCGGCGCGTACGCGTAGGCGGCGGTGAGGACCACCCCGGTCAGCAGCCCGCCGATATGGTCCTGCCAGGCGATGATGTTGTGGAGGAAGAAGCTGAGGGCCAGGTTGATGGCGATCAGCATCACGATCCCGCGGGTATCCAGGCGCAGCCGCCTGTACGCGATGAACCAGGCGCCGAACAGGCCGAAGATGGCGCCCGAGGCTCCCACGGCCGGGGCGTTCGGGGCTGCGAGGTAGTAGTACATCACCCCGCCGCCGACCGCGCTGAGCAGGTAGACGGCGAGGAAACGCGTCCGGCCGAGCAGGTGCTCAAGGGCGGGCCCCACGACGATCAGCGCCCACATGTTGAACGCGATGTCCAGGATGCCCAGGCCGCCGCTCAGCCCGGTCGCCGGGGCCAGGAACGCGGACGTGATCAGCCGGTACCATTCGCCCGCGGCGACGCCGTGCACAGCGCCGCCCCACGGATACGTCGCGTACCCGAGCATCTCCAGGTCGTTGACGATGCCCGGGTGAATCCAGGTACCGAGGAACACGGCCAGGTTGATGGCGACCAGCGTCCAGGTGACCAGGGCGCCGGCCGCCGGCCGGCCGCCGAACGCCGTCCTGGCCCGCCTGGTGCCGTGCGCGCCCTCGTTCACGCACTCCACGCACTGCTGGCCCACCGACGCCGCGCGCATGCAGTCGGGACACGCGGGACGGCCGCACCGGACACAGGAAACGTACGTCTCCCGGCCGGGGTGACGATAGCAGCGGGGAACCTCGGGCATAGCTCTCCCCGGCTGGGCCGGTCCGGGGTCGCTGGGCGTGCTCACGGCGTGGTCCGGTCAGCTGCCGGCGGCGTCGCCGTGCTCCACGGTGACGGACTCGATGGTCACGTCCTCGGCCGGCCGGTCCTGGCTGCCTGTCTTCACCCGGCTGATCGCGTCCACCACGTCGGCGCCCTGGATGACCTCGCCGAAGATGGTGTGCTTGCCGTTCAGCCAGGGCGTGGGCGCGACCGTGACGAAGAACTGCGAACCGTTGGTGCCCGGGCCGGCGTTCGCCATCGCCAGCAGGTACGGCCGGTCGAACCTGAGGTCCGGGTGGATCTCGTCGGCGAACTTGTACCCGGGTCCGCCCCGGCCGGTCCCGAGCGGGTCCCCGCCCTGGATCATGAAGTCGGGAATGACCCGGTGGAACACGGTCCCGTCGTACAGCTTGCCCGTGGTCGCGCGTCCCGTGCGCGGGTCGGTCCACTGCCTGCCGCCCTCGGCCAGTTCCACGAAGTTCCGCACGGTTTTGGGCGCGTGATCGGGCAAGAGGCGGATGACGATCGGCCCCCGGCTGGTGTGCAACGTCGCGGTCAGCGTTTCTGTCATTCCTATGACTCCTCGTCAGGCCACCGTGATGGCCGGACCTGTTGTCGCGGGTGAAGTTCCTTCAGTCATCACCGTACCGGCCGCGCCCGATGGTTGAACCCGGCCGGACCGGGAAGGGGGCGGTAACGAACACGCTCAGGAGGTTTACCGTGTCTGCTCTTAAGACCAGCCGCCCACCCCGCCAGATAGCCGACTTCGGCGCGCGGGCAAAGGACGCGGCCGCCCAGGGAGTTCACGACGCGCGTGAGTGGGCCGCGCCGCGCCTCGAGGACGCCGCCGACGCGGTCACGCGGGCAAGGGACGCGGCCGCCCAGGGAGTTCACGACGCGCGTGAGTGGGCCGCGCCGCGCCTGGAGGACGCCGCCGATGCGGTCACTGCCTCGGTCGCGCCCCGGGTCTCCGCTGCCCTGCGGTCCACGGCCCGCCAGGTCAAGCCTGAGGTAACCAAGTCAGGAAAGACCGGGCTGCGGAGGCTACTGAGCTGGCGCTGGCTGCTCGGCGCCGGGGTAGCGATCGCCGCGGCTGGCGCATCGGCCGCCTTCGCGATGCGACGGCGCTACGCCAGCGCCACAGCTGAGGTCCGCGAAGCCGCCGACCCGCCCTCCGGCGAATCCGCGCCGGAGCACCAGACCGACACCGACGACACCGCCGTGGTGGCCGAGGCCAACGGGTCCCACAGGGCCGGCAAGTCCCGCAGGTAGCCAGCGCTCGCCGGTTTGCCGACGGCGCCGAACCCGCAGGCGATGATCCGGTACCGTCTAGAGACGGGCCGAGGGTTCCGTGACCGGATCATGATGAGCAGGCGGCGGACGGTGAGCGAGAACGACCAGGCGGGAGCAGTCGGCCGGCTTGCGGCCGAGGCTCCGGGGTCGTCCGGTCTGACCCGCCTAGCCGCCTGGCTGGCGGCCGCGGCCATCGTCGCCTCGGTGCTGATCATGGTCGTGATCTCGGCGGCCGGCCCGAACGTCTCCGTGCCGGCCTTCCCGGCCGGCAGCGGCCTGCCGTGGTGGCACCATTCGCTCCACCTGACCGCCACGTTCGTCACCGTGTCGCTGTGGGCGGCGATGGCACTGGGCGGCGCGGGAGTGATCGCCGGGCTGATCGCCGTGGACCGCGGCGCGCGCCCGCCGGTGCGCGCGGTCGTAGCCTTCGCGTTCCTGGCCGTGGCGGTCTTCGCCCTCCTCCCGTCGGCCGGCTCGACGGACTCTATTTCTTATGCGGCGAACGGGCGGATGGCGGTGATCGGGCACAGCCCGTACGTCATGACGCCGGTCCAGCTGGAGCGGAGCGGCGACCCGATCGGCCGGCAGATACCGTTCGCCGAGATCCCGTCCACGTGGACGACCACGGTATCGGTGTACGGCCCCGTGGCCACCGGGGCGGAGTGGGTCGCGGCCGAGCTCGGCGGGGCATCGCTGGCCCGCATCACCTTCTGGCTCAAGCTAGAGGAGGCGCTGGCCTTCTGCGCGGTGATCGCGGCGCTTGACCGGCTGCTGCGACGCGACCAGGCGATGCGCTTGCGGGCCCACCTGCTCTGGTCGGCGAACCCGCTGCTGCTCTGGGAGATCGTGGCGGGCGGCCACATCGACGGGCTCGCCGCGGCGTTCGGGCTGCTCGGCGTCGCCGCGCTGCGGGCGCGCGCCGGGCGGCTGAGTGTCGGTGCCGCCGCGCTGGCGGGTCTGCTTACCGGCGTCGCGGCCGGCATCAAGGTGGAGTACGTCCTGTTCGGCGCGGCCGTGGCGTGGGCCTGCCGGCGGTCCGTCAAGCCCCTGGGTGCGGCCGCGGCCGGCTTCCTGCTGGCGGTGGTCCCCGCCTACCTGGCCGCCGGGCTGCCCGCGATCAAGGTGCTGATCACCCGCAGCCCCGGAATCACGTGGGACACCATGTACCAGCTGTTCTGGCGGCCGGTACTGGGGTATGAGCAGTTCAGCGTGTCGAGCGTGCCGCCGCATCTCGCGCTGGTCGCGTACCTGCTGTTCGGTGCCGCGGCGCTCCTCGCGCTGCTGCGCATGCCCGACCGGGTCCCTGGCCTGCCGGCCGTGACCCCGGCGCTGGCGCTCAGCCTGGCCTGGCTGTTCTTCACCGCCTTCCAGCGACCCTGGTACGACGTGATGGCGCTCAGCCTGCTGGCCCTGTACTCGGCGTCCGCCCTGGACTGGGTGGTCCTGGTCCGCCTGCTGGCGGGCGCAACCATCTACGCGCAGGCCGTTCAGAGCCCGGCCGAACCGCGCTGGCTATACGACATCGGCCAGTTCAACGGCACGTGGCTGACGCCAGGCGTCCGGCTGCTGGCCGCCGCGGCGCTGGTCTGGCTGTGCGTTTCCGGGCGCTGGGGCTGGCGCTCCCGGCCGGTGACGCCCGCAGGCAAGCTGCCCGAATTGCTGCCGCTGTCCTGAGGGGCTTTATCCACAGGCGCACCCTGTGGATAACCTCGCCGGCGACGACCCCGGATGCATGCGGCCCTTGGCAATTTCATGCACATGTCTGTGGATTGCCTTGTGGATAACGGCCGCCCGAGGTCAGGTACAGCCGCGGCCAGCGGCAGTCGGCGAAGTCCTCGAGGTAGCCGGCCAGCCGCTCGTCGAAATCGTCGTCGTCGGCCCGGGCGCCGACGGCGCCCTCGATGGCCGAAGGCTGGTCGGCGCCGAACGCGACCACCCGGACACCGAACTCGTCGCGCTGCGCGTCGTCATGCCACCGCTGCACCGCGGCGACCTGCCGGGCGCAGGTATCGCCGGTGACCGGCTGCCCGTACGTCCGTTCCCATTCCGCGCTGCGCGAGTGCGGCCCGGCACCGGGGTTCTTCCTGTCGGCCGACGTGAGCGCGTCCAGGACGAGCGACCACTGGTAGGCCGGAGCGAGCCAGGCAGGCTCTTCCCGCTCGCACGCCCAGCTGCCGCGCGACACCCTGGACCTGATCGCGGTGCTGACGTGCGAGGCCAGGCCGGCCGGGCTGACCCGGCTGGCGATGACGGGTACCCGGACACCGACCGCGGCGTCCACGCCGTGCGAGATGGCGCAGTCGCGCAGCCGGGACGGCATCATCTGCAGGAGGGAGAGGAGCCTGGTCCCGGGCACGGGCATCGGCCAGCCGGTCAGGTGCGCCAGGCCGATTCCGTCCGCGATTCCCGCAGGCCAGGGCTTTATCTGGAGTTGTAACCGGGCATTTGAGCACCCGGTTTTGTCACGCTTTTGTCACACCGGGTCCGAGCAGGGCGCCGATCGCGCTGCTCACGGCGCTCAGGTCCCTCGGCGCGGCCAGGTAGGCAGTCCGGTTGACCTCGACCCGGTGACCCAGCCAGGCCGCCCTCAGCGAGTCGGGCATGCCCGACCTCTCCAGCAGCGAGTTGACCGTGCCACGGGTGTCGTGCAGCCGGATCGCCGGCAGTCCCGCCCGGCTGTACAGCCGGCGGAACTCGGTGGAGTACCACTTCGGCGGGACCGGCCGTCCCAGCTCGTCGGCGACCACGTATCCGGCGTTGGCGTAGGCCGGGCCGGCGGCGGTCATCTCATCGAGCTGGCGGACCCGCAGCGCTTCGAGCGCGGTGATCACCGGCTCGAACAACGGGAGAGTCCGGTACGACCGCTCCGACTTGGGGGTCTTCTCCACCACGCCGGTACCGGACACCAGGACGCGGCTGTGCTCGATCCTGAGCACGCCCGCGTTCAGGTCGATGTCGGACCACTTCAGGCCCAATACCTCACCGCGCCGCAGGCCGAGCACCGACAGCAGCCAGGCCGCGTACAAGCGGTCGGCCTGGGCGACGGCCAGGAACTTCCCCAGCTCAGCCTCAGTCCAGGTCGTTGCCTGCCGCTGCACCGATGCGGGCTTGCGCACGTACCGGCAGGGGTTGACGGATAGCTTGCCATCCTCGCACGCCTGGTCGAACGCGGCGCTCAGGCGGCCGAGTGTCAGCCGCACCGAGCGCGGGCTGAGCCCGGTACCCGGCTTCCCGCCACGGCGCCGGCCGGAACTGAGCAGGTAGTCACGGAGTTCCTCGATGTCGGCCCGCGTGACCGACCTGGCCTGGCGGTCGCCGAGCCGGTCCAGGGCTGGCAGCAGCGACACCCGGTTGCTCAGGACGGTGTTCGCCTCGGCCTCGAAGCTAGCCGTCTTCAGGTAGGCGTTGATCACGTCGGCGACCGTGGCCTTAGACGGCCTGACGTAGGTGCGATCGGCGACCTTGCCCGTGATCCGGGCGACCTCATCCCTGACTTCCTTCTGCGTCTTGCCGGTCACCGTCCGCTGCATCCGCTTGCCGGTCGCCGGGTCCTTCCCGGCGCTCACGCCCTGAGCGCGCCAGCGGATGGTCTTGCCGTCTGCTAGAACAATCTTCTGGATCTTGACCCCTGCCACTTTCATCGTCTCCCTTGTTCCTGCGTGGCATCTGACCATCTGTGACAACAGTCCGGGCACGTGTTTTTGTTCCGTGCCAGTAGGTACCAGCCTGTGTGACCGGGTATCGTAGGTAATGATGGCCAGTCGTCCCACCTGGTCCGTCGCGGTGCGTTGTGGAGGGTGCCGCGAGGGCACGGACCGGGAGCAATGGGCAGCCGGCCAGCATGCCGCCTCGGTTTGAGGCTGCCGCAGTGGCGGCCTGGTTATCCGTTCCTCCGCTCGAAAACCGATAGGCGGGGCTGCGCGCCCGCCGAAGCCGATCAAAGGAAGGCTTCGGCATGCCAGCAAACCCAGCAGCAGACCGTCCCACGCTCGACCAGATCAGGACGTGGCCTGCGACGGTCGACGTCGAGCAGGCCGCGCTCGCGCTCGGCGTGAGCCGGTCGACCCTCTACAAGGCCATCGCGGATGACACGGTAAACGTGCAGGTCACGACCGTCAGCCACAGATTGAAGGTGATCACCGCCAGCCTGGTCGCCCTCCTGGACGGCCAGCCACGGCAGGACGGCGCGGCGGCATGAGACGGCCCTGGCTGCTCGCGGTCGCGGTGCTGGTGATCGCCGGGTGCGGCACCAGCCGCCCGGCACCGGGCACGTCAGCGTCAGCGTCAGCGTCAGCGTCAGCGTCGGCGAGCACGGCCCTGGTGATGGCCGAGTGCCGTCTGGCCGTCCAGGCTGAGGTGCTGAAGTCGCCAGGTGCGGCCAGCTACCCCGAGCCAGCCGTGTGCAGGCCGCTCACCCTGGCCCAGCGTGAGCAGATCGCGGCCGGGCTGATGAACGGCCTGCCGTGAGCCGTCGCAACTCACGGCGGGCCAAGGCCGGGCGCCGCGCGCAGCGGAGCCAGCCGCAGCGCGTGCCACCGCCAGAGCTTCAGGAGCTGGCTCGCCTGTCGGCCTGCCCCGACTGCGACAGCGACGTCGTGCTGCTGCACCGCCGGGGCGGTGACGACTGTGACTGGTACGCCGAGATCCGTCACGACCACGAGTGCCCCCAGCGGCGGCAGCGCACTGGGGCCGGTCCCTCGATCATGGTGGCAGGCAAGGACGGCCAGCCGGTGCCGGCCGAGACCGTCGCCCGCGTCATGCAGGTCATGGACGAGTGTGACCTGGTTCCCGGCCGGATCGCGGTGAGCACGGACGGCCGGGTACCGCCAGCGCCATCCTGGCAGGAGCGCGAGGCCATCGAGCGGGCCGTGCGGGAGATGCGCGGTGACCCGTGACCGGATCGTGACCGGAATCGGCTGGCGTGTCCATCCCGTCGTCGTGGTTGCGTTGAACGCATGTCACAGACCCCGCTGAACCCCCAGGGCGGAGATGCTCAGATCGTGGCTGCCCGCGTTCCCGAATCACTCCGCCAGGCCCTGTTCGCGGCAGCCGAGCGGCGTGGCGTGACGCCGAGCGTGCTACTCCGCCAGTCGATCGAGCGGCTGGTCAGTGACGAACTCGACGCGATGACGGCCGAGCTTGGCGACCGCGAGCCGGGCGACGACCCCTGACAGCAGCGCGGCCGGGCACCCCGACAAAGTGCCCGGCCCTGAACGCTGACCAGCTCGACCAACCCGCTACAGGAAGGTTCGCGACCATGGTAACCCGCAGGCGACGGGTGAGCACTGCCGAGCGGCAGCGCCGGGCACGGCTGAACGCCGAGCGGTCGCGGCGGTTCCGTGCCCGCCAGCGCGGCGAGGACGTGCCGAAGCGCCAGCCAGGCCCGGCACCGAGGAACCCCGCAGCCTTCTGGGTAGCAGACCGGACTCCGGTCACCCGGCCGCAACTCGCCGAGCTGGTGGCCAGGGCGAGGGCCAGGTCATGACGGCCGACCCGCAGCCACAGCCGTACGCGGAAGACTGGGCCACGCTGTACAGCCTGGCCGACCACGCGGCGGCCAAGGACGTCGACACCGATGGGCAGCCGGCCGGCGCTGAGCTGAACGGCCACAGAGCGCCGTTGCTGCCCGCCGATCTCGATGCCTGGTACCGGCAGAAAAAAGCGGCTGCGTTCACCGAGCAGAAGATTGCTCGTGAGGTCAGGCGCGAGCTGGACGCGATCGAGGCCGCCGAGCGCGGTGGCTGGGCACCGCCGCCGCCGGCATCGCTGACCCTGCGGGACTTCCTGGCCAGCGTCGATGACGAGGCCGCCGAGATCCCGTTCATCATCCCCGGCACGGTCCCCCAGGGGTGCCGGTTCCTGCTGACCGGTGAGGAAGGCCGGGGCAAGTCCACGGCGATCCGGTGGGTGGGCGCCTGCCACGCGGCGGGCGTGCACCCGTGGACCGGCCAGCCCTACGACGGCGGTGTCACCCTGCTGCTCGACGCCGAGAACCCGAAAGCCCTGCTGCGCCATCGGCTGGCCGAGCTGGCCGCGTTCCTCGATCACTACGTGCCCGGCGCGCGGGAGCGGATCATGGACCGGCTCATCGTGGAATCCCAGCCAGCCGGCTTCGACCTGGCCGCCGAGTCGTGGGCGGCCTACCTCGGGCAGATGATCGCCGACCGCTCACCGGACCTGGTGACCGGCGGGCCGCTGTACAAGCTGGCCAGCCTGCCCGCCAAGTCGGAAGAGTTCTTCGAGGCCGTCAGCGGCGTGCTGGGACGGCTCCAGGACCGGCACGGGTTCTCGCTGCTGCTGGAGGCGCACCCGCGCCAGGACGGCCAGGACGGCGGGCGGCCGGAGTTCCCCTACGGCAACACCGGCTGGCGCCGCTGGCCGGACATGGGCTATCACCTGAACGCACGCGGGGACCTGACCGACTGGCGCGGCAACCGCTACGGCGCCGACGCGCCCTGGCCCGCCCGGCTGAACCGGGTGCCCGGCAGCAACGTGGCGTGGACTCCGGTGTTCGCCTCGCGCGGCTCGGGCGCGGTCGCGGGCGCTGGCGACGTGGACGCGAAAGTCGTGGAGGTGGCCGGGGTCGTGGCCGCGCAGCCGGGGATC
Source organism: Streptosporangiaceae bacterium (assembly GCA_035505275.1). Classification (GTDB taxonomy): domain Bacteria; phylum Actinomycetota; class Actinomycetes; order Streptosporangiales; family Streptosporangiaceae; genus Palsa-504. The sequence goes on along the minus strand of DATJQX010000137.1, from coordinate 43,130 downwards.
AACCAGACCGATCTTCGCAAGCTCGTCGGCGGCAAGGGCAACCAGTGGATCGACGCGGCCGTCGAGCGCCACGTGATCGCCGTGCAGTACCACGGCCACAGGAATGCGACCTGCTACTACCCGGTGGACGGATGGCACGTGAACCCGGCGACCGGGCGCCTGGAGCCCGACGCGCCGCAGTGAGGGTTGCTGGCTCCGCGCCAGTCTGTCCGCGCCAGTCTGTTCGTGCAGCACCCTGTTCCCTTATAGGGTCCACAGGGTTGCCTGTGGCGGACCCTGTTCTGACATCGTTCCCGCAGGTGAACGAGGTCCACAGGGTCCACAGGCCACCTCGTTCCCGCAGGTGCACAGGGTCGGCCCCAGAAAGGCCCCCGGAGCGGGCGCAGGATCTAGATTTAGAGGATTTGGCGCAGCCCCCGGCATGCTCACGGCCCCGGCTGCCGACCGGCTGGCTGAACACCCCGCCGGCCTGCCCCAGGACCCGCGCGACCGCAGGCCGCGCACCGGTCGATCTGTTCGCTGGCAACACATCGCCCACACTTGGCCTGTGGGAACGTTGCCGTGGGAAGGCCCCGCCTGGTGCCCCGGCGTCACCAGGGGCGGCCTGCCGTGCTGCCGTCGTGAGCTTCGCGGCGTCGGCTGGTGCCTCGCCCACTACCCGGATGAGCTGGACGACCTGGTGTACGAGTTGACGGGCGCGCGGCGCTGCCAGGTGCGCGAAGGATGCCGCAACCCGGCCAAGAAGGGCACGCTGCCGCCCATGTGCAAATGCCACGGCGCGAACCTCGGGTCGAAGCAGAGGCAGCAGGCCGCCGTCAGGCTGGCTGAGCAGCGGATAGCCGCCCGGATGGCCGAGATCCTGGCGTCACACCGCGCTGGCCGCGCGTAGCCTGGCGCGCATGGGCGCCGACGACCTGGCCGGGGAACTGACCCGCCGCGACCGGATCCTGGCCGCGCGGCAGCTCGACGCCATGGCCAGGGAGCTGGACGCGATGAGCTGCTGGCTGTCGCTGCTTACCGACTCGGGCACCAGGAAGGCCAACGACGCTGCCAAGGCCGCGACCGTGATGGATCACGCGGCGGCGTATGTGCGCAGCGCGTGCTGGCTGATCGCGCCGTTCGACGGCACGCTGCCCGGTGAGGACCTCGCAGGCCGGATATCGCGCCCGCCGGACGGCTGGAACACCTGACGGCCAATCAGGTGCGCGGCGCATCGCCGCAGGCCAGCGGCTATGCGTGTCACGCCGTGTCACACGCTGCGCGGCCCGATCGGCGGCTGTTGACGGCCTGGTTTTAGTCTGCTCCCCATGACGGCGGCGAGCGTAGTGAGTCCGGGTGACGTGTTCGGCAGGCTGACCGTGCTCCGCCTGGATCGCAAGGCCGTTGGTGACAACCCGGACCGTATCCAGCGCGCGGCCTGGTGTGAGTGCTCGTGCGGCACGACCAAGCTGCTCCGGTTGGATCAGCTAACCGGGGGAACGACCGTCTCCTGCGGTTGTGTGCGCAAGGAAAACCTCGCCAAAAACGGCGACAAGACCGGCGGGCGCCGCTCCCCGGCGCGCGTGCCCGAGCTGAACGGCGCGGCGTGCCGCACGTCGAGCCTCGGCAGCGAGGCGTGGTTCAGCAACAGCCGCGAGCTGCGCGAGGCGGCCAAGCATGTGTGCTCGACGTGCCCGGTCCTGGCCGAGTGCCGCGAATGGGCGATCGGGAGCAGCAAGTACGCGGATGAAAAGGCTGGCGTCCTGGGCGGCCTGACTGGCAGCGAACGGCGCACTGAGCGCCGCAGGCGGAAACAGGCCGCAGAGCTTGCGGAGCTGCGGAGTCGGTCGCCCATGGCGGCGCTCAACAGGTCAAAGGTCGACTGCTCGAAGTGCGGCAACCCGCTGTCCGGGCCCAACTTGATGCTGACCGTGGACCGGCGTGGCGGTAAGCACCGTGCGTGCCGCACCTGCCACAGACGGCGGGTGGCCAACGCCGCGCGGCTGGCCCGGCAGCTCAGACGGCGCGCTGCGCAGGTCGCGGCGTTAGGCTGGCCGCTGGGAGAATCCCGGTGCTGGCCGGGCGCTGGTCAAAGCTCCAACGTTGATCCCTCAGAAGATCGGGGCCAAGGACGGCCATCGCCGCCGTACCTGCCAGGCAAACGCCCGGCCAGCACAGACGGGGGTTACGGGTTACGCTGGGTGCATGGCGCCGTCACCAGCCGTCTACGCCGAGACCTGCCCGCGCTGCCTGTGCTCGCGGCTGTTCGTGTGCCTCGACACGCCCGGCGGCCAGGCCACCTACCGGTGCAGCGGGTGCGAGTGGGCGTTCAGCCTGACCACCAAGTCACCGACCGGCACGACGAACGCCGCGATCACCGCAGGCACCAGCACCGCGCTGTCCGTCGCGTCGGGCGGCGCGAGCTTCACTAGCGGGATGATCCTGGTCGTGGACAGCGGCAGCCTGACCGAGATCGTGACCGTCAGCGGAACCCCCACTGGCACCTCGGTACCGGTGCCGGGCGGGTTCGCGCACAGCCACGCCAGCGGCGCGGCGTTCGGCCAGATGCTGCTCACGCCGAGCCAGGCCGCCAGCCAGGCCGACACCCCGGTTTCCGGCTGGCCCGCTGCTCAGCCTGCGACGTTCTGATGGCGCTCTCGCGGTTCGTGCTCACGGCCACGGTCACGCTGTCGCCCGACACCCTGGCCACGGTGACGGCTGGCGAACCGGGCACGGGCGGGGCGGCTGGCTACGGCAACACGGCCACGGTCACGCCCGGCACCAGCGGCAAGTTCGAGTTGTGGAGCCCGGTCATCCCGGCTGGCACGGTGATCGTCGCCAGCTCGCTGAGCACGGACGGCGCCGCTTACCTGCTCTATGAGGCGATCGGATCGGCCAACCTGCGCGCGTGGGTCGACGGCCAGGACAGCTACCGGGGCGGCGTGTCCAATTGAGCCTGCGGATCGTGGTCGGGGACGTCGAGGGCATCGCGCCCAGGGGCACCCTCGTGCACGTCGAGCCCGGATCCGCGCTCGAAGCGAGGTACGGCGGCCCTGGCAACCTGCGGACCCCCACGGCTGGCGAGCTGGCGGCGATCCAGGCCGGGCACTACGCGACCGGGGCGAGCATGGCGGGCAGGCCGGGCCATCCGGCGCCGCCGGTCCAGCCGCGAGCGGTGAACGTCGGCTGGCCGGACCGGGTGACGGCCGCTGGCCGCCATGCCCGCACCGCCGACCAGCAGAGGTACTCGACGGGCAGCGGCCAGCCGCAGGAGGTCACCAGGTAGCCCACGGCTGCCATGGGAGACCGCCGCGATTGGCCGCACGCGGCTGGCCGTGGCTGAGCAGGGCTGGCGATCGGCGCCCCGCCGGTATGACCGGATGCCCCGGCCCGCTGGCGGCCGTAGAGACGATTACAGCGGCGCGGCGTACCCTGGGCGCCATGGGCTACCCAGACGAATACAGCGGCGACGGCTACCCGGCTGACGCCACGCCTGCCGAACTGGCGGCCGTGGCCCAGGCGGTCGCCGAGGCCGAGGCCGAGCAGGACCCGTACGGCGGCTGGCGGCCGGTGCGGTGAACGACTTCCGCGTCACTTTCCGGCAGATGGTCGATGAGGGCCTGAGCTGGTCCGACCTGGAGCGCATGGCGCGGGTGGCCGCGCCGTCAGCACCGGCCGCGATCGGGCTGGCCAGCGGCGGCGACTACGGCAGCGAGGGCGGCGGCGGGTCCGGCGGGTCGGCTGGCGCGGCGCTCGGCCCCGCCTACCAGATGACCGCTGAGCAGTTGCGCAGCCACCTGGAGAACTACCACGCCGACAGCCCGGCGGGCCTGGGCGCCATGGGGCCGCTGGCCAGGCACGAGTTCGACCACAACGCCCGTGGCGACGACGCGATCGGGCACAGCCATGCCGCCGTGGTGCAGCACTCGAACACCGGAGGGAACACCGTGGACTTGTCCGAAGACGACATTGCCGACGCGGCTGCGATGATTGCCGGGTTCGAGGCGGCGGGCATGCACGCCGAGGCGGTCGAGCTGGCGAACGAGCTGGAAGCGTACGAGATCGGCAGCAGCCCCGGCGGCACCTACGGGTTCCCGGCGCTGGCGGGCAGCTACGGCCAGACGATCGAGCTGGCTAACGGCCAGGTGGTCGACCTGGCCCCGCATCAGCGGTTCATCGACTTGTCTAACGCGCAGCAGGCCCACGAGAACATCCGGCGGGCCGAGGACAGGCAGGCAGGATCACGGCGGGCGGGCTCGGCTGATGAACGGCTGGCGGGCGCCCTGGACCGGGTGCGGCGCGGGACGCTGACCCCGCGCGGCCCGGCCCGGCTGGAGTTCGCGGCGAGCAGCGCGCCGGGCCTGGTGACCGGGCAGGCGACGTGCGGCGCGGCCGACGATCTGGGCTACTGCACGGCCGAGTACCACGACATGGGCTGCGGCAGCTACGCGGGGCCGGAAATCGCGCTGACGATGATCAGCAACGACGTGTACCTGGACCGGGCGGCCAGCCCGTACGCCGACGCCAGCGGCAGGATCTGGAAAAACCAGTACGGCCTGCCGATGGACCTTACCCAGCTCATGGAGAGCGCGAGCGGCCAGCGGCTGGCCAACATCGATGAGTGGTCGACCACGCGGCGCGAGACGTTCCGCGCCCAGCCGGTGCAGGTGTGGGGGGATCCGAGCGACCCGGACGGCGCGGTGTACTACGACATGCCGGCGGCCCCGACCGGGCTGGCGGCGGCGGTGCTGGCCCAGGCGGGCATCGCCAGGCCGGATCCGGCGGCTGCGCGGGAACGGCTGCGGGCCGACCCGAGGCGCGCCGTGATGCGGGCGGGCATCCGGCACCCCCTGGACGGCGGCGGCGGGAGCATGCGGGAGCGGGCAGAGCGCAAGCAGGCCGAGCGGGCGACGGCGAGCTGGGATGACAGCCAGGCCGACCTGTCCGGCACCTACGCCCCGATGCCGGGCGAGCTGCCCCGGTACACGTTCGGCCAGATCGCGCTGGCCACGCCTGCCAGCGGCGGGGACGGCACGGACAGCAACGGCCTGACCCCGGCTGGCCAGGCGATCTACAAGAAGCTGATTGCACGCGGATTCCCGGCCGCGCGTGCGCTGTCGTTCGCCAAGAACGCCCAGAACGCCAAGCCCGGCGTGTTCCAGAAGGCACGGGCATCGTGACCAGCGCGGCGCGGGAGGGGGTCTCGCACCTGTACCGGATCACCCGCGACGTCACCGTGCCCGCTGGCGCCTACGGCCGCATCAAGGGCCGGTACCGGGCTGGCGACCTGGTGAGACTGGAGCCGCACGGCGCGCTGATGATGGCGATCGGGCCGGGCGGCGTGCAGTGGGTGCCCGAGCCCGCGACCGCGCACCAGCACACGGGGGTGAGCAACTGAGATGGCCGCCTACGGCCCGGATGGCGGCGGGCTCGACCCGGCTGGCGAGTTCGAGCTGCCGAGCATCGATGAGCTGACCGGCCCTGGCCGGCCGGGTGGCTACCCGGCCGAGACGCTGGCCGAGGTCCGGCACGCGCTCGGGATCGGCGTGCCGCGCAGCAGGTACGGCCGCCCGCACGGCCAGGAGCCGCTGCCCGACGTCGGCGAGCTGGCGCGGGATATCGGCCTTCATGGGTGAGCCCGAGCCCGAGCCCGAGCCGGTGAGCGTGTACCTGACCACGGCGGTACGGACCAGCGGCGGCAACGGCCCCGGCGTGGTGCGGGTGCCGCTGCGCGAGGCGCAGGCGATCGTCAACACCCGTCGCGGGGTGTTCGGCGACCAGCCGCCGCGCGGTTTCATTGACGGCGGGGCCGACCCGGGGGAAGCGGCCCGCATGATGCCCAGGAGCGGCAGATGACACACACGCGAGAGCGTTTCGACCCGTTTGACGAGACCGCATTCCCCGAGGCGGTCGCGCCGCTGTCCGAGTTCGAGTATGAGCACCCGCTGGCTGAGTACGGCCGGCCCGGCTACCCGGCCATCGGGCCGATCCCGCCCACCATGACGCCCGAGCAGCGCGACCGCGAGCGCGGGATCACCGTGGGGCCGGATCCGGCACCGGCACCGGCACCCGAGCCCGCACCAGCACCGGAGCCAGCGCCAGCCGCGAGACAGTACGCGCCCAAGCCACGGCCAGCGCGGACGGCCGCGCGCAAGGCACCGGTACGCACGGCACCGGCCGCACGCAAGCCACGGGCGCCACGGGCGGGCGCGGCGTGAGCTTCCCGTGGGGTGAAGACCCGGCCAAGCCGACCCAATGGGTGGTGCAGGCCGACGTTCAGGGCGGCGGCCAGGCCCAGGGCAGCGAGGGCGCGAATTTCATCCGGCACGGCACGGTGGTGGAGATCGCACCCGACGACGATGCCACGGCGGACTACTACGGCGGGTGGTCCAACCTGGCGCCGATGCCGGCGACCCAGACCGGCGACGATGCGGACCATAGCTGGCTCGGAAACTAGCCCTGTGAGACGCCGCAGCCCGACCGCGCGGGTGCGGGCCGGGCTGCTTGCGGCGATCGTGCGCGGTCTAGACCACGGACAGGTACCAGAACACCCAGGCCCGGCGCCAGTGAAGGTGGTACCGGGTGCGCTCGTCGCTGAGCCAGTCGTACAGGACCAGGGCGCCGGTAGCGCCGAGCAGGTAGAACTCAGCCGTGATCCAGAGCGGGCCGAGCAGGAACGGCCAGATGACCAGGTACCAGACCGTGGCGCCGAATAGCCCGAGCCCGCAGCCCCACAGGCCGTAGCTGACGCTGGCTGAATGCCAGTGGCGGACACCTGGCTGGCTGCCTGGCCAGGAGGTGCCCGCCGTCTGGCGGATGCGGACGCTCACGAGCCCGGCCACGGGTGGACCGGCGCGAACACGCTGTCGACGTCGGCGCCCGGCTGGCTGGCCTCGGCCTGGGCCTGCCTGCGCTCGACTATGCGGCGCTCCAGCCTGGCCAGGTCGTTGTCGGTGACCGGCAGGACCCAGCCCTGCACGCCGTTGTCAAAGACGATCTCAGGGCCATCGGCGCCGTCGCGGATGGTGATGTCACCCCAGTCGGGCCGGGCCATCACTCGGCCTCCACCCAGGCGAAATAAAGCCGTGGCTCGTGGGTGAACTCCAGCGTGCCCATCTGGCCGTCGCTCTTGCGGCGGACCACGACGAACGGCGCCGCGTAGCTCTGCACCTCGAAGTCGCGGATCAGCTCGGCGGTGGTCCACGTCTGCTGGTCCGGGTCTGCGGCCAGGTCCGCGTGCGGCTGGCCGGTGGCGAGCATCTCGCGCCGCTGCGCGGTGGTGGTGTCTTCAGGCATGGTGTTCCCTCCCGTGGTGTCGGTTGTGGTGCAGGTCAATGGCTACGGCTGGCAGGACCAGCAGCAGCCAGAGCGGGTTTGCGGTCATCACGGCCGTGACGCAGGAAAACCCCACGGTCCAGGTCAGCGGCAGGTGGTCGCGGGTCACCGGGCCACCATCGCGTTCAGCTCGGCCTTGATCCGGCGCGCGTCGGGGCCGCGCCAGGTCCGGGCGTTGCCCAGAAACCGCAGGACGATCCCCTTGGCGTCGTCGTGGCCGTAGTTGTCGGTGATCAGGTTCAGGCTGGCCATGGCGACCACGTAGGGCTCGGCCCACGGGTGGACCGGGTTCCAGAGGCTGCGGATCTCGCGCGCTATCTCGTACAGCGGCCGGGTGGTGGTGGCCGCGCTGGTGGTGGTCATCTTCATCTTCTCCCTGGTGCAGAGCCCCCCTTGGGCCTGCACGTTTTTCAACCAACATAGGTCCCCAGGTATGCCATAGAACACCTAGGACACCAGCCTGTGACCTGGCGGAATGCAGTGTGACGAAGATCACAACGGCCGTACAGGGCGGGCTGGGCACGGGCGGTCTGGCGCACCTGCGGAGGGGTGACCGCCTGCCGCTTGCCCGGCCCGGTACGGCCGGAACGCGGGAAGCTCAGCGATGCGGGCGGCTGGCTTCCCGCGCGTCCCTCAGCCGCCTAGCAGGTGCTCGACGTCATCGAGCAGGCGGCGCAGGTCGGTGTCCGAGGCGAGCAGCTCACCCGCGCGCCTGGCGTAGTAGGTGCGCTGGCCGGCCGTGATGTCGGGCAGCTCGAACTCGATGCCGTGGGCCTCGGCCATGGCGTTCATCCGCGCTACCTGGTCCACCTCGCCCGCCTCGGTAAGGCGGGGCATGTCCGGCGGCTCGGGCGGTGGTGGTGGTGTGGTGCTCATCGGTGCCTCCCCGTGGGTTTGGGGCCGGGCTGGCGGGGCGAGTCCGGGGGGCGGTAACTGCCCAGGCCAGCCCGGCGCTCTATGGGGTCACGGGCCTGCCCTTGGTTGATCACCAGGACAGAACCCGGACCCTGGACCCGCAGCCGGGACCGGTCACCGGACGCAAGCCTCAGCGCGGCCTGCCAGGCGGCCGGGTGGACGCGGGCGGTGATGACCGGGCCGTTGCGGCGCGGGTCTCTGATGCGGCGGCGGGCGCAGGCCAGGCCGTGGATGCGGAACGGGTCAGCCACGCTCATGAGTGCCTGCCGTGGGGGATGCCGCCACGCCTGCGGCTGTGGCCGCCGTACCGTGGCCGCCTGCGGAGTGAGAACCACAGCGAGCCCACGATGGCCACCAGGGCAGCCCCGGCCACGCCCAGCGGCAGCGCGAGATTGCCCAGGCCGTGCGATGCCCCCGCAGCCGCCCGAACCGGTGCACCGCACTCTGGCGCTGTGCCGATGACGAGCTGGCTGGCTACGGCGCCGGACACCCGTGCCTCGCCAGTCGACCCGCCAGCCGAGGTGAACACCACGGCCAGATCCTGGGCGGGCGCGGTCTTCTCGATCGTGACGTGCGCGACCCCGCGCTGGCCCGCCTTCAGGTCGAATCTGGCCGGGCTGACGGTCACGCCTTCGGGCTGGCGCTGGCTGGTGACCCCGCACGCACCCGCCCGGCTGGCCACGGTCATGATCCTGACCGTGACCCTGGCTGGCGCGGTGCCGGTGTCGGCGATCGTGAACTGCTCATCGTGCCACCTGCCAGCGGCGATGTGCTCGGCGGCCGGGCTGGCGGTGAGGGAAAAGGCGTGGCCCGGCGCCGGGGCGGCCAGGGCGATGACCCCGGCCGCCACGGCAGCGAGCAGCCCCCCGGCAGGCACCTAGTTTCCCAGTGCCATGTAGGTGAATCCCTCGGAGTACGAGCCCGGCGGCTGGCTGGACGGAATGGCCTCGCTCCAGTTCTCGGAATAGGCGTACGGGCTGGCCGAGTCGCCCGATTCCCGGTCGAGCACGGCCGCGCTGCCAGTGAGCGTTTGGCTGGTGCCGATGCCGCTGGTTTCGGCGATCGACAGAGCGCTGTTGGGCATCTGGTCGCCGCCCGTGTCGCTCATGAACGCCGCGCCCGGCACTAGCTCCAGCGTGTACCCGTTCGGGTCGGTGGTGGCCACGTCGTACACCTCGGCGCCGGTCTTGGTGCCGGTGTCGCCAGCCGTGGTGGCCGGGAAACTGAAGCTGGCCAGGCCGGTAAGCGTGATCGATTCCGGCGCGTTGACCTGCCCCGACACGGTAACGGCGCTGTTGCCTGTGGGTGGCGGGTCGTCGGCGAATGCCGGGCCTGCGGCCAGCCCGATGGCCAGCACTGATCCGGCGAGCGTGACGGCGATGTTGCGGAACCTCATGATCTTCTCCCTGTGCAGGCACGGGAAAAGAACCCCCAGGCACGCATGGCGTTGCGGAGCGGGGCCGCGCTCAGCGGCTGGATCATCTTCTCCCTGGTTGAATTACCGCGCCCCAAGCTACCAGAGGTGTCCTAGGTGTGCTACGTCTACGTGGAATCCGTAGGCTGATCTGGGTGAACACGTTGACCACCGTGCGGCATCATGATCCCTTGAGTCCGAGGGAGAAGATGATGGTCGACCGCGAGTCTGCGGTCCCGGCGTACCTGCAAGTGGCCGGGATCCTGCGCGCCCGGATCCAGTCCGGCCAGTACGCACCAGGCCAGCGTGTGCCGTCCATCAACGACCTGACCAGCGAATACGGCATCGCGCGGACCACGGCGGGCAAGGCGCTGCGGGTGCTGATCAACGAGGGCCTGGCCTACGTGAGCCCCGGCATGGGCGTGTACGTGCGGAGGCCCCGGCCCGAGCGGTAATTCAGCCGGGGGCTTCGGCCCCGGAAAGTCAGGGCTGCGCCGCCAGCGCTCGATCTTCTTGTAGCCGCGCCAGACCCGGTACAGCCGCCAGAGGCGACCGGGCGTCCAGATCATCATTCCGCCTGCACCTCCACCCGCCAGGCTACGCCAGCCCATCATCGCCAGCCGGCCGTTCCGGGCCGGGCACCTGGCCGCGCAGCGAGGCGTCTGCCCGCACGGCGCTGGCGTCGTCGCTGGCCCGGATCTCGGAGACCAGCCGGGCGCGCAACTGGTGCAGCTCGGTCAGCATGGCGTCGATCGCATCCATGGCCGTGTTCGCGGCCCGGCGCGCGTCCGGGTCGGCCTTGCTGTCGTCGCGGGCCATCCACTGGGCGAGGGCGACGCCCAGGACGCCGTTGTGACCTTCGTCGCCGAGACGGCCGGCGTAGTCGGCGATGGTGCGGCGCTCTGGAGGGATCTGGTCGTAGGGGAGCATGTTAAGGCGCCTTCCGTTGACACACATTTGTCACAAGACGCGCCCGGACCGGCTGGACTCACGTGCTCGGCCCGGACGCTGCGGTGCCCTGGCCTGCGAGAATCCGGAACGGATGGACTCGGCCGGACGCGTCAGACGGCTCTGATTGGCCAGCCGGTCAGGTGCGCCAGGACCGACAGCTCCGTCCACATCCTGATTTCCGGGTGCTCGCCGAGGGCGCGCTGGGCCACGCGCATGTCCCGCAGCGTGCACGGCCGGCCGGCGCAGTCGGCACCGCACGTCGGGCTGCGCGGCTTGACCACCCCGGCCGGGGTCGCCGTGCGGGCCTGGACCGCGGCCTCGCGGCCGGTCCCGTCGGGCATGCGCACGAGCAGCGGGTAATCCATGCCGTCGGCGAATACCGCGGCGTCACCCGGCTTGAGCGTGACCAGGAACCGGTTCTGCGCCGCGGTCATGTTCATCGTGGCGCCCACGGCTTCCCGGTCGTCGGCCGCGGGCAGGCGATGGGTGATCTTCACCGCCGTGTTCTTGACGACGTCGCCCACCAGGCGTTCCGGGATCTGCTCGGCGATGATGAGGCCTTCGCCGTAGGCCCGGATCTCGGCGAGCAGGCCGGCGAACATCTCCACCGCGTGCGCCGCCGCGCCCCCCGGGCCGCCACCGTTGGCGGCCTGGGGGCGGCGAAGCAGGCGGTGCGCTTCCTCGATGACGGTGAGGTGGCGTAGCGTGACCGGCCCGGGCGGCCTCGCCCGGTTCACCATCCGGAGGTGCTCGGCGAGCCTGATCAGCACGGTGCCCATGAGGAACGCCTTGTCGCCGTCGTCTCCCACGTCCTCGATCTCCAGCACGGCGTTCGCCGCGAGCAGCTTGCCGAAGTCGAGCTGGTGTCCGCCCTCGAGGAACCGGCCGGTGGTGCCCAGTCTCAGGCTCGACAGGCGCACCTTGATGAATCCGAGCACATCGTCGGTGACCCGCTGGCTGTAGCCGACCTCCTGGACGATCCTCTCGGCGGCCCGCTGCAGGTCGGTGAGGGTGGGGTAGCTGGGATCCGGGTCGGCCGCGATGGTCTCGCTCAGGGCCAGATCCCACCCGGCGTTCTGGTACACCCGGGTCAGCGCCGCACTCAGGACCTGCGGGAACGGCTCCTCGGCCCGGAAGGACGCGATGAACAGCGCCTTGACCAGGTCCGCGTGCGTCTGCAGCGGGAACCGGTGGCCCGCGCCGTCCGGCGCAGGCTCCAGCGGGTTGAGCCCGGCCGCGATGGCGTCCGATTCGCCCGGCCTGATGCGCACCACGGCCGCGCCCGCCGGGGCCAGGCGCGCGGCCATCAGGCGGTACTCCGCCTTGGCGGGTTCGACCACCAGCCACGGAATCCCGGCCCGGGTAGCGGCCTCGAGCAAGGCGCGGACGGTCTGGGATTTGCCCGCTCCGGTGGCGCCGCAGACGAACACGTGCCGGTTCAGCGAGTCGAGCGGCAGCATCAGCGGGCCGGCCGGCCGGTGGCTGCTGTCCAGGACCTCGCCGACGGCGATCGCCGGCCCGGCACCGGCCTCCTGGGTGACGTCGAAGTCCGCGCGGAGCACCAGGCGGATTCCGGGGACCTCACGCTCGGGCGGCCTGGCGAGGGCGGCGAGCAGGTCGGTGCTGGCCAGGAACGGATAGCCGAGAACGCCGTCACCGCCGGCCGTAGCCGGACCGGGATCGGCCAGGAGTTCACGCAGGCGCCCCGCGGCGCTCCGAGCGGGCGCGATGGCATAGGGCAGGCCGGACAGGTCGGCCGACGCGCACAGCAGCCCGGCGACTCCCGACGCGGCGTCCTCGTCACGGCCGCCCGCCAGCAGCCGCACCCGCCACAGGCCCGTCGACGTCCCCTTCAGTACTTCGGCGTGCCGCAGGTGCAGCCGGCGGGTCGCCATGACCCGGTCGGGAAACCGGTCCGTGTTCCCGGCGGACCGTTGCTCGCGGTGCGCGACCTCGTTGGCGAGGGCTCCGATCTCCGCGGCTCCCAGGGGTTCGGCCAACAGCAGCCAGCCGAACGGGCCGGGCCAGGTGGCCAGCAGGCATTCCTCCAGCGAGGGTGCCCGGTGCCCGCCGTCGCGTCGCTCGGCATCGGGCAGGAGGCCGTCGCTGATCCCGCCGACGGCGCGCCAGCCGGGCAGTTCCGACATCAGCGCGGTCACGGTGCCGGCGGGCAGCGGCTCGGCCCTGGCCCCGCCCGGCAGGGTCAGGAAGACGTCGTCGTCCTTCCCGCTTCCGACCAGGCCCGCGCCAGCCGCGAGGAACTGGACCGGGCCGCCGGCGTGGTGCCGTACCCAGCCGAAGGCCAGCGCTCCCGTGCCGTCACCGCCGGGACCGGTGCCAGCGTGGTACGCCGCGGCCAGCGCGGCGGCCCGCTGCGTCCGGCCGGCGTCGCCCTGCTGGTGAGCGGGCCCCTGCGCCGGGTCGGAGTCGGGCCGTCGCGGGATCTCGGTGATCCGGTAGGCCTCAAGGCGTTCCAGGACGCCTGACGCTGGCATCTCCGTCCCGGTCACCAAGGCCAGCCGGGCGGCCCGCCGTCCCGCCGGCACCGCGACCGCGCGATGACCTGGAGTACCGTGAACGCGGTCACGGCGAGGACGGTGATGGTGACCAGCGCGATCCTGCTCACGTCGGAGCCGAGGGCCGGTGCCTGGCTGATGGTATTGGCCGCCAGCCGGAGACCCCGGGCCGGGTCGCCCGACCGGATCAGCGCGGCCGCAACCGCCAGCCCGTTGGCCGCCCAGGCCGAGCCGACCGTTCCGTGCATCGTTACCACCCGCCCGCTCACTCACGCGACCAGTGCCGCGACCGCCGTCATGAAAGAAGGCGGTGATCAGGGGCTGCCGGTCACCGCGCTATGACCGGCGGGTCCGTGACCTTTCACGTCGGCCGCAGCACTGGCCGCCAACCCGGACTACGGGCGGGTGGCCACGTGCGGTTCGGGGCCTGGCTAGCTCGTCATCACTTGGTAATGACTGGTCCGAGGACCTGGTCCAGGTAGGCATTGCCGAACCTGCCTTCCGGGTCGACCTCGGCGCGGACGCGCCGGAAGTCATCGAAGTGCGGGTAGAGCGCGGCCAGCCGCCCGGCATCAAGGCAGTGCAGCTTGCCCCAGTGCGGCCTGCCCGCCACGCCGGCCGCGATGGCCTCGAACGCATCGAAGTACGCCTGGTAGGGCAGCCCGGCGTACTGATGGATCGCGATGTAGGCGGTATCCCGGCCGTAGGCGGTGGACAGCCAGATGTCATCGGCGGCGGCGACCCGCACCTCGACGGGGAACATCACGGGATCGGCCAGGCGGGGCACCGCGCGGCGCAACTCGGCGAGCACCTCGCCAAGTGATTCACGTGGAACGGCGTACTCGGATTCGACGAAACGCACCCGGCGGGGGGTCACGAACACCCGGTAGGAGGTATCGGTGTAGGTACGCGTGGAAAGCGCGGCCGAGGAGAACCTGTTCAGCGCGGGTATGAGCCGCGGCGTCGCCCGGCCAAGCCGGCACAGCGCTCCGAAGCCGGCGTTCTCCATCACCTCGAATTCCCAGAACCGGCGCCAGTGCGGCATCGGCCTGGACGCAGCCACATTTGGTGCCGCGGCATGGCCGGGCGTGAGCCGGTTGTTTCGCTTGACCAGGGCGTAGCGGCCGTATGGGAACCAGTAGAACTCGAAGTGATCGTTTGTCGCCGCGATCGAGTCGAACCGGTCGATGACTTCGTCGGTGAGCTCCGGGCGCTCGTCCGCGGCCAGCTCGAACGCCGGGACGCACTGTAGCGTGACCGTGCTGATCACGCCAAGCGCGCCGAGGCCGACTCGCGCGGCCGCGAACAGCTCAGGGCGCGCCGACGCCGAGCAGGTCACCAGCGAGCCGTCGGCGAGGACCAGGCCGAGCGCTTCGACCTGGGTGGCCAGGCCGCCCAGCCCGGCACCGGTGCCGTGCGTCCCGGTGCACAGGGCGCCGGCGAGCGTCTGCGCGTCGATGTCGCCGAGGTTAGCCATGGCCAGCCCGAGCCCGTCGAGCGCGGCGTTGAGCGACCGGAGCGTGGTCCCCGACCGGACGGTGACCACCCCGGTCCGCGTGTCCGCGGCGACGATCCCGGTCCAGCCGCGCAGGTCGAGCGCCATGCCGTCGGTCGCGGCCGCCGGCGTGAAGGAGTGCCCGCTGCCGAGCGCCCGCACCCGGAGCCCCGCCACGGCCGCGTCCTTGACCGCGGCGGAGATCTCGGCCTCCGTCCGCGGCTGGCTCCAGCGCGCGGGAGTCGCCTTCACGTTTCCGGCCCAGTTCTGCCACGAACCGCCCGCCGGAGCCGAGCGGCCGCGCCGGGCAGGAGAGTGCTGCATGACCGGACAGTATTCATCTTTCTGTCTCGCCGGTCTACTGTGCGAGCATGGCAGTCGACCAAGGGGGCAGGCTCGCGGGCCTGGCCGATCAGGTGCACCGGGGGCCGGCGCACGAGGGGCCCGCGGCCGAGGCCCTGCGAGCGAGGTACGACCGCCTCACCGCCGGGATCGACCCGCCGCTGGCCATTGTCGACCTGGACGCGTTCGACCGGAACGCCGCGGACCTGACGCGCCGCGCCGCCGGTCACCCGATCCGCGTGGCCACCAAGTCGGTCAGGTGCCGCTCCCTGATCGAGCGCACCCTGGCCAGGCCCGGCTACCAGGGCATCATGTGCTACTCGCTGCCCGAGGCCCTGTGGCTGCACGCGACGGGCACGAGCGACGACGTCCTGGTCGCCTACCCCACGGTGGCCGCCGGGGCCATCCGGGCCCTGGCCGCAGATGACCGGGCCAGGCAGCAGATCACGATCATGGTCGACTCGCCGGCGCACCTGGACCTGGTGGACCAGATCCTAGGCACCGGGCATCCGGAGATCCGGGTCTGCCTGGAACTCGACGTCTCGTGGCGCCCGCTGGCAGGCAGGCCGCTGGTCCATATCGGCACCCGCCGTTCCCCGCTGCACACGCCGGAGCAAGCCGCGGACCTCGCCAGGGTGATCACGCAGCGGCCGGGCTTCGGCCTGGTCGGGCTGATGGGCTACGAAGGGCAGATCGCCGGGCTCGGCGACGCGCCGCCGAACAATCCGGCCAGGGCACAGCTGATCAGGGCCATCCAGGACCGTTCGGCACGGGAACTAAGCCGGCGGCGGGCCGAGGCGGTCCGCATGATCCAGGCCCTGACCAGCCTGGAGTTCGTGAACGGCGGCGGAACGGGCAGCCTGGAGTCGACCGCGGGGGACGCGTCGGTGACCGAGCTGACGGCGGGCTCGGGACTGGTGGGCCCCACGCTGTTCGACGCGTACCGGAAATTCAGCCCGGAACCTGCGCTGCTGTTCGCGCTGCCCGTGGTCAGGCGGCCGGGCCCCGGCGTCGCCACGCTGTTCGCCGGCGGCTATGTCGCGTCCGGGACCGGGACGCCGGACCGCCTGCCCCGCCCGTTCCTGCCGGCTGGGCTCGCCCTCACCGGTGTCGAAGGCGCCGGCGAGGTCCAGACGCCGGTACGCGGCGCGGCCGCCGACCGGCTGCGGCCCGGTGATCGCGTCTGGCTGCGCCACGCCAAGGCCGGCGAGCTGGCCGAGCGGTTCACGGAGTATCACCTGGTCCGGGGCGACGAGGTGACCCCCGTGCCCACCTACCGCGGCGAGGGCCAGTGCTTCGGCTAGCCCCGGGGGCTGTCATATTTCTGCCGAACGATCCGTGGTATCGCCTCTGGTCTCGATCACGGCGAAGGCGGCGGCGGGTATCGTGACGGACTCGTCCTGGATCGCGATCCCCGTGGTGGATGCGGCGAGTACCGCGACGGCGGGCTGACCGAGCGGCAGCCGGCGGGTCTCGGTGCCGAGGTTCGCCACGATCCGCAGCGGCCCGCGCCGGACGATGAGCCACCGGGCGTCCTCGTCGTAGTCGGCCGCCACCCGGTCGAGCCGGGGGTCGGTCAGCTCGGGGCGCGCGCGGCGCAGCGCGATCAGCTCCCGGTACCAGGCCAGCGCGCCGTGATACGGCGCGCGCTCGCGCTGGGACCAGTCGAGCTTGGAGCGCAGGAAGGTCGCCTCATCCTGCGGGTCGGGCACCTGCGCCGGGCCCCAGCCGTGCGCTTCGAATTCAGCCCTGCGACCCTCGGCAACGGCCCTGGCCAGGCCGGGGTCGACGTGGTCGGTGAAGTACTGCCAGGGGGTGTCCGCGGCCCACTCCTCGCCCATGAACAGCATGGGCGTGTAGGGCCCGGTCAGCACCAGGCCGGCGCCGACCTTGACCAGGTCGGGGGAGAGGGCGGCGGATATCCGGTCGCCGGCCGCGCGGTTGCCGACCTGATCGTGATCTTGCAGGTAGCCCAGGAACCGGTGCGCGGGAACGCGGAAGACGTCGACCTGGCGCCCGTGCGTCCGGCCGCGGAACGATGACCAGGTGCCGTCGTGGAAGAACACCCGGGTGTAGGTCTTGGCCAGCGCGGCCAGCGACCCGAAGTCGGCGTAGTAGGCCATGCGCTCACCGGTAATCGCCGCGTGCACCGCGTGGTGGAAGTCGTCGCTCCACTGGGCGGTGAGCCCGTACCCGCCCGCCTCGCGGGAGGTGACCAGCCGGGGGTTGTTGGCGTCGGACTCGGCGACGAGCACGAGCTCGCGGTTCAGCCAGGCCGCGAGCGCCTGGACCTCGGCCGCGAGCTCCTCGAGGAAGTGCAGCGCCCGGTGATCTTCCAGGGCGTGCACCGCGTCCAGCCGCAGCCCGTCCAGGTGGTAGTCGCGCAGCCACATCAGCGCGTTGCCGATCAGGAACGCGCGCACCTCGTCAGAGCCCGGCTGGTCCAGGTTCACTGCGGGACCCCACGGCGTCACGTGCGCGTCGGTCAGGTACGGCCCGAACGCGTTCAGCCGGTTGCCGGGGCCGATGTGGTTGTACACCACGTCGAGCAGGACCGCCAGGCCGCGCGCGTGACAGGCGTCGACGAACCGCTTGAGCCCGTCGGGCCCGCCGTACGGGTCGTGCACCGCCCACAGGTTGGTCCCGTCGTAACCCCAGCCGTGCCGGCCGGGGAACGTGGCGACCGGCATCAGCTCGATCGTGTGGACGCCCAGGTCGCGGAGGTGGTCGAGCCGCCCGATGGCGCCGTCGAAGGTGCCCTCGGCGGTGAACGTCCCGACGTGCAGCTCGTAGATCACGGACCCGTGCAGCGGGCCGCCGCGCCATCGCCGGTCCGTCCAGCCGAACGCGGAGTGATCGTAGGTACGGCTCGGGCTCCCGATCCCGGACGGCTGGCGGAGCGACCTGGGGTCGGGCAGGAGTTCGCCGTCGTCCAGGCGGAACCCGTAGTCGGTGCCGTCGGCCACCCCGGGCACCTCCGCGCTCCACCAGCCCGACCAGCCCCGGGACGGCAGTGCGGCGTCCCGGCGCATCGGGAGACGCAGCCCCGCGACCTCGACCTCGGCGTGGCCCGCGGCCGGGGCCCAGACGCGGAAGGTGGTCACGCCAGGTCGCCGTCGGCCAGGCGGCCCTGCTCGGCGAGGTAGATCCGCTCCGGGATGAGCAGCGCCACCGGGAGGCGCCAGGTCAGCTCGGAAAGCGGCGGCCGCAGGCCGGCGTGCCTGGTCCCGGTCAGGACGTCCCACCAGTGGAGTTCGGGGAGCGGCAGGACGGTATCGGCCCAGCCGCCGCGCCGCCGGAGCCCGGCGGGCAGCCGGGTGGCGACGGTGACCGCGTGCTCGCCGCGCAGGAAGGCGACCGCGTGCTCCGCGGCCGGGCCCTCGCAGGCCAGCGAGGTGTAGCCGCCGGCGAACCAGTCGCGATGGTCGCGCCGCAGCCATAGCGCGCGGGTGGTGACGAGCAGTTTCTCCGCGTCGAGGCCGGTGACCTGGCCGGGGTCGGCCCGCAGCGCGGCCAGCAGCCGCCTGCGGCGGGCGTAGTCGACCGGCCGGCGGTTGTCCGGATCCACGAGCGACAGGCCGGTGAGCTCGCAGCCCTGGTAGATGTCGGCCACTCCGGGCATGGTGAGCTGGACGAGCTTGGCGCCGAGGGAGTTGACCCGGGCGTCCGGCGCGATCCTGGCCACGAAGCCCGCGATGCCGGCGGTCAGTTCCGGGTCGGCGAGCACGGCGTCGGCCAGGCCGAGCACCGCGGACTCGTACGCCGCGTTGGGCATGGTCCAGGAGGTTCTCGTCTTGGCCTCGTGCATGGCCTTCCTGAGGTACCCGCGCAGCCGTTCGGGGCCGATCAGCCAGGCGCCGACCAGGGTCTGCCACATCAGGTACTCCAGGTCAGGGTCGGGCGCCCGCTCCGTGGCCTGGGCCACCGCACCGTCGGTGAGCCACAGGGCCAGGCCGTGCCACTCGGCGACCTGGTGCGCCCACTCCTGCGGCCATTCGGCGAGCACGGCCAGCCGCGCCCGCACGTCCTCTTGGCGCTTGGTGTCGTGGGTCGACAGCGCGGTCAGGGCCGCGGGCCACCGGGCGGCGAGGCGCCCCGCGCCCGCGTGGAACTCCTCCGGGCTGACGCCGAACACGTCGGGGTCGCCGCCTACCTCGTTCAGCGCGGCCAGCCGCGGCCACCGGTAGAGCGCGGTGTCTTCGACCCCCTTGGCCAGCACCGGGCCGGTGGTCTGACCGAATCGCACGACCAGCTCATCCCGGGCGGCCTGCCGCGACTCGTCACTCGCGCGGGGGCCCAGGCCGAGTATCGCGGCGCATACCGCGTCGACGGCGGGGTGCAGCATGGGATCCAGGTGCTCGCGGGCCAGTACCGCGGCGGCCGTCACGGCGTCCACCGAGGAGTCGGGGGGCGGTTCGCCCGGGGTCACGTACGCCCGGTACACGCCGGACGCCGCCAGCAACTCCGCCAGCACGTCGTGCAGGTCGGCCTCGGTGAAGTCGGCCAGGGCCGGGTAGTCGGCGCGGGCGAACACCCGGGTGAGCCTTGCTATCTCAGCGGTGAACGTGGCGTCCGCGATGCCGCGCTTGGCAATCCGCGCCACCTCGGCGAAGTCCGGCTTGCCGCCGGTGAACCTGACGTACTCCTCGGTCAGCGGCGCGGCTCCGGCCGGGTCCACGAACAGCCCGCCGACCAGGGCCATCGTGTCATAGCCCGTGGTACCTGCGACGGGCCAGGCGGGCAGTTCCTCCGAATGCGCCAGGATCTTCTCCACCACCACCCAGGCTCCGCCGGTCGCCTCGGACAGCCTGGCGAGGTAGCCGGCGGGGTCGGCCAGGCCGTCCGGGTGGTCGACGCGCAGGCCGTCGATCAGCCCCTCGTGGTACAGGCGCAGCAGCACCTGGTGCGTGGCGGCGAACACGTCGAGATCTTCGGCCCTGATCGCGATGAGCGTGTCGACGTCGAAGAACCGCCGCCAGTTCAGCTCGGTGGCGGCGTCGTGCCAGTCGGCGAGCAGGTAGTGCTGCTGGGCCAGCAGCACGCCGAGGGGCAGGTCGGCGACCCCGTCCCGCAGCGGCAGCGCGTGGTCGAAGTAACGCAGGACCGGCCCGCGGTGGCCGCCGCCGTCCGGTGACCGCAGGGCGGTGTCGATGACCAGGTCGGGCAGGCACTTCTCGAGCGGCCCGGCCAGGATCGGCATCAGGAGCTTGTCGTCCTGCGCGGCCCAGTCGACGTCGAACCAGTGCGCGTACGGCGATCGCTTGCCCTCGGCCAGCACCGACCACAACTGCTTGTTGAGCGACTCGGGGGTCGGCCTGGCCATGTGGTTGGGGACGACGTCGACGATCACCCCGAGGCCGTACCGGTGGAAGACCTCGGCCATCGAGCGGAACGCGTCCTCGCCGCCCAGGTCGGCCGAGACCCGCGAATGGTCCACCACGTCGTAGCCGTGCCGGGACCCGGGATTGGCCTGCAGGATAGGCGAGAGGTAGACGTGCGTCACGCCGAGGGCGGCCAGGTAGTCGGCCTGCTCGGCCGCCGCCGCGAACCCGAACCCCGGCGTCAGCTGGAGCCGGTAGGTGGAGACCGGGCTCGCGGCGGCAGGGGCTCTGGCCGGGTCAGCCACGGCGCAGCAACTGGAGCGAGTGGTTGATCACGGTCGTCATGTCTCCCGGTTTGACGGTACTGGCATCGTCAGGTTCGGTCTGCGGCAGCGCGGTGTCCAGGACGGTGGTCCACCGCTGGCCGTACCGGCGCGGCGGGATGGCGAACACCAGGTCGTGCTCGCTTCCGTTGAACAGCAGCAGGAAGGAGTCATCGGACATCCGCTCTCCGCGGCGGTCCGGTTCGCTGATCGCCTGGCCGTTCAGGAACACGGCGAGCGCCTTGGCGAATCCCGCGTCCCAGTCCTCCCCCGTCATCTCCTCACCCACCGGGGTGAACCACGCGATGTCCCCCAGCCGCTGGCGCCCGCCGCGGACGGCCTGCCCGCTGAAGAACCTCCGGCGGCGGAACACCGGGTGGCTGGCGCGCAGCTGGATGAGCGTGCGGACGTAGTCGACCAGTGCCTGGTCGCCCTCGTCAAAGACGGCCCAGTTCACCCAGGAGATCTCGTTGTCCTGGCAGTAGGCGTTGTTGTTGCCTCGCTGGGTGCGCCCCATCTCGTCGCCCGCCAGCAGCATCGGCACGCCCTGCGACAGCAGCAGCGTGGTCAGGAAGTTGCGCTTCTGCCGCGCTCGCAGCGCCAGCACGGCCGGGTCGCCGGTGGGCCCTTCGGTGCCGCAGTTCCATGACCGGTTGTCGTCGGTGCCGTCCCGCCCGTCCTCGCCGTTGGGCTCGTTGTGCTTGTGGTCATACGAGACCAGGTCAGCCAGCGTGAAGCCGTCGTGGGCGGTGACGAAGTTCACCGAGGCGACGGGGCGCCTGCTGTCCTGCTGGTACAGGTCGCTGGATCCGGTGAACCGGGAGGCGAACTCGGGCAGCGTGGCGGGCTGGCCGCGCCAGAAGTCCCTGATCGTATCGCGGTACTTGCCGTTCCATTCGCTCCAAAGCGGGGGGAAGTTGCCGACGTGGTACCCGCCGTCGCCCACGTCCCACGGCTCGGCGATCAGCTTGACCTGGGAGACGACGGGGTCCTGCTGGACCAGGTCGAAGAACGCCGATAGCCGGTCTACCTCGTTCAACTGCCGGGCCAGCGCGGCGGCCAGGTCGAACCTGAACCCGTCCACGTGCATCTCCAGGACCCAGTACCGCAGCGAGTCCATGATCATCTGGAGCACGTGGGGGTGCTTCATCAGCAGGCTGTTCCCCGTGCCGGTGGTGTCCATGTAGTACCGCCGGTCGTCGTCGACCAGCCGGTAGTAGGCCGCGTTGTCGATGCCGCGGAACGACAGCGTCGGCCCCAGGTGGTTGCCCTCGGCGGTGTGGTTGTACACCACGTCGAGGATCACCTCGATCCCGGCCTCGTGCATGCCGCGGACCATCGACTTGAACTCCTGTACCTGCTCGCCGCGGCTGCCGCTTGCGGAGTAGACGTTATGCGGGGCGAAGAAGCCGATGGTGTTGTAGCCCCAGTAATTGTGCAGGCCACGGTCGTTCAGGTGGCTGTCGGTCACGAACTGGTGCACCGGCATCAGCTCGATCGCGGTGACGCCGAGGCCGCGCAGGTGCGAGATGACCGCCGGGTGCGCCAGGCCCAGGTAGGTCCCGCGCTGCTCCTCGGGCACGACCGGGTGCTCCTTGGTCAGGCCTCGCACGTGCGCCTCGTAGATCACCGTCTCGTGGTACGGCGTCCGCGGCGGCCGGTCGTGGGTCCAGTCGAAGTACGGGTTGATCACGACCGAACGCGGGACGCACGGCGCGGAGTCGGCGTTGTTGCGCCGGTCCGGGTGCCCGAACTGGTAGGAGAACACCGGCTGACCCCAGCTGACCTCGCCCTCGATCGCCTTGGCGTAGGGGTCGAGCAGCAGCTTGGCCGGGTTGCACCGTTGCCCGGCCGCGGGGTGGTACGGGCCGTGGACCCGGTATCCGTAGCGCTGGCCGGGGCCGACGCCAGGCAGGTACCCGTGCCAGACGAATCCGTCCACCTCGTGCAGGTCGACCCGGCTCTCCGCGCCGTCGTCGTCGAACAGGCACAGCTGCACCCGCCGGGCCACCTCGGAGAACAGCGCGAAGTTCGTTCCCGCCCCGTCGTAGGTGGCCCCCAGCGGGTAGCTGTCACCCGGCCATACGGCAATCGCCGCCACAGTTTTCCATCCCCTCACACTGACCCGGCCACCACCACTTTCCCATCATGTGGCGATTATCCGGAGCCGTTCGGTCATCTCGGGCGGTGCGCGCCTGGCCTAGCGGGCGCGCAGGGCCGCGACCAGGGCCGGGATGACCTGGTGCAGGTCGCCGATGACGGCGTAATCGGCGTGGGCCAGGATAGGCGCCCCGGGGTCGGTGTTGATCGCGATGATGTGCCTGGCGCCCGCGCAGCCGGCGATGTGCTGGATGGCGCCGCTGATGCCGCAGGCCAGGTAGAGCTCCGGGGTGATCTTGGTGCCGGTCTGTCCCACCTGCTGCCGGTGCGGCCGCCAGCCCTCGGAGGTGACGACGCGGGAGACGCCGACCACGCCGCCGAGCAGGCCGGCCAGCTCCTCCAGCGGCGCGAAGCCGTCGGGTCCGCCCACGCCGCGGCCGCCGCCGACCACCACCCGGGCCGTGGCCAGGGACGCGCCGCCCGCGCCGGCCGGCGACTCCGCCGCCCGGACCCGCAGGTCGCCCTCGGCGAGCTCGGGCTTGTGCACGTGCACTGCGACGGCGGCGGGCGTTTGCGCGGGGACGGGCGCCACCGCATCGGTGGCCACGGTGAACAACGCAATCGGCGCCTCCATGACCGCGTCCTCGAGCAGCAGCCCCGCCCACCGGTGCCGCACAAGGCGGTGCGTCTGACCGCCGTCGGGGGTGACGATCGTGCAGTTCGCGGCCATCGGCAGCCCGGTGATCGCGCCTAGGTGCGCGAGCACCTCGTTCCCGCGGTCGGTCCCGGCCGCCAGCACGGCGGTCGCGCCCGTCTCGGCCGCCAGCCTCGCCAGGACCCGCGCCCAGGCCTGCGGAGCATACCCCTCCAGCGCGCCCGGCTCGACCGCGTACACGTCAGAGACGCCGTAGTCGGCCAGCGCGGCGGCGGGTACGCTGGCCGACTCCGCGAACACAACTGTCTGGACAGAAGTGTCCCCCAGCGCCCGCGCTAGCGTCAGCGCCCGCAGCGAGGCGTCCGCAGGCTCCGCGCCGTCGAGCTCCACCAGGCACACCACGGTCATGACAGGACCCCCAGCTCGTCCAGGACGCGCACCAGCTCGGGTACCGCGTCGGCGCCGTGGCCCAGCACGGTGGCCTGGTGCTTGCTGGAGGCTGGCACCCGGAGCGTTTCCTTGCGCAACCCCTCGGCCGCCCAGTCCGGCGCGGAGCGCTCGATGGCGGCCCGCTTGGCCCGCAGCCGTCCCGGCAGCGACGGGTAGCGCGGCAGGTTGATGCCCTCCTTGACCGTGATCACGGCCGGCAGGGGAAGCGAATAGGCCTCTTCCACGCCGCGGTACTCCCGGCGAGCGACCACGCCGCCGGCAGACACCGACAGGTTCTTGATCCCGGTCGCCACCGGCCAGCCGAGCTCGTGGGCGAGCCTGATGCCGACCTGGTAGTCGCCGGTGTCGGCCGCCTCGTTGCCCAGTAGGACCAGGTCATACGGATGCGCCCTGACCTCGGCCGCGATGGCCGCGGCGGTCGCGATCGGGCCCCACTCGCGGCCGTCGGTCTCCAGCAGGACCGCGCGCCCGGCGCCGAGCGCGAGCGCGTCGCGAAGCTGCTCGATCGCCGCCTCGGGACCCAGGGTCAGCACGGTCACCGAGCCGCCGGCGCGCTCGGTGATCTGCACCGCCTCCTCGACGGCGCACTCCTCGTGCGGGCTGATCGAGAACCCGGACATCCGGGTGTCCACCTCCTGCCCGTCCGGGGTCACCGCGATCTTGCCGCCCACGGTCGGCACGCGCTTGACGCAGACCAGGATCTCCACTCCCGTCAGCTCCTGACCCGCTCGTTCTGGGGGTCGAACAGCGGGGTGGAGCCCGCCACCGCGACCGTGACCGGATACTGCTCGCCCATGTACTCCACGAGCAGCGAGCCGCCCTCGACGGCGTACTCCGGGGGCAGGTACGCCATGAGCAGGTGCTTGCCCACCGAGGGGCCCGAGCCCGCGCTGGTCACGTAGGACGGCCGCCCCTTGGCGTCCACCAGGCGCTCGCCGGCCGGGGAGAGGATCGGCTCGCCGCCGAGCATGTAGCGCGGGGTTCCGTCTGCCGAGGCGTGCGAGTCCACGGTGAGCGTGCACAGGATCGCGCACGGCGGCTCCTGCCTCTGTCGCAGGTATGCCTCCTTGCCGATGAACGGCTGCTCCTTGACCTTCGGCCTGGTCATGCCGGCTTCGGTCAGGGTGTAGTCGGGCGTGAGCTCGGCGCCGAAGGCGCGGTACCCCTTCTCGAGCCGCCCGGTGGTGCCGTACACGCCGATGCCCGCGGGGACCAGCCCGTGCGGCTGCCCGGCCTCCCACAAGGTGTCCCACAGCCGGGCGCCCTGCTCGATCGGCGCGTGCAGTTCCCAGCCGAGTTCGCCCACGTAGGAGATGCGCGACGCGAGCACGACGACGTTGCCGATCTCGATCTCGCGGCAGGTGCCGAACGGGAATCCCGCGTGCGACACGTCATCGGCGGTCACCGAGGCCAGGACGTCCCTGGCGCGCGGGCCCCACAGCCCGATCGTGGTCCAGGCCGAGGTGAGGTCGGCCAGGGCGGCACCTACCGGCAGGTGGTCAAGGATCCACTTGGCGTCGCTCTGCCCGGTCGCGCCGCCCGTCACGACGCGGAACCGGTCCGCGCCCAGCCGCATGACGGTCAGGTCGGCGCGGAACCCGCCGTTCTCGTCCAGCCAGGACGTGTAGACCACGCGCCCGTTCGCGACGTTCACCTGGACCACCGACAGGTTCTGCACCGCATCGAGCGCGCCGGGCCCGGTTATCTCGAGGATCGCGAACGCCGACAGGTCGACCAGGGCGCAGGCGTCCCGCATGGCCAGGTGCTCGGCGTTGATGACCGGCGACCACCACCGTGACTCCCACTCCGCCGGGCGCTCCATCAGCCGCCCGGCGTACCGGTCGAGCAGGGGGGCGTTCGAGGTGTACCAGAACGGCCGCTCCCACCCCGCGGTCTCGTAGAAGAACGCGCCGAGGGCGCGCTCCCGCTCGTAGACCGGGCTGACGCGGAGCGGCCGGCTGGACTCCCACTGCTCGGCCGGGTGGACGATGCCGTACATCTTGTTGAAGCCCTCGCGCGCCCGCGCGCGGACGTGCGCGGTGGTGCGCTGGTGCGGGTAGAACCGGGCGGCGTCCGCCTCGTGCACGTCCACCGCCGGCACCCGGCCCGACATCAGCTCGGCGACCGCGCGCCCGCAGCCGGGGCCTTCCTTGATCCAGCTTGCCGCCGCCGCCCAGAGCCCCCTGGCCTCCGGCATCTCGCCGAGGATCGGGTGCCCGTCGGGCGTCATCGAGATCAGGCCGTTGATCGCGTACCTGATCCCGGCCCGCTCGTCGCCGAGGAGTTCAGGCATCAGCTCCAGGGCCTGCGCCAGCTGCGGGTCGAAGTCGTCCTGGGTGAACGGCAGCTCGGTCGGCGAGAGCACCGACTCCTCGATCGACGGGATCTCGTCGGGCGGGACGACGATCGGGCGGTGCGCGTACGAGCCCACCTCCATGTCGCCGCCGTGCTGGCGCTCGTACATGTTGGTGTCCACGTCACGGACGATCGGGTAGGAGATCTCACCCGGCGTGTCGGCGAACAGCGCGATCGGGCCGACGCTGATCATCTGGTGCACGACCGGGGTGAGCGCGAGCCTGGCCCCGGCCATCCGCGCGACCCGCGGCGACCAGACGCCGCAGCAGATGACCACGTTGCCGGTCTCGATCTCACCCGCGCTTGTCGTCACCCCGCGCACTCGCCCGCCGGCACCGCCGTCCACCGAGATGCCGTGCACCTCGGTCCCGGCCAGCACCGTGAGGGCGCCGGACCGCTGCGCCTGCTCCCGCATCAGCGTGCCGCCCCGCAGCGAGTCGACCACGCCCACGGTGGGGAAGTACGCACCGCCCAGGATGACCGACTCGTCCAGATAGGGCACCAGCTTGTTCACCTCGCCGGGCGTGAGCACCTCGGCCGGGATGCCCCACGACTTGGCCTGCGAGCACCGCCTGCGCAGCTCCATCATCCGGGCCGCGGTGCGCGCCACCTCGATCCCGCCGCTCTGGGTGAACACGCCCAGCTCCTTGTACTGCTCGGTGCTGTCCGTGGTCAGCTCGAACATCATCTTGGAGTACTCGATCGGGAAGATGAAGTTCGACGCGTGCCCCGTCGAGCCGCCCGGGTTCGGCATCGGGCCCTTGTCCACGAGGACGAGGTCCCGCCAGCCGAGCAGCGCGAGGTGGTGAACGAGGCTGTTGCCGACGATGCCGGCGCCGATGATGACGGCGCTGGCCCGGGCCGGGAAATCAGTCATGAATGTCAACCCGCCAGTAGTCGTTTGTCGATGCCGGTTCGCTCCAGGGCCGCCCTGCGCCACTGCTCGGTCTGCTGGAGCTGGTTGAACGTGAACAGGTGCAGTCCGGTCACGCCCGAGCTTGGTGCGGTCACGACGGTGTCCGCGCGGTCGAGCAGCCGGTCCGGGCTGTACCCGCCGGGCATCCAGAACCGCAGGATCCAGCCGGGATGCCTGGTGATGAACCTGGCCGACTCCGACGCGCCGGCCACCGCCGCCATCCGCAGCAGGCGGGTGCGCTCGGCCGGCCCGGCCAGCCCCACGTACAGCGGCAGGGTGACGCCCCGGGCCCTGATCCGCTGGATCCAGCGGGCGAGCTGGCCTGCGTCGAAGCACACGTTGCTCACGATGTAGGTGGCGTACTTGCGCTTGTCCCACATCGCCTGGATCGTGATGTCGTCGTGGATCTTGGGGTGGCTCTCGGGGTACCCGGTGATCCCGATGCGGCCGAACGGGCTGCCCATTGCGGCCAGCCGCTCGAGCAGCGGCAGCGCGCTGTCGTACGGCCCGGCCGGGTGCGTCGCGTCCCCGCCCGGCACGAACACGTCGTCGCAGCCGGCGGCCTTCAGCCGGCCGACGATGTCCGCCAGGTGCTCCTCGCCGGCCACCGAGCGGGCGGCGAGGTGCGGGACGACCCGGTAACCGCGAGCGGCCAGCCGCTCGGTGAGGTCGATCGTCGGATCCAGGCCCTTGACCGGCGACGCGGTGACGGTCACCGTCATCCCGCGCGGCACCCACTCAAGCACCGCCTGTTCGGTTCCCTTGGCCGGGAACACCTCGTACCTGGGGTCCCGCAGCAGCGCATCGAGGCTCGTCATACCGCCTCCTCCACCAGGGAAGCGAGGGCCCGCTCCAGCCGGCCGACCCCGGTGGCGACCCGCGTCAGCGGGAGCCCGAACAGCGCCGCGACCCGGTCCGCCTCGGCCTCCAGCGCCGGCGAGGGCTCCTGCGCCAGCCAGACCAGCCGGCGGTAGTGGCCGAAGTAGTCTCCCCAGAGCTCCGGGTGCCGGTCCAGCCCGAGCTCGGCCAGCACGCTGCGGTCGAAGCTGCGCAGCAGGAAGTCGGTCAGCACGTAGGTGCCGGGCTCGGCCTCGAACATCGCCGCCACCCGCCCCGGGCCGGCGAAGACGTCGTAGCAGTGCAGCCCGGGCAGGCGGCGCACGCCGTACCGGGCGCACAGGTCGTCCAGGGCCCCGTAGGTGCCGCAGTCGGCGTACGCCAGCGCGACCGTGCGACCCGAGCCCAGGGCTGATACCACGATACGTTCGGCCAGTTTTGTGATCTTCTGCGGCCGGTTGTGCAGCACCGCGGGCAGGGACCGGACGGCGACCGGCCAGCCGCGGCGCGCCGCGATCTCGCGGACGTGCCCGGCGAGCGCCCCGCAGGCGAGGACCTCAAGCTCGCGGGAACGGCAGCTGCTCGACGAACTGGTCGTTGAACCCGGCCCGGTCGGAGAGCTCGACATACCTCACCTCCTCGAGCAGTGCCAGGCCGCCCGCCCGCTCGCGCAGGCTGAGCAGCGCCATCTTCGCGCCCTCGCCGGCCACGTTGCCGGCCGCCACGACGCGCAGCACGGGGACCTTCGGGACCAGCCCGATCCTGATCGCGCTGGACGCCGACAGGTAGCTGCCGAACGACCCGGCCAGCAGCACCTGCTTGACGTCGTCCTCGGTGAGCCCGGCCTCCTCCAGCAGGACGCGCCAGCCGGTGGCGATCGCGGCCTTGGCGAACTGGAGCTCGCGGACGTCCCGCTGGGAAAGGTAGATGCTGTCCTCGGCCGCACCCCGCCAGTGCAGCACGAATACCCGCTCCTGTCCGATCCTGGTCAGCCGGTCGGCCAGGCCGGGCACCTTCTCCCTGGCCTCTTCCTCGGAGATGAACCGCCCGGACTCCTCGATCAGGCCGGTCCTGACCAGGCCGGTCACCGCGTCGACCAGGCCCGAGCCGCAGAGCCCCAAGGGCTCGGCGTCGCCGATCACCTTGAGGCTGACCTCGGCCGCGGTCATGGTGACCACCTCGATGGCGCCCTCGGCGGCGCGCATCCCGCACCGGATCGCGGCGCCCTCGAAGGCGGGCCCGGCCGGGGCGGCGGTGGCCAGCAGCCAGTCCCGGTTGCCGAGGACGATCTCGCAGTTGGTCCCGATGTCGATGAACAGCCGGACCCGGGCGTCCCGGTCCATCCCGCTGGCCAGCAGCCCGGCCGTGATGTCGCCGCCCACGTAGGCGCCGAACGCCGGGAACACCACCGCGCGCGCCCGGGGGTGCACCGCCAGGCCCACGTCGGCCGCGAGGACCTCGGGGAACAGGCGGGTCGACAGGATGAACGGCGCCATGCCGAGCGGCTCGGGGTCGATGCCGAGCACGATCGCGGTCATGGTGGCGTTCCCGGCCAGCGCCACCTCATACACCTCGTGCGGCTGGACCTCGCCCGCGGCGCAGACCGCCTGGGCCAGCTCGGCGAGGGTCTCCTGGGCGAGTTGCTGAAGCTTGTCCAGCGCCCCCGGGTCCATCATGGTGGCGCTGATCCTGGTGATGACGTCGGCGCCGAACGGCTGCTGCTTGTTCAGCGTGGACTCCACCGCGACCGGGGTGCCGGTGGACAGGTCGAGCAGGGTGGCCACCACGGTCGTGGTGCCCAGGTCAAAGGCGATGCCGAACCGGCGCTGCGTCGTGTCGCCCGGCTCGACCGCGATCAGCACGTCGTCGACGACCACCGCGGTGACCTTGTAGTCGGCCGCGCGCAGCGTCCGGCCGAGGGTCTTCAGCACGGACAGCTCGGCCCTGGGCTCGAGGTCATCGAGCTGCGCGAGCACCCGTTCGGTGTCGCTGGCCTGGTCGGCCAGGGTCGGCTCTTCGAGTTCCAGGTAGCGCTTCTGCACCGCGGGGCGGAGGATGACCTGCCTGCCCACGCCGACGGTGGCGGCCTTCGGGCGGGTGGTCAGCGGGGGCACCTCGACGGCCGTGTCCTGCGTCGCGATCGTCCGGCACGCGAGCCGCCAGCCCGCCTTAAGCTCCTCGGCGGTGTACGCCCGGACATCCAGGCTCGACGGCGCGGGGGCGTCCTGCTCGATCCTGATCCGGCACTTCTTGCACGTCCCGTGGCCGCCGCAGGTGGAGTCGATCGCGATGCCGTTCCAGCTGGCCGCGTCGAACAGCGTCACGCCGTAAGGCACGCGTACCGGGCGGTCGTTGAAGAGCAGATTTACCCGAACGGGCCCGTGTGCTACGTCGTCAGTCACTGTCACGGTGCATCACGGTGCTTCACGGGCCGGCCTGTCGCGCCTGGGCTGCCGCCTGCTCCCTGGCTTGGGCGGCGCGGTGGGCGGCGATCCAGCTCGCACCCCACTCGTCGCGGTTCAGGACCAGGTCGGCGGCCTTGACCGCGCGGACGATCTGCGGCGAGCGCGCGTCCATGATGGCGCTGGTCAGGCCGTGGCTGATGGCGATGGGCAGGAAGCTCGAGGCGATCGAGTGCCGGTCAGGCATGCCGAAGCTGACGTTCGAGGCGCCCAGCGTGGTGTTGACGCCGAACTCGTCTCTGATCATGGCGATCGTCTCGAGCGTCCGGCTCGGGTGCAGGGTGTCGGCGCCGACCGGCATGGCCAGCGGGTCGATGACGATGTCCTCGACGGCGATCTTGTACTTCTCCGTGGCGACGTGGATGAGCTTGCGGGCCAGGTCGACGCGGCGGGCCGGGTCCTCGGGGATCTCCTCCTCGTCGTTCGGCAGGCCGATGACCGCGGCGCCGTACTTCTTCACCAGCGGCAGGATCGCGTCCAGCCGCTCGTCCTCGGCCGTGACCGAGTTGACCAGCGCCTTGCCCTGATAGGCGGCCAGGCCCGCCTCGAGGACCTCGATGATGGAGGAGTCGATGACCAGCGGCAGGTCGGTCAGTTCCTGGATCAGCGTGACGGCCCGCGTCATCAGCTCGGCCTCGTCGGCCAGCGGAGTGCCCATGTTCACGTCGAGCAGCATGGCCCCGCCGTCGACCTGCTCCTTGACGTCGATCTCCACCCGGGACAGGTCGCCGTTGCGCAGCTGGAGCTGGAAGATCTTCCTGCCGGTCGGGTTGATCCGCTCGCCGATGATGGCGAACGGCTGGTCGTCGCCGATCCGTACCGTCTTGGTCGCCGAGGACAGGATGGTGTGCACGGGCTTCCCCTGGGGTTGTTGTTAGGCGCTTGCCATCGCGCGGCGCCGCGCAAGCAGTTCCTTGGCCCGGACCACGGCCGCGGACGCGTCGGAAGCGTACCCGTCCGCGCCCACGACGTCGGCGTACTCCTGGGTCACCGGGGCGCCGCCGACCATGACGATGACCTGGTCCCGCAGGCCCGACTTCTGCAGCGCGTTGATGTTCGCCTTGAACATCGGCATCGTGGTGGTCAGGAACGCGGAGAAGCCGACGATGTCGGGCTTGTGCTCGCGCACCGCGTCGACGAACTTCTCGGGCGCGACCTGCACGCCGAGGTCGATGACGTGGAAGCCGGCGCCCTCGAACATGATGTTGACCAGGTTCTTGCCGATGTCGTGCACGTCGCCCTTGACGGTGCCCATCACGATGGTCCCGATTGTCTGGGCGCCGGTCTCGGCGAGCAGGGGGCGCAGGATCTCCAGCGCCCCGGCCATCGCCTTGCCGGCGATGAGCATCTCGGGCACGAAGAAGTCACCGCGCTCGAACCGGGCGCCCACCTCCTCAAGCGACGGGATCAGCGCCTCGTACAGCAGTTCCTCCGGGCCGATCCCCTGGGCCAGGCCCTGGTTGGTCAGCTCGAGGACCGACGGCCCGTTCCCGACCAGCGTGTCGTCGTACAGCTGGCTGAGGAGTTCTTCGCGTGTCATGCGGCACCCGCCTTCCGGTTCTGCCTGGTTGCTCGCTGGCGGTAGCCAAGGACGGCGGACAGGCCCGAGGCCTCGGCCATACACTGCCCGGCGGCCGCGCTCACCCGGTCCCGCGTCATCCGGCTGGCCGGGGCCGACACCGAGAGCGCCGCGACCACGGCGCCGTCGAAGCCGCGGACCGGCGCGGCCACCGCGATCAGGCCCGGCTCGAGTTCCTCGTCGGTGAGCGCGTACCCGCGGGCGCGCACGCCGGCCAGTTCGGCCCGCAGCGCGCTCTCGCTGGTGATGGTCTTGTCGGTGCGCCGGTCCAGCTTGTCCGGCGGCAGCTGGGCCGCCCCGTAGGCGAGCAGGACCTTGCCAAGCGCCGAGCAGTGCAACGGCACGGACAGCCCGATCCAGTTGGTGCCGCCGATGAAGTAGGTGCTGTCCACCTGGGCGATCTGCTCCACCATCGCGTTGCTGGCCACGCCGAGGTTGATCGTCTCGCCGGTCGCCTTGCCGAGCCGCTCGAGGAACGGCTGCGCCACCGCGACCAGGCCAGCCTCGGCGCCGCCGCGCCAGGCGAAGCTGACGAACATCTCGCCCGGCAGGAACCGGCCGTGATCATCGCGGCGGACCAGGCCGTTGCGCTCGAGCGCGAGCAGGAGGCGGGACGTGGTGGACTTGGCCAGCCCGGTGGCGGCGCTCAGCCCGGTGAACGTCATCGGGTCGGCCGAGTGCACGACCTCCGAGAGCAGGCGAGCCGCCCGGTCGACAGCCTGGGTGCCGTTCTGGTTAGTCATCCGGGGAGTCCGTTCGCATGAAGGATGCGGGTTCCACTTTATGGGACCCAGTTCTACTATGTGATCGTAAGAGCCCGGTCTAAGATCGGTCAAGTTCCTCCTCCTTTAGCCCGCAGGTGCTCCGGAAAGGCTGAGCGATGTTCGTCAACACGATGCCGAGGTACGAGATCCTCTCCGCCGACGCGCTCGCGGTCCTCGACCGCGGCTGGCGGCGGATCGTCTCCGAGATCGGCGTCCAGTTCGCCAAGCCGGAGGCCGTCGAGCTGTTCGCCAAGGCGGGGCAGCGGGTGGACGGCGAGGTGGTGTACCTCGACCCGGAATTCGTCATGGAGCAGGTGGCCAAGGCGCCGCGCGAGTTCGACGTGCAGGCCCGCAACCCGGCGCGCAACGTCCACATCGGCGGCGACCACATGGTGTTCAGCGCGGTGTACGGCTGCCCGTTCGTCCGCCAGGGCGACGTCCGCCGGGACGCCACCCTGCACGACTTCCGCCAGCTATGCAGCCTGTCCCAGGCGTATGACGAGCTCGACTCGGCCGGCGGGGTGATCTGCGAGCCGAACGACGCGCCGCTCGACTCCCGGCACCTGGACATGATCTACGCGCTCCAGACGCTGACCGACAAGATCTACATGGGCAACGTGGTCTCCGGGCCGAACGCGGCCGACACGATCGCGATGACGTCGATCCTGTTCGGCGGCCGGGACGTGATCGAGCGGGTGCCCGCGACGATCTCCCTGATCAACTGCAACTCGCCGCTGCGGTGGGACGACCGGATGCTGGACGCCCAGTTCGAGTACTGCGCCGCGGCTCAGCCGGTCGTGCTGACGCCGTTCCTCCTGATGGGCGCGATGTCGCCGGTGACGGTTCCGGCCGCGCTCGTCCAGCAGCTCGCCGAGGCGCTGTCCGGGATCGCGCTGGCGCAGCTGATCAGGCCCGGCTGCCCGGTGATCTTCGGGTCCTTCCTGTCCAACATCGACATGCAGTCCGGGTCTCCGGCGTTCGGCACCCCCGAATCGGCGATCGGGCTGCTGTGCACGGGGCAGCTCGCGCGGCACTACGGGCTGCCGTTCCGCACCGGCGGCGGGCTGAACTCCTCGCAGACGGCCGACGCGCAGTCCGCGTACGAGGCGCTGATGACGCTGCTGCCCACGTTCCTCGCGGGCACCAACTTCGTCATGCACGCGGCCGGGTGGCTGGAGGGCGGGCTGGTCAGCTGCTACGAGAAGTTCATCATCGACATCGAGCTGCTCAAGATGCTCCGCGTGGAGTTCACGCCGCTGGAGATCGACGAGGAGTCGCTGGCCTTCGGGGCGCACGAGGAGGTGGGCCACGGCGGGCACTTCCTCGGCGCGGCGCACACCATGGAGCGGTTCCGCGAGTGCTTCTACCGGCCGATGCTGTCCTCCACCGCGAACTTCGAGCGCTGGCTGAAGCTCGGGGCCAAGGACACCGCGGCCCGCGCTGGGGATATCTGGCGCAAGAAGCTCCAGGACTTCTCGCCGCCTCCCCTTGATGACGCGATCCGCGCCGAGCTGGACGACTTCGTCGCCCGCCGGCGGCGCGAGCTGGGCGATTAGCTGGTCCCGGAACCAGCCGGATCGGCGGAACCGGCCGGATCGGCGGAACCGGCGGAACCGGCGGGATCGGCGGGATCGGCGGGATCGGCGGAACCGGCGGGATCGGCCCAGCCCAGGCGGCGGGAGATATCGCCGGCCGCGCGCCGTACCGCGCCGGCCACCGCGTCGATGCGCTCGGCGCGGATGCGGAAGCCCGGACCTGACGCGCTGATCGAGGCGATCACCCGGCCCTCGGAGTTGCGGACCGGGGCTGCGACGGCGGTCAGGCCCTCCTCGAGTTCTGCTACCGCGGTCGCGTATCCGCGGCGCCGCACCTCGGCCAGGACCCGGGCAAACACGGCCGCGGTGGTGATCGTGTGGTCGGTGAAGCGCCGCAGCGGCGGCACGAGGTGGTCGGCGACTTCGTCCGCCGGCAGGTAGGCCAGCAGGACCTTGCCGTCCGAGGTGGCGTGCAGCGGGATGCGCTGCCCGGCCCAGTTGTGCGGCGACAGCGCCGCCGGGCCCGCCACCTGGTCCAGGTAGAGCGCGTCGCGGCCGGACAGGATGGCGATGTTGACGGTCTCGCCCACCTCCTGGGCCAGCGCCCGGCAGACCGGCCGGCTCTCCTGGACCACGTCGAGCCCGCGGGCCGCGGCGCCGGCGAGCCTGACGATGCCTACCCCCAGCCGGAACCTGCCGCGGGCGGCGTCCTGGGTCACGAGCTCGCGCCGGTCGAGCGCGGCGAGCAGCCGGGAGGCGGTTGACTTGTGCACGCCGAGCTCGCGGGCGACCTCGGTCACCCCGGCCTCGCCGTCCCGGGCGAGGATCTCCAGGATGGCGGCGGCCCGGTCCACCGACTGGATCGGACCCGCGTCCTCCCGGCCGCTGTTGCCCATAGCGCAACGCTACCCCGGCTAGCTTGACCTTAGCCGCGGCCAAGGGTGATGATTGTTGCACATTAAGAATTTAGTTGCACCATACGCAACCCTGAGGCGAATGTAGATGAGCATCGGACCCGGCCGCGAGTACGTGCTGACGCTTTCCTGCCCGGACAAGCCGGGGATCGTGTACGCCGTGGCCAGCTTCCTGGTCCAGCATTGCGGGAACATCCTGGCCAGCCAGCAGTACGGGGAGAGCCCGGACGGGCGGTTCTTCATGCGGGTGCACTTCACGGTGCCGCCGCCGGGCGTCCCGCCGGCCGAGCTTGAGCGCGATTTCTCCTGGGTGGCAGAGGCCTTCCACATGTCCTGGGAGCTGCACGACACGGCCGCCCGGGTGCGCACGCTGATCATGGTCTCCCGGCTCGGCCACTGCCTGAACGACCTGCTATTCCGCTGGAAGACCTCGTCGTTGCCCGTGGACGTGGTGGGCGTGGTATCCAACCACCCCGACTTTGCCGAGCTGGCCGGGTCCTACCGGCTGCCGTTCCACCACGTCCCGGTCACATCGCAGACCAAGGCGGCCGCCGAGGCCCAGCTGCTCGAGGTGATCCGCGACGCTGGTGCCGACCTCATCGTCCTCGCCCGGTACATGCAGATCCTCTCCGGCGAGGTATGCAAGCAGGTGGAGGGACGGATGATCAACATCCACCACTCGTTCCTGCCGAGCTTCAAGGGAGCCAAGCCCTACCACCAGGCGCACGCGCGCGGCGTCAAGCTGGTCGGCGCGACCGCGCACTACGTGACTCCCGATCTGGATGAGGGGCCGATCATCGAGCAGGACGTGATCCGGGTCGATCACACGCTCTCGCCCGAGCGCCTGGCCGAAGCGGGCCGCGACGTCGAGGCCCAGGTGCTCGCGCGGGCGGTGACCTGGCACGCGGAGCACCGCGTACTGCTCAACGGCGACCGCACCGTAGTCTTTCACTGACCATCCGGCCCGCGGCGGAGCACAGCATGGCGATCAGCGTCTTCGACCTGTTCAAGGTCGGTATCGGCCCGTCGAGCTCGCATACGGTCGGGCCGATGAAGGCGGCCAGGATGTTCGCCGATCACCTGCGTGACGACGGCCTGCTGCCTTCGGTGCGGACCGTGCGGGTCTGCCTGTACGGATCGCTGGGCCTGACCGGCAAGGGGCACGGCAGCGACAAGGCCGTCCTGCTCGGCCTGGAAGGCGATCGCCCGGCGAGCGTGGACGTGGACGCGATACCGGCTCGCCTGGAGGATATGGCCAGGCGCGGCACCGTCCGGCTGCTCGGCGAGCACGAGATCGGGTTCACCGTCGCCGAGCACCTGGAGTTCAACCGCAGGCAGAAGCTCAGCTACCACCCCAACGGGATGCGGTTCGCCGCGTATGACCAGCACGGCTCGGCGGTCGCCGAGCGGGCCTACTACTCGGTCGGCGGCGGCTTCGTCACCGCCGAGACGGAGACCGGACAGCTGTCCCCGGCACCGCACGCTCCTGTCCTGCCCTACCCGTTCGCGACCGGGGCCGAACTGCTGGCGCACACCGCGCGCAGCGGCCTGCCCATCTCGACGATCATGCTCGAGAACGAGAAGGCGCTGGGCCGCCGCACCTCCGAGCAGGTATTCACGGGCCTGGGTGAGTTGTGGCAGGTGATGCAGGCGTGCGTGCGCCGCGGCTGCGGCACCGACGGCATGCTCCCCGGCGGCCTGAATGTCCAGCGCCGCGCCCCGCGCCTGTTCCGCCAGCTCACCTGCGAGCAGAACGGGGACGACCCGCTCCGCGCCATGGACTGGGTCACGCTGTACGCGCTGGCCGTGAACGAGGAGAACGCGGCCGGCGGCCGGGTCGTCACCGCGCCCACGAACGGCGCTGCGGGCATCATCCCCGCGGTGCTGCACTACTACGACCGGTTCGTTCCCGGCGCATCACCGCAGGGGGTGGCCCAGTTCCTGCTGACGGCGGCGGCCATCGGCGTCCTGTTCAAGGAGAACGCCTCGATCTCCGGGGCCGAGGTCGGCTGCCAGGGGGAGGTCGGCTCCGCCTGCTCGATGGCGGCAGGCGCGCTGGCCGAACTGCTCGGCGGGACGCCGGAGCAGGTGGAGAACGCCGCGGAGATCGGCATCGAGCACAACCTCGGGCTGACCTGCGACCCGGTCGGCGGGCTCGTCCAGGTGCCGTGCATCGAGCGGAACGCCGTCGCGTCCATCACCGCGATCCACGCCGCCCGCCTGGCCCTGCGCGGCGACGGGCGGCATTTCGTCTCCCTCGACAAGGCCATTCACACCATGCGCGTCACCGGCCGCGACATGCTGGACAAATACAAGGAGACCTCGCGCGGCGGCCTCGCCGTCAACGTCATAGAGTGCTAGCTCATGGGCGCATTCGAGCTGTTCCGCGGGAATGTGCTGAATGCCTACCGGAACTGGCCTGCGCCCGCGACGATCATCAGCGACGGCGCGTACGGCGTGCGCGGCTTCCACGGCGACACGATCGGGTCAGCCGCACTCCCCGACTGGTACCGGCCGCACGTCGCGTGCTGGTCGGCGGCGGCCTGCCCGGCCAGCACGCTGTGGTTCTGGAACACCGAGATCGGGTGGGCCAGCGTGCATCCGGTCCTGGCCGAGTACGGCTGGGAATACGTCCAGCTCGTGGTCTGGGACAAGGGGCTCGGGCACATCGCGGGCAACGTGAACGGGCGCACCATCAGGCAGTTCCCGGTCGTCACGGAAGTGTGCGCCTTCTACCAGCGCAAGCTTACCGTGCCCGCCTTCGGCGTGACCGCTTCGGACGCCGGTGCGCTGCCGGTGAAGGAATGGGTCAGGCATGAGTGGACCAGGTCCGGGCTGTCGCTGCAGCGGGCCAACGAGGCGTGCGGGGTGAAGAACGCGGCCACCCGCAAGTACCTCACCAGGGACTGGCTCTGGTACTGGCCGCCCGGGGAGATGATGGAGCGGCTGGCCGCCTACGCGAACGCGCACGGCCACCCGTCCGGCTGGCCGTATTACTCGCTCGACGGCGAGCACCCGGTCACCGCCAAGGTCTGGGACGCGCTGCGCTACCGCTGGCGGCACGCGCACGGCCTGACCAACGTGTGGTCACGCGGGCCGCTGCACGACGAGGAACGGCTGAAGGGCACGCTCCGGCGGGCCGCACCGCGCGTGTACAACCCGACCGTGGCCAGTGCGGCGCACCTCAACCAGAAGCCGCTTGAGTTCATGGAGCGCCTGATCACGGCGGTGACCGAGCCCGGCGACGTGGTGTGGGAACCGTTCGGCGGCTTGTGTTCGGCGTCCGTGGCCGCGGTCAGGCTCGGGCGCCGGGCCTGTGCCGCGGAGACCGATCCCGGGTTCGCGGACCTGGCCGCCGAGCGGCTCCGCGGTGCCAGCCGCCTCGCCGCTTCCTGAGCGGCCGCGCGGCGGCTTGTCCGACGCGCGCGCTCCGGCCAGCACTGAGCGGCCGCGCGGCGGCTTGTCCGACGCGCGCGCTCGGGCCAGCACCGAGGTTGCCGACGGCGGGCCTGATCGGGGACAGTGGCCAGATGGACAGCCGACGGTGGGACGAGCGGTATTCGGGCACCGAGTTCGAGTGGACCACGCGGCCGAACCAGTTCGTGTCGGCCGAGCTCGCCGGCCTACCGCCCGGGCGCGCCCTCGACCTGGCCGCCGGCGAGGGCCGCAACTCCCTCTGGCTGGCCGAACGCGGCTGGCGGGTTACCGCGGTGGACTTCTCCAGGGTCGGCCTGGAGAAGGGCCGCAAGCTGGGGACGGCCCGCGGCATCGACGAGGCGCGGATCGAGTGGATCGTCGCGGACCTGACCGGCTACGAACCGGTACGCGGAGCCTTCGACCTAGTGCTCATCGCGTACTTCCAGGTGGGGGCGGAACTGCGCGCCGCGGTGCTGGCTCGCGCGGCCGCCGCGCTGGCTCCGGGCG
Organism: Streptosporangiaceae bacterium; assembly: GCA_035505275.1. GTDB lineage: Bacteria > Actinomycetota > Actinomycetes > Streptosporangiales > Streptosporangiaceae > Palsa-504. The sequence goes on along the minus strand of DATJQX010000137.1, from coordinate 4,048 downwards.
GCACGCTGCTCGTCGTCGGCCACGACCTGACCAACCTCACCGAGGGCGTGGGCGGGCCGCAGTACCCGGAGGTGCTGTACACGCCTGAGGACATCACCGCCGAACTGACCGGGCTCCGCGTGCTCAGGGCCGAGCGGGTGCACCGCACCGTCGAACGGGACGGCGTCTCAGGAACCGCCATCGACACTGTGGTCCGCGCGGTCCGTGACCGATGATTGATGCCCCGGCAGGCTTCCGGGGCCAGGATCATGGCTGCTATCTTGCCATATAACAAGTTACAGTCAGCTAACTACTGAACGTGAACCGTGCGTAGGGGTGTCCAGAGACGCACGGGGCAACGGGGGGCATCGTGGGAGCCAGCCAACCTGGGCGCATCCTCCTGATCGACGACGACCGTGCTCTCGGCGGCTATCTGACTCGAGTCCTGACGCGGGGCGGTTTCGCGGTCACGCACGAGCAGGACGCGATGGCCGCGTTGCACCGCGTCGAAACCGAGCAGTGGGATCTGCTCATCACCGATATCGAATTGCCCGGAATAAACGGGCTGGAGTTGCTCGAGCGGGTCCGCCAGCGGGTGCCCGACCTGCCGGTCGCCGTCCTGACCGGTCATGCGACGGTGGACTACGCGGTCTCGGCGCTGCGCAGCGAGGCCGCGGAATTCCTGCAGAAGCCGATCGCCGCCGAGGACCTGATCGCCAAGGCGAGCGAACTGGTGGAGGCGGGCCGGGCCGCACGCGCCGCGAGCCGGGAGACGGTGCTCGCCATCGGGGCGCACCCCGATGACGTGGAGATCGGCGCGGCCGGGACGCTGCTGGCCCACCGGGCCGCGGGTGACACGGTGGTAATCCTGACCCTGTCCCGGGGCGCGCGCGGCGGCGACCAGCTCCAGCGTGCCCGTGAGTCGCAGAACGCCGCCGACGTCATCGGCGCCAAGCTGTTCCTCAATGACCTTGAGGACACGCGGATTGCCGAAGGGGACCCGACGATCTGCGTGATCGACCAGGTGGTCGCGGAAATCCATCCGACGGTCGTCTACACGCACTCCATCCACGACCTTCATCAGGACCATCGCAACACGCATCGCGCGGCGATGGTCGCGTGTCGGCGCGTCGGGCGCGTCTACTGTTTCCAGTCCCCGTCGGCCACCGTCGACTACCGGCCGGCGCACTTCGTAACCATTGACGACCACATCGGCCGCAAGCTCAAGGCCATCGACGCGTTCACATCCCAGACTTCCTTGCGCGACTACCTGGAGCCGGACCTGATCGCATCGACGGCCCGCTACTGGTCCCGGTTCGGCGGCGGCAGCCACGCCGAGCCGTTCGAGGCGATGCGCGACCGGGCGGGAGGCCGCCCGGCCCCGTCCGGCGCGGAGCCCTGGACCGTGACGCCGTGACCCGCCGGGTACGCGTCCTGGTCACCGGCGCGGGCGGTCCCGCGGCGATCGCCGCGATGAAATCATTGCGGGCCGAGGAGGGTGTCGAGCTCGTCGCCGCTGATATGGACCCCTGGGCGGCCGGCCTGTACCTGGTCCCGGAGCGGACCCTCGTCCCGGCCGGCGCGGATCCGGACTTCACCGATGTCGTCCTGGCCACATGCCTGACTCTCGGCATAACCGTCCTCCTGCCGACCGTCGACGCCGAACTGCAACCGCTGGCACGGGCACGGGAGACGTTCGCCGCAGCCGGCATCGACTTGCTCCTCGCGCCTGCCGCCGCGCTGGACATCATCCTGGACAAACTGTCGCTAGCCCGCCACTGCGCCAACGTGGTCCGGGTACCGCGGACCGAGCCGTTCGGGGCCTCCGTCGACCCGCACAGCTGGACCTATCCCGTGATCGTCAAGCCGCGCCAGGGAAGCGGATCCCGCGGTGTGGTGACCGTGCGGACGGCCGCGGAGCTTGCCGTGCTTGACCGCTCGCCCAGCCTGATCGTGCAGGAGTTCCTGCCCGGCGACGAGTTCTCCGTCGACGTGCTCGCGGACGCGGCGGGCCACGTGATCGCGTCGGTCCCGCGCCTGCGGGCCCGGGTCGATTCCGGCGTCTCGGTGGGCGGCCGGACCATGCACGACCCGGAGGTCGAGGGCTTCGGCCGGACCGTCGCCGAGGCCACCGGCCTCACCTACGTCGCCAACGTCCAGTGCCGGCGTGACCGGGACGGCCGGCCGGCGCTGCTCGAGGTCAACCCGAGGATGCCGGGCACGCTCGGGCTCACCATTGCCAGCGGGGTTGACATGCCGCGCCTGGCCCTCGCCGCCCTGCTGGGCAGGCCGGTCCCGGCGACGATGGACTTCTGCGAGCGCGCCGTGGTCCGCTTCCTCGACGAGCGCTTCCTCGACCCGGCCGACATCTCCAGCCTCGGGCTGACCCGGGTGTGAGCCCGGGTATGAGCCCCCCTCGCGTCGCCCTCGACGAGGACTTCCACGTCCACTCGACGTTCTCTGACGGCGCCAGCACCCTCGCGGAGAACGTCCAGGCCGCCCGGGAACGCGGCCTGCGCACGCTGTGCCTGAGCGATCACGTCAGGCGCGACACCACCTGGGTACCCGACTTCGCCGCCGCCGTGCGGCCCTACCGCCACCAGGCGGGCCTGCGGGTGCTGGCCGGGGTGGAGGCCAAGATCCTCGACAGCTCAGGCAAGCTCGACATCCCGCCCGACCTGGCCCGCTGCGCGGAAATCGACCTCGTACTGATCGCCGATCATCAGTTTCCCGCCGATGACGGCCCGGTGCACCCCGACCAGGTGCGGGCAGCCATCTCGTGCGGCCGCATGACCGCGGCCGAGGCGATCGAGCGCCTGTGCCTGGCGACAGCCAACGCGCTACGCCCCGGGGCGCTCGTGGCTCACCTGTTCAGCCTGCTGCCTAAGATCGGGCTGGACGAGACGATGGTCCCCGCGTCGCTGCTTGGCGATCTGGCCGGTCAGGCAGCCCGCGCCGGGGTCCTGGTCGAAGTAAACGAGAAATGGTCCTGCCCGTCGGCCCGCACCCTCGCGGCCATGGCGGACGCGGGCGTCCGTCTAGTGGCGGGCAGCGACAGTCACCACCGCCGCGACGTGGGTGTCTACTGTTCGGTCCGGCAGACCGCGGTCGCTGCGGACCTGGCCTGACGAGCATGGGCCGCGACTTCATCCAGGGTGCCGACTGGTCAGTGGTCGGCCTGGTGATCCTCGGCGCCCTCACGCAGCTGTCCGCCGCCTGGCAGTTCCTCCTGGTGGGCGTGCACTGCACCCGCAACCATTACCGGGCCTGCGCGCCAATCTTCCCGCGCACCGCGATCCTGATCCCGGCCTGGAACGAGGCGGCGGTCATCGGCGCCTCGATTGACCGGCTCATGGCACTGGAATACCCCAAGCAGGCCCTGCGGGTCTTCCTGATCGACGACGCCAGCACGGACGAGACGCCCACGGTGGCCGGGGCCAAGGCCGCGCAGTATCCGGGCCAGGTCGTCCACTTGCGCCGGGAGAAGGGCGGACAAGGCAAGGCGCACACCCTCAATCACGGCCTGGCCGCCGTTCTCGCCGACGACTGGATGGAGGCGCTCCTGATCACGGACGCCGACGTGATCTTCGAGCCCGACTCGCTGCGCAAGATGGTCCGCCACTTCGCCGACCCGCGGGTGGGCGCAGTGACCGCGTATATCAAGGAGGGCAGCAGGCCGGGTAACTACATGACCCGCTTTATCGGCTACGAGTACATCACGGGCCAGGCGGCCGCTCGCCGCGCACAGAATGTGCTGGGCGCGCTTGCGTGCATGGCGGGCGGCGCGCAGCTGCACACGCGAGCCAACCTGGTCGCCCTGGGCGGCCGGATCGACACCACGTCGCTGGCCGAAGACACGTTCACCACGTTCCAGACGCAGCTGGCCGGGCGCCGGGTGGTGTTCGAGCCGCACGCCAGGGTCTGGGCCGAGGAGCCCGGCTCCATCGGCGCCCTATGGAAACAGCGCCTCCGCTGGGCTCGCGGTAACGTGCAGGTCACCATCCGGTACCGCGGGATCTGGTTCCGGCCGCGCCGCGGGCATCACCTCGGCGGCGTCACCTTCGGGCTC
>DATJQX010000136.1:0-35498 GCA_035505275.1 Streptosporangiaceae bacterium | reverse complement strand
GGACGAGTTCACCGGCGCCTTCGCGCAGGGCGGTCTCGATCTCATCGACGAGCTTTTCCAGCCGCTCGGAGGTGGTGGCCCATTGCGCCTGCTCGGTCGCCAGCTGGTCCGCGGCCTCCCGGATCTGCTGCGCCGCGGCGTCCACCTGGTCCGCGGCGGACTTCTGCTGCTGGGTGGCCAGGATCGACGTCTCCAGCATCGACGTCGTCGACGCCATCAGCTCGCCCACCTCACGCGCCTGCCGCATGCCCTGCTCGGTCGCCATGATCGTCGCGTTCGTCTCATCCTGGACCCCCGCGATGATCGCGCTGATCGACTCCGTAGACCGCATCGACCGCTCCGCCAGCTTCCGCACCTCGGCCGCCACCACGGCAAACCCCCGGCCGGACTCCCCCGCCCGGGCCGCCTCGATCGCCGCGTTCAGCGCGAGCAGGTTCGTCTGCCCGGAGATCTCGTCGATCAGCTCCAGGATCTCCCCGATCTTCTGCGTCCGCTCACCCAGCGACAACGCCCGATCCGAGATCGCCTCCACCTTCTCCTGCATGTCAGCCATCGTGTCCCCGGCCCGGTCGGCCGCCTGCGACACCGCCCGCACGATGTCCGCGATCGACCCGGCGGTCGCCGCGAGCTGCTGGATCGTCGCCGACGTCTGCGCCACCGCCGCCGACTGCTCACTGGTCACCGCCGCGGCGTTCCGCGCCGCCACCCGCAGCTCACCCGCCACCTCACCCAGCACCGTCGACGCCGACCGCAACCGCACCAGCAACTCATCGCGATCGCTTAGCCGTTCTAGCGTGTCGGTCAGATCCAGCTCACGCTGACGAGCGCGGCGGATCAGCCCGGTCACGAACCAGGCGAACCCGACTCCCGCCAGGACCGCGAGGATGGCCGCCGCGATCCCCACCGCCTGCGCCTGCTGAGCCGATCCGCTGGCCTGGGCAGCGGATCCGGCCGCGCGCGCGGTCTCGAGGCCGACCAGGGTGTCCAGCGGCTCGGTGACCGGGCCCGCATTCTGGTCCAGCCGCCCGATCACCTCGAACTTGCGGGCCGGGCTGGCGGCCAGGTAACGCAGATCGGCGCGGAAGGCAGCGTAGTAGCGTGCCTGGGCGGCCACGGCGTCCCCGACCGACTGCACGCGGGCCGGCGTGCCCGCCGCCACCTCGCCCGCGACCTGATGGAATTGCGCGTTGAGTGCCTCCACGCTGGTCAGGGTCGACGGCGTGCCATCCGCGATGTACCGGAACATCAGCAGGCGCTGGTCGGCGAAGATGGAGGTGAGTTGCTGCGCGCGCTGGGTAGCCTGGTCCGCCGCGCGCGCCTCCCCCGCCTGGGCGATCGCCAGCTGGTACAAGATGATCGTCACGGCGACCGCCGCCGCGATCACGGCGACGATGACCACCCCGACGACCGAGATCCGCCGCGCCGACCAGACTCGTTGCTGCCTCGGCATCACACCTCCGCCGTTTGCAGTGAGCTGAATATCCGGGGCACGTCGATGACCGCGAGCAGCTGGCCCCGGTGGATCATGGTTCCGAGCAGGAAATCCGACTCCGTCCCCTCGGTAGGTTCCGGGAGTTCTCCCACCTGGCTCACTTCATCGATCGCGAAGCCTGCCTTGATGCTTCCCGACTCGGCCACAAGCAGTTGCCTCGGCGGTGTTGCCGCGGTCAGGCCGAGAAGCCGTGCGAGATCGATAACGGGCAGGATCTGGCCGCGCATGTTCCGCACGCCGAGTATCTCCGGGCGTGCCCCGGGAACGGCCGCCAGATCGCCCAGGCTCGCGATCTCCACGACGTTGCTCACGGGCACCGCATACGCCTCAGCAGCCAGCCTGAGCTGGGCATAAGTGCTCATGTGCGCGTTCTGCGTAGCCTTCGCGCAGCGCGGTCTCGAGCTCGGCCGCCGCCGCGGTCACCGCGACGATCACCGCCCCGGCCACCGAGGTCCGCCGCGCCGACCAGACCCGTTGTTGCCTCAGCATCACACCCACCGTGAGCTCGTCTTAGTGACGTTAGGTAATATCATAGCGTCGACTAGTAACCGGACAGTATTGTGTGAGCGCCGGTAACTGGAGGTGTGTCCGGGACTGCTGGTGCAGCCGGTTTTCTGCCGGAGGAAATATGCGTTCAGCTGAGCCAGGCACGCGCCGGGGCCGGATCCTGCTGATCGACGACGATCGGGTGTTCGGTATCTGGGTGGGCCAGGTGGTCCAGCGGCGTGGCGGCTATGACTTCAGGCATACCCTCGACCCCCATATCGGGCTCCAGTGCGTCGAGACCGAATCCTGGGATCTCGTGATCACCGACATGGAGATGCCGGGCATGACCGGACTCGAGCTGGCTGAGCGGGTCCATCTCTGCGAGCCCGGGCTGCCCGTGGCCGTGATGACCGCGCACGTGGCGCTGCCCGGCATCATCCCGGCTCAGCGGTCGGCGGCCGCGGAGTTCCTGCACAAGCCCATGCCCGCCGACGACTTCCTGGACAAGGTCGCCGCGCTGATCGCCCGCGGTCAGGCCATGCGCCAGCCGAAGGACGAAGGATAGGCACCGGCCGGCGTCAGGCCGCCGGGTCGACGGCGCCGATGGGGATGCCGGGCTGGTAGATGCTGTCGATGCGGACGAAGGCGCCCGTGTAGGGGGCGTCGACCATCATGCCGTCGCCGATGTAGATCCCGACGTGGTGGATGGTGGCGGGGTCTGAGTTGTCGGTGGCGTAGAAGAGCAGGTCGCCGCGCTGCAGGTCGTCCAGGGGGACGTGCGGTCCCTCCTCCCACTGGTACCCGGTGTAGTGCAGGAGCTGCACGCCCGCCTGCGCCCAGGCCATCATGGTCAGGCCGGAGCAGTCGTAGGCGTCGGGTCCGGCGCCGCCCCACAGGTACGGCTTGCCCAGCTGGGTGAGCGCCCAGTTGGCTGCGATGTTGCCCTGGGACGCGCTCGCCCCGGATCCCCACGCCCAGCTAGGGACCTGGCTGGGACCTTCCGGGGCTCCGGCAGCCGCCGCGGCCCGCGCCGCGGCGGCCGCGGCCTCAGCCGCGAGGGCGGCACGCCGGGCGGCCTGCAGCGCCGCCACGTGCGCCCGCGCGGTCGCCAGGTCGTGGGCCAGCTTGTTCCGCTTGTCCTTGTCCGCCTGGACGAATGCGAGTTGCCTGGCCACGGCGGCCTGGATGGCCAGCTTCAGGTCACGGGCCGCGCGCAAGTCGGCTTGCTCGGCCGCAAGCAGGTCGTGGGCCTGATTACGGAACACCTTGGCCACGACGTCGTCGGCCTGGCTCTCCGCTAGGGTGTCCGTTCCGTACTGCGCGAGGACCTGCCCGATTCCCACCTCGTTGAGGTATCCCTGCGGGCCGTTGGCGTCACCGAGCATGGACGTCATCGAGTCGAAGCCGCCGCCGGATTCGAATTCCTCGGCCGCGAGGTCGGCGAGCCGTCGCTGGCTGGCGTCGTTGGCCTGCTGGGCGTATTTCAGCCTGGTCTGGGCCACCCGGTACGCCGCCGCGGCCCGCTGCTCGTCAACCTGGACCTTGTCGTACCGTTCGGTCAGCACCTCGGCCTGGACCTGGAGTTGCGCAAGCGCCGCCGCCGCGGCGGAAAGGTGGCCCTGCTGGGCGCCGAGGGCCGCCTGGCGCTGCCTGGCCTGGTTTTCCGCCGCGCTGATCTGCCCCTGGCTCGGCGGGTTGGGGTTGGCGTCCAGCCGCCACCGCGACGGTATGACGGGCAGGCTGAGCGCGGCGAGCAGGCCGCAGGCAATGATCACGCGCAGGCCGATCCCGCCGCGAAGCCGCGCCGCGACTTTACCCCTGAGGCGATGAGGTCCCCGTGAATCCCTCAATGCCCAGCACCCCCAGTGCCCAGTTCCCTCGCGTTTCTCTCCCGAACGTTCGACCGGATCAACGGGCTTTACGGTAATCCCTGGATGTGGTACTGGTCTGGCTGCCGCGCGGTGACGTCGGAATGTGATCCCGAGCACATTGCACCCCGGGGGATAGTCCACACTTATAAGGCACGGCCAGAAACCCTTGCTGGCCGCCAGCAGGGAGGACCGGTGGAGGACGCCGACATAGTGCTCAGGCGGGCACCGCTTTTTGATGGGCTCGACGAGGAGAGCGCGCGTGCGCTTCGGCGGCAGATGTCAGAAGTCAAGCTGTCACGCGGCGAGCACCTGTTCCTCGAGGGACAGGATGGCGATCGGCTCTATGTCGTGCTGGACGGCAAGCTCAAGCTCACCCGCGCGGCCCCCGACGGCCGGGAGAACCTGCTGAGCGTGCTGGGGCCGGGCGAGATGTTCGGCGAGCTCTCGCTGTTCGACCCGCGGCCGCGGACCTCGTCGGCCAGCGCCGTGACCGATGCCGTCGTGGCTGCGCTCGCCCACGATGAGCTGCGCCCGTGGCTGCGGGACCGGCCGGAAGTCTCGATGCACATGCTGGGAGCGCTGGCCAGGCGGCTGCGGCGGGCCAACGACGTGACCGCCGACCTCGTCTTCACCGATGTTCCCGGCCGGGTGGCCAAGAACCTGCTCGACCTGGCCGAGCGGTTCGGCGAGCAGGAAAGCGACGGCCTGCACGTCCATCACGACCTGACTCAGGAGGAGCTGGCCCAGCTGGTCGGAGCCTCAAGGGAGACGGTCAACAAGGCGCTCGCCGATTTCGCCGCGCGCGGCTGGCTGCAGATTTCGGCGCGTTCGGTGCTCATCCTGAACGCCGAGCGCCTGCGTAACCGCGCACGCTAGGGCTCGCCGAGGTAGTCGAGCTGGGCGCGGACCGACATTTCGGCGGCGGGCCAGACGGCGCGATCCACGTCGGCGTAGACCACGGCCACGATCTCGGCCGGTGTCTTCGCGCCAGCCGCCAGGGCCGACCGCACCTGTCCCAGCCGCTCCGCCCGGTGCGCGAGGTAGTAGTCCAGGGTCCCGATGGGATCCGCGAGCATCGGGCCGTGCCCGGGCAGTAGCAGGCGCAGGTCCGTGACCTCGGCCAGTTCCCGCAGCTGCCCGAGCGACCGCAGGTAGGCGCCGAGGCTGCCGTCGCCCCCGATGACCGTGGTACCGCGGCCGAGCACCGTATCCCCGGTGAACACGGCGCCGTCCGCGGGCAGCAGCAGGCTGACGGAATCGGCAGAATGACCCGGGGTGGCCATCACCCGCAGCTCGCAGCCGGCCGCCGTGATGACATCCCCGTCGGCGAATCCCTCGGCCCCGAGCCGGCGCGCCGGATCGGCGGCCTGGATCGCCGCTCCGCTCAGTTCCGCCAGCCGGGCCGCCCCGGCGGAGTGATCGAGGTGCCCGTGCGTCAGCAGGATGGCGGCGATCCTCCGGTCACCCGCCTCCGCGTCGGCGAGCACCCGGCGCAGGTGCTGCTCGTCGTCGGGCCCCGGGTCGATCACCACGACCGACGACGAGCCCGGCTCGGCGATGACCCAGGTATTCGTGCCGTCCAGGGTCATCGGCGAGGGATTGGGCGCCAGCAGGCACGTGGCCCGCGTCGTCCGGTAGCCGTCGATGCCGGCTGCGCCGGTGCTCACAGCGGCCACTGCGTGGTCTCGGGCAGGGCCAGCCACGCCCGTTCCTCCTCGATGACCACCCTGGGCAGCAGCGGGGTGATCACCCTGCGCTGCGCCAGGATCCTGGTGACGTCCTCGTGCGCCGCGAGTTCGGCCAGCGTCACTGCCGTCGGCGGCAGGAGCGTGATCTGCCCGGCCCGGGCGGCCTGCAGCGCGTCGGCCGGCCGCATCCAGGTTCCCGAGACCGATTCCGCCGACCCGGGGCCGGTGCCGCCGGTCACCGCCGTCACCTGCCCGGCCGGCATGGCCGAGGCGAAAAACCAGGTGTCAAAGCGGCGCGGGGAGAACTCGGGCGTGATCCAGCGGGCCCACGGCGTCAGCAGGTCGGCGCGCAGCATCAGGCCGCGCCGGCTGAGCAGCTCGCCGAGCGACACCGATCCGCCGAGCAGCGCGTGCCTGTCCTGCGCCAGGACCGCGCTGTCCTGCACTACCTCGTCCGGCGAGGGCCCGGCCAGCAGCACCCCCGACTCCTCGAAGGTTTCCCTGACCGCCGCGCAGACCAGGGTGCGCGCGCGTTCGGCCGACGTGCCGAGCAACTCGGCGAACTCAGCCGGAGCGCGACCGGCCCAGCCGACCGCCAGGTCGCCGTCGAGCTCGTCGACGGAGCCACCGGGGAACACGCAGGCGCCCGGCGCGAATTCCAGCACGTCGGTCCGCCGGAGCAGGAACGCTTCGGTGTCCGGGGCCTGGCGCAGCAGGATCACGGTCGCGGCGTCGCGGGGAACCGCCGTCGGCAGGCCTCCCGCGGCGAACTCACGCGCCCGTTCGGCCATCCCGCGTGGCACGCCTACCCGCGGCGCCGCCGCCCGGTGTTCGTTCGTCGGCACTGGTCAGTCGCGCACTTCGGCGATCAGCTCGACTTCCACTGGCGCGTCGAGCGGCAGCTCGGCCACCCCGACCGCGCTGCGGGCGTGCTTCCCGTCCTCGCCGAACACCTCGACGAGCAGTTCGCTGGCCCCGTTGATCACCTGCGGCTGGCCGTTGAACCCCGGCGCGCTCGCGACGAACCCGGTGACCTTCACGATCCGGCGGATCTCGTCGAGCCCGCCCGCCACGGCCGCAGCCGCGGCGAGCGCGTTCAGCGCGCAGGTCCTGGCCAACCCGGTCGCTTCCGCCGCGCTGACCGCGCCGCCGACCTTACCGGCGGCGAGCAGCTTCCCGTCCGCGACCGGCACCTGCCCGGAGACGTAGACGAAACCGCCGGCGCGCACGGCCGGCACGTACGCGGCCAGCGGAGTCACCACCGCCGGCAGCGTGAGCCCGAGCGCGGCCAGCCGCCGCGTCGCGCTGGTCACGGCTTCTCCCTCTTCATGTAGGCGACCAGCTGCTCGGCGTTAGGACCCGGTATTACCGCGACCAGCTCCCACCCGTCATCACCCCAGTTATCCAGGATCTGCTTGGTCGCGTGCACGAGCAGCGGCACCGTCACGTACTCCCACTTTGGCATGGACCGACCTTACGCCCCGTCCTCCGCGGCCAGATCGTGGGCGGCCACCTGCCGGATCTCGGGAGTCACCAGGTTCTCCACCTCGGGCACCGGCGGGATGGCCGACTCCTCGAGCTCAGGCACCTTGACGTGCGCGATGGCCGCCTCCGCGGCCGCGACCTCGGCGTCTCCGAGGTCGTCCAGGTCACCGATGGGCTCGGCTGCGGGAGCGGCCGGGCCGGGAGCCATCTTCTCGAAGAACCTGAGCAGCTCGACCGGGATGGGCATGACCAGCGTGCTGTTCCGCTCGCCCGCCACCTCGACCACGGTCTGCAGCAACCGCAGTTGCAGCGCGGCCGGGTCGCGTGACATCACGCTCGCGGCGGCGGCGAGCCGCTTGGACGCCTGGTACTCACCGTCGGCCGTGATGATCCTGGCCCGGCGTTCCCGCTCGGCCTCGGCCTGCCGGGACATGGACCGCTTCATGCCCTCGGGCAGCGACACGTCCTTGATTTCCACCCGCTCGATCAGGATGCCCCACGGGTCTTCGGTCAGCCGGTCGATGGTCCGCTTCAGCTCCCTGTTCACGACCTCGCGCTCGGCCAGCAGCTGGTCCATCTCGGACTGGCCGATGATCGACCGCAACGAGGTCTGCGCCTGCTGGGAGACGGCGAACATGTAGTTCTGCACGTTCACGACGGCCTTGACCGGATCGACCACACGGAAGTACACCACCGCGTCCACCCGGACGCTCACGTTGTCCCTGGTAATGCCTTCCTGGGCGGGCACCGCCATGGCCACGATCTGCTTGCTGACCTTCTGCATCCGGTCGCCAAGCGGCCGGATCCAGGTCAAGCCGGGGCCGCGTATGTGCTTGTCGTCCAGCTCGACCTTGCCCCACCGGTAAACGATGCCCAGCTCGTACTGCTGAACCACCTTCAACGATCGGGCGATCGCGATTATCCCGAGTATGACCAGGATCACGATGACAGTGATAAGTGCATCCACCGGGATCACCTCTCTTCCTAGATCCCAGCGTAGTGACTTACGGATCACGCGCTAGCCATCGCTATCGAACCAGAAAGTGCCCGTGCGGAGATAGCCTCCGTAACAGAGAACTACCGGAGGCAGCGTTCGGCATGACCACCAGGGACACCGATTGGGACGGCGTGCGGTTGCACGTGATCACCGGCAAGGGCGGCACCGGCAAGACCACGGTGGCGGCGGCCATGGCGCTGGCGCTGGCCACGGCCGGCCGCAAGGTCCTGCTGATCGAGGTCGAGGGCAGGCAGGGCATCGCCAGGCTCTTCGACGTCGCGCCGCTCCCGTACGCCGAAAGGAAGGTGGCGCTCGGCCTGGGCGAACCGGGAACCGGGCAAGGGGGCGACCTGTACGCGCTCGCGGTCGACCCGGAGGGTGCGCTGCTCGACTACCTGGAAATGTTCTATAACCTGCGTCGCACAGGAAAGGCGCTGACCAGGCTCGGCGTGATGGACTTCGCGACCACCATCGCGCCCGGCCTGTCCGACGTCCTCGTTACGGGGAAGGCCACCGAGGCGGCCAGGCGGCGGGTGGCGCGCGGCGGCGACCACGTGTACCACGCGGTGGTGATGGACGCCCCTCCGACGGGCCGGATCAGCCGCTTCCTCAACGTCAGCACGGAGGTCTCCGGGCTGGCCAAAGTAGGCCCGATCAAGACGCATGCGGACACGGTGGCCAAGGTGATCAGGTCGCCGCAGACGGCGGTGCACTTCGTGACCACGCTGGAGGAGATGCCGGTACAGGAAACCCTGGACGGCATCGCGGAGCTGCACGAGCTCACCGGCGGCGCCATCCGGGCCGGCGCCGTCATCGTCAACATGGCCCGCCCGGCGATGCTGAGCGGCGCGGACCTGGCCGCGGCAGCCAGCGGATCCCTCGACGTCGCGGAACTTGCCATCGGCCTCAAGGCGGCCGGGATCAGCGACAATCACGGGCTGGCCGGCGACCTGGCGACCGAGTTGAGGGAGCACGCGCTCCAGGTGGCCATGCAGGACAGGGAGCGCGACGAACTGCAAAGCGCAGCCGGTCCGCACTACGAGCTGCCGATGATCCCGGACGGGATCGACCTGGCCGGCCTGTACCAGCTGGCGGACGCGCTTAGGAAGCAGGGGGCGGCGTAGTCATGGCCCGGGTACAACTCGACATGGACCGGATCATCGACGACCGCCGGACCAGGATCATCGTCTGCTGCGGTTCCGGCGGCGTGGGCAAGACCACGGCGGCGGCGGCGATCGGCTTGCGCGCGGCCGAGCGCGGCAGGCAGGCCTGCGTGCTGACCGTCGACCCGGCCCGGCGGCTGGCCCAGTCGATGGGCCTGACCGCGCTGGACAACACCCCGCGCCGGGTGGACGGCGTCGACACGTCCGGCGGCGGCAGCCTGCACGCGATGATGCTGGACATGAAGCGGACCTTCGACGAGATCGTCGAGGCTCACGCCGACCCTGACCGCGCGGCGCAGATCCTGGCTAACCCGTTCTACCAGTCGCTTTCCTCGAGCTTCGCGGGGACGCAGGAATACATGGCGATGGAGAAGCTCGGCCAGCTCAGGCACGCCGACGAGTGGGATCTCATCGTCGTCGATACGCCACCGAGCCGGTCCGCGCTTGACTTCCTCGACGCTCCGCAGCGGCTCGGCAGGTTCCTCGACGGCCGGCTGATCAGGGTGCTGACGGTCCCGGCGAAGGCCGGACTGTCGTACATGAAGGTGCTGAACACCGGGCTGTCCATGATCACCGGCACGCTGACCAAGATCCTCGGCACGCAGGTGCTCAGGGACGCGCAGACGTTCGTCACCGCGCTTGACACCATGTTCGGCGGCTTCCGCGAGCGGGCCGAGCAGACCTACCGGCTCCTGCAGGCCCCCGGGACCGCGTTCCTGGTCGTCGCCGCGCCGGAGCCCGACGCGCTGCGCGAGGCGTCGTACTTCGTCGAGCGCCTTGATGCTGAGCGCATGCCGCTGGCCGGGCTCATCCTCAACCGGGTGCACACCTCGCCGGCCGAGCGGCTAAGCGCCGCGCGCAGCCTGGCCGCCGCCGAGACCCTGGAAACGCGCGACCGGCCGAACGGCGAACCGGCGGCCGGGCCGCGCTACGCGCTAGCCGCCGCGGCGCTGCGGATTCACGCGGAGGGGATGCAACTCGGTAAGCGGGAGCGCCGGCTGGCCGAGCACTTCACGTCGGCGCATCCGGCCATTCCCGTCGCTGAGGTCGCCGCCCAGCCCGAGGATGTCCACGATCTCGACGGGCTCCGCGTGATCGGGGCGCTCCTGCCCGGGCAAATTCCGTAGGCATGGGAGAGGCCTCGGGACGCGGGCGGCCGGCCTCGGGTCCGCCTTTCCGGTGGCGGCCCGGGCCGCGTCAACAGGTCAGGTCAGCGGCCGGAGGCTGGCGCAGCGGCGCGGTCAGCTGGCGACGAGCTCGTCGATGGACTGCCGCTCGTATTCGTCGCGGGCGCGCTCAAGCAGCTCGCGCCACGAGATGACTTCGGGCCGGCGGCGCAGCAGTGCGCGCCGTTCCCGCTCGGTCATCCCGCCCCAGACGCCGAATTCGATCCCGTTGTCGAGCGCATCCGCAAGGCACTCCGTGCGCACCGGGCAACCCCGGCAGATCAGCTTGGCGCGATTTTGCGCTGCCCCCTGGACGAACAGCTCGTCCGGGTCCGTTCCCTTGCATGCGGCGCGTGTGGTCCAGTCAGTGATCCACATGTGCCCACTCCTCTTGTTGATCGTCGAGCACGAGCTCTCAGACGGTCGTCTCGATGGGTTACGATCCGGGGCCGGGTGCGTGCGGCCGCACGGCCACGGTTATCTGTTCGTGATCCAGCAACTTACGGAAGTCCGGACGTGCTGCCAAGACCCCGGCATGGCCATTTACCAAATAGTCCTGATGGGCTATATACAGCGGACCAGTAGTTACTCTCCGGACGCGGCCGTGTCGCAGTGGTGACTCATGTGCAGGTACGTCCGGGGCAACCGGGCTAGCTACGGGCCAACGCGGCGTACCCTATGTCGCGTGCAGCGCGAAGAGACGTTCCTCACCCGGACGGGGGTGCTCGGGCTCCTCGTGATCTTCGCGGCCATCGGCGGAGTGCTGGCCGCGGCCATGGTGATTCCCGTCGTCGCGGCGACTGGAGTCCTGGTCAGGAACGAAGCCGACAAGTTCACCACCCTGACGCTGGACGCCCAGGGCCTCCCGCAGCGGTCGGAGATCCTGGACCGGGACGGCAACCTGCTCGCGTACGTGTACGGCGTGGACCTGCCGTATTACACCAGCGCCAACAGCGCCAGCGTGATCCAGTACTACGGCTGGGACCGGCAACCGGTCACTTATAGCCAGATCGACCTAAATATGGTCAACGCGATCGTAGCCATCGAGGACTCCAGGTACTGGGTGCACGGCGCGATCGACCTGCGCGGCACCATCCGCGCCGCAGTCAACGACATCGAGCACAAGCCGGTCCAGGGCGGCTCTACCATCGCCCAGCAGTACGTGAAGAACGTCCTGCTGCTGACCGCCGAGATGGCGGGGAACACCCAGGCCGAGCAGGCCGCGGACGCCGAGACGCTCGCCCGCAAGCTCAACGAACTGCGGATGGCGGTCGCCATCGAGCACCAGCAGTCCAAGCAGCAGATCCTCGCCGGGTACCTGAATGACGCGTACTTCGGCAACAACGCCTACGGGATCGAGGCCGCGGCCGAGACCTACTTCGGCACCACCGTCTCCAAGCTGACGGTGACCCAGGCCGCCACGCTGGCCGGCATCGTCGAGAACCCGTCCAGGTACGACCCTATCCTGGACCCCGGCCAGGCCTTGCTGCGAAGGAACACGGTGCTGGCCCGGATGGCGTCCACGGACAACGGCCTGACCGCGGCGCAAGCCGCCGCCGCGGAGGCCACGCCACTCGGCTTGAACGTCTCGACCCCCCAGAGCGGCTGCGAGTCAAGTTCTGTCGGGTCGGCGGGCTTCTTCTGCCAGTACGTGGAAGAGGTCATCCTGCACGACCCAAGCTTCGGCAGCACCCCGCAGGCCCGGGCCAAGCTGCTGTCCACGGGCGGGCTGCAGATCTACACCACCCTGGACCCGCAAGACCAGCAGGCCGCGAACAACGCGGTGAACTACGTGGAGCCCGCCAGCAGCAACTACTACAACCCGGGTCACAACGCGGACACCGAGGCGGTGATCCAGCCCGGCACCGGCCAGATCCGCGCCATCGCGGAAAACCGGCCCTACGGCACCGGCCCGGGACAGACCGAGATCGACTACGCGGTGAACACGGCGTACGGAGGCAGTTCCGGGGTCCAGACGGGATCTTCCTCCAAGTTGTTCACGCTGATCACCGCCCTGAAGCAGGGAACGCCATTCGGTTTCACCCTGCACGTGCCCGGCAGCGCCACCCTCCGCGGCTACACCAACTGCCAGGGCGGACCCGCCGGTTTCTACAAGGGCATTCCGGGCGCCTACAACGTGACGAACGCCGAGGGCCCGAAGTCCGCGTCCACCCAGACCCTGTATACGGGGACCACTCAGTCGGTCAACGTGTTCTACGCGGAACTGGAAAAGAAGGTCGGACTCTGCAACGTCGTGCACACCGCCGTCTCCCTGGGCATGACCCGGGCGGACGGCACGTCGCTGCTCAGGGCCGACAACGGGCAGGCCTCCGCCGATAACATCCCGTCGTTCACCCTGGGCTCGGTCAACGTCTCACCGCTTTCGATGTCCGCGGCCTACGCCACCGTGGCCGACGGCGGCATCTACTGCTCGCCCGTCGCGATCGGCAGGATCGTCACGAGCGGCGGCGGCTCGATTTCGGTCCCGTCGGCGAACTGCCACCGGGCGATCCCGTCCAGCGTCGCCGACGCGGTTAACTACATCCTCCAGGGCGTCCTGACCACCGGTACCGCGGCCAGTGTCGGTGGCCTGCCCGGCCGCCAGGCGGCCGGCAAGACCGGAACGTCCAACGTGCAGAACGGCTACGGCACTCCCTACGCGGCCTTCGCCGGCTACATCCCCGGCCTCGTAGGCTACGTCTCGGTGTTCAATCCGATCTCCCCGACCGTTCACGACACCATGGGCGGGCCGGCCAGTTGCTACCGCCTGGAGTACGGGGGCCTGGACTGCCCGGGCGAGATGTTCGGGACGAACGCGCCTGCGTCCACCTGGCACATGACGTTCGACCACGCCAACCTCGGGCCGGTGACCTACTTCGTGCCCGTCCCGGCCGACAGCCCGTTGAACCGCCTCGGCAACGGCCAGTCGGTTCCGGCGCCGCCCGCCCCGCAGGGTGGCAACGGAAACGGAAACGGCCGCCACGGCAAGGGTAGGGGCGGGGGCGGGGGCGGCAACGGAAATACTCCGCCGTTCCCGTTCTGAGCCGCTGGCGGCCCGAGGCGGGCGGCGAGGCCGCGTCCTAGCCTGAAAGCTGGCGGCGGACTTCGGCTGCGACCCGGGCGCCGTCGGCCCGCCCCGCGACCTGCGGCGTTACGGTCTTCATCACCAGGCCCAGGCCCGGCAGGCCGCTGGCTCCGGTCCCGGCGATCGCCACGGCCACGAGGGCGGCGAGTTCATCGTCGCTGAGCTGCGCCGGAAGGTAGCCGGCCAGGACGTCGCCCTCGGCACGCTCGGCGGCGGCCTGGTCGTCCCGCCCGGCCGCCGAGAACGCCTCGGCGGCTTCCCTGCGCTTCCTGGCCTCGCGGGTCAGCACCTTCACGACCTCATCGTCGCTAAGGTCGCGGGCCGAGGCGCCCGCCACCTCCTCGTTGGTGATCGAGGTGAGCGCCATCCGCAGGGTGCGCATCCGTACCTGGTCGCGTGCCCGCATGGCGGCGTTCAGGTCCGCGCGCAGCCGCTCCTTGAGTTCAGCCACGAGGCCATCCTAGAAAGCGGGGCCGGACGCCGATGGCAGAGGCACACCCGCCGGCATGGCACCATAGGTGGGTGCGGATAGGAAGGGTGCTCGGGGCCACCGCTCTGGCCGGTGCCGCCACCGTCGGCTACGC
The DNA here is from genome assembly GCA_035505275.1 of Streptosporangiaceae bacterium. Classification (GTDB taxonomy): domain Bacteria; phylum Actinomycetota; class Actinomycetes; order Streptosporangiales; family Streptosporangiaceae; genus Palsa-504. The sequence goes on along the minus strand of DATJQX010000136.1, from coordinate 21,481 downwards.
GGCGGTGATCGAGCGGAACTGGTTCGCGTTGCGCCGCTTCGAGGTGCCCGTCCTGCCTGCGGGCGCGCAGCCCCTGCGCATCCTGCATATCTCCGACGCGCATCTCACTCCCGGCCGCAAGCGGCTCATGTCCTGGATCCGCTCGCTCGACGACCTCGACCCGGACCTGGTGGTCAACACCGGGGATTCCCTCGCGCACCCGCAGTCCGTCGGTTATCTCCTCGACGCGCTCGGGCCGCTGCTCGACCGGCCGGGCGTCTTCGTCTTCGGTGCCAACGACCTGTTCGCGCCCACGCCGCGGAACCCGCTGCGGTACGCAACCGGGCCTAGTCACCTCTGGCACGAGCGGCCGAAGGAACCGGACCTGCCCTGGGAGAAGCTCCGCGACGGCATGACCTCGGCAGGCTGGCTGGACCTGAACAACCAGCAGGGCCGGCTGACCATCGGCGGGCTCAACATCGCCCTGGCCGGCGTGCACGACCCGCACGTCGGTCGGGACCGCTACGAGCGCATCGCAGGGGCCGCGGACCCGGCCGCCGACCTTCGCATCGGCGTCATGCACTCACCTGAGCCCCGGGTCCTCGACCGGTTCGCCGCCGACGGCTACGACCTCCTGCTCGCCGGGCACACGCACGGCGGCCAGCTGTGCCTGCCGTGGTACGGGACCCTGGTGACCAACTGCGGGCTCGACCGCAAGCGGGCCCGCGGATTGCACCGGCATCCCGCCGACGGGCGGGTCTGGCTGCACGTATCCGCCGGGCTCGGCACCTCGCCCTGGGCCCCGGCCAGGTTCGCCTGCCGTCCGGAGGCCAGCCTGCTCACCTTGACCGCCCGCCCTTCCAGCTGACGGCCCAGCGCTGCGTTCGGCCGGGCCCGAACGGGCCCGCGGTTCCGCTAGACTGTCGAAGGTCCGCCCGGCAGCTCAGGTTCGGCCGGTGCGGCGGGGTGTAGCGCAGCTTGGCAGCGCGCTTCGTTCGGGACGAAGAGGCCGCCGGTTCAAATCCGGCCACCCCGACCAGCTCACAGGCGACTCCTCACGGTGGGGCGTGGCCTTCTGCATGCCGTGCCGGGCCGCGCGTGCCGGTATGCCCCGGGTCCAAGCCGGTCAGCCGGGTTCGCGTTCCAGAGCGTCGAGGTCACGCTCGGCGTAGAGGCGGTGCTGCCATTCCTCGTTGAGGATGGCCCGCAGGCAGCGGCGGACCGGGAAGGCTTCCGGCTCGGGGAAGCCGGGCTCGGTGACCGGCTGGGTCATGCCCGCGAGCTGCTCATCGGTGAGGCTGGCGAGCACGCCGCGCACGGTCGCCATCCGGTCGGCGCGCAGGGCCAGCACCTGGTCCAGGGACGGCCGGGCGTCCCGGTCGCGCGGGATGCCGGGCTCGTCGGGCAGTTCGTCGGCCGGCAGGTCCAGCGGATCCCAGGGGGAGGGCTGCCCCAAGATGGCGCGGTTCACCCAGGCGTCGGTGGCGAAGGCCAGGTGGCGCAGCGTCTCGGTGAACGACCACTCGCCGTTGACCCGCCGGTGCAGGAGTCCGGGGTCCATCTGGCGGGCGCGGGCCACGGTCTGCTGCCACAGCCGCTCCAGCACGTCCCAGGCCTCGCGGTACCCGGCGGCGTCGTCCGGGCGCATCTTGGCCCGGCCCGGGTAGCGGCGGTCGAGTTCGGCCTCCACCAGGGGCACGACGTCGACCCCGTTGATCCGCACGTTGTCGATCTGGCCGCTGATGTCCACGTCCCTCAGGTCCGCCCCGCTGATCGTGACCCGGGTCAGGTCGACCAAGCGGAAGCGCGCACCGGTGAGGTCGACACCGTGGAAGTCGGCACCGGTCAGGTAGACGTACTCGAACCGGGCGCCGGACAGGTCCTGGTGGGTGAAGTCGGTCACCTGGGCAGCTTGCCACGAAGGCGAGGCGCACGGCCAGGCGGGGTGTTCCGGAGCGGGGCCAGTCCGGGCCCTACTCTGGATCGAGCACGGTCGTACCTGACCAACCCCCGAGTGCGTTTCTGGTTCACCGAGCGCGGATGGCGTGCCTACGGCCTGCGCGTGGCGGCCGGGGCTCAAGAAAGTGGTCGTACCTTGCGTGTCATCCGGCGCAAGAACCCGCCCAGGTCGATGGTGACACACCGAGACGAATGGCAAGTCGGGCTGCTACCCGACCGCGATTAGCCGATCATGAATCCTTTAGCGCACGCCGCGAACCCAGGCAACGGTCAGCCAGGCGCCGCTGTGCGCGACCGGGGCCTACCTGCGCACCGGCCCGGATCAGTACCGCGCCTCCAGCCTCGAGGGAGACCCGTGACCGGCTAGCCCGCCGTGATCTGCTTGCGGCCGCCGCCGCTGCCGATCAGTCCGGTCCGCAGGATAGGGGCCGGGATCGGTACCGGGGCCTTACGGGTCGGCAGCGGCTCGGAGTTGGTCAGGCGCAGGGCCAGCTGGGGGCACATGTTCACGGCCTGCTGCGCATCGCGCTCCAGCCAGGCCGGCACGGGGATGTTGAGGACGACCGGGTACCCCTGGTCGTCCAGGTGGATCATCTCGGGTATGAGGTGAGCGCAGAGCCCGTGACCGTGGCAGCGCGTCCAGTCCACCACGAGCTTCTGGCGCGTTTCCTGCTCGGGGCCGGTCGGCAGCGGCAGCACGCCCCGGACGGGCCGGCCGCAGGAGGAGTGGAATACGTGCGCGGCGAGGTCCTCGGTGAACACGTCGAGCGCGGACAGCACGAACCTGGTCACGCCGTCGGGATGCGAACAGGCGCCCCGCCCGGCTACGCCCGCGGCCGACTTCCTGGCCCGGTCAAGGGCCTCGACTCCGCCGGATCCGTCGATGAGCGCAGCCAGAGCGCGCGCGATAGCGGGCAGGCCCAGCTTGCACGGACCGCACTGGCCTGCCGACTCGCCGGCCAGGTAGCTGGCGATCCGTGACACCTCGCCGAGCGGGCACGTCCCGTCGCCGAGGGGCAGCACGATGCCCGCGCCGAGGGTGCCGCCGACCGCGGCGAGGCCCTCGCGCGAGACCGGCGTCACGTAGGCCGTTCCGGCGGGCAGCCACATGCCGTGATAGCCGCCGACGAGGACGCCATCGCCCGCCGGAGCCTGGCAGATGTCAAGGACCGCGGCCAGCGGAGTACCGGTCGGCACCTCGACCACAGCCGGATGCGCGGCCGAGCCGCCCACGCTGAGCAGGATCGTGCCGGGCTCTTCCGGGGCGCCGACCGCGGCGAAACGGCCCGGCCCGAGCAGGGCCAGCACGGCCAGCTGAGCGAACGTGCCGGCGTTCGACAGCAGGGTGGGCAGGTCATCCACGCCGACGTCGCTGGCCAGGACCTTCCGGCCCGGCGGTACGGGCCGCTTGCCGTTGATGCCGCGGATAAGGGCTCCTGACTCGCCGGAGATGAACCGGTCAGGCAGCTGCACGACCCTGGCCATCTTCCGCAGTCCGGATTCTGCCGCGATAGCCGCTTCGATGGACCTGTTGGCCAGCTCGTCGCCCGCTATCCCGATGACGATTTCTTCCGCGCCGAGTGCCTCCGCCACCAGGGCCGCCCCGCTGAGGATCAGGTAGGGCGAGCGGATCATGAGCATCTTGTCCTTGGCGCTGCCGGGCTCACCTTCGGTCGCGTTGACGACCACGACGGTCGGGCAGTCGGCGGCCTCGGCGGCCTGGACCACCGCCCTGAGTTTGCGCGCGAAGGGGAACGCCGCACCGCCCTGGCCGCGCAGGTCGACCTGCTCGGCCGCGGAGATCAGTTCCTCGACGGAAAGCCTGGGCAGGGGACCGAAGATCTCACGGTGCGCCTCGAGGTCAAGCCTGGGCATCCGGTCAAGGCCCGCGGTCAGCCTGGCCGCCCCGATCCTCATGATCGCGGGGGCCCCGGCGCCTTCGACTTGGAACATCGCCTGGCTCATCGCCACTGGTCACCTCCGGTCGGCCCGGGAACGTCGCGGTCTGCCGGGTCCGGGGAAGCCGCCCGGCGCGGACGGCGTGCCGCCCGCGGTGCCGGGTCGGCGGGCGGCCCGTGCGGCGTATCCGGGCGCGGCGCCCGCCCGGTACGCGGCCTGGGTTCGGGGTCGGCCCGATGACCCGGGCCGTTCGCGGGACGGGGCAGCGGGCCCGGGCCGGAATACGGGACCGGGCCGGTCGCGGGACGGGGCAGCGGGCCCGCGCCGGAATACCGGACCGGGCCGGTCGCGGCGCGGGGCAGCGGGCCCGGGCCGGAATACGGGACCGGGCCGGTCGCGGGACGGGGCAGCGGGCCAGCAACCGGCCGCGGCATCGGCTCGGTATCCGCCCGAGGCGCCGGGCCAGGGCCGAGCCGACGCGTAGGACCGGTGTCCGCCCGCGGCAACGGGCCCGTGCCTGCCAGCGGAACTGGGCCGTTAGCGCCGCGCGGTATGGGGCCCGTGGCGGCGCGAGGGAGCGGGCCGGTGCTCCGGTCGGCCGGACTGCTCGGCGGGCCATACGGGTACGTGTGGTCCTGGGGGACTTGCTTCCTGGGCGCGCCTTCGAAGCGTGGCGGGCCGTCGTAACCGGGCTCGTACCGCGGTTGCCGGGCCGTCCCCGTGTCATTCGGGTAAGCCGGGGCGCCCAGCGGCATGAACGCGGGATCCGGGTACGCCTCGCGGGAGGCTTCCACGCCGTAGAAAGCGGCCGGAGGGTCCAGGGCGGCAGGAAACGGGCCGGAGATGGCAAATCCGTCACGCGCCGCGGGAGGCAGGGCCCACGACGGGGTGACCGGCGAGCCCAGGGCGGGGGGTAGCACCTGGACCGTCCCGCCGCCCAATTGCGCCTGGGTCATGGCCAGCGCTGCGGCGCGCAGTCGCGAGGAACCCTGGCTGCCCGGAGCCCGGTCACCACTCGGCGACGCGCTCAGGCTCGCCTTGGGTCGCAGCGAGATGGCCAGGAACCTGACCACGAGGGCCAGGGCGGTAAGCGCGATCGCGAACCCGTAACTCCAGTCGACGTACGGCTTGGCCTCGCGTCCGCCGAGGAGTCCGTGCAGGACCCCGAGCACGAACGCCGCGTAGGAGGCGTAGTGGATGGCCCGCCAGCGCCACACCTGGCCGTGTGCGGTGAACCGCTTGCGGAAGATGCTGGTCACAATCAGCAGCAGGATGAGATCCGATGCGATCGTGCCCAGCCCGATGTAGAAGGTCCGGTACGGCGAAAGGAACGGGATAACCGCGTCGATAACGTGCACCCGCTGGGCCAGGATCTCGGTCACGATGTGGATGATGAGGAACGCCAGCGCCGCGAACGACACGGCGCGGTGCACGGATTGCGCCATGACCCGGTGCCCGGGTGTCATGAAGATCCGGTCCGTAGCCATGAGCCCGGCGCCGACCGACGCGGTGAGCCCGATAAGCGCGAATACCCCGGCGTAGTAGAGCATGAAGCGCTGCGTGGAGGCATCTATATCCCGGCCGGCCTTCGTCATGACCAGCGTGACAACGACCACGACCGAAGCGGTGACCAGGCCCGCCATGATCTTCGGCAGGTGCTCGCCGGCCGGCCCCGCTCCTCGCGAGCGCACACCCTGACGACGGCGGGTCGTTGGCACGCCTTGGACCTCCTCAGGAGCTGTAGTGCCGAGACAAAAACGCCAATTACGGCGTCCGAACGCTGACTGGTATCTCTGTCCGTGATTTATGCGGTAGCGACATCCGGCCGCCACACCGCGGCGACAGGTCGCGCCGGCACGGAGCAGCGGGTAAGCGTGGAATGGAGGCGGCTGCGACCGCGGCCTCGACAGGCTTCGCGGGGTTCCGGCCAGAGCCGGGGACAACGTGGGCTAGCAGGAGTATGGCGATATCCCGGCACGTCCCTCCTTCACGCAACCCCGCCTCCACGCCTGTTATACCGCCCGCGCTCCACGCAGATGGGCCAAATCGGCAAGGTCCCTGCTTACGGAACTGTTCGGGTCGCACCACCACAGGCATGCCTAAACGGCTATTCGCACCTATTGCGCAGCCTTCCGCCTAAACGGGATATAGGTAACGAGCGCGCCCGGAGCTCGGCCGCCACCAGCTCCGCGATCTGCGCGGTGTTCAGCGCGGCTCCCTTACGCAGGTTGTCGCCGCAGACGAAGAACTCGATCGCCGCGGGGTCATCCAGCGACTTGCGCACCCGGCCGACCCATGACGGGTCGGTGCCGACCGCATCGACCGGGGTGGGGAACTCGCCCGCCTCAGGATCATCGGCCACCACGACTCCCGGCGCCGCGCGCAGCACCGCCCACGCGTCCTCGCGGCTGACCGGCCGGGAGAACACCGCGTGCACCGCCACCGAGTGAGTGGTGACGACCGGGACCCGTACGCAGGTGGCCGACACGCGCAGCGAGGGCAGGCCGAGGATCTTGCGCGACTCGTTCCGCACCTTCAGCTCCTCCGAGGACCAGCCGTCTGCCTTCAGCGAGCCCGCCCACGGCACCACGTTCATGGCCAGCGGCGCGGGGAAGGGGCCGAGGTCGCCGACCGCGGACCGCACGTCACCCGCGCGCTGTCCGAGCGACCGCGTGCCCGCCACCTTGTCGAGCTGTGCGTACAGGGTGTCGATGCCCGCCTGCCCGGCGCCCGACGCAGCCTGGTACGAGGCCACGACGAGCTCGGTAAGCCCGAACGCCCGGTGCAGCGCCCCCACCGCCACGATCATCGACAGGGTGGTGCAGTTCGGGTTCGCGATGATGCCCTTCGGACGGCAGGCGAGCTGTTCGGGGTTGATCTCCGGCACGACCAGCGGCACCTGGGGGTCCATGCGGAACGCGCCCGAGTTGTCGACCGCCACCGCGCCGCAGGCCGCGGCGACCGGCGCCCACACCGCAGAGACCTCGTCGGGCACGTCGAACATGGCCACGTCTACGCCGTCGAACGCGTCCTGGCTCAGCGCGATCACCTCGGTCTCGCGCCCCCTGACCAGCAGCCGGCGCCCCGCCGACCGCGGCGATGCGACCAGCCTTATCTCGCCCCAGACGTCCTCGCGGCTGGACAGCAGGTCCAGCATCACGGTGCCGACCGCGCCGGTGGCGCCGACGACCGCAAGCGCCGGCCGCAGCCCGGCCACGCCGCCGCTCACCTGCCCGTCCCCCCGTAGACCACCGCCTCGACCTGGTCCGAGTCGAGCTCGAAGGCCCGGTGCGTCGCGGTGACCGCGGTATCCACGTCGTCCTGGTCCACCACCACCGAGATCCTGATCTCCGACGTGGAGATCATCTCGATGTTCACCCCGGCCTCGGCCAGAGCTCTGAAAAACTTGGCGGTCACGCCCGGGTGCGAACGCATGCCGGCGCCGATCAACGACACCTTCCCGATCCGGTCGTCGTACAGCAAGGATTCGAACCCCACGCTGCCCTGCAGGCGCTGCAGCGTGGTCATGGCGCTCTGGCCGTCGTCGCGGGGCAGGGTAAACGAGATGTCGGTGCGCCCGGTCGCCACGGCCGACACGTTCTGCACGATCATGTCGATGTTGATGCCGGCCTCGGCGATGGCGGTGAAGATCCTGGCCGCCTCGCCCACCCGGTCCGGGACGCCCACGACGGTGATCTTCGCCTCGCTCCTGTCGTGCGCCACCCCGGAGATGATGGCCTGCTCCATCCCGGTCACCTCCGATGAGTCGTCGTCCACGCTCCCGGTGACCCAGGTTCCTTCCCGGTTGGTGAAGGACGATCGCACGTGGATGGGAACGTCGTAACGCCGCGCGTACTCGACGCAGCGCAGCATGAGCACTTTCGTGCCGCACGCGGCCATCTCCAGCATTTCCTCGTAGCTGATCTGCGGGATCCGCCGTGCGGACCGGACAATCCGGGGGTCGGCGGTGAAGACGCCGTCCACGTCGGTATAGATCTCGCACGCGTCGGCCGCCAGGGCCGCGGCGAGCGCGACGGCCGTGGTGTCCGAGGCGCCGCGGCCCATCGTGGTGACGTCCTTGGTGGTCTGCGACACGCCCTGGAAGCCGGCCACGATCGGGATCGCGCCGTCGGCCAGCGCGTCGGAGATACGGCCCGGCTTGATGTCGATGATGCGCGCCCGGCCGTGCGCGGCGTCGGTGATCACGCCCGCCTGCGAGCCGGTGAACGATCGCGCCTCGAGGCCGAGGGTGGCGATCGCCATCGCCAGCAGCGCCATCGAGATCCGCTCGCCCGCGGTCAGCAGCATGTCGAGTTCACGGGCGGGCGGCAGCGGGCTCACCTGGCCCGCCAGGTCCATGAGCTCATCCGTTGAGTCACCCATCGCGGATACGACCACGACGACCTGGTCGCCGCCCTTGCGGGTGGCCACGATCCGCTGCGCTACCCGCTTGATGCCATCCGCGTCGGCAACCGACGACCCGCCGTATTTCTGCACCACGAGCGCCACGGATGGCAGTCTATGCCCCGTCAGGGGCTCACCTGCTCCTCGGCGACGTCGAGGCTGGCGTGCGCGACCACGGCGTGCAGCGCCCGCACGGCGGCGCCAGCATGGGTACCCCAGTGGTTGAAATAGCTGTACTGCCACCACCACAGCGCCTCGAGCGACCGTCCGGCCTGGTAATGCTTGAGCCCGTGGATGAGGTCGGCGGTGACCGCCGCGATGTCGTCAGAGATCCGGAACGCCTGGCACGAGGTGTCCGAGTACGGGTCGAAGACCTCGGCGTACTCGTCGGCCGCCGCCAGCCTGCGGGCCAGGCCGGTGCGCAGCGCGTCGAGGTCCGGGTCGGCGCCCACCGCGGGTTCCCAGTTTCCCGGCAGGATTACGTCACGACTGGCACCCAGCTGCGCTCCGGCCAGGAGGATCTGCGACACCTCAAGCAGCAGCATCGGCACGGTCTCGTCGCCGCCGCCCCGGGCGAGCGCGTCCACGCCGTCGATGAAGTTCTTGACGTTCGCCGCAATCTGATCCGCAATCGGCCGCCATTCGCCCCCCTGAGCTGGCGGTTCAGACATCAAGCAGTCTCCGTCCTTCGAACGCGCGCCCCAGCGTCACCTCGTCGGCATACTCCAGGTCGCCCCCGACTGGCAGGCCGCTCGCGGGCCGGGTCACCCGCAAGCCCATCGGCTTGAGCAGCCTAGCGAGATAAGTGGCCGTCGCCTCACCCTCGAGGTTCGGGTCAGTGGCCAGGATCAGCTCGGTGACCACGCCGTCGGCCAGCCGCTTCATCAGCTCGCTGATCCGCAGTTCGTCCGGTCCGACCCCGTCGATGGGACTTATCGCTCCCCCGAGCACATGATAGCGACCGCGGAACTCGCGGATCTTCTCCACGGCCGCGACATCCTTCGGTTCTTCGACCACGCAGATAACCGTCGGGTCACGCCGCGGGTCGAGGCAGATCCGGCATTCGTCGGCCTCGGCCACGTTCCCGCAGGTCCGGCAGAACCTCACCCGCTCGGTGACCTCGATGAGCGCGTCCGCAAGCCGCCTGACGTCGGCCTCGTCCACGGCGAGCAGGTGAAAGGCGATCCGCTGGGCGCCCTTCGGCCCCACCCCCGGCAGCCGGCCGAGTTCATCGATGAGGTTCTGGATGACGCCTTCGTACACGTCAGGTCCTAGGTCTCCGGGTCGTCGTCGTCCTCGTCCTCGTCCTCTTCGTAATCGCCGGAAGCGCCGATTCCGAGGCTGGACAAGTCGAGCCCGCTCGGCAGGTTGAGGCCACCGGGCATGCCCATGCCACCCGGCAGGCCGGCGCCGGACACGGCCGCGGCGAACGGTCCCATCTGCTCCTGCTGCAGAGCCTCGGCGGCGCGGTAAGCGTCGCGAACCGCGGCCAGGACGAGATCGGCGATGGTCCGCGCCGTCTCCTCCGGGTCGGCGGGATCCACCGCGGCCGCCTGGACGCTGATGTCCAGGAGCTCGCCCTGGCCGTTGACGACGGCCTTGACCAGTCCGCCGCCCGCCGTCCCCGTCACCTCGGCGTCGGCGAGCGCCTGCTGCGCGCTCATGAGCTGTTCCTGCATCTGCTGCGCCGCCGCGAACAGCTGCTGCATATCTATCTGCGGTTCCACATCGGCCTCCTACGCAGAGCCTACGACCAGCCCGGCCTGATTAAGCCCAATCAGGCTCTTGCCTCAGTCCTCGATCTCGCTGATTACCCGGCCGCCCAGCTCACGCTGGATCAGATCCATCCCGGTGAGTTCCGCGGGCCCGGACGCCGCGTCGTCCGCGGACGGCTCGTCCGGCACGTCATCGGGCGCCCCGTCGTCCGGCGGCTCCTCGTCAAACCCGGCGAATTCCGGCGGGCCTGCCACAGACCGGACGACTGCCGGAGCGGCGTTCTCCGGCTGACGGCTTGGCCCCGGCGATGCTGATGTCACGCCAGCGCCTCCGCCGACCACCCCCTTGACCATCACGTTCAGGCCGAACCCGGTGCTCAGCACCCGCTTGAGGTCGGCATCGTAGTCACTGGTGCTGAAGCGCTTCAGCTCACCCTCGCCGGCGAACCGCAAGGTGAGGATGTTGTCATCGACCGAAACCACGCTCGCGTTGCTGAGCAGGATCCAGGCCACCCGGCGCTCGCGCTTGACCGCCTCGAGGACCGCGTCCCAGTTCCTCCGCAGCACGTCAGACGCGGATGCATCCGTGCCGGCCGCCGGCGATACTGCCTGCTCTCGGGCTGCCTGCTGCCGAGCCGCCTGCCCGCTGGCGGGCTGCTCCCTGGCGGGCTGTCCGGGGGCGGCAGGCCGGGGCGGGATTGGCGCCTGCGGTTTGCCTGAGGTGGCACCACGGGTTCGTTCGGCCTCATGGTCGGTACCGGAGTGCGGCGGGGGGGCGGGCGCCTGCGGTCGTGGCGCGGCGGGTCGGGCCCGATCGGTGTGTTCCAGCCGCTCCAGGCGGGCGAGCAGCGATTTCTCGTCGGTGGCGGCGGCGGGCAGCAGGACCTGCGCGCACATCAGCTCAAGGAGCAGCCTGGGCGAGGTGGCGCCGCGCATCTGGTCAAGGCCCGTGCTGACGATCTCGGCCGCCCGGGCCAGCCCGGCCTGGCCGAACCGGCCCGCCTGCGCCGCCATCCGCTCCGCCCGGTCCTGCGGCAGGTCGAGCAGCCCGGTCTCCGCGGCGTCCGGCACGGCGGCCAGGACGATCAGGTCACGGAACCGGTCCAGCAGGTCGGCCGCGAACCTGCGCGGCTCGTGCCCGCCCTCAATAACCCGGTTCACCACCCCGAACACCGCCGCGCCGTTACCGGCGGCGAACGCGTCCACGATCTCGTCCAGCAGGCTGGCGTCGGTGTAACCGAGGAGCGCCACCGCCTTGGCGTAGCTCAGCCCGGTTTCATCGCTGCCAGCCAGCAGCTGGTCGAGGATGGACAGCGAGTCCCTGACCGACCCCGCCCCGGCCCGCACGACCAGCGGCAGCACGGCCTCATCGACCTCGACGCCTTCCTTGCGCACGATGTCCTGCATCAGCTCCCGCAGCACAGACGGGGGAACCAGGCGGAAGGGGTAGTGGTGCGTGCGGGACCGGATCGTCGCGATGACCTTGTCCGGCTCGGTGGTGGCGAAGATGAACTTCAGGTGCGGCGGGGGCTCCTCCACCAGCTTCAGCAGCGCGTTGAAGCCCTGCTGGGTGACCATGTGCGCCTCGTCGATGATGTAGATCTTGAAGCGGCCGGACACGGGGGTATAGAACGCCCGCTCGCGCAGTTCCCTGGCGTCGTCCACGCCGCCGTGCGAGGCGGCGTCGATCTCGATCACGTCGATGCTGCCCGGGCCGGAGGGGGCCAGCGCCACGCAGGAGTCGCAGACCCCGCACGGATCGGGCGTCGGGCCGTTGACGCAGTTCAGCGACCGGGCGAGAATCCGCGCGCTGGACGTCTTACCGCACCCGCGCGGGCCGCTGAACAGGTAAGCGTGGCTGATGCGCCCGGTAAGCAGGGCCTGCCGGAGCGGGCCGGTGACGTGCTCCTGGCCTTTCACCTCGGCGAAAGTCGCCGGACGGTACTTGCGGTACAGGGCCAGGCTGGCCGGGGTCGTTCCCTCGCGCTCCGACGCGGATGCGGCCATCAGCTCATCTCCACCGGTAAAAGGGACCCCCCGCACACCCGTCAGAGCCCGCGTACCCTTGCTGCCTTCCGGCCCTGGGGGGGTTGGCAGGATGCACGCCGTGCGGGGGGTCAGGGGCCAGTGTAGCCAGCCTCGCGACCAGATGCTGCCTTAGCGGTGGCCCGCCCCCGATTCGGGTAAGCTACCCGGCGGAGGATTCGCCTAGTGGCCTAGGGCGCACGCTTGGAAAGCGTGTTGGGGGCAACCCCTCAAGAGTTCGAATCTCTTATCCTCCGCGCCTACGCCGGAGCGCCTAAACGCGGAGCGTGCCGGCTGATGACGACCCGGCCGCGAGCCCGGGCGGCGTGCCGCCCGGCCGACCGCATCGGGAAGACCCGGCCCGGATTCAGCCTGGTCGCCATGTCCCTGATATCGGACAGAACGCTCGTTGTCTGAGGCGGGCTGGCCGCCCAGAAAACGTTCAGTGATGAGCCCCGCGGTTGAATCCGGGCAGTCTTTGCCCCAGCGCCGATCATGACGCTTCCCTCCCATTTGCCCGGCTCGGCCGGGCGTCGACCCCCCAAGGCGGTGACATCCGCAAAGATGCCCGCCCCTACATCAAGCAGACGCCCATGAGGGAAAGCTGGTTTACGGCGCGTTGACGGTGCGATAGTCAGCTTTTCCTGAGCTGGGCCTATTGGCATGATTTGACCAGCCCATTTCATGGCCAGGATCGCCAGAGTTTGACAGCAGTCAGGGTATTTTGTCGTTCCGGTATCAGTTGTATAACGCTGCGGCGTGGCTACTTTCTCCGCGCCGATGTTGAGGGCAACGGGCGGGGGCGGGGCTTAGCGGCATGCGCCGCGCGCTGGGCCGCCGCTCTTGCCGCGGCGGCCGCCGCATCCGCCTTCACGGCCTGTTCGGCCAATATCGGCGTCATCCAGCTGAGCATCGGGCCGAGGGCGGCGCGCCACACGCTGGCCTGATGGCCGCCGCCTGGGACGATAAGGAGGGGCACCTCCGGCAGCCTGGCCAGCAGCAGGTGCCTGAAGTACTCAGCCGCGCCGACGTCAGACTTGTTCTCGGCCCCGGCCGCGAGCCAGAACGCCGGAAGCTCGTCAACCGGCACCTCGCTGAGGTAGGCCTCTGGCGTGTTGACCAGCGCCAGTGCGGGATACCCGCGGAATACGTCAATCTGGTGCGGAGTCCCGCCGGGGACGTTGCCCTCGGGCACCTGGCTGAGGATCGGCGCGAAGTACCCGGACATCACTCCGGCGGCCCCGTAGCGGGCCGGCTCCTGCAACACGATGTTGGCCGTGCAGTAGCCGCCCTCGGAGTAGCCAGCCAGGCCCCAGGCCCGGCCCGGTGGCTGTACGCGGACGATGCGCGCGATGTAGTCCGGCACGTCCTGCGCGACGAAGGTCATGTCCTGGATGCCGCCTGGGTCGTTGAGGCACTGCAGCTCGTATTGCTTGCCGCCGTCGGTGTCGGGCATGACCAGGACCGCGGCGTCCGCCGGATGGGTACCGAGCAAGCTGAGGAAGGTGGGGATCAGGTTGAGCACCTCCACCCAAGCCTCCGGGTCACCCGGCGAGCCATGCAGCAGCTCGATGACGGGGAACCTGTAGTGCGCGTACGACTTCTGGAAGTACTGCGGCGGCAGGTAGACGTACACATCCCGGACGAGCCGGCTCCGCGCGCCCGTGATGGTGGTCTGGAAGAGGTATCCGAACTGAGCGTCCTCCGCGGTGCTCGTGACCCGGCCGATGTCCTTGTCAAATTGCTTGTTCGAGCCCGCGCCGGCGACGGAGTACTTGGGGATGCTGTTGACGCCCTGGTCGGTGAGGTCGCTGATCATCCCGCCCCAGGTCTGGTAGTAGTCGTAGAACTTATTGACCGCGGCGATTCCGAAGGCCATGGCGGGAATGAAGGCGAGGCAGGCGGCGAAGACCCGGAACACGACCTGTTTGGCGACTGCCACCCAGACGAGCAAGGCCCCGAAGACCACCAGCAGCAGCAGGAACAGCCCGGTTCCTTGCGGCTCAAACATTCAGTTCTCCTCGCCGGGCTGGTCTGGCACGTGGTTCGCCCTACCCGAGCACGCCGGATCGCCGCACTACGGCGTGATCACTTGTGCGAACGCCTCGGACGCGTGATTAAGTTCCCCCTGAACTGCGCCAGACGTGCACGGGGCCCCCGTTCGGCGGTGGAGGTGATGCGGCGGTGGAGGTGGGATTTGAACCCACGGAGGGGTTACCCCCTCACACGCTTTCGAGGCGTGCGCCCTCGGCCACTAGGCGACTCCACCGTTGGCGAGCTTACCCGAATCAGCCCGCGCTCGGCGGCTGCGTCCCCCAGCGCCGCCTGCGCGCCGCGAAGAACTCCTGCAGCACGGCCCCGCACTCCGCGGCGAGCACCCCGCCGATGACTTCGGGTCGGTGGTTCAGGCGCTTGTCCCTGAGCACGTCCCACAGGGAGCCAGCGGCACCTGCCTTGGGGTCTTCTGCTCCGTAGACCAGCCGGCCGATCCTCGCCACCGTTACCGCGCCCGCGCACATCGTGCACGGTTCCAGGGTCACGACGAGCGTCAGGCCCGTCAGGCGCCAGTCGCCCAGCGCCCGGGCCGCCCGCCTGATCGCCAGGATCTCCGCGTGCGCGGTGGGGTCGTGATCGATTTCCCTGCGGTTTCGCGCCCGCGCCAGGATGGTGCCGGCCTCGTCGAGGACGACGGCCCCGACGGGCACGTCACCCGCGTCCGGGCCGTCTGGCCCGGGGCCCGTCAGCTCGTCCTGGGCCTGCGCCGCCTCGGCCAGCGCGAGCCGCATCGCGGGCGCGAAGGATTCGGTATAGCCGGTCACGGGCCGAGCGCGCTGTCCAGGGCGCGCTCCACCACGTCCCCGAACCGCAAGCGCTCGGCGATACCGGCCACGGCGTCCTCGGGGTACAGGTCGAGGTCGGCCGCCACCGCGCCCAGTTCCATCTCATCCAGGCCGAGGTCCGCGAAAATAGACAGGTCACCGGCCGGGAGCACCTGGTCGAGTTCGTCATCGGACGGCACCGGGATGTCCAGGGTCTCGAGCACCTGGCGGGCGAGCGGATAGTCCACCGCCGCGGTGAGATCGGAGAGGAACAGCAGCACCTCTTCGCCGAGGATCCGCACGGCCAGCCAGAAGTCATCGCCCACGCCCGCGAAACCGATGGTGCCGCCGATGCCGGGCTGCCGGCGGAGCGCATCCAGGAAACCGTCAAGATCGGCAGTGACCGCGGCCGGCAGCGCGCCCGCTTCCCACTGGTCCTCTTCCCGGTAGACGATGACCGCGAAGTCTGTCTCACCCACGTCCGGCATCGTCAATGCACCAGCATGCTCTGCACGGAGGAATGCTGTCAGATACCTGCCCGCTCCGGTAGCCAAATCGCCGATCAGGGCCGCAATCGGAGGTTTCGGCGCGCAGCGGCCGGCGTGGCCCGCACCCGCGTTGCGCACTGCTGCCGCAGATCGGGCATACTGATGCCTGCACGGGGGCATACTGAAGCCGACACGGCAGCTTCACCCCGTTAGCGTTGGCCGGGAAATCGGTACAAGCTAACATAAGTTCTCTGGCAGCTACGGATAAGTACGGGCGCCCACGGGAGGCGACGTGAGTCTGAAAACCATCGCCGGGTATGCCGTCGTCGCGTTCATAATCTGGTGGGTGATAGAGGATCCCAGTGGGGCCGCCCACGTCGTCCATAACATAGGGAACTTCCTGACCACTGTGGCCAACGGCATTTCAAGCTTCTTCGCTAAGGTTTAGGGCTAGGTGCTGGGATGAGGCTGGCCCCGAGCACCGACAACGTCCCAGCCTCGGTCAATAGGTACCTCCTGCCCCACGAGCGTCAGGTCATCAGCGTTCATCAACATCCGGCGGTGCTGATCAAGCCGGTTTTCTTCGGGCTGGTCGCGCTGGCCCTCGCGGGGTTCCTCAGCTACGCGATCAAACGCGACCCGGACGTCATCATCGGGGTATGGATCCTGTTCGCGCTCGTCCTGATCTGGGTGATCGGCAAGATCGTCGACTGGGCCGTGAACTACTTCGTGGTGACGTCGTCGCGGATGCTGCTCGCGCAGGGAATTGTCGTGCGCAAGGTGAACATGATGCCGCTCACCAAGGTGACGGACATGAGCTTCCAGCGAACCGCGATGGGCCAGCTCCTCGGCTACGGCGAGTTCATCGTGGAATCGGCCGGGCAGGACCAGGCGCTGAGCCACGTCACGTACCTGCCTTACCCCGAGCAGCTCTACCTCGAGGTATGCGGCCTGATCTTCAAGGACCCAGACGAGCGCGCCGACCCGGGGATCTAAGCGGTCACGAGCACCACACCGACCGCGGCCAGGAGCAGCCCCGCTCGCTGCAGCCAGCGCATCCGCTCACCGAGCACGAACCGGGCCAGCAGCACCGTCGTGCCCGGGTACAGCGACGTGATCACCACGGCCAGCCCGAACAGGCCGGCCCGCGTCGCCAGGACGTAACAGACGTTGGCGGCTGCGTCGATCGTCCCGGAGACCAGCGCGATGCCGAGCACTCCGTGGCCCCGTTGCCGCCACGGACGGGTGCCAGTAGCCAGCGCGATCGCCAGCGCCACCACCGTCCCCGCCGACCGCGAGATCGCTACCGGCCAGAGCACTCCAGACTGGCCGGCGTCCTTGAGGAAGAGGAAGAACAGGCCGAAGCCGGTCCCCGCGGCGACGCCGTAGCCGAGCGCGAGCAGGCGGCTTGAGGCGCCGCTGCTTCCCTCGCCCGGCGGCTCTGGACCCCCGTGCCCGGGTGCTTGCGGCGATTGCGAGCTCACTAGGACGATCGCGATCAGGCAGAGGAGGCCTCCGGCGATCACGCTGGCCCGGGGCCGCTCGCCGCCGGCGACCGCCACGCCGACCGGAAGGAGCGCCGAGACCAGCGCGGCAACGGGAGCCACCACGCTGATGGGGGCGGCGGCGAAGCCCGCGTAGAAGGCCATCAGGCCCGCAGCACCGCAGACGCCAGACAGCGCCGCCCACCCGACGGCGCTCCAGTCTCCGATCGCCGTCGGCCCACCCAGTCCGCCGTGCCCGAGCAGCCCGCTCACCCACGGCGTGCCGCCGAGCAGGGCGACCGCCACCATGACGACCGCGCCGGTCGGCACGGTCAGGGCCAGCACGGCGAACACGCTGGCGCGCCTGGACGCCACCCCGCCGAGGAAGTCGGCGGTCCCGTACAGGATGGCGGCGGCCAGCGCCAGGATCGTCACCACGATGGCTTCCTCTGCGGTTCATGCTGGCGGTCGGAATATTGATACGTATAGTTCATCTTATCGACCGGTGGCCCGGGACGGAAAGTGAATAATGGCTGATGTGCCGGACATAACAACCGCGGTGGCGCGCACCCTCCAGGCGCTGCGGGCCGACCGCGGCTGGTCACTGGATCAGCTCGCCGCACGCTCCGGGGTGAGCAAGGGCGTGCTCGTGGCCCTCGAGCAGGGCCGGTCCAACCCGAACCTGGCCACGCTGGCCCGCATCGGCGATGCGTTCGGCGTTCCCGTGACGCAGCTGGTCGACATCAGCGGCGAGCCGGCCGTCAGGATCAGCAACCCCGACGCGTCGCGCGTGCTCTGGCGCGGGCCGTCCGGGGGCACCGGGACGATCATCAGCGCTACTGATCCCCCGTGGGCGGTTGAGCTGTGGCGGTGGGAGGTCATGCCCGGCGAGGCGTTCGGCGGTGACGCGCACGCGCCCGCCACCCGTGAGATGGCCTGGGTCGAGGAGGGCACCCTGACGCTGACGGTCGCCGGCGAGCGCTACGCGCTCGGGCCCGGCCAGTGCGCCCGCTTCCCGGGCAGCCGCCCGCACCGGTACAACAACGAGGGCGCCGTGCCGGTCCGGCTCACCATGGTGGTGCTCGTCCCGCCGGCCCAGGAATAACGACCCGACGCCCCGGGCGCCCAGCTCCTGGCCGACGATCCAGTCGCGCGCGGCGATGGCGGAACCGCGGGCGCCGGCCATGTCAAGGTCGGGAACCAGGGAGATTCCGGCCGCCCTGGCCTGCTCCTCGCGCAGTACCGTGTTGGCGCGGACTTCAGCGAGGAACCAGTCGCGGAAGTGCGGAGCGGCCTCAACCACCCCGCCGCCGAGGAAATACTCACCGGGATCGAAGAAGTTCGCCGCGATGGTGAACAGGCGCCCGAGGGCCATGGCCTGCTGCCTGAAGATCGTCAGGGCCAGCTCATCGCCGTCTTCGCCGTAGCGCCGCACGAGCTTGGCCGCCTGACCCGGCGCTAGGCCCGCGAGCTCGTGGCCCTGATACTTGCCGAGCCAGTACGGCAGCAGGTTGTTCTGGATACCCGTGAGGGACGCGACGCTTTCTGCGTCGCCCAGCTGACCGCAGTTGCACTTGGGCACCGGCTGGCCCGGATCCAGCAAGCCGTCCATCGGGATGGGGACGTGGCCGAGTTCCCCGGCCATCCCGGCGGCCCCCTTGATCACCCGCCCTGCTTCGACGAGCCCGCCGCCCAGCCCGGTGCCCACGATGGCGGAGACGGAGCTGTGCCGCCGGGAATCCCGGCCGAACCGGACGTGGTGTGCGTACAACGCGGCCGCGTTCCCGTCGTTGTTGTAGATGACAGGTAGCCCGATGCGTTCTTCCAGGGCGCTGCGGATGTCGAAGCCGCCCCAGCCGGCATCCCCGAAGTTGGTCGCGCCCTTCGAGGAGATGATGCCGTCCGCGCTGGCCGGCCCGGGCGTGTCGAGGCCGACCGCCCGGATCGACGTGATCGGCACGCCGGTCAGCCCGAGCACCTGCTCCACGGAGTCGACCAGGGACTGGATCGCCTTGTCGGGTCCTTGCCTGACGTTGCTGGGGACCTCTGCCATCTGGTCCAGGAGGAACTGGCCCCCGGAGTCGAGCACCGTCGCGTTGTTCGTGGTCCCGCCGTTATCCACGCCAACGACAACCCAGTCGACTGGCATGCGCCCTCCTCGTCCGGCCGCTGAGCCACGCTCAGTGTAGGGAAATGCCTTGGCAAAGAGCAATATCGCCCCAGCTGACAGCCGTGACTGTGCCGTACGTGAACGAGGTTAAGGATCGCAGACCGGGCCGCGCTCGACTATCCGCCGCGTTCGATCACGGCGAGCATGGCGGCGACGGGACGGCGGCCCCTGCGCGTTGAGTGGCCTAACCCCGCCTCGCGGAGTTGCGCGTGTATCTCCGCGTACCGGGCGGCGAGGTTGGCCGCCTCTTCGTGCTCAAGGCAGACGGCGTCCGGGGAGTTAGCGCAATCAGGGCAAAAGACGCGGTCGTCCTCCAAATAGTTGATGGCATCCGCGACGGCGGCGAGGAGAAGTTCTCTTGGCTCCGGCGATGTCATGAGCGTCTCCGTTCCGTCCACGCAAGCGGGACATATCGATGACGTTCAGTATTAGTCATATAACTTAAAGTAGCAAGACAATTCCCCCGGTGTCATGTGATTGCGGATTCCGACACACGTCGAGTGGCGCCGCACCGTTCAGCGTGCCGTGAGAATGTTGTTGGATCGCGTGAGCGATAAGCGCCCGCAAGCTGAGCAGAATCTCGCTGCCCGTATGGCCGCCAGTGCGGGCAGGCTAGCCGTAGCCCCGATCCGCGGCCTCAAGCCATGCTAGAAGCCAGCGCCTTCTGGCCAGCAACAGAATCAGCTCAAGATTTCGTCAGTAATTCGACTTCTTCTGAATGGTCGTGACATCCTAACGAAAAGAATCATTAGGGTGCCACATTCATCTAGCAGACATGGGCGCAGGCGCGGTACTGACGGGGTGACCCAGGGCTCGATTGCGACCAGTGACTCCGGCCGGACAGCCAGGACGCCGGGCATGACGCCGCGGACAGGGACAGGCTGCCCCGGAGCAATGTGCCGACGTCCCCTGCGGCGGGTACAGGCGGCGCAGAGTCGATGGGGCAGGCACCACCAGGCCGGGGAGGATGAGCCGATTTGCCACTGACGGGATTACAGGCGATCAAACGTAGCCGGGCGCGACCACTGGGTACCGAGAAGGAGGCCGCCCCGCGTCATGGCATTTCTGTGCTAGCGGCCCGCTTCGCCCTGGCCACATTAACGACCATTCCGCCCCAACCGAGAAAAGGCGGGCGGGACGGGAGAAGGCTGGCCCGGCTGGGCGCAGTTGCAGGACGAACTGGCGGTGCTCTCAACCCAGACCGAGCATCTTCACGCAGAGACAGCCGGGCACTAAGTGCACCGGGACGAGCCCGAACTGGGCAGGCGCTGCCAGGGAATTCGCTCGTCAAAACGAGCGCGAGTCTTATCGTCCGGCAGACAGGCGCGGCAGCGCCTCACGGTGCCTTCCGGTCCTCGCCAAGCTCGTCGCTGGCGTTGGCGGGGGCTTCGCCACTGCGTGTGCGGGCGTCCGCGGGGGCTTCGTGACTGCGTGTGCAGGGGTTCGCGGGGGCTTCGTGACTGCGTGTGCCGGCGTCCGCGGGGGTTTGCCGGCTGCGTGCGCGGGGGTTCGCGGTCGTGCGCTCAGCTCGCTGGACGTAGCGGCGGCCCAGCCGAGTCTCAAAGGCACCAGGGACCGCAGCCGACCGCTGGGGGATAGACCGGTACGGCGCATTTTCATGAGCAGAGATGCTGCCGCCTGCAGGCAGGCAAGTGGCGCACCTTGGTGCGCTGGGAGAGTCCGGGGCATACCGGTGCGGAAGCCACCATAGCGGCGCCGCATGGACCGGAGGAGGGCATCGCGTCTACAGACCCATCGGCGGTAACCAGTTCTTATCGGACAGAGTGTAATCAGATGCTTCCATAGAGTTATGCTTCCTGTGAATCGGCACGGCTCCTAGCCACCCCTGGAGTGGGAAAACCCGGCTACGCGGGCCGCAATGGGGAGGGAACATCATGAGCTACCAGCAGCCGCCAGACGACCCGTATCAGCAACAGGCGAGGCCGCCATTCACGCCGTACGGGCAGAGCCAGGCGTCCTACGGGGCGCCGCAGGCCCAGCAGCGCTATCAGCAGCCGCCGGAGTCCTTCTACGGACCGGGCGATCTTCAGCCTGGGCAGGAGCAGTACCAGGATCGATACGCCGTCGACCAGCAGTCCTCCCCTTCCCCGGCCACCCGGGCACCCCATCCTGGCCACCGGGCCCAACGCCAGATCGCAGGAAAGCAATACGGGCTGCGCGGCGCCGAGACCTTTTGGTACGTCCTCGGATGCATCGACTTCGGCACGGCGTACTTCGCCAAGCTGCCGACCAAGAAAGCGGCGTGCGAGGTCTTCAGCGAGCTACAGCTTGATGGTCAGGGACCCAGCAGCGGCTACTCGCTGCAGGGGATGGAGGCCTTCTGGTACTTGCTCATGTGCCTGCCGTTCGGCGCCGGATATTTCGCGAAGGTGTTCGCGAAGAAGGCGCTGTGGGAGCTGGTCGGCATGGTGCAGGCGGCTCCCGGAGGCTACGCCGAGGCGATCGGCCGCGCTTGGTCAGGAACTGGTCCCGGGACGCCGTATTAGCAAGACGGAGCCCCTCCCCCCGAACCAGGCTG
>DATJQX010000135.1:0-8240 GCA_035505275.1 Streptosporangiaceae bacterium | reverse complement strand
CGCTGGTGGGCGATGTGGTACACGCACGTGCCCATCACCATGCCGAGCGGCGCGTAGCCGGCCCGGATCAGCGTCCAGAAGTCCTGGCCGGACAGGTCGGAGGTGAACGGCTGGTTCTTGTTGTTGCGCCAGTTGGTGACTCCCCCGCCGCCGGCCCCTTCCTCGGCCTTGACCGCGGTGCCCACGGCGATGAACTCGGCGACGTCGGCGCCGAACTCCTTCAGCTCCACGTCCAGCCGGACCCCGACGATCCCGTCGGCGCGCAGGGCGTCGGCCTCAGCCTCCATCCGTGTCATGGCCAGCTCGCGCGCGTGGTACATGGCCTGCGACAAGACGTCGAGCTCCTGGTTGCTGCCCCACCGGCCGATCTGCAGGCCGACGTGGTAGATGGAGCTGCCGAGGACCAGGCCGAGCGGCCGGAACCCGACCTCCCGGACCAGCAGGAACTCGTTGACCGACAGGTCGGAGGTGAAGATCGAGCCCGGCTTGCCCGGCTGCAGCTCGGCCAGGCGGGCCATGGCATCGCGCGGGACGCCCGCGTTATCCAGCTCGGTCGCTATGTTCCCCTGCTCGGTCATGCTCTCTCCTAATGGCCGGCTCTGCGCTCGCAGGCGAGCTAAGGCTGTTATATCCGGATCCTGGCCGCCTGGCGCCGCTGCGGGTCCAGCGACATGATGGCCAGGGTCCTTCCGTGGGATCCGCCGTCTCGTTCGGCGGATGAGAACCTGGCGATAGCGGTGCCGATGCAGGTGGCCTCCACGATGTGATCGCGGCGGCCCTCCATCGCCGGGCATTCGCGCTCGCGCACCTGCATGTCCATGGCGGCGATCACCACGCCCTCGCCCCCGAGACGCCTGACGTCCTTCTCCAGCTGCTGCCGTGAATCGTGCCTGGCATCGTTGACGAGCTCGGTATAGCCGGTGACCTCGGCGTTGCCCGAACCCCACCGGGTCTGGCCGACGGTCAGCCAGTCGTCGTGCCTGGACCCGATGGAGATGCCGAGCGCCAGCCCGGCCGGCACCCAGCCCTTCATGATCAGCTTGGCGAAGTCCTGCCCGGACAGGTCGGAGGTGAACGGCTGCCTGCCGCCTCGGCCGCCGCCCCGGCCGCCCGAGCGGGCGGGTCCCTTGGGCCCGCCGATCCAGTGCGACACGGGAGGCACGCCGGGCGCGCGGATGGCGGTGCCGATGGCCTTGAACTCCAGCCCGCCGGCCGGGAACGCCCCGATGGTCAGCAGGACGCCGACCACCCCGTGCCCGCCGAGTTCGGCGCACTCGGTGACCATCCGGTCCAGGGCCTTGTGCCGCGCGTCGTACATCGTCTGCACCAGCGGCGCGAACGATCCGTAACCGCCGCGCGAGGATACCTGCGTCTGGGTCCTGGCCGGCGTGAACTGCCCGTACCCCCAGGCCCCCGGGCAGTTGTAGCCACCGGTGTAGCCCACGTTGTAGACCGCGGCGCCGAGGACCTGCCCGACGGCCTCGAAGCCGACGCTGCGGATCGCGGCAAACTCGTCTGAGGTCAGCGCGGAGCCCCACGTGCCGCTGCGCCGGATCTCTTCCATCCGCGCCCTGGCGACGGCGGGCAGTTCTTCGCTCACGCCACTAGCCTAATATCGCGACGGCGGCCAGAGCCTAGTCCTGCGCGTCCCACTCCGCGTTCCTGCGCTGAACCGTCTCGAGCGCATGTTCCGCCGCCTCCCGGGTCGGGAACGGGCCGAGCCGGTCCTTGCCGGGGGTGGGTCCATCGTCGTCTTCCACAGAGTGGGTCTTGAGGCTGTACCACCACTGCTTTCCCTGTTCGGTGTCCATGCACATTAGACTCGCAAAGCATGGCGACAGTGCTTCACCCGGGCCGGCTTTCACCGACCCGCCAGGTTCCGGCGGACATCCCGCGCCCTGAGTACGTGGGCAGGAAGCACCCGAGGACCGGGGAGCCCGATGTCAAGACACCCGAGATCATCGCGCGGATGCGGGTGGCCGGGAAGCTGGCCGCCCAGGCGCTGGCCGTGGTCGGCGAGGCCGTGGCCCCCGGGGTCACCACCGACTACCTGGATCAGGTCGGGCACGACTTCCTGGTCAGCCACGGTGCGTACCCGAGCACGCTCGGCTACCGGGGCTACCCGAAGTCGCTGTGCACCTCGCTGAACGAGGTGATCTGCCACGGGATCCCCGACGACACGGTGATCAACGACGGTGACATCGTCAACGTCGACATCACCGGGTACATCGGCGGCGTGCACGGCGACACCAACGCGACCTTCTGCGCCGGGAACGTCGACGAGGAGTCGCGGCTGCTGGTCGAGCGCACGCACGAGGCGATGATGCGCGGCATCCGCGCGGTTGCGCCGGGCCGCCCGCTGAACGCCATCGGCCGGGTGATCGAGTCCTACGCACGGAGGTTCGGCTACGGGGTGGTCCGGGACTTCACCGGGCACGGCATCGGCCGGACCTTCCACTCGGGCCTGATCGTGCCGCACTACGACGACCCGTATAACGACGTGATCATGGAACCGTGGATGACGTTCACCATCGAGCCGATGCTCACCCTCGGCACGATCGAGTACGACATCTGGCCGGACCGCTGGACCGCGGTGACCAAGGACCGGCAGCGCACCGCGCAGTTCGAGCACACGATCCTCGTCACCGAGGACGGGTACGAGATCCTCACCCTGCCGTAATGGGCCTCCGTCGTGGGTGAGTTCGCCCTTGACGCGGACACCCGGGTCTCGCCGTCCGCGGCTGGTGACGGTGAGTTCCTGGCCTCGGTGACCGGCCGGTGGGGCGGGATCACCGGCGTCCCGAACGGCGGCTACCTGCTGGCCACGTGCACGCGGGCGCTCGGGCTGACCGTGCCGTTCCCCGACCCGATCGTGGTTTCCGGTTTCTTCCTGCGGCCGAGCACCCCGGGGCCGGCGACGATCAGGACGTCGGTCGTGCGCGAGGGGAGGACCACGGCGTTCGGCGAGGCGGTCCTCTCGCAGTCCGGCAAGGACGTCATCCGGGCGGCGGCCGCCTTTGCCAGGCTCGGCGGCGACGGCCCCGTGCTCGTCGACGGCGCGCCGCCCGACCTGCCGCCGCCGGAGGACTGCGTCGGCGTCCCCGTCGGGTCGTTCGGCCCGGCGACCATCGCCGAGCGGGTCGAGTTCCGGTCCAGGGAGTTTCCCGGCTGGTTCCTCGGCCGGCCGACGGGCCGCCCGTCCAGCGAGTTCTGGATGCGGTTCGCCGACGGCCGGGACGCCGACCTGCTCGCCCTGCTGGTCCTGGTCGACTCGACCGCCCCCTCGGTCCTCGAGCTCGGCGCGGGGTCCGCCACCATCCAGCTGACGGTTCACCTGCGCGCCCACCCGGCCCCCGGCTGGCTCGCCACCCGCGCTTCCACCCGCTTCGTCAGCGGCGGCTACCACGAGGAAGACTTCGAGGTCTGGGACTCGGCCGGGACGCTGGTCGCCCAGTCCAGGCAGCTGGCTATCGTCCAGGCGCTGTAATCCCGTGTAACCCCGCTCGCGGGCGCAGCCCTGGTGGCGCGCCAGCTCATCCGGGCCGGTGGCGCAGGCGTGCAGGCTGACCGAATAACCGCTTTCCTGGCCGGCCAGGCGGTGGTGACCGCCGTTTACCCGCACGGAGCCTGGGCGCAGGATCGCGCCGCCGCCCGGGTCGGTTCCCTCGGTCGCCTCGCCGGCGATCATCGTGGCCACCTCGCAGTCGCAGGCCCGCCCGGCGTCGCCGGGCGGCAGGACCGCCAGCCAGGCGGAGTAGGACGCGCATTGCTCAACCATGATGATGACCGAACGATCCTGGTCGAAGCGGACCAGGCTCCACCAGCGCTCCGGCGTGGCGGCGATCGCCCTCAGCTCGCGCGCCAGCGTACCGAGGGTCATCCGGCCGGCCGCCGCGGCGGCTTCCTGGCGGTTGGCGCCGGCGGCCGGCTGCGGGGGCAGGACCAGGACGGCCTCCGCGAGTCTGGCGATTTCCGGGGCGACGGACATGTCTGCAGTCAACTGTGCGGTCAACGGGGAATCCTTCGGGTTCGGGGCGGACGTGGCCCCAGGGCGACAACGGTCAGCTGAGCGTCGTTGTCAGCAACAACACGAAGGACAGGACACGCGCGTCGTCAGCGTGGTGACACCTGACTGGTCACCGTGAACGCGGGCTGCGCGGCCTGGCATGCCGGACAGCATACACGGCACGCCCGAGGACGGTGCGGGGTCGGCGGCTTTCAGCGGGCGTCGTCGAGACGCCGGACCGCTTGCCGCGCCGATTCCGCTGCGACGTCGCCGCTGGCCCATGCGGCCGCGCACAGCGCGCGGAGGCCGTCGATGCGCTCCCCGTCTCCGGTCAGCTCCAGTTGATCCCCGGCCACACGCGCCGTCCAGCCGCCGCAGCCGAACGCGCCGTCCTGGCTGGTCACGCCGGGCTGCGGCCCGAGCAGCCCGGCGAGATCGTCGGCCAGATAGGTGGGGCGCTGGGACGGCGGCGCGAGAACGGCCTCGGCCGGGCTGGTCACGCCGGTCAGCACGAGCAGGCTGTCGGCGCCGACGCGGCGCGCCCCTTCGATGTCGGTATCGAGCCGGTCCCCGACGACCAGCGGGCGCTTCGCCCCGGTCCGCAGGACCGATTCCCTGTGCAGCGGCGGTTCCGGCTTTCCGGCCACCAGCGGGCGCACGCCGGTGGCGGTCGCGATCACTCGGATCAGCGACCCGTTTCCTGGCTGGTTCCCGCGCCGGCTCGGCAGCGTGAGGTCTGCGTTGGTGGCGACGAACAGCGCTCCCGCGGCGACCGCAAGGCCGCCCTCGGCCAGCATCGAGTAGGCCACGTCGGCCGCGTAGCCCTGGACCACCGCCGGTGGCCGCCCAGCGGCCGTGGTCACCGGGTTAAGCCCCCGTTCCCGCACCGCCATCCGCAGGCCGCTGCCGCCGATGACCAGGACCTGGGCGCTCGCGGGGAGGCGTTCGGCGAGCATGCGGGCGGCGGCCTGGGCGGAGGTCACCACGTCATCCGGCGTAGCCGCGATGCCGAAGCTGGTCAGCAGGGCGGCGATCGCAGCGGGGGTACGGGAGGCGTTGTTCGTCACGTACGCCAGGCGCATGCCCGCCTCGGCCGCCTTGCGCAGGGCTTGCGCGGCGCCCGGGATGGCGGCGCCGCCCAGGTAGACCGTTCCGTCCAGGTCGAGCATGGCGACGTCGTAGGCCGTGTCGAGGGATTCGCTGCAGCCGTGCAGGTTTTCCCCCGATCGGGAATCCCTGCTGCCGCTTGATCCTTCTGTCATGTGTGCAGACCCTTCCGTCCGACTTTGGCCCTGGTCTCGTGCTGGCGCCCTTCCGCGGCATCCGCTACGCCCGTGACCGGGTGAGCGGCCTGGCAAACGTCACGTCACCACCGTACGACGTGATCAGCGGCGGCGTTCTCGAGCACCTGCGAGCGGCGGACCCGCACAACGTGGTCCGTCTCATCCTGCCGGGCCAGGACGCCAATGCCGACCAGGCCGCCGCCAGCCTGCTGCGCGAGTGGCTCTCGACGGGCGTGCTGATCAGGGACCGGATGCCCGCGCTGTACCTGTACGAGCAGACCAGCGCGGCCTCATCGTGGCGGCAGCGGGGCATCATCGGGCTGGTCCACCTCGGCTCGCCGCAGGCGGCGGGCATCCTGCCGCACGAGGGCGTCCTGCCGGGACTGGTCGCCGACCGGCGGGAGCTGATGGCGGCCACCCAGTCCAACCTGGAGCCGATCTTCCTCGTCTACGACGGCGCGCAGCCGCGTGACCCCGGGTGTCCCGGTGGCGTTCCCGCCCGGACGGCCACCGAGGTCATCGACGAGGTCGCAGCGGAGCGCACGCCGCTGGTGACCATCGACACCGAGGACGGCGTGACGCACCGCCTGTGGCGGATCGGTGACCCGGCCGAGCAGGCCGCGATCACCGCCGACCTGTGCGGACGCCGGGCCCTCATCGCCGACGGGCATCACCGGTACGCCGCCTACATGGACCTTCAGTCGCGGGCCCGGGCGTCAGGGCGGGGCGTCGGTCCGTGGGACTTCGGACTGGCGTTCCTCGTCGATTCATCGGCCTACCCGCCCCGTCTCGGCGCGATCCACCGGGTGCTGCCCGGCCTGGCGCCGGAGCGGGCAGCGGAGCTGGCCAAGGCCGCATTCACCGTGCAGGACCTGCCGGCCGGCACCGATCTGGCCGGCGCGCGGCGGCGGCTCGCCGAGGCCGGGTGCGACGGTACCGCGTTCCTGCTGGCCGGCGGTCCGGGCTTCCAGCTGCTCAGCAACCCCGACCCCGTCGCGGTCGCAGCGTCGATGCCGACCGGGCGGTCTGCGCCCTGGCGGTCCCTGGACGCATCCGTTCTCCAGCAGTTGCTCCTCGGGCGCCTGTGGGGCATCACCGACAGCGAGCGCGACGTGCTGATCTACCACGACGCCGACGACGCGGTGGGCGCGGTTTGCGCCAACGGGAGCAACGGCTTCGCGTCGGGCACCGCGGTCATCTCGAATCCGGTCTCCTTCGACGCCGTCATCCAGATCGCGGCGCTCGGCGAGAGGGTGCCGCGCAAGTCCACGTCGTTCGGCCCCAAGCCGCGGACCGGGCTGGTGCTGCGCACCTTCGGCCCGAACGAGGAGGGGCTGGCTGGTCTGGGACAATGGTCGGGTGCATGAGGAGACCGCGGCCGACCCGCCGCGCACGCAGCCCACGGACGTGACGCCGCTGGGGCACGACGTGTTCCAGATCGACACGCGGATGGCCGGGTACGACGGGATCACCGCCGGCTACCTGATCCGGGGAGACAAGCCGTGCCTAGTGGAGACGGGCACCGCCCCGTCCGCGCCGGTGGTGCGTGACGCCCTGGCCGGGCTGGGGATCGGCCCTGCCGACCTGGCGACCGTGGTCGTCACGCACATCCACCTGGATCACGCCGGCGGCGCGGGCGATATCGCGGCGATGTTCCCCGCCGCGGACATCGTGGTCCACCACCGCGGGGCGCGGCACCTCGCCGACCCGACGAGGCTTATGGCCGGCGCCCGGGCGGTATACGGTGCCGCGCTCGAGAGGTTCTTCGGCGTGCTCGCACCGGTCCCGGCCGATCGCATCATCGCCCTGGAGGACACGGGGACCGTGGATCTGGGCGGCGGGCGCCGCCTGGACAGCCACTACTCCCCCGGGCACGCCAAGCATCACGTCGGCCTGGTCGACTCGGACAGCGGCGACCTCTACGTCGGTGACGCGGCCGGGGTTTACCTTCCCGAGACGGGCGACCTGCGGCCGGCCACGCCGCCCCCGGATTTCGACCTGGCCGCCGCGCTGGCCTCGATCAGGAAGTTCGCCGCGCTGCAGCCTTCGCGCCTGCTGTTCAGTCACTACGGGCCGGTCACGCCGGTCACGGAGACGCTGGAGCGGTCGGAGGACGAAATCAGGGTCTGGGTGGAGGAAACGCGCACGGCGCGGAAGGCGGGACTGGACCTCGACCACGCGGTGGCCATGGTGCGGGACCGGACCAACGCGCGGTACGCCGCGTTCCGGCCGGAAGCTGACCCGGCCATTGCGGTGAAGTTCGACCGGATCAGCGGCACCACCTCGAACGTCAGCGGCATCATGTACTGGCTCGACAAGGTGGAGGAGGCCGGCTCCTAACGCCGTCGGCAGATCACTGAAGCAGCGGCGGGGAACCGGAGGGTGGTCGGGCACCCGCAGGCCATGCCGGTGCAGGAACCCGGAGAACGCGTCGGGGCTGGCGAGGATCTGGCCGTAGATCCAGGCGTAGCCCGTGTGCTGTCTCAGTTCTGCCGCCGCGGCGGAGGGACCGAGGTGCTCGCTGAGGCTGTGGTACTCCAGGGCACAGACGCTCATGTGGAGCCAGGTGGACGTCGGGTCCGTGCCTCCTCCAGCAGAGAGGGGTGGCGGGTCCGGCCACCGCCTGCTGGCCTCGGCGCTGGCACTGTCGGTGCCGGGCCCTTCCAGCCAGTGCAGCTGCTCGTGCAGGAACGTGGTCAGCGCCAGCGCGGGACGCTGCACCAGGAGGCGGGGGCTGATGGTCAGCGGGTGGCTCACGCCGCCGCGGATCGTCTCATCGCTGTGCCTGGTCGTGGCCGCACAGTGGCTGTCCTCGATCGTCCACCGCGTGCAGCACTACCCGGCCGGTGACCAGCTCGATGTGGCGGCCCCGGAACATCTCGGTCCTAACCTGTCGGTCAATGCGCTGTTCAGCAATGGACAGGCCGCTCACCATCGTTGCTCCCCGGTGC
>DATJQX010000134.1:0-24295 GCA_035505275.1 Streptosporangiaceae bacterium | reverse complement strand
GGCGTGCCGCTGAAGGACATGGTGTCCGGCATCGCGATGGGCCTGATCCACGAGGGCGGGCAGTACGTGACGCTGACCGACATCCTCGGCGCCGAGGACGCGTTCGGCGACATGGACTTCAAGGTGGCCGGGACCGAGCAGGTGATCACCGCGCTCCAGCTGGACACCAAGCTGGACGGGATCCCCGCCTCGGTGCTCGCCGGCGCGCTGAAGCAGGCGCGCGGGGCCAGGATGACCATCCTCGAGGTCATGCGCGCGGCCATCAGCCAGCCCGGCGAGATGTCGCCTTACGCGCCGCGGATCATCACCATCAAGGTACCGGTGGACAAGATCGGCGAGGTCATCGGCCCGAAGGGCAAGATGATCAACTCGATCCAGGACGACACCGGCGCCGAGATCACCATCGAGGACGACGGCACGATCTACGTCGGCGCCACCGACGGGCCCTCGGCCGAGGCGGCCCGGGCTGCGATCAATGCCATCGCCAACCCGCATATGCCGGAGGTCGGCGAGCGGTTCCTCGGCACGGTCGTGAAGACCACCACGTTCGGCGCGTTCGTGTCGCTGCTGCCGGGCAAGGACGGCCTGCTGCACATCACCCAGATCCGCAAGCTGCACGGCGGCAGGCGGATCGAGAACATCGACGACGTGATGCACATCGGCGACAAGATCCAGGTCGAGATCCGCGAGGTCGACGACCGCGGCAAGCTGTCGCTCGTCCCGGTCGAGGTGGTGGAGCGCGAGGCCGCAGGCGAGGACCTGTCCGGCGGCGATTCACGCGAACCGCGCGGTGACCGCCCGCCGCGGGAGTCCAGGGACTCCGGCGGTTCGCGGGACCGCGGTGACCGAGGCGGCAGCGGCGACCGCGACGGGCAGGACGGCCATCGCCGGACGCGGCACCGCACCCGCGGGCATCACGAGTAGATGGGTACCGAACCAGTCCGGGGCGTCAGGCGCACCGTCCTTCCCGGCGGCCTCCGGGTCGTCAGCGAGTTCCTGCCCGCGGTGCGCTCGGTGGCGCTGGGCATCTGGGTGGGCGTCGGCTCCCGCGACGAGGACGAGAACCACGCGGGCGCGACGCACTACCTGGAGCACCTGCTGTTCAAGGGCACCGCGCGGCGGACCGCGCTGGACATCTCGGCGGAGATGGACGCGGTCGGCGGTGAGATGAACGCGTTCACCGCGAAGGAGTACACGTGCTACTACGCGCGGGTGCTCGACGCCGACCTGCCGCTGGCCGTGGACATCCTGTCCGACATGGTGACCAGTTCGCTGGTCACCAAGAAGGACGTGGACGCCGAGCGGAACGTGGTGCTCGAGGAGATCGCGATGAACGAGGACGACCCCTCGGACACCGCGCACGAGGCGTTCACCGCCAAGCTCTTCGGCGACACTCCGCTCGGCAGGCCCATCCTCGGCACCGCGGACTCCATTAACGCGATCACCAGGGAGCAGATCTTCGAGCACTACCAGGCCCGGTACACCCCGGAGCACCTGGTGGTGGCCGCGGCGGGCAACCTGGACCATGAAACGCTGACCGCCCTGGTCGCCGACGCGTTCGGCCCGGCGCTGCAGCGGGCCGCCGAGCCCGCCCCGCCGCGGCTGAACGGCAGCCACCCCGGCTTCGGCACCGCGGCCGGCACCGGGACGACGCTGGTCTCGCGCGGCATCGAGCAGGCCAACCTGGTGCTCGGGTGCGAGGCCATGTCCAGGACGGATGACCGCAGGTTCGCGCTCGGCGTGCTGAACGCGGCGTTCGGCGGCGGCATGTCCTCCCGGCTGTTCCAGGAGGTGCGCGAGAAGCGCGGCCTGGCGTACTCGGTGTACAGCTTCTCCGCGCAGCACGCCGACACCGGCCTCTGGGGCATCTACGTCGGATGCCTGCCCGCCAAGGCCGACGAGGTGCTGGCCATCTGCGCCGAGGAGATGGCCAAGGTGGTCGACGGCGGCCTGACCGACGCCGAGCTGACCCGCGGTAAGGGCCAGGTCCGCGGCTCGATCGTGCTGGGCCTTGAGGACCCGTCGTCACGGATGAGCCGTCTGGGCAAGTCCGAGCTGGTCTACCCGAGGCTCGAGCCGGTCGAGGAGGTGCTGGCCGCCATCGACGCCGTTACCCACGACGACATCCGCGCGGTGGCCGCCGACATCCTGACCCGCCCGAAGGCCCTGGCCGTCGTCGGCCCCTTCGACGATCCCGCCGCCTTCGGCATCTGAGGTCTGCCAGGATCGTCGGTATCCGGTAACCGGGAGGACACGATGGTCAAGGTCGGCGTGCTGGGCGCGCGGGGGCGGATGGGCCGCGAGGTATGCCGGGCGGTCGCCGAGGCCCCGGACCTGGACCTGGCGGCCGAGGTCGACCTGGGGGACGCGCGTGACCCGCTGACCGGCTGCGACGTGGCGGTCGACTTCACCCATCCCGGCGCGGTCATGGGCAACCTGCGCTGGTGCGCCGAGCACGACCTGGACACCGTGGTCGGCACGTCCGGGTTCGGCGAGGACCGGCTGGACGAGGTGCAGGGCTGGCTGGCCGACCACAAGGACGTGCGCGTCCTCGTCGTGCCGAACTTCTCCGTCGGCGCCGTCCTGATGATGCGCCTGGCCGCCCAGGCGGCACGGTTCTTCCCCTCCGCCGAGGTGATCGAGCTGCACCACGCGGGCAAGGCCGACGCCCCGTCGGGGACGGCGCTGCGCACCGTATCGATGATCAGCGAAGCGCGTGCCGCGGCGGGCCTCGGCGCGCCGCCCGACGCCACCGCCTCGGCGCTGCCCGGGGCCCGTGGCGCCACCGTCGGGGACGTCCACATCCACTCGGTACGCGCACCCGGGTACGTGGCCCACCACGAGGTGCTGTTCGGCGGGCCGGGGGAGACGCTGACGATCAGGCACGACTCCCTGGACCGGGCCTCGTTCCTGCCCGGCGTGCTGCTCGCCGTCCGCCAGGTCGGCTCGCTCCCGGCCGGCCTTACCGTGGGCCTGGAGACCCTCCTCGGCCTGGACTAACGTACCGTCGGGGTATGTGCCGAAGCATCAAGACCCTCCGCCCGCCGTACGCCGAGCTGGTCACGGAGGAC
Organism: Streptosporangiaceae bacterium; assembly: GCA_035505275.1. Classification (GTDB taxonomy): domain Bacteria; phylum Actinomycetota; class Actinomycetes; order Streptosporangiales; family Streptosporangiaceae; genus Palsa-504. Next base: position 21,224 of record DATJQX010000134.1, on the reverse strand, counting down.
GACATCCGCGCCGCCGCGCTCCAGTACGTGCGGAAGATCAGCGGCTTCCGCACGCCCGCCGGGCATAACGCCGAGGCGTTCACCCAGGCGGTGGACGCCGTCGCGGCCGCCACCGCCACCCTGCTCGGGCAGCTGGAGGTCCGGTCCCCGCAGGCTCACCGCGCGTCCAGCTGAGGGACGTATACCGGCGCGCCGGCGGCCCGGCCGCGCAGCGCGGCGCAGACCCGGGCGGTCATGAACGCCGGCAGGTGGCGGGCCAGCTCACCGGGCTCCACGAACCGGTAGGCGTCGAGCTCCTCCTCCTGGAGCCGGATCGGCGCGTCCTCCGCAACGACGCCGCCGTCGAAGATGAAGTGCACGATCGGCCTGGGCCGCATTCCCTCCGGGGGCTTCCAGTCGATGGCCAGCAGCGGTCCCGGGGTGACATCGAAGCCGATTTCTTCCGCGACCTCGCGCCGGCACCCTGCCTCCGGGGATTCGCCGTCCTCGAGGATCCCGCCCGGCAGCGTCCAGTGCTCACGGTAGTTCGGCTTGACCAGCAGGACCCGGCCCGCCGGGTCGGTGAACAGCGCGGCCCCGGAGCCGTACATGGACGGCAGCCCGGCGTACCAGGCCACCTCGGCGGCAAGCGAGCTCGCGGCAGTGTCGATATCAGGCACAGGCACGACCTTACCGGGACCGGAACGCTGCCGTAGTAAAGCGAAGCCGGGCCGCGCCAGGATCGGCGCGGCCCGGCTTCGTCATACGGGCCTGGGCGGTGCTGCCCCCGGGTTTACCGGAAGAAGCTCGCCAGCTCGGTCAGGTTGGGGTAGCCCAGGCCGGCTCCCGGGTTGTAGTCCGAACCAGGCTCACCGGTGTAGTAGAGGTTGTCGTTGCTGGTGCTGTCCGTAGACATCGGGCTGAACGGGGAATCGCCGCCAGCGGCCGCGGGGTAGATGGTCGGGTTCCACAACCCGACCCGGTGGCCGAGGTAGGAGTCGATGACCGCGGTCGAGCCGTTCAGCTGCGGCGCCACGAAGCTCGTGCCACCCCAGCCGCCCTGAAGGATAGGCTGGCCCGCTTGCGTAAACGACGGCTCGTACAGCAGGTAGCCGCTGTACGGGTCCGCGTCGGCGGAAACATCAGGCACCATCCGGCCGATGTTGAAGCCTTCGGACACGTTCGGGGTCGGGTTGAAGCTCCACGACAGCGGCACGGTCAATCCGGGCTCGACGGTCGTGTAGTCGGTCGGCGTCAGGTACTGGACGGCGTCGAATCTCCCCGCCCCTATGCTCTCCTGGTAGCTCGGGGTGGGCTCGATCGTGCTGAAGCCGCCCGTGCCGCCGCCGATATTCGAGAACGCGACCTCGGACTCGGGCTCGCCCGTGATCGACGCGATCGGCGCCCACAGGTAGTCCCAGCCCCAGATGCGCTGGCTCGATACCGTCACGGTCGCGCTCTTGCCCGTCGACGGGTCGCTGAGCGTGCCGGTCCACGGCAGCGTGGTGCCGCCGGCCGCGGTGACGTAAGGGCTGTCGGCATTCGAGCCAACCGAGAGGTTAGTGGAGCCGAGGTCGCGGAACGCGGCGTACGCCCCGGTGTCACCGGAGGCGATGAAGGTGGACTGCCCTTGCACGTCCAGTTCGAGGAAGGCCTCGTCGAACGCGGCCGCGTAGGCCGTCGTCTCCTCGCCGGCCAGGATGAAGTACTTAAGGATGGTCTCGGATTCGCCCCAGCTCGACGAGACCGTATCGGCGGTGTTCTGGCTGGCCGCGGTGAAGAACGCGTCGGCGAATCCGGGGTCCGTGTTGGGCGCCTGGTAGTCGATCACGTTCGCGCCGGGAGCCAGGGCCCCGGACTGCTCGAGGTCCAGGTCGGTCTCGCCCGTGCCCGCGTTGTTACTGGGCGCGCCCGGACCGCCGTCGATGTTGACGACGTCCACCGGGCTGCGCGTCACGTGCGCGATGTTGGCCCAGAAGTACTCCGGCGCGCCCGGGTCAACCGCGGCCAGGGTGACGATCGCGAGCGTCGTGCCCTGCCCCTTGGCGCCCCTGTCGTACAGACCGGTGAGGTCGTAGTTGGAGGCGAAGTTCGACGGGAGGTTGCACGCGTTGGACAGGCCGGTGAGGGCCACGCAGTAGGCGCCATCGCCCGGCGCCAGGTCCGAGGTCCCCTGCGGCGCGAGGTAGCTGCTGTTCACGTGCTGCAGCGAGTCGGCGAACGGGGGGTAGTTCGAGAGCCCGAGGATGGCCTCCACGAAGTTCGCCAGCCGGTACGGAAGGAGCGGAGCCTGCGAGACGCCGTACCAGTCCCGCGCCGGGATCGACCCGAACGCGGGAACGCTGTACTCCTTCTCGGTGACCGACAGCGCGTTGTCGTAGTCCTGGGCGGTGCCGGTCGTGCTCACGTCAACGTGGTCCGCGTAGACCGTCGATGTGATCCCGAACCCTGCAAGGTAGCTGGTCAGCGCGCTGATGTTCGACTCGGGCTGGCCGTAGGTGCTGGCGAACTGGCCGACCGAGAGGTAGTTCCTGACCCCGCTCTCGACCTGAGACTCCAGCGAGGAGACGTTCTGCTCCTTCAGGATGAAGGACACGGTCTCCTCCGTGCCGCCAGAGACGCCGGGGAACACTTGTTGCGCACCCGGCAGTGCCCCGACGTCGATGCCCATCGGCACTTGCTCTGGCGTGCCCGGGGCCGGGGTGCTGGTCGCGGCCGCGGCGGGGCCGGCTAGCGCGGCCAGGGGGACCACGAGAGAGGCCGCCGCCAGCGCTATCGGCAACCTCCTCCACCTCGCCGAGGGCGACCCGCGCCCGAGCAGTGTTGAGGACAGCCGTGCTGGCCAGGCAGTACGCATGCAATCCCACCTTCTCAGAGAAATAAGCCGTCACCGCAGCCTGGATTGGGCCGCGGTGAAGTCCCGGTCAAGCCGGGCTGATCGGATAATGTTGTCCGGAATACCCAATATTGACCGAAGTGTCACTCCACCTCCCATAAGGGGAGTGAACTCCTCTTTTTGGCTGTCTAGTCGTTTTTCTCGGGCCGTCATCGACGGCTCAAGAGTTCACGACATCACTGTTACGACGCCCGCTCGCCCTCCTTGTCTTACCGGAACAGTGTTGCGAAATGATAACTAATCATCTGAAAGACGGTCATCATCTTATATAAACGGACATACGGGTATCTGTGGCCTCGAACGTCGCGTAGGACCAGGTGAGCCGGGCGGGCCGGCCCGGCGAAGCAGCCCATGCACGCGACGGTGATCGCCGACGGAGCACAATAACTAGCAAGCCAGGCAAGCGGATATGAATAGCTCGCATCGGCTTATTTCATGGTTTGTTGTGGCATTGTTACAAATCTGCCCGATCAATCTTTCCCGGAAATGGAGGCAGCACGCCGGGGCCGACGGCGCAGGGCAGGATAATCGGCCGCGTCAGCGGTTAGGGACGAGCGTCGGCTCGCAGGCGCGGCGCGGCGGCTGCCGCCCTTCCGGCCAGCAGCGTGCCCTGCGACTTGCCCGCCGCAGTGACGCCGACCGAAGTCGCCAGCCTCACGCTGGCGCAACCGACCTGGCGCGCCTGAGCGACCCGAGTTTCCCTCGCCCGCGTGCGGGCGGGCGCCGCGGCGGTAGCCTGAGCGCATGCACACTGCGGGTGACGACACGTCGGCGGTCGACGCCGAGGAGAGCCGCGTCGAGGTATACATCACGACCGACACCTCGGCCGCGCCGCATAAGGCCGGTGAGTCCAAGCTGTACGTGATGTACGACGCGGCCGATCCGGACGGCGACAAGCTGTACTTCACCGAGGCCGAATGGGAGGCGTTCGTCCTGGGGGTCAAGGACGGCGAGTTCGACCTCGACGAGTCGGGAAACCTGCCCTAACCCCCGGCTGCCTAAAACACCCGGCTGCCTAAAACACCCGGCTGCCTAAAACACTCTGCGCCACAAGGGCCGGGCGCCGTCACACGCCGCTCTTGCCCGACCCGACGGTCGCCGACCCGTACACCTGCGACTCCGGCACGCCCAGGACCGCGGCCAGGTCGTGCTTGAGGTGCGGCGCGGCGGCGGACGCCGTTCCGATCATGAAGGTGCCCTTTGTCTTGCCCGACGCGCTGAGGCTGAGCCGCGGGCACCCGGTCGGGACGTAGACGAACGTGGCGAGGACCCGCTGCCCGGCGTAGAACGTTCCGGTGTAGGAGGTCCCGATGTCGATCGGGCAGTGGAGCGGTGTCTGCGGGACGTCAGGGTGATCAAGGGCCGCGCAGAAATCACCGAACAGGGCGCGCACCAAGCTCGCGTGGCGCTGGGTATACAGTCGCCCGCCCCCGTTGACCGGTTCGGCGACCAGCAGGTGCCGCACGACGACGGCCGAGGTCGCCTGGCTCACGCCGGCGCAGCCGGTCTCGGTGGCCGCCGTCGCCAGCGCCGCCCCGCCCGCTCCCGACGCGGATGGTGTCGTCGCGGCCGGTGTCGAAGCCGCCGTTGACGTCGCCACCGCCGTCCCGCACCCAGCCAGCAACGCGCACAGCAGTCCCGCGGCCGCCAGCCCGCGGATTCGGCTCTGATTCGTCATTCCTCTTGGACGCAACACCGATGTCATCCGTTCCATCGTGCCTCCAGCGTCTTCAGAACGCCCCGGCCGCCATGACGCCCCCGACCGCGACCAGCATGGCGCACGCTATCAGCTCGCTCCAGCCTCCGGCGGCCGCTCCGATCTTCGCGCCGAGTTCGAGGCCGGCCAGTGACATGATCACGCTGACGACGCCGAATACCGTCGCCGCCACCGCCAGCCCGACGGGGTACGCGCCGAGCGCGAAGCCCGCCGCCAGGTTGTCAACGCTCAGCGCGAGCCCGCTGACCAGCATCCGCCAGATCCCCCACGGCCGCGGACCCGCGGGCGCCTGGTCGGCCCCGGAGGCGGCAGCGGTGTCACGGCGCGCGCCCCGCCTGGCCAGGACCAGGCCAACGAGCCCGACCGCCGCCAGGAGACCCCCGCCGAGCCAGTGGGCCGCCCGCCCGAGGCCGCCCGCCACGCCCTGCCCCAGGGCCAGCCCGAGCACGGGCATCCCCGCCTCGAACACCCCGAACACCACGGCGATCCGTACCCTGATCCGGCCGCTGACCCCGCTGACCCCGATCCCGACGGCTCCGGCGAAGTTGGACAGCCCGAGGGCCGCGGCCAGGAGCAGCAGCGCGAGCACGCACCCACGCTACCGCCCCGGGAGCGGTCACCAGAGCTTGGCGGGACCCGCGCCCTCCAGGCGGAGCAGCAGTTCCTTCCGCTCCAGGCCGCCGCCGTACCCGGTCAGGCTGCCGTCGCTGCCGATCACCCGGTGGCACGGCACGATGACCGAGATCGGGTTCGCGCCGTTGGCCAGGCCCACCGCCCGCGACGCGACGAGCCTCTTGCCCAGCGCTCGCGCGATGTCACCGTAGCTGACCGTGCTCCCGTAGGGGATCTTGGTCAGCTCGGCCCACACCGCGAGCTGGAACGGGGTCCCGCTCGGCGCCAGCGGCACGGTGAATTCCTTTGCCTCACCGGCGAAGTACGCCTCGAGCTGCGCCTCGACCTCGCCGAAGGAGGCCGGGCTCGGCGTCAGCCCCATCTCCACCCGGGCCGAGTGCCGGTCGGCGTCCACCATCCACAGCCCGGTCAGGGCGTGCCCGTCACCGAGCAGTAGCAGCCGGCCGATCGGGGAGCTGACGACGTGGCAAAGGCGCGGGGCATCGGTATCTGGCGCCACGAACGGACTGGTCATGACTGACTGCTCTCCTCCAGGTAGGCCCACAGGTGATGGACGGCGTAGGACCGCCACGGCCGCCAGCCCTCGGCCAGCTCCGCCGCGGTCCTGGCCGCCTTGACGCGGCCCGCGGGCCCCGTCCCGGGGACGGCCCCCAGCCGCCCCAGAGCGCTGAGCACGCCCACGTCCGCGGGCAGGAACGCATCCGGGTCGGCCAGGGCGCGCATCCGGATGTACGCCGCCGTCCAGGGCCCGATCCCCGGCACCGCGAGCAGCCGTTCCGCCGCGAGGTCGCGGTCGGCGCCCGGGTCAAGCGACAGCTCGCCGGACGCCAGCGCCATGGCCAGCCCGGTCAGCGCCGCCGCCCGGGTCCGCGGCATCGGCAGCGTGGCCGGATCGGCGGCGGCCAGCGTTTCCGCGGTGGGGAAGCAGTGCGTGAGCGAGCCGTCCGGCCGCTCGAGCGGCTTGCCGTAGGCGGACACCAGCCGCGACCCGAGGCGCCTGGCGGCCGCGACCGACACCTGCTGGCCGAGCACCGCCCGCAGGGCGAGCTCGCTGCCGTCGACGTGACCGGGCGAGCGCCGCCCCGGGCAGGCCAGCGCCAGCGGCCCGATGACCGGATCGGCCGACAGGTACCCGGTGACCGCCTCGGGGTCCGCGTCCAGGTCGAGCAGGCGACGGCAGCGCTGCACCGCCGCGGTCAGGTCGCGCAGGTCCTCGAGCTGCAGCTCGCACTCCACGTAGCCAGGCCGATGACCTGGCACGTCACCGGCCGGGCCGAGCGATACGATCCCCGTCCCGTTGGGCAGCAGCAACGTTCGGCGGTAGCGGTCCGCCGCCACCGATTCCACGCCGTCGATGGCCCGGGCCGCGAGGAAGCCGAGCATCCGGTCCAGGTCGATCGGGTGCCGGTACGGCAGCCGCAGCCTGATCAGGCCGGGCGCGGAGGGGTCGGCCAGGCCCGAGGCCCCGGCCAGCACCCCCAGCCGCCGCGACCGCGGAGCCTGACCCGAGGACCCCCGTGAACCCCGTGAACCCCGCGAACCCCGCGAACCCCGCGCCTCGCGGAGCTGCGTGGGCGTCACCGCGAAGACCTCGCGGATCGTGGCGTTGAACTGCCTGACGCTGGCGAACCCGGCCGCGAACGCGATCTCCGACAGCGGCAGCGTGGTCGTCTCGGTCAGGACCCGCGCCGTCTGGGCGCGCTGCGCGCGCGCGATGGCCAGCGGCCCGGCGCCGAGCTCCGCGGTCACCAGCCGCCGAACCTGCCGCTGCTCGTACCCCAGGCTCGCCGCCAGTCCTTCGACGCCGTCCCGGTCGACCACGCCGTCGGCAATGAGGCGCATCGCGCGCCCCACGACGTCGGCCCTGATGTTCCACTCCGGCGAGCCGGGGGAGGCGTCCGGGCGGCATCGCTTGCAGGCGCGGAAACCCGCCTCCTGTGCCGCGGCCGCGGTGCGGTAGAACCGTATGTTCTCCCGTTTCGGCGTGATCGCCGGGCACGACGGGCGGCAGTAGACGCCCGTCGAGGTCACGGCGGTGAAGAACACGCCGTCGAACCGCGCGTCCTTCGAAACCAGCGCCGCGTACCGCTGCTCGTCGTCGAGCGCGGGAACGCCTGCGCCCGCCGCACCCCGCCGGCCACGACCCTTGGCGCCCGTCCTTTGCTGCTTCACGCTCTCCACAATGCCATCGCGAGCGGACCAGTACTGGCGGAAATCGGACAGGGACCCTCACCGAGTAGGCTCACCCCCATGCAAGCCGAAATCAAGGGCACGACCATGCCGATCCTCGAGATCACCCTGGAGCAGGGCGAGCAGGTGGTCTCCACCCACGGCGAGCTGTCCTGGATGACCCCGAACATCCAGCTCTCCCAGCACATGAGCGCCGGCGGCCCAGGTGGCCCCGCCGGCCCGGGCGGCGGCGGCTTCATGCAGGGCCTGAAGCGCGTGATGGGCGGCGGCGGGCTGTTCCTCACCCACTACGAGGCGATGTCAGGCACCGGCATGCTGACGTTCGCGGCGAAGATGCCCGGCCACATCATGCCGACCGATATCGCCCCGGGTCAGGCGTACTTCGTCCACCGTCACGGCTGGCTGTGCGGCACGCCCGGCCTGACCGCGAGCGTCGGATTCCAGCAGAGCTTCCGCGGCGGTATGTGGGGCGGCGACGGGTTCGTCCTGCAGAAGCTCGAGGGCCAGGGACGCGCCTGGATCGAGCTGTCCGGCGAACTGGTGCACTACACCCTGGCCCCGGGCCAGACACTGCTGGTGCACCCGGGGCACGTGGGCATGTTCGAGGGCAGCGTGCAGTTCACCGTCACCCGGATGCCCGGCATCGCCAACATGGCTTTCGGCCAGGACGGCTTCCACCTGGTCGCGCTGACCGGCCCGGGCCAGATCTGGCTTCAGTCGATGCCGCTGCCTATCCTCGCCCACTCGCTCGACCCGTACCTGTCCCGGCAGGGCGGCGACCCGCAGGCCGCCGAGTCCGGCGCCCTCGGCGGGATCATCGGCAACATCATGCGCGGACAGTAACCGGGGCTTTCACCCTTATCTCTACCGAACGAGGCGGTAGTGCCCCGCCAGGTCGACGATCCGTGCTCACAGGTGACCTTCGGCACCTCAGCTTCCTCACGCGCCTCAAATGCGTAACTCTGCGTGGAATGTCACCCCGGAGCTAGGTAACTATTACCCCATCACCCATTGCATTCTGGACAGTACGTAGAGTTACACTACAAATGGTAGCTAAACAACTGCGGATCGTGTTTTAAACGGGACGCCGATCAGTGAAGCGGGGATGACATGGCCGTCCGATTCGGCGACACCTGGACCTGAGAGCCGTCGGCGGCGGCACCGGGCCCTTCCTCTCCTCCGACGCTAAGGCGTCCGGTGCCGCCGTTGACCCAGCCCCCAGCCATCCGCCCGCCAGCCATCCGCCCCCTGGCCATCCGCCCCCTGGCCATCCGCCCCCTGGCCATCCGCCCGCCAGACCCGCCCGCCAGACCCGCCCGCCAGACCCGCTCCGCCCCGCCGTCAGAGCCGTGCGCCCCGCCGCCACCCGGCCGCTAGACCCGCCAGAAATCGAACCGATCGCGCCCGGCGCGGAAGCCGGCCGCCTCGACCACGTCGACCGCGAGCTTGAACTTGTCGCCGACCCGCCAGGGCTGGTGCGCGTCGCTCCCGAACGAGACGGCCCGCCCTCCGGCATCGCGCCACCACCGGATCAGCCCGACCGAAGCCAGCGGGCTTTTCGTGTTCACCTCGAGCACCCGCTCACTCGCCGCCAGGGCGCCCAGCACGGCCCGGTACTCCGCCTCAAAGGCCTTCTCGTCGTAGGGCCCGGCCGCCTGCGGCCAACTCCGCCGCGGGAAGTCCAGGTGCGCGAGGACCTGGAAGATGTCGCTGCCCTCGATTAGCCGGACGACCTCAGCGAAGTACCTGCGCATCACGTCGGCGGCGGGCATCCGCCCGAACAGGCGGTCGGCCGCCGTCAGCCGCCCGTCGAACGGTACGGCGTGCAGCGAGCCGAGCACCCGGTCGAAACCGGCCCTGGCCACCACGGCGCCCGCGCTGGCGGCGAACATGTGCGCCTCGCCGATCTCCGCCCCGGACAGGATGCGCAGGTCTGGAAAGCGCTCGCGGCAGTCCTCGATGGCCGCCAGGTAGCCCGTGACGTCGAGCAGCCGCATCCGGTCGTACCGGCGCGGGTCCAACCCCTCCGCGCCGATCCGGTCCCCTTCGGTCCAGTCGGTGAAGTCCAGGTGATCGGTGAAGGCCACGCATCCGACGCCGACCGTCAGCGCCTGCTCGCAGCTGCGCACCATCGACGCGGCGGCGGGCGCGTCCCACGACCACTGGCTGTGCACGTGGTTGTCCGGCGGCAGCACGCTGCCCATTGTGTCATCCACCCAGTTCAGCTGGTCGGCCAGCCCGGCTGACGAGGCGGAGCCGAGGTGATGACGTAGACCTCACTGGGCTCGGCGGGGGCCGGTTCGGCCGCAGGTGCCTTCAGCGCCGGCGGCTCGGCGAGGGCCACCGCGTCCGCGGGTTCCGCGGGCTCCTCGTCCGGGCGGCGTTTCTTCGCCGAGTCGGCGGCGGCCTTGTCAGCCAGCTTCTGCCAGCGCTCTTCCCATTCGGCGACGTTCCCGTCGCAGGCTCGCACGTACGCGACGGCGACCGGCAGCGTGGGCAGCCGGAGCCCGCCCGCTGCCGAGGCGAGCGTCTTCATCGTGTAGTGCGAGAGCTCGGCCATTTCTGGGTAGTCAAGCTCGGCCTTAGCGCGCAGCGCGCGCAGGTCCCTGGCGAAGGCCTCCAGGCCGTCCGGCGCGATGCTCGCTAGCGACTGCGCGGCGCCCGCCGGCCGTTCCGCCGGAACAGCCGTTTCCCGCTGCCTAATCACCGGCCCGTTCGGCTCGGGCAGAACCGCCCCGCCCCCAATCCCGTGCGGTACCCGCCCCGCTGGCCGCTCCCGGGCCTCAGGCCCTCCGCCGCCCCCATAAGGCCCGCGCGCGCCCGCAGGGGGAACACCCGGACCCCCAGGGGGAACACCCGGACCCCCAGACGGTTGCCCCGGCCCCCGCCCCGGCCGAATCCACCCGTCACCGAACGGATCCCGCCCTCCAGGACGCCCGGGAACCTGACCCGGACCAGGCCGCCCCCGGGTCCCCCCGCCCGCCCCCGGCGCCTGAGGCCGGTACGGCTGGTCAAATCCTGGCGGAACCCGCCGCCCATTAGGCAGCCAGTACCTGCGCCCCGGAATAGGCCCCTCGTACCCCAGCCCGCCCGCAGGCCCGTACCCCGGCCCGCCCAAGGGTCCGTTCCCCGGCCCGCCCGCAGGCCCGTACCCCGGCCCGCCCAAGGATGCGTTCCCCGGCCCGCCCGCAGGCCCGTACCCCGGCCCGCCCGCAGGCCCGTACCCCGGCCCGCCCAAGGATGCGTTCCCCGGCCCGCCCAAGGATCCGTTCCCGGACCCACCTATGGGTCCGTTCCCGTGCCCTCCCATCGGTCCGCCCGCGGGTCCGTTCCCCGGCCCGCCATTAGCCTGGCCGCCCATCGACGCCCGGCCGTTCGAGGGATCACGCAATGGGAGACGGCCGTTGGAGGGGTCGCCGATCAGGGGGCGGCCGTTGGAGGGATCGCCGGTCGGCGGACGGCGGTTCGGAAGATCACGCAGCGAGGAGCGGCCGTTCGGAAGATCGTCGTTCGGGGGGCCATCGCTGGTGGGAAACCCACTCCGCCCGGCACTGGGCGGCTGGAAGCGGCCTGACTGGCGCAGCCTCGGACGGCCAGGCTGCCGGAACCGCGGGGCGAACTCGTCCGGTCGCCGCAGCAGTTGACCGTAGTAGTCGTCCTCGGACCCCCGCGACCCGTTCGCTCCGTCAGCGTCGGCCGGCTCGCCCACCTCGGCCCGTCGCCTGTAGGCGCGGTGTTCACCCGGTCTCCGCCGTCTGGGCAGACCAGACCCATCGCGGCCCAGACCGGTGTCGCCACGTTCCACCAGGTACCTCCTGGACCCATTGTCCAGCCACGCCGTGGGATCTTTGCCCTTATCTGCAGAGTGTAAGTCGGCAGTATTCCCCTGTAGAACCTAGACGGCCAATTGTCAGCAATTATACCTAATCGGGCGGTATTGACCTGATAACGCCGTGTATAGTACACGGCGCGGTTGGCCCTAATGCGGACAAAGACGGGCAGAGATACTCTCGTCGTAGAAGCGTTGAGCGGAGCGGCCACTGTGTCCTGGATCATATGGCTGATCGTGGCAGCCGTGCTCGGCGTTGCCGAAGTCTTCACCACGACCTTGGCCCTTGGCCTCATCGCGGCCGCGGCGGTGGTCGCCGCCGTGGTCGGTGGGTTCCACATCGGCCTGACCTGGCAGCTGGTCGCGTTCATCGTGGCCTCCGGAGCCGGGCTCGGCGTCATCCGCCCGATCGCGATCAAGCACATCAAGCAGCCCCCGCCGCTGCGCACGGGTACCGCCGCGCTCGTCGGCCGGACGGCGATCGTGCTCGAGGAGGTCACCGACCACGGCGGGCGGGTCCAGATCGGCGGCGAGGAGTGGTCCTCGCGCGCGTACATGGAGGACTCGCCGCCGATCAAGGTCGGCACCAAGGTCGACGTCATGCAGATCACGGGGGCCACCGCCCTCGTCTATCCCCGGGAGTAGCCATGGTCTTGGCGGAGATCATCATCGCAGCGGTCGTCGTGCTCCTTGTCGTGGCCACCGTGTTGCGTTCGGTGCGGATTGTGCCGCAGGCCCGCGCCCGGAACGTGGAGCGGTTCGGCCGGTACCGCAAGACGCTGGAACCGGGGATGAACTTCATCATCCCGTTCATCGACCGGGTGAAGCCGATCATCGACCTGCGCGAGCAGGTGGTCTCGTTCCTCGGCCAGCCGGTGATCACCGAGGACAACCTGGTCGTGCTGATCGACACCGTGCTGTTCTTCCAGGTAACCGACCCGCGGGCGGCCGACTACGAGATCGTCAACTACATCCAGGCGATCGAGCAGCTCACCGCGACCATGTTGCGCAGCGTGATCGGGTCGATGGACCTCGAGCAGACGCTGACCTCGCGCGACAAGATCAACACCCTGCTGCGCGGCGTGCTCGACGACGCGTCGGGCAAGTGGGGCATCCGGGTCACCCGGGTCGAGATCAAGGCGATCGACCCGCCGAAGTCGGTCAAGGACGCGATGGAGAAGCAGATGCGTGCGGAGCGGGAGAAGCGCGCGGCCATCCTGACCGCCGAGGGCGTCAGGCAGTCCAAGATCCTGACCGCCGAAGGCGAGAAGCAGGGCGCCATCCTGAGCGCCGAAGGCGCCAAGCAGAGCGCCATCCTGCGGGCCGAGGGCCAGGCGCAGGCCATCGCCACCGTCTTCCAGGCCGTCCACGACAACGACCCGGACCCCAAGCTCCTCGCGTACCAGTACCTCCAGACACTGCCGCAGATTGCGCAGGGGCCAGGCAACACGTTCTGGGTCATCCCCAGCGAGGTGACAACGGCCCTCCGGTCGATTGCCAGCGCCTTCGGCGGCACCGCCGAACAAGCGGCTTCCGTCGCGGGCCCCGGATCCACCTCGGGCCCCGCACCCGCCTCGGGCACTGACCCCGCCCCGAAGGCCCGGCCCCAACCCGAACTACCCGCCGTCCCCGCCGCCGATGGCCTCCCCGCGATCGCCGCCGGGCCCGCGATCGCCGCCGGGCCCGCGGACGGTTCCGCGGCCGCTCCCGAGCTGGCGGCCAGGCCCGCATCCGGGATCCCGGCCACGAACGACGCCATCGGCGCCATCCTGGCCGCCGCCATTCCCGGCCTAGGCTTCGTCGATCCCAGCGAGTCAGCCAGCCCGTCGGACGCAGCGGGCCTGCCGGACCCGGCCGCTCCGTCCAACGGCGGGGCCGAGCTTTCCGCTGCCGCCGAGGTTAACCACCCCGCGGCCCTCGATTTATCCGTTCCGCCGGAAACTGACGCGGCCCGCGTCAGGACCCGTCCGGTGTCTTCTCCCAGACAGAGACGTGGTTCCTGCTTGAGCTGGTGAAGGGCGCGCGCTTCCAGTCGCTCCACCGCTCGCGCAGTCTCATCCCGGCTAGGCGGGCCATCAGGTCGAGCTCGGACGGCCACACGTATCGAAACGGCGCCGAGAAGGTCTCGCAGGTACCGTCCGCCAGCCAGTAATGGTGGGAGTACTGGGTCTGCGTGGCTACGTCGTACTCGTCGAACCCGAGGTGCGTGGGCGTCACGGTGAACGCGTGAAAGGTCTCGCCGGGCGGTAGCCGCTGCAGGTCCGGGACGTACAGCTCGATGACGAAGCAGCCGCCGGGTTCCAGGTGCGCGGCAGCGTTGCGGAAACACTCGACCTGCGCATCCTGTGTGGTCAGGTTCGCGATCGTGTTGCGCAGCAGGTAGGCGAGCCGGAACGTCCCGGCCACCCGGGTGGTGGCAAAATCGCCGACCGTTACCCCGACGTTCCCCGAGCCTGGCGTCGCGTGCATCTGGGCGACCATGGCTGGGGACAGATCAATCCCGTGTACCTGGATCCCGCGCTGGCTGAGCGGTATGGCGATGCGGCCGGTACCAACGCCGAACTCGATAGCCGCGCCGGTCCCGGCCAGCCCGGCGAGGAAACTCACGGTCGGGTCGACCACCTCCGACTCGAACAGGTGCGGCCACTTCTCGCGGTAGGTGGTAGCGATCCGCTGGCCGAAGTAGTCCGTCGGCATGAACCGATTGTGCCCGCCGGGTTTCCGCCGAGGCGAACGATATTTCCCGGCTACCTGATGAGCAGGACGAGGACGCTGCCGATGATCGCCGCGACGACCATGACCGCGATCAGCCTCAGCGGGAAGAACCGGTCGCGAGCTGGTTCCTCCCGCACCACGACCGGCACCTGCGCGCGTACCGGCCGGGTCGCCGCCTGCGCGAGCGCCACCCCGGAGGCCCCGGCAACCCCGGCCGGCTCGGCGACCGCAGCGGGCCCGGCCACCACAGCGGGCCCGGCCACCACAGCGGGCCCGACTGCCCCGGTCACGGCGACCCCGGCCACCCCGGCAACGCCAATTGCTCCATCAACGCTGGCGGCTCGTGCAATGCCAGTGGACCCGGCAGCAACCGCAGGCCCGGTAAGCACAGCAGACTCGGTGTCCCGCATCGGCTCCGGCGCGGGCTCGGCGTCCTCCTGCACTGTGTAGCCGCTGTCCTCATGCCGCCAGTCGCCCTGGCTGTCTTCAGTGACCGACGGTGCGAGCTCGCTTTCCAGGGACCACTGCATCGGCGCGGTGTCGTCCATCGTGACCGGCGAGCGCACGTCGGTATCGAACGCCCCGGTGACCGGCACGTCGAACACACTGCTGGCGTACGGCGCATGATGGTTCCCGTTGACGGGCGCGGTGCCCTGGCCGCCTACGGAGTTCCAGCTCGAGGCCGTGTCCCACCTCGCCTCGTTCTCCCAGCCGGAACCGGAGGCCCGGCCGGAGCCGCTGTCCCACACCGAGTCGCTCCAACTGGTCGCGGAGTTCCAGGCCGCGGGACCCTCCGGGCTAACCGGGGCCGCAGGCACGGGGACGGGATCAGCCCGCCCTGGGGCCGCGGCGCGCGGCTGGCCGGCGCTGCGGGCGGCGCGATCGGTGGTCCCGCCCCTTAGCGCGGCCCGGATCCGCTCCGGGTCGTATGCGTCCGGCGGCGCGACAGTGATGCCGGCGCGGGCTCCCGCGACGGCCGCCGGGCTGGCCCCGGCGGGCCGGACCGGCAGGCCCGGGTCGGTCTCCGCCGCGTACGCCAGGCGCCGCCAGCGCTCTTCCCATTCCGGCACGTCCGCATCGCAGGCGCGGACATAAGCGGCCAGGATGGGCAGGCCGGGCAGGCCTGGGCCGTTCTCTGCTTCCTTGAGGATGCTGCTCGGGAAGTGGGCGCGGGCCGCCAGTTCGTCATATCCGAGTGCCGCCGCGTCGCGCAGAGCACGGAAGTCGGCCAGGAACCGCTCCTGAGTGTCGCCTTGTCCGGCCGACCACATTCCCCGGGCTTGCAACTAGACACCTTCCCGTTGGACACGCATCGGCCTGAGGCACCACCCTGGGCCCGCACCTCATCAACTGGGATTACGGGCAGAGTAACTCGCCAGCAGCCGCGATGATACTGATACCGCGCATTTCGTCTCAAGTGTCTCTCGTCGGGAGGCGCACCGTCCCCCGAACCGCCGGCATCCTGAGTTGCAAAAACGAATCGGAGTTCTGGCAGGCTCAGAGGTGGACCCCGAGCCCTATCGCGAACGCGATTCCGAAAGCCAACTGGAGCCGCCCCGTCTGGCCGAGCGCCTTGATCAGCGCCGGACCCGACGCACCAGCACGCACTGACCGGATCGGGAGGCCCGCCAGCGGCAGGGCGGCGGCGGTGATGAGCACGAGCGGCCGGTAGAAGGCGATCGCCGCCACGGCGCAGAACGGGAGCAGCACCGCCAGCACGTACCCGACTCGAGTGCGCGCGTCACCGAGCCTGACCGCCAGGGTCCGTTTGGCCGTCAGCGTGTCGGATGGGATGTCGCGCAGGTTATTGATGATCAGCAGGGCGCAGGCCAGCAGCCCGGCCGGCACCGAAGCGGCCAGCCCCAGCCAGCTGAACCGGGACATCTCCACGTAGGCCGTGCCCGCCACCGCGACCACGCCGAAGAACGCGAACACGAAGATCTCGCCGAACCCGCGATACCCGTAAGGCCGCGGCCCGCCGGTATAGAACCAGGCGGCGGCGATGCAGGCGGCGCCGACGGCGACCAGCCACCACGAGGTGACGGCGGCCAGCGCCAGGCCGGCCGCGCCAGCCACCGCGAAGCACCCGAACGCCGCGGCCAGGACCTGCTTCGGCGGCGCGAGACCTGCAGCGACGAGCCGTACCGGCCCGACCCGCCGCTCGTCCGAGCCGCGCACTCCGTCGCTGTAGTCGTTGGCGTAGTTGACCCCGATCTGCAGGGCCAGCGCGACGACGAGCGCGAGGACCGCCCGCCACGCGGAGAACCTGCCGTAACCGGCCGCGACCCCCGACCCGATCAGCACCGGCACGACCGCCGCGGGAAGCGTTCTCGGCCGCGTCCCAGCCAGCCACTCCCGCGCATCAGCCACCCCCAGATCTTAGGTGACCAGCGTCGCCCGCCTTAGCGGCGGGCAAGTCCTGAAACCTGTGCGCACCGTGATGCGCAAGCGCGGCGTGATACGCGTGGCCGAGAAAGATCTTGGAAGATCGGTGCTCAGCGGATATTTAGGCGCCGAATACGGCGCTCTTTCTTCCGCCAGGCACGGATCTTCCGCGGAAACTCGACTGCTTCGTACACTTGAGCGAACCCTAGGGGTTCACGGGAACTGTGAGGCGTCCTACTCGCTGATCCTCGTATGCAGGCGTACGACCGGAACGCTGACACCCACGTCCAGCTCGCCCCGGGCGCCGTCAGGCGCCCAGCCGGCCGATTCGAGGAAGTGGCGCAGCGCCGAGTCCGCGTCCAGCGCCCAGATCGACAGGGTGTGGAAGCCGTCGGCGGCAAGCGTGTCCGCAGCCGCGTGGAGCAGCCTGCCGCCGTGCCCGTGGCCGGTCAGGTCCGGCCTGACGCGCAGCTCGTAAAGCTCGCCGTCGGTGCCCGGCCACCGGTCGGCATCGGTGGCCGGCCCGGCGGAGACGAACCCGACCACCTCGCGAGGCTCAGAGCCCGACACCGCGACGAGCACCCGGTGCCTGCTGGTCGGCGGGTTCCCGATCGCCTCCCGCCACCGGTCCCGCCATACCAACTGCGCCGAGTCGCCCGTCAGCTCCGCGAGCAGGTCGGAAGGAACGATCCCGGCATACCCGCAGCGCCAGCTGGCCACCTGGACGCGGACCAGGCTGTCGGCGTCGCTGGTGCGCGCCGGCCGCGCGAAACCCGCGGTTCGCTCCGGGCTCACTTGTCCTGGTGGGCGATCAGGGTGACATCACGCGCCGCGCCGGTCGCGGCCGAGGTGGCCATCGCGGCGTAGACCTGCAGGGCCGCGCTGACCGGCCGCTGCCGGTCGGCGGGCCGGTACGACCCAAGCGCAGCCAGCAGCCGCTCCCGGCGAGAAGCGAGCTCATCGTCGGGCACGTCCAGCCTGAGCTCGCGTCGCGGGATGTCGAGCACGATCGTGTCGCCGTCCTGCGCCAGCGCGATGGCCCCGCCCGAGGCGGCCTCCGGGGCGACGTGACACACCGACAAGCCCGAGGTCCCGCCGGAAAAGCGCCCGTCGGTGATCAGCGCGCAGGCCCGGCCAAGGCCCTTGCCCTTGAGGAAGCTGGTCGGGTACAGCATCTCCTGCATGCCGGGTCCGCCGCGCGGGCCCTCGTACCTGATGACCACCACGTCGCCGGCCTTGACCGCGCCGCCGAGGATGCCCGCGACCGCATCCTCCTGGCTCTCGAACACGACGGCGGGCCCGGAGAACCGCCATAGCTCCTCCGGCACGCCCGCGGTCTTGACGATGGCGCCGTCGGGGGCGAGGTTGCCGTAGAGCACGGCCAGCCCGCCGTCGGTTGTGTAGGCGTGCGCCACGTCCCTGATGCAGCCGCCAGTCCGGTCCGTATCGAGCGTCTCCCAGCGGGCCGACTGCGAGTACGGACGGGTGGTGCGAACGCCGCCGGGCGCGCCGTGGTACAACTCGGCCGCCTCGGCGCTGACCGACGGGGACCCCAGATCCCAGGCAGAGAGGAATGAACGCAAGGACGGGCTGTGCACCGTACGCACGCCCTGGTTGAGCAGTCCGGCCCGGTCCAGCTCGCCGAGGATCGACGGAATGCCCCCGGCCCGGTGCACGTCCTCCAGGTGGTACGAGCTGCTCGGCGCGACCTTGCACAGGCAAGGGACCCGGCGGGACAGCTCGTCGATCTCCTTGAGCCCGAAGTTCACCCCGGCCTCGTGGGCCGCTGCGAGCAGGTGCAGGATCGTGTTGGTCGACCCGCCCATCGCCACGTCCACCGCCATCGCGTTCTCGAACGCGTCCCGGCTGGCGATCGACCGCGGCAGCACGGACTCGTCGCCTTCCGCGTAGTACTGCCTGGTAATCTCGGCGATCACCTGCCCGGCCCGCTCGAAGAGCGCGCGGCGTGCCGAATGCGTGGCGAGCGTGCTCCCGTTGCCGGGCAGCGCCAGCCCGATCGCCTCGGTCAGGCAGTTCATCGAGTTCGCCGTGAACATGCCCGAGCAGGAGCCGCAGGTCGGACAGGCGGATTCCTCCATGGCCAGCAGCTGCTCGTCGGACACCGAAGGATCCGCCGAGGCGACCATCGAGTCGATCAGGTCGAGCTTGCGCCCGGGAGCAGCGCCGGAAAGGCCCGCCGGGGAACCGGCCTCCATCGGCCCGCCGGACACGAAGACGGTCGGGATGTTCAGCCGCATGGTGGCGATCAGCATGCCCGGCGTGATCTTGTCGCAGTTCGAGATGCAGATCATGGCGTCCGCGCAGTGCGCGTTCACCATGTACTCCACAGAGTCGGCGATCAGCTCGCGGCTCGGCAGGGAGTACAGCATGCCGCCGTGACCCATGGCGATGCCGTCATCGACCGCGATCGTGTTGAACTCGCGCGGCACCGCCCCGGCGGCGCGGATCGCGTCCGCCACCACCTGGCCGACCTCGCGCAGGTGGACGTGCCCGGGGACGAACTCGGTGAAGCTGTTGGCCACCGCGATGATGGGCTTGCCGATGTCCTCCCTGGCCACCCCGGTCGCGCGCAGCAGCGCCCGGGCGCCCGCCATGTTCCTTCCGTGCGTGACCGTACGGGACCGAAGCGGCGGCATAGTGATCTCCTCCCCGCGCGAAACCGCAGGAGCTGGACTTGAGAAGTCACCAGCCTACCGGGACAAGAGGTAACGCGTTCGCGTGATGGCAGCGAGGGGTCAGCGGGCGGTCCAATGCCCGAACACAGTCTGGGCCGCCTTGTCGATCCGTTCGATCTCGCTGTCCGTCAGCCGCTGTGTGTCGCCCTGCCGAGCCACGCGCCGCAGGTACCTGCGCAGCCGCGGACCGCTGAACACGTCAACGTCCCTGATGGTCGCCACGTCCCAGGGGATCTTCGGCCCGTAGACCGCCATCGCGGGACGGACCGTGACCTGGTGCCCGACCGCGCTGGACAGCTGCGTGGCCGCCTGCTCGGCCTCCCAGCGCGCGTGGTCGACCCGGTCCTGCATGCTGAACGGCCCGTGCCAGAGTTGCCTGCCGTTCTTGGTCCGGACCGGCAGCCGCCTGTCCCAGCCCTCGGAGTCGATAGCGAAGACTCCGGCCGGGCCGATCACCAGGTGGTCGATCTGCTCCTGGCCGCCCGCGATCACATTGCCGTGCACGGCGTGGTAGCCCGCGCGTTGCAGCCTGGCCAGCTGCCTGCGAGTACGCCGCTGGGCTGCGGTCTGCCGCACTCCGGCGGGGCCGATCCGGGCCCGCTGAGCCCGGAAGATGGTGTCGGCGATGATCATGAGCACGGCCACCGTCAGGCCCCACACCCAGTGTCCCCAGATCGCGAACGCGACCGCGATGACGATCGCGACCATGGCCCGCCACTGCCAGACCCGCACCATCGGGTTGGCGGACAGGTGCGCGAGGCTGCCCAGGTGCTGGCCGATGCCCTCCTGCCGCTGCTGATCCGCCCGCGCGCCGACCGCGCCGACCGCGCCCACTGCACCGGTCACGGGTTCCCGCGGCCGCCGCAGTCCTCGGTCCGCCTTGGATCCCCGGGACCCGCTGCGGTCCCTTCCGCCCTGCGAAGACCACGACGCCGGAGTAACCCTCGGCGCGTCCGTACCTCCGAGGGCCCGGTAGTCCGGGGAGTCGGGCCCGTCCGGGTACTCGGGCCGGTCTGGCGCGAACGCGTCCGAGGGGTCGTCGAGCTCGGACTGATCCGACGACCAGTCCCAGAACGGCAGGTCGGCGGCGTCCGCGGCCCCAGCGCCCGACCCGGCCGGCGAGCCGGCCGCAGCGGGCGCCGCGGCCCCGGCGGGCGCCGCGGCCCCGGCGGGCGCAACAGGCGCAGCGGGCGAAGCGGGCGAAGCCGGAACGGTGGGCTCAGCCGGCTCGACCCGCCCAGCCACCACCTGCGGGGCCGCGCGCGCGGTGGACGCGCCGTTGGCGCCCGGCCAGATCAGCCGGACCGACTCAGCGCTCTCAGCGCCCCCCGCGGAACGCGCAGGAGCCGCGGGCTCTCCGCGGTTGCTTATTGTCACCAGCCGCACCGGTGACCTGCGCTTTCTCAGCCTGGGCCACGCCATCCGGTACTCACCACCACCTCAGCGTAACGCCCTTAGGACGGTGCGCAAAGCATCACTCAACGACGATTGTGCCCTATCCGAACCGGTTTATAGCCGGCCATTCGTCCGGTAACGCGCTGAACGTCCCTGCGACCTTCTGGTCTACGATCTAGAACCATGGCCCAGATTCACGAGCTCACCATGGTCGATCTGGCCGCCGCGATCCGCGCGCGGGAACTCTCGCCCGTCGCCGTCACCGAACATTATCTGCGCCGCACCGAGGACCTCAACGAGCAGGTCGGCGCCTTCTACACGATCACCGCCGAACTCGCGGCCGAGCAGGCCAAGGCAGCGGAGAAAGCGGTCCTCGACACCGAAGACCCGGCGGAGCTGCCCCCGCTGACCGGCGTTCCGATCCCGATCAAGGACCTGAACTCCGTCGCGGGCGTCCGGGAGACGCTCGGCTCGCTCGCGTACGCCGACTACGTCCCCGACACCGACGACTACGCCATAACCAAGATCAAGCAGGCCGGCGCGGTCATCACGGGCAAGACCGCGACCCCGGAGTTCGGGCTGCCCTGCTACACCGAGACCAAGATCGGCCCGCCGGCCAGGACCCCGTGGGACCTGTCCAGGTCCGCGGGCGGGTCGAGCGGCGGCGCCGCCGCCGCGGTGGCGGCCGGGCTCGCGCCCGCCGCCCAGGGCAGCGACGGCGGCGGGTCCATCCGCATCCCGTCCAGCGTGTGCGGCCTGTTCGGGATCAAGCCGACGCGCGGCCGGATA
>DATJQX010000133.1:0-2532 GCA_035505275.1 Streptosporangiaceae bacterium | reverse complement strand
TGCCGCCCGCGCTGCGGATCTCCTCGGCTGTTGCCTGCCCGCCATCGACGTTGGTGTCACCGATCGCGATGGTCGCGCCGGCCGCTGCCATGTCGAGCGCGATCGCGTGCCCGATGCCTGTCGCTCCGCCTGTCAGGAGCACCACGCGGTTGCTCAGGTCGGGCATGAGTCCTGTCCTCCTCTGCTACCGGATCTACCGAAATCTCGGCCAAGGAACCATATAGGACCCAGCTGACCTGGCATTTGCCAGGAGGTCACTAGCTGACGAGGCGAGCCCGCTGGGCCGGGCGGCCGCCGCGCCGGGCGATCGCGTGCTGGGCCAGCGTGACGAGGACGTCCCGGCTGGACTCGCGGCTACGGGCGTCGCACGCCATGACCGGCACGCCGGGGGGCAGGTTCAGGGCGTCGGTGATGGATTCCAAAGAGTGACGCTGCTCGCCGCCGAAGCGGTTCACGGCGACGACGAACGGAATCCGGTTGCCCTCGAAGTAGTCGACCGAAGGAAAGCAGTCGGCGAGGCGCCGCTCATCGGCCATGACCACGGCGCCCAGGGCACCAGTGGCCAGGTCGTCCCACATGAACCAGAACCGCTGCTGGCCCGGGGTGCCGAACAGGTAGACCACGAGGTCCTCCCGGATAGTGATCCGGCCGAAGTCCATGGCGACCGTGGTCGTGGTCTTCTCCTCCACGCCGAACAGGGAGTCGGTCAGTTCGCTGCGGTCGCTTAGGTCTTCCTCGGTACGCAGCGGCGGAATCTCGCTGACCGAGCCGACCAGTGTGGTTTTGCCCGCGCCGAAGCCGCCCGCGATGAGGATCTTGATCGTAACCGGCGTGCCGGCGGCCGCCGCCTCTTCGTCATAGACGCCGTAGGCCATCGACCACCTCCTGCAGGATCTTCAGGTCGTTGAAGCCGGCCGGCTGCGCCCGGTGGATCGTGACCAGGCCGCGCTCACGCAGGTCAGAGACCAGGATCCGGATGACGCCGACGGGCAGGTCCAGGACGCCGGCCAGCTCGGCGATCGGGGTCGGCATCTGGCAGCGCTCCAGCATCTCGGCCTGCTCGGGCGTGAGCTGGGGCGGATCCCCCGGGGGCCGCCTGGCCGTGCGCACCATGTCGAGCAGGTCGAACCGCTGGCCGGACGGGCGGGTCAACCCGCCGGTGAGCGCGTACGGGCGGACGACAGGACCGGCGTCCTGGTCGACCCACTCGCCCTCGGCCGGCATGGCGTTCACGCCACCGCTGGCGGCGCTGTCACGGGCCGGCGGGCGACGGCCAGGTGCTCGCCCACCCTGGCAACCAGGAGGGTCATCTCGTAGGCGACCAGTCCGACGTCCGCGCCCTGGGCGGCGAGCACCGCGATGCAGCTGCCCTCTCCCGCGGCCATCACGAACAGGAACGCCGACTCCATCTCGATGATGGTCTGCCGCACGGCGCCCGCGCCGAAGTGCTGGCCGGTGCCCCGGGCCAGGCTCTGCAGCCCGGCGGCGGCGGCGCACAGATACTCGGAGTCCTCGCGGGTCAGCCCGTCGGACGCGCCGACCGTGAGACCGTCCCTGGACAAGATCACTGCCTTGGTGACCTTGGCGACTCGCGCGACCAGATCATCGAGGAGCCAGTCGAGCTGCGCTGGCTGGCGCATATTCATTCCTCCTCGCCCTGAGCTGCGTCGTCGGGCGGCGCGGCCGCGTCGGACCGGCCGCGTTCCCACCCGCTCTGCATCGCGGACATCGTGCTGCGGACCGCCTCGGCCGAGACGGGCGGCGCCTGGAAGGACCCGGCGTCGGCCGCGTCCCGGTCGCGCAGCTGCGGAGCCAGGCCCGCCTGCGGGACCCGGACGGGCAGGTCGCCGTCTTGCTCGGCGTCGGGCGCCTCTGGCGACGCGTGCTCGTCCGGGCTTGGCACCAGCTCGGTCGCGCCGGCGATGGCCTGCCCGGCCTGGACGGAATCGGCCGCCTGCCTGCTGGCCAGCGCCGGGCCGCCCCACCAGTCGGATTCAGCCGACGCGCCAGCCCCGTCGAACTTGAACGGCTGCGTGTCCTGCTGCAGGACGGCCGCGTGCCGCGGGGTGCGCGGATCGTGCCCGTTGCCGGGAGCGTGCCCGTTGCCAGTGGCGTGGCCGTTGCCTGTGGCGTGACCGTTCCCGGCGTGCCCGTTTCCGCTGTTCAGCGCGGCCGCGGCCGCTGCGGGCCGCAGCGAGGCCCCGGCTGGCGCGTGCGCGGCGATCTGGCCGTCGTCGGCGACCACCAGGGCGGCCGGGATGATCACGATGGCACTGGTGCCGCCCCAGGCCGACGCGCGCAGGGTGACCCTCACGCCGTGCCGGTGTGCCAGGCGCCCGGTGATGAACAGTCCCAGCCGGTCGGTGCCCGCCAGGTCGAACGCGGGCAGGGTGGCCAGGTCGCGGTTGATCTCCTCGAGCCGCTCCGGCGCGATGCCGAGGCCACGGTCCTCGATCTCGACGGCGAACCCCTGGCCCACCACCTCGCCCTGGACCCGCACCACGGTGTTCGGCGGCGAGAACGAGGCCGCGT
>DATJQX010000132.1:0-26760 GCA_035505275.1 Streptosporangiaceae bacterium | reverse complement strand
GCCTGGCCGCAGTTCTGGGATCTCGCCCAGGCCGGGCTGACGCCGGCCGGCCTGTTCTGGTACGGGCCCGCCACGTACTTCGCCAGGGGCGACGAGCCCTGGTACCACGAATTCCACTGGCACGGGCTGCAGATCCTGGCGGGGAACAGCTTCGTGCTGGCCGGGCTGGCCGCGCTGGCCGCCCTGGCGGTGGCCGCGGTCCGGGTGCGGCACCGGTCGGCCAGTGGTGGTGACCGGTAATGAGTGACGAGCTCGCGCGGATGCGGGAGCGGTTGGCCGAGCAGGTTGTCGCGGCCAACGGGATCTGCGGTGAGTCCATCGCCTCGGCGCTGCGCGACGTGCCCCGGCACCTGTTCCTGCCGGACCTGCGGCCGGACTTGGCGTACGCCGACGAGGCGATCGTGACCAAGCGCGACGAGGCAGGCCGTCCGGTCAGCTCGTCGTCCCAGCCCGCCATGATGGCGATCATGCTCTACCAGCTCGGCCTGGCCCCTGGTCAGCGGGTGCTCGAGATCGGCGCCGGAACCGGCTACAACGCCGCGCTCATGCAGCACATCGTCGGCGATTCCGGCCAGGTGACCAGCGTCGACATCGACCCCGAGCTGGTGGGCAAGGCCCGCGCCCACCTGGCGAGCGCCGGGTATCCCGAGGTCACCGTGGTCTGCGCGGACGGCGCCGAGGGCTGCCCGGAGCACGCGCCCTACGACCGGATCATCGCCACCGTCGGCGTCAGCGACCTCGCGCCGGCGTGGCTGGACCAGGCCATGCCCGCCGCCAGGATCGTGGTGCCGCTCGACGTGCGCGGCACCCAGGTCTGCGTGGCCTTCGCCCGCGCCGACGCCGGGCGCTGGACCACCAAGTCACTCGCACCCTGCGGGTTCATGCGGATGCGCGGTTCGCTGGCGGGACCGGAACGCATCGTGACGCTCGCGCCCGGGCTGCACGTCACGCTGCCCGACGGCGTGATGCAGCCCGGCGGGCAGGACGTCGACGGCGAGGCGCTGGCCGCCGTCCTGGCCGGGCCCGCGGTCATGCGCGAGACCGGGGTCAGCGCCGGGCCCGCGGAGGTCTTCTGGGAGCTGGGCCTGTGGCTGGCCACCCGGGAGCCGCGCGCGTGCCGGGTGGACGAGGAAGGGCCGGCGGACCCGGCTCGTACGGGGTCTGCCGGACGGATCGGGCATGCACCGCTGCGCGGCCGGGGCTGGCGCGCCACGGTCGGGCTCCTGGACTCGGGCAGCATCGCGCTGCTCAACGCCAGCACCGACCCGGCGGGCGAGCCGTCGGGACCGCTCACGCTGGTCGCCGCGGGGTTCGGCCCCGGGGCGTCCGAGCTGGCCGCTGACCTGGCGGCCGATGCCCGCGCGTGGGATGCCGCCGGCCGGCCGGGCGTGGCCGGCCTGCGCGTGGACGCGTTCCCGAGACCGGTGGCCGGAGGGCCTGCACCCGGCCCGGGCGCCCTGGTATTGGAGCGGGTTTTCACCCGTTTCGCCGTGTACCACGCGTAGCCTGGAGCGGTGACGAACAGCCCGGGCGAGCACTTGGAGATCGAGCAGAAGTACGACGCCGACGCGGATTTCGTGCTACCCGACCTCGGCCGCCTCGGGGGAAGCGCGAGGGCGGCGATGCCCCGGCGGTACTACCTGAGCGCGACGTACTTCGACACCGACGACCTGGACCTCATCAAGAACCGGATCACGCTGCGGCGGCGGGTCGGCGGCGCCGACGAAGGCTGGCACCTCAAGCGCCCCGTGCGCAAGGACACCAGGCGGGAGCTGCACGTGCCGCTCGGCGAGGACCCGGCGGCCGACGCCGGGACCGTGCCTGCCCTGCTGGCCGCGCAGGTGGAGGACATCACGGCAGGCCAGCGCCTGCGTCCCATCGCCATCCTCGATACCGAACGAACGGTGGTGACCCTGACCAGCCCGGCGGGCGAGGCGCTAGCGGAGGTCGCCGACGATCGAGTGACCGCCACGAGGCTGGGCGAGCCGAGCGACGAGCCGCTGACCTGGCGTGAGATCGAGGTCGAGGCCATTGCGGACGGCGCGGCGGCTTCGGGGCTGCTCGAAGCGGCGGGCCAGGTGCTACGGGACGCGGGCGCGAGACGGTCAGCGTCCGCGTCGAAGCTCGGGCGGCTGCTCGGCACCGGCTGAGCCGAAGTTCAGAGCTAATTCAGAGCTGATCCTGACCTACGGGCTATGTGGGTCGCGTGAACTACGGCCATGGAGAACAACAGCCGGGTCCCGGCGGCCCCCGGGGTCCCCGGGCCACCGGTGCGCGTGCTCGTCGTGGACGACGAGCCGAGCCTCGCCGAGCTGCTGGCGAGCGTGCTCCGGTACGAGGGCTGGAGCGTCTGTACCGCGGGCACGGGCGCCGACGCGCTGCGGACCGCACGCGACTTCCGCCCCGACGCGGTCGTGCTCGACGTCATGCTCCCCGACCTGTCCGGCCTTGAGGTCCTGCACCGGCTGCGGGCGGAGCTACCGCAGGTGTGCGTGCTGTTCCTGACCGCCAGGGACGCCGTGGAGGATCGCGTGGCGGGCATCACCGCGGGCGGCGACGACTACGTCACCAAGCCATTCAGCCTGGAGGAAGTCCTGGCCCGGCTGCGCGGGCTGCTGCGCCGCGCCCGCCTGGCCCGCGTGCACACCGAGGGGTCGCTCGCGGTCGGCGACCTGGTCATGGACGAGGACGCTCGCGAGGTCCGCAGGGACGGGGAGCTCATCGACCTGACCGCGACCGAGTTCGAGCTGCTCAGGTTCCTCATGCGGAACCCCAGGCGGGTGCTGTCGAAGGCACAGATCCTGGACCGGGTGTGGAACTACGACTTCGGCGGGCAGGCTCACGTCGTGGAGCTGTACATCAGTTACCTGCGCAAGAAGATCGACGCCGGCCGGCCGCCGCTCATCCACACCGTCCGCGGCGTCGGGTACGTCCTGAGACCAGCGGGCTGAATGATGTCCTCGGGCGGGCTGGCCCGGCTGGGCCGCTTGCTGTCGTGGCGGACGATCAGCGGCAAGCTCATCATCGGGCTGTTCGTCTTGTTCGGGCTGGCCAGCGCGGCGGTCGGCGTGGTCACCGCGCAGTCGCTGGAGAACTCGCTGATGTCCTCGCAGGACGGGCAACTCCAGGCGGCCACGAATACCTGGCTCAGCTGCGTGAACCGGGTCTACCACGTCGAAAACGGCGGCTTTACCGGGCCGCCTGGCCGCAATCCGGGCGGCGGCCAGCCGGAGGACGGTTACGCCGGCTGCAGCGACCAGGGCCAGCCGCCGGGGACCTTCGAGGTCGTCCTGGGCGGTCAGGGGATCACGTACTGGAACTACGTGCTGAAGTCGTGCACGCTCTCGGTCGCGGACCAGACCATGCTGACGGACCTGCCCGCCCCGGCCGGCCAGGGCGCGTCGTCGGGTCCCACGGATCCGGACGGGCAGCCGGGGAACGCGGGGCTCCCGGGGGCCGCGCCGGGTGCGCAGACCTATGACCGGACGCTGGATTCCGTCGGCATCCCGTTCCTGTTCACCAAGGTGCCGGGCCCGGGTGGCACCGAGGTCGTCACCGGGCTGCCGATGACCACGGTCGACGCCACGCTCGGGCACGTGGAAGACACCGAATACCTGCTGTTCTCGGTGGCGCTCCTGCTGGCCGTCGTCCTGGGCGGCGCGCTGGTCCAGCTGTCGCTCAGGCCGCTGCGCCGGGTGGCCGTCACCGCGACCCAAGTGACCGAGCTGCCGCTTGATTCCGGCGAGGTCACCCTCCCGGCCGGGGTCCCCGACACCGACCCGCGCACCGAGGTCGGCCAGGTGGGTGCCGCGTTCAACCGGATGCTCCAGCACGTGGAGCGCGCTCTCGGCCGGCGCGCGGCGAGCGAGGCCAGGCTGCGCAGGTTCGCGGCCGACGCCAGTCACGAGCTGCGGACCCCGCTGTCCTCGATCCGCGGCTACGCCGAGCTGGCCCTGCGGCACCCGGGTCCGGTTCCCGAAGCGGTGACGCACGCGCTGGGCCGGGTCCAGTCGGAGTCGGTCCGGATGAGCGTCCTCGTCGACGACCTGCTGCTGCTGGCGCGACTCGACGCGGGCCGGCCGCTCGAGCGCGCGCCCGTTGACCTGTCCCGGCTGGCCATCGACGTGACCAGCGACGCGCGGGTGGCGCGCCCGGACCACCAGTGGCGCCTCGAGCTTCCCGGCGACCCGGTCGTCGTCCGCGGCGACGAGCACCGCCTGCACCAGGTCCTCGCCAACCTGATGAGCAACGCCGGCCAGCACACCCCGCCTGGTTCCACCGTCATCGTCGCGCTCACGACCGGGGACGCGATCCCGGCCGGCGAGGCGGCGGGGCCGGGTGCGGTGCGGCGGGGCGTCACGCCGTCAGGTCCGCGCGCCGAGCTGAGCATCACCGACGACGGTCCCGGCGTTCCGCCCGAGCTGCTGCCGGAACTGTTCGAACGGTTCACCCGGGCTGACACGTCGCGGGCCCGGGACGCGCACGCCGGGGGCAAGAGCACCGGCCTCGGCCTCGCCATCGTCGACGCCGTCGTCGCCGCGCACGGCGGCAGCATCACCGTGACCAGCCGTCCGGGCCTGACGCGGTTCGCGATCGTGCTCCCCCTGATGCCTGAGCCAGCCGACCAGCCCGGTCTGCCGGATACGGGTGACAAACCGGACTGACGGTGTGCTAGTCCTTGGTTATGGACAGCGGCCAGCGGCGTCTCCTCGCGACGATGCCGCTGCACGCGATCACCTCGACGTACGGCGAGGAAGGACTGCGGGAGCGGTTCGCGCTGGAGATCGCGTCCTGGCCGGGCGCGGACCGGGCGAAGCTCGAGCGGGCGCTGGACCTGGCCGCCCGGCTGCACGCCGCCGACCGCAGGGACGCCGAGCCTTACGTCAATCACCTGCTCCGGGTGGCGATCAGGATCATCTCCTACTACGGCGTGCACGACACCGACGTGATCACCGCCGCGCTGCTGCACGACGCCGTGGAGGACCATCCCGGGGAGCTGGCCAGCCTCGGGGGGCCCTGCGACGGCTCGGACGGGCCGGAGGCCGCGCTGGCGGTGCTGGCGGAGGAGTTCGGCCCGCGGGTGGCCGAGCTGGTCGCGGCGGTGACGAACCCGCCGTACGCGCCGGACCGCGACGAGCACGAGCAGTACAGGGAGCACGTCGCAGACAGCCTGCGACGCTCGCCGTGGGCGCGGGTCATCAAGGCCTCGGACTTCACCGACAACGGCGTCGGCCTGATCCATACCACCGGCCCCCGGCTGCACAGGCTGGCGGCCAAGTACGCGCCGCTGGTCCCGGTACTGCGCGACCTGATCGCGCGGCCGGACACCCCGCTGAGCGCCGCGGCCAGGGAGCACATCCTGGCCCAGCTCGACCGGGCCGACGAGCGGTTCGCCGCCGTCCGCGGAGACGCGGGCTAGATGCCGGAGCTTCCCGAGGTCGAGACCGCCCGCCGCCTGATCGCCGACGTGGCCCTGGAGCGGCGCATCGCCGGCGTCGACGACGCCGACGCGTTCGTCTGCCGGCCGCACTCCCCCGGCGAGCTGCGCGCCGCGCTGACCGGGCGCATGCTCACCGGGGCACACCGCCGCGGCAAGACGATCTGGTGCGAGACCTCGGGCGTGGATGACTCGGCCGGACCCGGTCAGGATCTGGGCCCCGTCCTCGGCATCCACCTGGGCATGCAGGGTCGCATCGTGGTCACGTCGAAGGACGGCTGGGTGGCCGAGGGCGGAGACCCCCCGGGCCGGGATGCGCAGCCGCGCAAGGCCGAGTGGGACCGGTTCACGCTCGAGTTCGCGGACGGCGGCCGGCTGGCACTGTTCGACAAGCGCCGCCTCGGGCGCATCCGGCTGAACCCCGACATCGACCGGCTCGGCCCGGACGCGGGCGAGGTCACCCTAGGCGAGTTCCGCGGCCTGATCACCAGGGGAACGATCGCCGTCAAGGCCCGGCTGCTGGATCAGTCCAAGATCGCCGGCATCGGGAACCTGCTGGCCGACGAGATCCTGTGGCAGGCCGAGATCCCGCCCGCCACCCCGGTCAGCCGCCTGCGGCCCAGGGACGTCGACCGCCTCTACCGGGCGATGCGATCGGTGCTTGAATCCGCGGCGGCCTACGGAGGTGCCCACACCGGCGACGTCATCGCGGCCCGGCGACCGGGCGGCACCTGCCCGCGCTGCGGCGCCGAGATGGTGCACGGCACGGTCGGCGGGCGCTCCACCTGGTGGTGCTCTCGCGAGCAGGCCGCGTGGTCCTGAGCCGATCGGTGAGCCTGCGCGTCCGGCTCCTCAGGGTTTGCGCGCCAGGTAGCCCACGACCTTGATATCGGCCCGCAGCGGCAAGCCGTCCCGTAGCTGCCCTTTAGCCTGCTCGACGGCCGCGCGATGGAACTCAGCCTCGCCGACGTTCTGGATGGCCTCATAAGCCGGCCCGGTGGAGGCCAGCGCGCGCGCGTACACCTCTGGGTCCGCGAACTCCAGGGCGAACGGAACGTCGATGCGCTCCACGTCCGCGAACCCACATGCCCCCAGGACTTGCTCGCCCGCGCCGGGCCGACCCAGCGACACCATCATGGCCTGGTTGTCGACCTTCTCCGCCGCAGCCAGACGAAACGGTGCAAGCGCCCAGGCTCCGGGAGAAATCTTGAGGTGACCCCACACCGTTATCCCCACGCGCCCGCCGGGGCGAAGGACCCGGTGTAGCTCGGCAACCGCATCGGGTGTGGTGCCCCAGATTCCCCGGAAGCTGGTAACGACGTCGAACGACGCCGGATCCCACGGCAGGGCCTGCATATCGCCGACCCTGATGTCGCATTCCGGGTTCCGGTCGCGGGCCACCGCGACCAGCCTGGCCGAGGCGTCGATACCAGAGCAGGAAGCGCCGCGCAGGCGAGCCAGCTCGATCGCGAGCCCGGACCCGCACGCCACGTCGAGCAGCCGGTCTCCGGCGTCGACGCCGAGCCGATGGTGCAGAGTGACGTACTCCCGGCAGTTGCTCGGCTCGCTGAGCGTCGCGAAGTCCACCGCCTTGCGGCCCCAGCCCTCGTCCACCATCGTCCACTGGGGAGAATCTGTGTTCGGCCTCGTCATTGCCGCTCCTTTGCGTCCGGGTCGCCGCGTTCACCGGTGGCTGCCTGCATGTTGGCCTCCGCTGTGGTGGGGTCCGTCACTGGCCAGCCAGCAGTGCGGCGATGCGCGCGGCGGCTCGGGCCGCGCCGGCGCGCGGCACCTTCCGGTAACCCGGTCCGGTGCCGGCTTCCGCCAATGCTGCCCGCATCGTGGTGGCCAGGTCGTCTGCCGTGGTTGTCGTGTAATCCATCCGCAGGCCGGCCCGGTAGTGATTGAGCCGGTGGGTGACGAAGTGCTGCTGTTCCCAGTGGCGGCGCAGGGGGAAGTAGATGAATGGCCGCCCGGCGGCGACCAGTTCCATCGTCGTGGACAGCCCGCCTTGGACGATGGCCGCGTCTGCGCACGCCAGGTGCTCGAAGAGATCGGGCACATAGCCGCGCTTGTCTATGCCCTCGGTGTCCGGCAGCAACCGGGGATCGATGCGAGGGCCGGTGACCAGAAGCATCCGCGCGTCCGGCACCTGCTTACGTAGCCGCGCGAAGGCGTCGCAGGTCAGTTCCAGCAGGCTGATGCCGACCGCCGTGCCCCCTACCGCAGCCACGAGCAACGGCTGGTGCTGGGGGTAGCCGAGCCGGCGGCGTACGCCCGCGTGGTCGCGGTAGGCAGCGGGGTTGAACGGGAGCACGTAGGGGACCGAGGTGAACCACCGGCTGGACCACGACCGTATTCCCGGCAGGCCGGGCCCGAACGAGACATCGGGCAACTCATCGAAAGAGCCGATGAACATGGACAGATCCCGCAGCCGGGGGAAACGCTCGCGCTTTTCGATGGAGTCAGCGTTGTAGTCCGCGCACAACTCGCCTTCCCGTGGGTCGCCGGGGTCGGTAGGCAGGAAGCCGATCACGTCGGTCATGAAGACGTACGGCGCGATCTTCCGCTCGGGGTTCTCGTGCAGGAAGTAGTCGATCTCCCAGCATTCGTCGCCTACCCATAGGTCGTAGCTGGCGTCCCTGACCGCGTCGTCGAACAGCAGGTAGTTCGCGCACAAGATCTCGTCCATCCGGCGGAACGCGTAGAACGCGGGCAGGTCGTGGTGCGCGGATTCCGACTCCCAGTGTGCCGACTCGGAAACCAGATCGGAGCTGGCCGGGTGGATGATCTCGCCGGCGCCGGCGAGCACCTCGGTCACCGGCGGCTGCGCCCACCAGTGGATCTCCAGGTCCGGCACGCGCTGCCGGAGGGCCCGAGCGATGGCCAGGTCCCGTTGGACGTGGCCGAGGCCGATGGGCGAGGAGATCCACAGCGCCCGCCGAGGGCGGCTGTGCATCGTGGGCCAGACGGCCTGCTTGCGCTGCCGATGGACCATCCCGTCCACAAAGTCACGGATGGCGTGGTTTACCGCGACCGGGTACCTGACGTGGGGCGCGTGCCCGCCGCCTTCGATCACGAGCAGCTCAGCGCTCGTCAGCTCGGCGATCCGCCGCGTCCGTTCCGGCGGGACGATCTTGTCCTGATCACCGCCGATCACGAGTACCGGGCAGGCGAGCGACCGGCAGAGGCGGATCGCCTCCTGCTCATCGGCGACCTGTTGAGGGGCGTCGGCATCGCATAGCAGGGTTTCCGCGTCGGTCTGCATGCCCCACTCGACGAGATCGTCGTAGGGCTTGGTGGAGTGCGGCTCCGTGGCGATCTGGGACATGAAGAAGTCGACGTACCCTCGCCAGTCCCGTCGCCAGTAGTGCCGATTCTCCTTCGCCCACCCATCGGTGGTGTCGAGCACGTCGTCGAACGAATACCCGTCTCGTTCCCAGGGGTCGGCTGGCGGGATCGGCAGCGTCGGCGCGATGGCCACGATCCCGGTCACCCGCTGCGGATAAGCCGCCGCGAACAATAGCGCCCAGGGGAAGCCGCTGCAGAACGCCCCGAGCACCGCCCGCTCGGTGCCCGTCGCGTCGAGCACGGCCGCGGCGTCAGTCGCGAAGACCGCGTCGGCATAGGCCGCCGGGTTCCTGGGCCGGTCGGACCGGCCGTTGCCGCGCGGGTCGAAGGTGATCACGCGGTAGTCCCGGGCCAGGAACGGCACCTGCATCTTCCAGTGCCTGGAGTCCACGATCGCCCACGTGGGCAGCAGCAGGATCGCCGGCTGGCCTGTGCCGTGCACCTCGTAATGGATCCGCACGCCTGAATTGACAATGTAGCCGGACTCATCGGGTAGTCGTGCGCGCATCAGTTGCACCCCCAACGGGCCGCCAGCCCGACCGCAAGACCGCCACGGTGACCGGTCGAGCTTCACGTTCCTCCTTGATACCCCGGCTGGACGGCAGCGGCCATCGGGGAAAACCATTAGGTACCCGTACCGGCCGGCTTTGACCGGACCCAGGTGCCTATCCGGCCTGGGCGCCTACCTGGGTCGGGGAGGCTTATCACGCTGGGGCGGACAGGTGGTGCGTGGCGGCCCAGGCCGCCACTTCGGCCCGGCTGCGGGCATCCAGCTTGGACATCACATGGTGCAGGTGGACCTCGGCGGTCTTCTCTGAGATCCCGAGCACCCTGCCGATCTGTCGGTTGGTCCGGCCGGAGGCAACCAGCGCGGCGACTTGCCGCTCCCGCGGGGTGAGCGGCACCTGACGGGAGCGGTCCGCGTCACCGGGTGCGGCGCCCAAGGCGACCGCTATGGCAAGGTCCGCGGCCTGCTGTGCGGGCATCGTCCGGCCAGCGTGTATGAGCGCGTCAGCGTCCTGAGCCCCCAGCGCGCGGGGAAGCACACGCTCCACCGCCGAACTCCTCGCCTGCTCGGTATCGGACTGGTGGGCGGCCACCCGCTCGCGCAGCGCCGCGGCCGCACCGATCAGCCGCGCGGCGCTTTCATAGTGCGCCCGTTCACTGGCGACATAGGCGAGCGCCTCCAGGCATTGGGCAATCCCCCGGGGGTCGTTGACGTCGGTGTAGATCCGCAGCGCCTCGGCTAGCAGCGGGCTCGCTTCGTCCGGTCGGCCCTGCGCGCTCAGCGTGGTGCCGAGCCCCCACGCCGACCAAGCCGTCGCCCACGGATAGTCCAGCTCACGGAAGTCTCGTAGGCTTGCCCGCAGCAGTTCCGCAGCGCTCTCTAGATCGCCGTGGTCCCGGGCGAGCAGCCCTAGGTCGTGCCGTGCCCACGCCACGCCCTGCGCGCTGCCCTCCTCGCGGAATAGCGCCTCGGCTCGCCGATGCCAATCAGCCGACGCATCCCACTCGCCGCCAGCGCGGGCCACGTGCCCCAGGAAGGCGCACGCGAACGCCCCGCGGCGCGCATCGCCACCCTTCTCGCTGCGCTCGAGCGCGCTGCGCAGGAGGCCCTGGGCACGACCCATCTCTCCCGTCGCGAAGGCCAGCACCCCGGCCACGATAAGCGCGCCAGTCTGGGCTCCCGCCGTGTCGTCCTCGCTGATAGTAGCTGGATCATTGTCGTCCGCAGCCGGGGGAAGAACCGCGTCCACGAGTGCCTGGCCGTGATCGAGGTCGCCGTGGGTGTAGTGGTACCAGCCGAGCGCGGTAGCGAGCGAGAGCGCCAGCGGTTCCTGGCCCGCGCCCAGACAGTGATCAAGCGCGGCGCGCAGATCCGCGTGGTGGCGGCCGACCCGAAGCAGCCAGGCTTGCTCCCCCGGCAGCCCGAGGGAAGCCTCGAACTGCGCCGCGAAACCCGCGTAGTGGCCAGCGTGCCTAGCCCGCGTCTCCTCGGCCTCGGCGCTGGCCGCCAACTGCTCAGCCGCATACTCACGCAAGCTCTCCAGCATCGAGAACTCAGCGGTCTGCTCGTCACCGGGCAGCCGCCGGATCAGGCTCTTGTCAAGCAGCGACTCCACCATCGTGAGCGCGTCGCCCCCATTCACGGCGCAAACGCTGCCCGCGTCAGCAAGCGTCCAGCCGCCAGCAAAGACCGACAGCCTGCGGAAGAGCGCGCGCTCGCCGGACTCGAGGAGGTCATAACTCCAGGCGATGGCGCTGCGTAGCGCGCGCTGCCGGACTGGCACGTCCCGCGTACTGGAGGCCAGCACCTCCATCCTGCTGCCGAGCCGGAACACCAGCTCCCCTGGTGTCAGGACCTTCAGCCGGGCTGCGGCCAGCTCGATCGCCAGTGGCAGGCCCTCCAGCCGGACACAGGCTCTGGCCAGCAACAGCGCATTAGCCGGAGTGAGATCAAAGCTCGGGTTGGTCCGGCGCGCGCGATCAAGCAGCAGCGCAACTGACGGATTCGCCGCCAGGCAACCGAGGTCTGCCACGTCCGCCGGTGCGGGCATGGCCAGCGGCGGAACCGGAAACTCCTGCTCGGCGGACAGCCTGAGCCGTTCCCGGCTGGTGGCGAGGACCCGCAGCCGCGGACAGGCAGCGAGCACCTTTCCAATGTCCGGGGCGGCGGCCAGAAGATGCTCGCAGTTATCCAGGACCACGAGCCGCTCCTCGTGGCCAAGCGCAGCAGCCACATGGCCGGTCAGATCCGTCCCGCCCCGCGGCTCGACGCCTACCGCCTGAGCCAGTTCGACCATTACCAGCGCCGGATCCCGGACCGGAGCCAGGTCGACGAACACCGGGGCGGATCCGCTTCGCTCGGCGTGAGCCAGGGCGCATGCGACGGCGAGGCGGGTCTTGCCAATGCCCGGCGGCCCGGTGAGCGTGACTAGCCGGGTCTGGGCGTGTACAAGCATCCGGGACACGGCCTCCAGCTCGCCGTCCCGGCCTACAAACAGGTCGGCAGGCGACGGCAGGCCACCGGGCGGTGCCTGCCTCGCGTCTTGCATCCGACTGCCCCGCCCATGTCCTCTATCCGAGCATACGACGGCGTACCGTACCACCGCCATCGATCGCCCAGCCGGACTGAGGCTGCCCGGTCTGCATAGCCATGTAGGGGAATCTCCCGATACCGCGGTGACAGCCTGCGCCCCTACAACGGTTTCATGACGACACCCCGCAGCCATCGGACGGCCTGCGTTGCGCCCGAGTCCGCCCCTGCCGGGTCGTTCCTCGATGGCCTCGCCGCCCAGGACTTCGCCGGGCTCGGCGGCACGCTCGCCGGCGGTGCCTGTATGCGTGCCTTGCTGCCTTCGGGCTTGCGGGAGTGGACCGGTGCCGAGGTGGTCGCGGACCGGTTCGAGCGCTGGTTCGGCGACACCGAGGCTTTCGAGCTCGTCGAGGCCGCCGTCGGCGAGGTTGGTGGCCGCCTGCACCTGCACTGGCGGCTCCGGCTCCGGGCGGAGCGGCTCGGTCCTGGCTGGTTCACCGTCGAGCAGCAGGCCTACGCCGACACCGACAACAGCGGCCGCATCACCCGGCTCGACCTGCTCTGCACGGGCTACCGGCCCGAGGTCGACCGTGACTGACACCCTGAGCACCTGGGGCGGCTGGGCACCAGCGATCCGCGATGACCCGTTCAGCCACTTCGCCGACGCCCGGGCCCGGTGCCCGGTGCAGCGGGTGCGCCTGGCGGACGGCCACCCGGCCTGGGTCGTGCTGGGCTACGACGCGGCCCGGCAGGCGCTGGGCGACCCCCGCATCTCCAAGGACATGCTCGCCGCGCTCGAAGACGCCGGCGATGTCGTGGCCGAAGGCCTGCCCGGGCCGGAGTTCTCACGGCACATGCTCAACGTCGACCCGCCCGACCACACCCGGCTGCGGCGGCTGGTATCCCGGGCCTTCGTGCCGGGCCGGATCGCCGCGCTTGAGCCGGCCATCCGGGGCATCGCCGGCAACCTGCTCGACAAGCTGGCCAGCGCCGGCCCGGGCGCCACGGTCGACCTCGTCGAGGGATATGCCTACCCCCTGCCGTGGGGGGTGATCGGCGAGCTGCTCGGTATCCCCGCCGCCGACCGGCCGCGCCTGCACGCCTGGTTCGGTGTGCTGCTGAGCGGGTGGGCTGGTGACCCGCCGCCGGAGGCGGTCGAGGCATCGGACGGCATCGTGGCCTACCTGCGCGAACTGGTCGAGGCCAAGCGCCGGAGCCCGGCCGGCGATCTGGTCAGCGTCCTGATCACCGCCACCGAAGGCGACGCGCTCACCACGCAGGAGCTGCTGTCGAGCCTGTTCCAGCTCGTGGTCGCCGGCCACGACACCACGGCCAGCCTGATCGGCAACGGGGTGGTGGCCCTGCTGGATCACCCCGGCCAGCTCCAGGCGCTGCTGGCCGATCCCGGGCAGCTTCCCGCGGCGATCGACGAGCTGATCCGCTTCACCGCCCCGGTACCGCACGCCACGTTCCGGGTGACGGCCGAGGCGGTGACCCTCGGCGGCGTGCAGATCCCGGCCCACGAGCAGGTGCTGGTGTGCCTGGCGGCGGCCAACCGCGATCCAGGCCGGTTCCCGGCCCCCGGCGTGCTCGACATCGGCCGCGGCGGCGGGCCGAACCTCGGGTTCGGCCACGGCATCCACTACTGCCTGGGCGCGCCGCTGGCCCGGCTGGAAGCCAAAGTCGCCTTCGAGACCCTGCTCAGCCGCTACCCGGGCCTGCGGCTCGCCGCCGGCCGGGACACCCTGGCCTGGGCCCGCGGCGACGGCCTGGTCCTGCGCGGCCTCGCCGCCCTCCCCGTCGTTCTCAGCCCGGCCCACGGCCGGGATGACCAGGTCCGATCCACCCAACCCAAGGAGACACCGATGACCATCACCGACAGCCCGGTCGACAACGGCGTGAACGTCCAGGCCCTGCTCGGGGCCCGCGAGGCGCTGTCCGCCGCGCCGGCCGCGGCCGAATTCACCTGGCGGGCCAGCTGCACCTGGCGCAAGGGTACCCACAGCCACTCCACCGTGACCGGGTTCACCGGGCTGGGCGCCGAGCAGCAGCACCGCAACACCTACCAGTACGACGTCGACCACCCCGAGTGCTTCGCGTCGGAGGACAACGGCGCCACGCCCGTGGAGGTCGTGCTGGTCGGCCTGGCCAGCTGCCTGACCGCCGGCGTGGCCGCGGTCGCCCAGATGCGGGAAATCCAGCTCCGGTCGGTCACCGCCACCATCGAGGGCCAGATGAACGTCCTGGGCATCCTGGGCGCCGACCCCGACATCCGCAACGGGTTCGAGACGGTCACCGTCCGGTTCGCCATCGACGCCGACGCCTCCCGCGAGGACCTGCAAGCGCTGATCGCCCAATCGCAGAAGCGCTCGGCGGTCTTCGACATCGTGACCAACCCGACCAAGGTCCTCGTCGAGCTGGCCTGATCGCCACGCCCCGGACGCCCCATGATCCAGACCACCGTCGTGGTCGTCGGTGCCGGGCACGCCGGCCTGGCCATGAGCCGCCGCCTCACCGAACGCTCGATCGACCACGTGGTCCTCGAGCGCGGTGAGGTGGCGAACTCGTGGCGGACCCAGCGCTGGCCCACCCTGCGGCTGCTCACCCCGAACTGGCAGACCCGGCTCCCCGGCCACGACTACGCCGGTCACGACCCCGACGGATTCATGCCTGTCGACGAGGTCGTGACCACCCTTTCCCGCTACGCCCGTCTCGTCAGCGCACCGGTATGCACGGCAACGACGGTGCACACCCTGCGCGCCGTGCCGCAGGGCTTCCAGATGCGGGCCAACGACGACCTCCTGCAGGCCCGGGCCGTGGTGCTGGCGACCGGCGCGTGCATCCTGCCGGCCATCCCGGGCGTCGCCGATGCCATCCCTGGCTGGATGACAACGCTGACGGCGCTCGCCTACCGCGATCCCAGTCAGCTCCCCGACGGCGGGGTCCTCGTGGTCGGCGCATCGGCCACCGGCGTCCAGCTGGCCGGCGAGATCCACCGGTCGGGCCGTCCGGTGACCCTTGCGGTCGGCGAACACGTCCGGCTGCCCCGCACCTACCGCGCCCGCGACATCTTCTGGTGGCTCGAGGCGACGGGCCTGCTGGCCGAGCGCTATGACCAGATCGACGACCTCACCCGAGCGCGTCACCTGCCCTCCCCCCAGCTCGCCGGAATCCCTACGGCCACCATCACCGACCTCAACACGCTCGCCGCGCAAGGGGTACGCATCGTGGGCCGCCTCGGCCGTGTCGTCGACGGTGTGGCCCAGTTCTCCGGGTCGCTCGCCAACATCTGCGCGCTCGCCGACCTGAAGATGAACCGGTTCCTGAACCGGGCCGACGAATGGGCCACGGCCGCGGGCCTGGACGACGAACTCCCGCCACCGCACCGCTTCCAGCCCACCCGCGTCGACCCCCGCTCGCCGCTGGAGCTAGATCTGCGGAGCGGGGACATCACCACCGTGCTGTGGGCGACCGGCTTCCGGCCCGATCACTCCTGGCTCGACATCCCCGTGCGTGACCGCACCGGCCGCATCCGCCACGACGGCGGCGTAGTCAGCGCCATCCCTGGGCTCTACGTCCTCGGCATGCCGGTGCTCCGTACCCGCGCCTCCACCTACATCCACGGCGCAGCCGCCGACTCGGACGCCCTGGCCTGCCACCTCCACTCCTTCCTCGGCAGCCGGCACCAATGACGGGGCGCGGCTGGCGAGCGGTATTCACGCGAGCAGGCCGGCTCGCCCCGCATCAGTGAACTCTTGCCCTGCGCGGCCGGCCGACGGTAAGAAGTGCTTGTGGGGAGCGACGTTCCCCCGGGAACTGCGGCTTCCTCACGTGTCGAGCTGCGTCTCGCGGGCACCTTCGGCGTCATCCGCGACGGGACTGAGCTTTCCGAGGGTGAACTGGGCAGCCGCAAGTCACGGACGCTCCTCAAGCTGCTCGCGGTGGAACGGCCCGGGCTCGTTCTGCTGGACCGGATCGTCGAGGTGCTCTGGGCCGCCGACCCGCCGACCGCCGCCGGACAGAACGTCGCCGCGCTGGTCAGCAGGCTGCGCAGGGTCCTGGGCCCGGGCGTCATCCTGGGCAGCCGACAGGCGTACCGGCTCGCCGACGCGCCCGCGGTCATCGTGGACCTGGATGCCGCCGCCCGGTACTGCGGGCAGGCCGAGCGCAAGCTGACGGCCTACCCGGCGATCGCCCTGGCCGCGGCCGAGCAGGCCATCGGGCTGCTGGCGGCCGGCGTCGCGCTGGCGGACGAGCCGTACGCGACCTGGGTGGACCCGGCCCGCGGCCAGCTGCGCAACCTGGCCCGCCGGGCTCGCCTGGCCGCGGCCGAAGCGGCGCTGGCCATCGGCGATGCCCGCGTGGCGATCCGTCACGCCGAAGCGGCTACGGCGGCTGACCCGCTCGACGAGGCCGCGCACCACTGGTACATGTCGGCGTGCGCCTCGGCCGGTGAGCCGGCGAAGGCGCTGGTGGCCTACGCGGCGCTGCGTGACCGGCTGGCCGAGGAGCTGGGCGCGGACCCAGCGCCCGAGACCCAGCAGATGCACCTCGCCCTGCTGCGACAGCATCCGTCCCAGCTACCCCGCTTGTCCCACTCATCCCGGCCGACTTGGCCTACCGGGCCGACTCTGGTGGGGCGGGAGGCCGAGACGGGGGCTCTGCGCGAGGCCTGGGGCCGCGCGGTCGCCGCGGACCCGGGGCTGGTCATGATCATCGGAGAGGCCGGGATCGGCAAGACGGCCCTCGCCGAGGACCTCGCGGCGCAGGCGGCCGAGACCGGCGCCACCGTGCTGCGCACGCGCTGCTACGAGGCCGAGCGGTCGCTGTTCCTGCAGCCGATCGTGGAGGCGCTGGCGCCCGTGGTGGCCAGGCTGACCGCGAGCGCCCTGCGGCAACTTCTCGGCGAGCACGGACCGGCCGCCGCGGCACTGCTGCCCGAGGTGGCCGCGCTGCTCGGGCCTGCGCCGTCCTGGCGAGGCAGCCCGGAGATGGAACGGCGCCGGTCCTTTGGGGCGCTGACCGCGTTCCTATCCGGCCTGGCCGAACGCAACCCGGTCCTGCTCGTCGTGGATGATCTCCAGTACGCGGGGCAATCGACCAGCGAGTTCCTCCACTACCTCGGGCGTCAGATATCCGGCTCCCGGCTGCTCGCGGTGACGACCGTACGAGCCGAATACGACCACGAGATCGGCTCCGCGCTCGCACCCGTGGCCACCAGGGTCGAGGTGGGCCCTCTCGGCCCGGCGGCGGTCGCGCAACTGGCCCGCGAGGCTGGGCAGACCGCGCTGACCGACTCGATCCTGCGGCGCACGAGGGGCCACACGTTCTTCGTGGTGGAGGTGCTCCGTGCGCTGGCGGGCGGAGACGTCGGGATACCCGAATCGCTGCGCAGCGCGGTTCAGGCGCGGGTAAGGCAGGCCGGGCCGGCCACGGAGACGCTGCTGCGGGCGGCGTCGGTGCTCGGCGCCGCGATCGATCCGCTGACCCTCGGCGAGCTACTCCAGCTCACCCCCGCAGCCGCGGTCGAGCGCTGCGAACAGGCGCTGGCGGCCAGGCTGCTGGTGATCAGCGGCCGGGACTACGAGTTCGCCAATGACCTCATCCGGGAGGTCATGTACGCC
Source organism: Streptosporangiaceae bacterium (assembly GCA_035505275.1). GTDB lineage: Bacteria > Actinomycetota > Actinomycetes > Streptosporangiales > Streptosporangiaceae > Palsa-504. Next base: position 9,311 of record DATJQX010000132.1, on the reverse strand, counting down.
TCCACCCCCGAGCCGACCAGGCTCGCCTACCACCGCCGGGCAGCCGACCTGCTGACCCGCCAGCCCGAATCGCTGGCCCGGCACGCGGCAGCCGCCGATGACTGGCCCCGGGCGGCGCGCGCCTGGCTGCTCGCGGCCGAGGAGGCCATGCGGCGGCACGCGGCCACCGACGCGATCACGCTGAGCACGCAGGCGCTGGAGGCGGCCGAGCACGCCGGGGACGCCGAGGTCCGGGCCCGCGCCCTGGTCGTGCGAGGGAGCATCCGCGAGGCGGCCGGGGACTACGCCGCCGCGCTCAGTGACCTGACGCTGGGGGTCGCGGGCGCGCGCGCGGTGGGTGACCGCCGCCTGGAGATGCGGGCCCTGTGCGAACTGGGCCGCTCCCGCCCGTGGACGGTCCCGGTGGCCGTACCGCGCCGCGGCGACGTCTCCGTCTCCCGCACCCTGCCGACCACCTATTACACGTCCAATCTCACCGGTGGGCTGCGGATCGCCGAATCGCTCGGCGACCGGGCCACCGAGGCCGACCTGCTGGCCCGGCTGGCCGTCAACGCCGCGAACCGGCTCCATCTCGACGCGGCCCTCGACTTCGGCTTGCGCGCGGTAGCCGCCGGGCGGGCGTCCGCGAACGAGCACGCCCTGGCCGCCGGGCTCGACAGCCTGAAGGCCGCCTACCTCCACCTCGGGGATGCCCGGGGTCTGGCCGACGTGCTAGCCGAACTCGATCCGCTGCTGCGCCGCCTGGGCGACCTGTTCCTGCTGCAGTGGGCGGAGTTCGAATCCTCTTACCTGTCCATCGCCGCCGGCGACTGGGACCAGGCGGCGGCGGCCATGCGCGCCGGGCTCGAGACCAACCGCCGCGGCGGCTACCCTCAGTTCGCCGCATGGTACACGGCGCATCTCGGCTGGCTGGCCAGGATCCAGGGCCACGACGACGAGGCGCTGACGCTGGGGCGCCAGGCCCTGACCATCGCCATGACCGAGGAACATGAAAATACCTGGTGGAAGGCCGCGGCGTGCGCCATGCTCGGCACCACCCTGCTGCAGCATGGTGACCGGGCTGAAGCGATCGGGCTGTTCGAGCGCGGCCTGGCCACGGCCGAGGAAGCGGGCATGGAGGGTTACCGGCTCCGCTGCGCCGCTCCGCTGACCGCCGCCACCGGGTCACCGGCCGTCCTGGCCGAGGCGGACCGGCTGCTCGCCCAGGCCAGCATCCCGGCCGGCGGCGCGTGGCTGCTGGGCGACGAAGCCTACCTCTTCCTGGCGAAAGCGTGGCTGGCGCGGAGCGATCCCGAGCGCGCCCGCCTGATCCTGGCGCCGCTGCTCGCGGTGGCCGAACGAGTGCCCTGGACGGCGACGCTGGCGGCGACGCTCGCGGTGGACGGGCAGGCCCTGATCCGGCTGGGCGATGGTGACCAGGCCCGGGCCGAACTACGGCGCGCCGAGGGACTGGCCCGAGAGCACGGGCTGCCACACGTCCTGCGGGAGGCGCGATCCGCCCAGCGCCGCCTGCGAGCCCCGCCGCACGGCGTGCGATCCGGCCCGGACGGCGTCAGATGAGCTCGGCCAGCAGGGCTGCGGCACGGGCCGCGCCGTCGGTCTCCACTGGCTGGTAGCTGACCGGTCGCGCGATTTCCTCGGCCATCGCCTCGGCCAGGGCGTCGGGCACGGTGTCCGCATAATCCAGGCAGCGACCGGCGCCGTACTGCGCCAGCCGGTGCCGGACGTGGAAGTTCTGCTCGAAGTGGTGGCGCAGCGGAACGTAGATGAACGGCCGCTGGCTCGCGGTGAGTTCCATCGTGGTGGTAAGCCCGCCCTGTACGACCGCGAGATCGCAGGCCGCGAGGTGCCGGTACAGGTCGTGGACGTAGCCGCGCACCTCCAGGCCCTCCGCTGGCCTGACCGATTCTGGGTCTATCCGCGGCCCGGTCACCACGATCATCCGCAGCCCTGGGATGAGCTTCCTGGCCGCCGGGAAGGCCGTCACCGCCCGGCCGAGCAGGTCGGTACCCACGCCGGACCCCCCGACCGTGACCAGGCAGACCTTCTCGCCGGGCCGGAAACCGAGCTCAGCGCGCAGGGCGTCGCGATCCCCGAGGTCACCCGGGAAGCCGGAGATGTACCCGGAGAAGCGGTAATGCTGCTCGACCCAGTCGCGGATCGGCGGCAGCCCTTCCCCGAAGGAGTCGGGGACCACGTCGCCCGGGTTCCCCACGAAGATCGCCCGGTCGCGCAGGCTAGGGAAACGAGCGATCTGCCCGATCATCTCCGCGTTGTAGTCGGCGGTAAGCGCTCGCTCCCGTGCGCCGCCGTCCGGCATCGGCAGCCAGCCGACGAAATCGGTCAGCCAGGCGTACGGCGCCCGCTTGAGCTCCGGGTTCTCGTGCAGGAAGTAGTCGATGTCCCACCCCTCGTCGCCGATGCACAGGTCGTAGGGCTCGTCGCTGACCAGATCGTGAAAGACCATGAAGTTCGCCACCAGGACCTCGTCCATGCGGCGGATGGCCTGGAACGCGTGCAGGTCGTGCTCGCCCGCCTCGGATTCGATGTGTGCGCTCTCGCTGGCCAGCCATCGCGAGGCGGGGTGCACCCGTTCGCCGCGCTGCTCGAGCACCTGGGTCACCGGGTGCTGGGCGAGCCAGTCGATGTGCAGCCCCGGGTGCCTGGCCCGGAGTTCGGCGGCGATGGCGAGGTCGCGGCGCACGTGGCCAAGCCCGATCGGCGAGCTGACGTAGAGCACCCGCTTGCGGCGGTCCCTGGCCCTGGTCCAGGTCCGCGAGGCCGGCGCAGCGGGGCCGAGGGACTCGGCAAAACCGCGGATGAGCAGGTTCACCTGGACCGGATCGCGCAGCGACGGGGCGTGCCCGCCGCCGCGGATCGTCACCAGCTGCCCGCCGGTCCACCCGGCCAGCGCCTCGCCTGTCTCGTACGGCACGATCCCGTCCTGGTCGCCGTGCACGATGAGCACCGGGCAGCGCACCTGCCGGCAGATAACCTCGGCCGCGGCGGCGTCGGGCTCCGCCACGCCCGCGCCGGTCAGCAGCAGCGTCTCGGCGGTGGTTTCCAGGCCCCAGGCCACCCCGTCCTCGCGCTGCTTGGTCGAGTGCGGCTCGGTGAACGCCTGCGACATGAAGAACTCGGCCCAGCCGTGGTAGTCGGCGAGCCAGTAGTGCGCGTTCGCCTTTTCCCAGCCCTCGTAGCTGTCCTTCGGCTCAAAGAAGTCCGCCGGCATCGGCCAGGGCAGCGCCGCGCCGATCGCGACCACCCCGGCCGCCCGCTCCGGATACCAGGCCGCCAGCTGCAGGGCGTGCCTGCCTCCGACGGACAGGCCGACCACGACCGCCAGGTCCACTCCGATCGCGTCCAGCACGGCGATCGCGTCATCGACGTACTCCCGGTCCAGGTAAGCTTCCGCATCCGCGGGCCGGTCGGCCCGGCCGTTGCCGCGGCCCTCAACCGCGATCACCCGGAAGCGGCGCGCCAGGTACGGCACCTGAGCCTTCCACTGCCTGGCGTGCACGATCGCCCACGAGGTAAGCAGCAAGATCGTCGGAGATCCCGTGCCGAATACCTCGTAACCGACCTTGACGCCGTTGCGCTCGATGAAACCCTCGGCGTCGGGATACCTCGCCCGCATGAATCCCTCCCGGTGGAATCGCCCTTTCGCCAGTTCTATCCCTGCTGATTGCAACTCGGTTGCAACGCCACCGCAATAACGCCGCCGAGCCTTGACCGCAGAGCACACCATCACACGAAAGGTCATCAGGGCCATGGACATGGACAAACTGCACGAGTTCGTCGGCCGGTTCGTCACCGACCTCGGCGCGACGATGGCGGCGGGCAACGTGGTGATCGGACACCGGCTGGGCCTGTACCAGGCGCTCGCGTCCGAGCCGGCGACCGCCGAGGAGCTGGCCGAACGCACCCGCACCAACCCCCGTTACGTCGTCGAGTGGCTGCGCGGTCAGGGGGCCGGAGGCTACGTCGAGTACGACCCGGCGGCGGACCGCTACTCGATGACCGAGGAACAGGCGTTCGCCCTGGCCAACCCGGACGGCGCCGTCTACGTCCCCGGCGCGTTCGTCCTGGCCCTCGGCTCGCTGCGCGCCGAAGCGCGGATCACCGAGGCGTTCCGCTCCGGCACCGGGTTCGGCTGGCACGAGCACCACGAGGACGTCTTCGTCGGCTGCGAGCAGTTCTTCCGCCCCGGCTACATCGCCAACCTGATCCCGTCGTGGATTCCCGCGCTGGACGGCGTGGCCGAGAAACTGCAGGCCGGGGCCAAGGTTGCCGACATCGGCTGCGGGCTCGGCGCGTCGACCGTCTTGCTCGCGCAGGAGTACCCGAACTCGGTATTCACCGGATCGGACTATCACGATCAGTCGGTCGAGCTGGCCCGCAAGCGGGCCGGAGACGCGGGCGTCGCCGACCGGGTGAGCTTCGAAGTCGCCTCGGCCTCGTCGTTCTCCGGCTCGGGCTACGACCTGGCCGCCACGTTCGACTGCCTGCATGACATGGGCGACCCGCTCGGGGCGGCCCGGCACATCCGGCAGGCCCTCAAGCCGAACGGCACCTGGCTGGTCGTCGAGCCTGCCGCAGCCGACGACGCCGCAGGGAACATGAACCCGGTCGGGCGCATGTACTACAACTTCTCCACCATGCTGTGCGTGCCGAACGCGATGTCCCAGGCGGGCGGTTACGCGCTTGGCGCCCAGGCCGGCGAGGCGGCCATTAGGCAGGTCGTGACCGAGGCCGGCTTCACCAGGTTCCGGCGCGCCACACAGACGCCGTTCAACCTGATCTACGAGGTGCGCCCGTAGGCCACACCATCCCAGCAAGACGGCTCCGCCGGGGTCCAGGCGTGAGGCCGACCGACCCGGTGCACCTTAGATGGGGTGCCGGGTCGGTTCGGCGGTGTAGTGCCGCCCGGAGGGCGCGGTCCAGCGAATGGTCCCGTCGGCGAGCCGGTCGGCGCGCCACCGCGGGTGCTGCTTGAGTCGATGATCATGCCGACACTTCGGATCGCCATTACACAGACACGTCCGGCCGCCCGCCTCGTACGGCACGCCATGCTCGAAATCACAGCGTGCGGCCGGACGCCGGCAGGCCGGCGACGTGCAACTGGCGTACCGGACCTGAGTCAGGTGCCGCAGCAGGACCCCAGGATCGTGGCCCTTAGCCTCGTGCCGGTGATCGCATTCCCCGGCGATCGGCTCGAGGGCAACCAGCAGGTCCGGCTGCCCGGCTACACCACTGGACAGCCGCCAGGTTCCGTACCCGCCGGGCGGGCCGGGCCCGCCTGCCGGGGTGAAGGTGAACTCCTGTTCTCCGGTTTCGCCGCTTCCGGCGGGTGGATCACGGCCGTCGAGGGCACCGGTTCTGTCACGTTTCGCGCTGGCTGACCGGGGTTCGGGTCGGGCGCAGCCGTGTCCGATGGCGTGGCCGTCCTGGTCGGTGAACGTCACGCACCAGCTGGTCCGCGGGTTGCGGGCGGCGGCCGCGGCCAGGTCACGGGCCAGCGCCGGGTCGAGGGGGCCGATCCCGGGGATCTCGCCGGGGCGTCCGGCCAGCCCGAGCGCGGTGGCCAGCGGCACGGTCAGGTTCACCCGGCCGACGAACCCGGGCGGCAACCCGCCGAACTGCGGACCTCGGTCCGCCGGGCCTGCGCCCGGCCCGCCGGGTCCCGGTGGCCCCCACCGGCCCCCTCCCGGACCGCCAGGCCCGCTATCGCCCGGATCCTCCCCGTCGTCCGGGTTGTCCTGGCCGCCCCCTGGCGCCGGGCTGGGCCTTGAGTCCATGCCGAGCAGGATGTCCAGGTAGGCGCGGGCCCGCAGCTCGTCCATGTCCCCGGCCAGCCCCGCCGTCTTGAGCTGCTGCGCCCACCAGGTGATCCGCTGATCAGCGGCCAGCACCTCGGCCGACGGCAGTTCGCGCCCGGCAATGGCTGCGTTGCCGGAGTCCTCCGCCCACCGCTCCACCCTGGCTTCCTTGGCCGCCTCCTCCCGGCGCTTCCTCGCCTTTTCCGGCGCGACCTGCATCACCGCCCGGGCGATCGCCGCCCGCAGCCCGCCCGAAGTCAGCTTCGCGGCCCGGCCCAGTACCAACGCTTCCGCCGCCCGCGACTCAGCCTCATCCAGCAACGCCGTGGCGCGGACGATGATCTCCACCTTGCGCTGCCGCAGTGTCCCTGAGCGGAATGCCGCCGCTGTGCCGGGCAACCGCGCCGCCAGGTCACACGCCAGATCCAGCAGGCCCTCGGTGTACCACCGCGACTCGGCCAGCGCCAAGGCCAGCTCATCCGGGACGAACTCATCCCAGCATTCGGGGATCTGCTCCTCACCTTCCACGGCACAGCCAGGCACGGGACGGCGGCGGACCAGTTCGGCCACCGCGGCGTGCTTGCGCGCCGCGGCGTGCGCTTCCACCCGGTCCCACGCGCACACCGCGCCGACCAGCCCATCATCATCACAGCCCGGGTACCGGTCATCGGCCCCGGCCGCCGCATCGGCGAACCCCATCAGCGCGGTACCCCCGGGAGCGGCGTCCAACGGGGTGCCCTCGCCGAACCCAGCGGTACGGATCTCGCGGGCCCCGGTGATCAGCTCGGCGAGCTGCGTGCCGGTCAGGCCGGGTGGCGGGCTGTGGTCCGGGTCCTGCTCCAGGTCCGGGTCGTCCGGCTCCTCTCCCGTCGATGACGCCTGGTACGCCGCCCACTCGTCGTCGTCCATCCAGTCGGTCTCAGCGGACGGCACCAGCCGCCAGTCCCGGGCCGGGTTTTCGTCCTGCCCGGCGCCTGGGACCGGTTCTTGAGCCATGCACCACCGCCCGTTCGGCTAGATTCTTACCATCAAACATGATGGCGAAAAACTTACTTCGAAGCGCGGCGACACGCCGGAAGAAAGGCCTAAAGTGGCGGGTCGTCGAAGAGGTGGCAGTCGTCGAGATTCGGGCATTCGCAGCGGGAGGCGCACTCGAGCCAGGTGCGGACGAGTTCGGTACGCTCGATCAGGGCCGCGATCTCGGGAAGCTTCCGGCTGGCTACCTCGCGGAGCCTGGCGATCGCTGCATCGTCGCCTGGCGATGCGGACAGCAGGGTCTTGATCTCGGCGAGCGTCAGGCTGGCGCGCTGCGCGGTGTCGATCACGGCCAGGGTGCGCACCGTGCCCGGGTCGTACCGGCGCTGCCCGCTGACTCGCGCCGGCGGGGGCAGCAGGCCGATCTGCTCGTAGTAGCGGATCAGCGACGGGCGCTTGCCGGCCAGGGCGGCTAGCTCGCCGATGGTCAGTCGCGGCGCGCCGGGATTTGACATCAAGCCGACTTTAACATCGACGATGGCCGGGCCACCCCGCACGAACCAGGAGGCTGACCATGACCACGATCGCCTGCACGCTGACCTCGGCCGACCTCGCGGCACGTCGCGGCCGCTGGCAGCGGCTCGCAGCACTGGCGATGACCGAACGCGACGAGACCGCGGACGGCCTTCGCATCTGCTTCCGCCCCGAGCCCGGCGCCGAGGAAGAGCTGCGCGCGCTCGCGACGGCGGAGAACGAATGCTGCTCCTGGGCGGAGTGGACGGTGGAAGCGGAGGGCGGACAGCTCGTCCTCGCCGCTTGCGCGACGGTGGACGGCGTCGCCACCCTGCACGGCATGTTCGCCGGCCTGCCGCCTGATCATCACGGCGGCGACGCCGACCTGAGCCCGAACGACCAGCCGAGGTCCCCGCGGTTCTGACGGCGGACGGCTATACGCTTGCCCGCAGGCCGGCCGAAACGAGGTAACCGCCTATGACCCGCCTGAGCGAGCAGGCCGCCCGGCTTGACGTAGGTAGTTACCCCGTACGGTTCACCTACCGGACCCTGTTCAGTGACATGGACACGAACCGCCACCTCAATAACGTGGCCTTCGGCCGTCTGTTCGAGGAGGGTCGCGCCGAGATCGTCCGCCGGGTGTTCGGCCTGCCAACCGTGCCCGAGCTGACCATGATGCTCGCGACCATCACGATCGAATTCATCGCCCAAGCGCGGTACCCCGGCTCGGTTGAGGTGGCCTCGGCCGTGGCCCGGGTCGGCGGCTCGTCCTTCGCGCTGGACGAGGCCGCCTACCAGGACGGAGTGTGCGTCGCGCTGGCCGCCTGCGTCATGGTGAAGGCGGTCGCGGGCCAGACCGTCCCCCTCACGGAGCCCGAGCGCGATGGCCTGTCGGGGCTGATGTTCGCCGGCGCGGAAACGGGAGGCTCCCGGTGGTGACCACGTCGGGGCCGACCCGATGGCCGCCATGACGCGCGGTGACGTCTCCTCCGCCGTCTATTCGCTGGACGACATGGCGGAGGACGCGTTCGGCCTGCTCGACGGGGCCGGCCTCATGGCAGGCCGATAGCAGCCGCCGGTCGGGGAAGCGGCCGATCACCCGCCGCACCGATTCCTCATCACCCGGGATACGGTCCACGACCGGGATCTCCTGCCCGGACCGCAGCACCGCCACCACGATCTCGTTTACCGAGGTGTCCATTCCAAGATGGATCAGCTCCGGCGCCGCTGGCACACTGGTCATGACGGTCGGCTCCCTTCTGCCTGTGGCTCCGTCCGCTGCCTGGGTGCAGCACCTACGACCAGCGTCGGATGACCCACGACACAAGCCAAGCGGCTACCTTACGGACAGAACCGGAGTCGGCCGTTTCATGCTGACTTACAAGGCGGCGCCTTACCAGCCGTCCCCGGAGACGTCACACGGGAGCCGCTGCCCGCCGAGGGGCGGGCAGCGTCCCCGGGATCAGGAAACGGCGACGCCCTCCCCGCCGAGGCAGGTGCCAGCAAGCCCTGTCGTAGACGGCGATAGCGTTCCCGCCGGTGCTGCCGGTCTCAGCCGACATGCGGCTGGGCGGCAGCCAGGCTGGGCCCCGGAGAAAAGCCGCGGTCACCGCGGGCGGTCATTGTTCTGTAAGGTCGGTCCTGACGGCCGCGAGCAGCCCCTCGAGGTCCTCGGCGCACGGGCCGCAGGCCCGCAGGTGCGCGGCCACCTCCGGGTACGCCAGCTCCGCTGCGCGGGGATCGGCGACCGCCATTTCCGCGTACAGGTGGAGCAGTTCCATCGCCTTGTCGCATCCCGCGTCGCGCGGGTCGGTCTGCAGGAAGCGGTCCAGTTCCGGCCAGCTGTTCATGAGTGCCTCACCGGGTTCTCGTGCAGGTATCCGTTGGCGACCAGGCTGGCCCGCAGCTTACGTCGTGCGTCGAACATCGTCTTGTACAGGGCATTCCGGCTGGATCCCAGCTCCGCGACCAGCGCATCCAGCGGCACGCCGTCCACCCAGATCG
>DATJQX010000131.1:0-79179 GCA_035505275.1 Streptosporangiaceae bacterium | reverse complement strand
CGGCGTGCCGAACTGCACGAGCCGGCCCTCTTCGAGCACGCCGACCATGTCGGCGAGCGCGAACGCCTCCGCCTGGTCGTGAGTGATGTAGACCGTGGTCGCGCCCGCCTCGCGGACTAGCGCGGAGATCTCCACCCGCATGCGCTCGCGCAGGTCGGCGTCCAGGTTGGACAGCGGCTCGTCGCACAGGATGAGGCCGGTGTCGGCGATGAGCGCGCGGGCCAGCGCGACCCGCTGCTGCTCGCCGCCGGACAGCTCGTTCGGGTACCGGTCGGCCAGCGCGCCCAGGCCCACACGAGAAAGCATCTCCGTCGCCCGCGACCGGCAATCCGCCCGCGAAACCCGGCGGCGCCGCAGCGCGAAGGCCACGTTGTCCCGGGCCGACAGGTGCGGCCACAGGGCGTAGTCCTGGAACACCATGGACAGGTCACGCTGGTCCGGCGCGATGTGCACGCGGTCAGCAGCTACCATGCGGGAGCCGATGGTGATCTGCCCCGAGGTGACCCGCTCGATGCCCGCCAGGCAGCGCAGCAGCGTGGTCTTGCCCGAGCCGGACGGTCCGAGCAGGACCAGGAACGTGCCCGGGTCCACGTGCAGGGAGACGTCGCGGAGGGCCTGGTTGCCGCCCGGGTAGGTCTTGCCCAGGTTCTCGATCGCGATGGGGTCAGCCACGGCCGCCTCCTATTGCCGAGCCGATCCGGCGCCATCCGGCCGGAGCGAGCAGGCGGTACCCGCCGAGCACCGCGCCGACCGCGGCCAGGGCGATCGCCACGGCCAGCACCGACTGAGCCATGCCGACCCCGAAGTGGTAGGTGGACAGGTTGTCCTCGATGGCGATCGAGGCGGGTGGCGAGCCCGGCGCGTAGAGCAACTGCGACAGCGGCAGCTCGAGGAACACGCCGCAGAAGGTGAACAGCCAGGCCATCACGATCGGCCGGGACACCACGGGCAGCACCCCGCGGGCCCAGGCGACCAGCGCGCCCGCCCCGTGCGCGCGGGCGGCGTCCTTCAGCGACGGCTGCAGCTGGGACACCGCGCCGACCAGGACCCGCGCGTTGGTCGGCAGGCTGGACGCGCTGTAGGCGATGATCAGCAGCGTGACCGTCTGGTACAGGTTGATGCCGAGCCGGGACATGACCGGCAGGTTGTAGGCGAAGATGTAGCCTGCGCCGAACACCACGCCGGGCAGCGCCACGGAGGCGAGCAGCAGGAAGTCCAGCGCGCTGGTAGCCCTGGTCCGGCGCCGGGCCAGCAGGCGGGCGGCGATGAACCCGCCGGCCACGGTGATCGTCGCCGTGACGGCTCCGTAGCCGAGCGAGCGCTCGATCGGGCTGAGCAGCCCGCCGCCGGCCGCCGCGGCCAGGTTGGTCTGGGCGAATAGCGCGTGGTAGTTGGCCAGCGTGAGGCTGAACGAGCCGCCGTAGTCGGCCAGTAGCGAGGCGCTCACCGCGCCGAAGCCCGGCACCCCCAGCGCCACCACGAAGAACAGCGCCACGCCCCCGGCAGCCAGCACCCGGCCCCAGCCGCGCAGCTCACGGCGGACCGCCTGCCGGGTGCGGCCGGACAGCACCGCGTACGACCGGCCGCGCAGCGCCCGGGCCTGCAGCGCCAGCGGGATCGCCACCGCGGCCACGAGCAGCCAGCCCATGCCGGCGGCCAGCGGGAACGACGGCGGGAAGTTCCCGATCGCGGCGTACAGCTGGTAGGTGGCCAGGGAGAAGTTCGAGTTGTAGGCCAGCGTGGCGGCCACGCCGAAGTCGCTGATCGACTCGGCGAACCCGATCGCGAGCGCGGACCAGATGGCCGGGGCCAGGATCGGCACGATCAGCCGCATCGCAGCCAGGCGGCTCGCGCCGTGCACCCGGGCGGCGTCCTCGAACTCCTGGCCCAGGCCCGCCAGGGCGGCGGTGATGGCCAGGTAACTGAACGGCACGCAGCGCAGGCCGAGCAGCAGCACGACGCCGAACGGGCCCATGATCAGGTGGGTGACCCACGGCCAGTCCAGCCCGAGCCGGTACATCACGCCGTCCGGCTGCACGATCCGCTCCCAGCCCAGGGCGGGCAGCCAGGACGGCAGGAGCAGCACCAGCCACATGGCACCGGGGACGAACCGCCGCCCGGGCAGGGTGGTGCGCGAGACGAGCCAGGCGACGGGGAAGCCGATGGCGATCCCCATCGCCGCGGCCGCGCTGCTGACCCACAGCGAGTTGGTGATTGCCACCGCGGTGGCGCCCGTGAGCGCCTGGTGCAGGTAAGTCAGGGTGAACCACTGGCTGCCCTGGCTGAACAGCCGCGGCGAGATCGCGAGCACCAGGAAGCACGCGCAGGGCAGGAGGATGAACGCGGCGAGCAGCAGCCAGAACAGCGGCATGCCAAACCGCGCCGTGGATCTCAGGAAGGTCGGCCGAGGGGGGAACGGGGGGGCGCGGAGCCCCCCCGTGCGCGGGGAGGTCCCCGGGGGCGTCGTCCCCCCGGGGACGGTCCTGCTGATCAACGGACGATGGTGCCGTCGAACCAGGTGTTGATGGTGGCCTCCTGCGGCCCCCAGGTGTAGGGGTTGATCGTCTGCGTGGTCGCGCTGGACAGCGGCGGCAGCGCGGGCAGCGGGTTGACGCCCTGGATGACCGGGTAATACAGCGAGTCGCCGGTCGGGTCACCGGTCTGCATGACGTGCTGGCCGGCGGGGGAGAGGACGAACTCGATGAACTTCTCCGCCTCGGCCTGCTCGGCGGCCGGCGCCTTGGCGTCGATGCCGATCGCGCTGGGCAGCAGGGTAACCGGGGGCAGGTAGGCGATGCCGATGTTCTTGTCGCCGAGCGCGGCCCCGATCGCCGCGGAACTCTGCACCAGCGCCAGGTTGATCTGCCCGCTGGTGAGCGCCTGCAGGGTCGGGCCGTTGGTCGGGTGGATGATCAGGCCGTTGGCCTTGAGCTTGCTGAAGTAGGACTCACCCTGGCTGACGCCGCCCAGGTAGTTCATCATCCCGGCGATGAACGGGAAGGTCGGGCCCGACTGGGACGGGTCGTTCATGCCGACCTGCCCCTTCCACTGCGGGAGCAGGAGCTGCGCCCAGGTGGTCGGCGGGTGCGGCACCTTGTTCTTGTTGTAGGCGAGCGCCGCCATCAGGGTGACGCCGGTCGGGACGTAGCTCTTGTCCGCCGGCAGCGACTGGGTGCCAAGGCTGTTCCACGCGACGCTGGGCTCGAAGCCCTTCATCAGCAGGCCCTGGGTGTCCAGGCCGGCGAACGCGGTCGCGCCGTCCACCCAGAGCAGGCCCCAGTGCGGGTTGTTCTTCGAGGCCTCGATCTGCGTGAGCAGCGGGCCGGTGGAGTTGTCGTCGAGGCTGACGGGAATGCCAGTGGCCGCAGTGAACGCCTTGGTCATGGCCGAGTCGTAGCCCTGGGCCGAATACACGACCAGCGTGACCTTGGCGGCCGTCGAGGCCGATGCCGAGGTCGAGCTAGACGCCGAGCTTGAGCTGCTGGAGCTTGAAGAGGAGCAGGCGGCCAGGGCCAGCAGGCACGCGCTCGCCAGCCCAGCCATCAGGCGCATGCCGATGCGCCGGTCGTTGCGAATCATGGATCAGAGTGTGGCCAGGCCGTTCGTACGCCAGTTGTCCAGTAGCTGACGTAAGGATGAAGCAACGGTCACAAGTTGGCCATGACGGCGGTTATTAGTGTAACCTAACAACGGTTGCAATCCTCATGAAACCTCAGGAGGAGGCGGCGGTGCGGGCGGTACGGGGGCAGTCGTCACCGGCTCTCGGCTTCCTCGGCGTAGACCCGGGCGGCGTAGGCCTCAAGCGATTGCATGCACGTCTCGAGGGCCTTCTCCGCCGCGCTCCGGCCCTCGGCGTCGAAGGCGTCGCGCTCCCGCACCTTGGCGAACCAGTTGCGCAGCTTGACCAGGTCGACCTCGTTCTCCTCGAGTTCGGCGTACGTGAAGTGGTTGTCCGTGTATTCCTTCTTGACCTGCTGGAGGAAGTCCTCGCAGCGGTCCACGATCTCCTCGTACTCGTCGTTCCTGGCCGCCTGGAACGCGTCATGGACGTCCGGCTCGCCGGCCAGCACCTCGCACGACAGCAGCACCGCCGTCCCGGACATGTCGAGGATCTCTCGCCTCAGCTTGCGCAGCGCGCGCTCGGTGGCCGGGCTTGCCGGCAGCGCGGCGGCCGAATTCTGCAGGTAGATGGCACCCAGGCTCTTGATGCGCCGCCATACCGTGGAACGGAGCCTGGTCGGCTCCGGCGGGACCCGGTATATAAGCAGGAGCCAGTTGGCGCTCGCCGCCTTGTCGGCAGTCGTATCGTTCACCCGAACATTGTCGCTGATCCAAGCAAGGCACCCGGCCTGGAGGAGGTCTCATGACGGCCGCGCTTCCCCTCGTCCTGACCGTCTTCGTGGCGTGCGCGGTGGAAGCCATCGAAGCCCTGACGATCGTGCTCGCCGCGGGCCTGACCCGCCAGTGGCGATCCACGTTCCAGGGCATGGCCGCCGCCCTGCTGGTGCTGGCCGCCGTCGTCGGCGTCCTCGGGCCGACCATCACGCTGCTCCCGCTCGCGACGCTGAGGCTAGTGGTCGGCGCCCTGCTGGCCATCTTCGGGCTGCAGTGGCTGCGCAAGGCCATCCTTCGCGCCACCGGGCACAAGGCCCTGCACGACGAGGCCAGCGCCTACCTGCGCGAGGTGGCCGCCGCGAAGGCCGCGCCCGTCTCGTCCCGGGGCCGGGTGAGCGACTGGTACGCGTTCACCCTGGCGTTCAAGGGGGTCCTGCTCGAGGGGCTCGAGGTCGTGTTCATCGTGATCACGTTCGGGGACAACCAGCGCGACCTCGGTGCCGCCGTCCTGGGCGCCGCGATCGCCGTGGTGGTCGTGACCGTCACCGGGATCGCGGTGCGGGCCCCGCTGGCCAAGGTGCCCGAGAACGCGATGAAGTTCGCCGTCGGGATCATGCTGACGTCGTTCGGCTCGTTCTGGGGCGCCGAGGGCGCCGGGGTCCGCTGGCCCGGCGGTGACGCCGCGCTGCTGGTGATCGTCCCCGTGGTGGCCGTGGTGGCGCTCGCCTATGTCGGGTGGCTGCGGCGCTACCGCGCCCCCGCCGGCCTCGGCCCGCCAGCCGCGACGCCGGTGCCGGAATCGGGCGGGGTGACGGGCTGATGCTGCGGGTCCTGAAGTCGTTCGGAGCCTTCTGGTACGACTTCGTGATCGGTGATGACTGGCAGGTCGCGGCGATCGTGGTGGTCGCGCTCGGCCTCACCGCGCTGCTCGCCCACGCGGCCCACGTGAGCGCCTGGTGGCTCGTCCCGCTGGCCGCCTTCGCCGCGCTGGCCTGGTCCCTCTACCGCGCGACCAGGCGGACGTAGCCGTAACGTTTCCCGGACGCTGCTTGTCTACAGTTGGACGTGTGAGTCCGGGGTCTATGTGGTCGCGGCGCGTCGCGCCGGCGCTGGCGGTCGCGCTCGGCGTGGTCATTCTCGGGCTCGGCGCGGCCTCCGTCGTGCTGGACCACCTCACTCACCAGCCAGGGACCGGCGGACCGGTGGCCGACGCGTTCGTCGGGGCGGCCGGCGTGGTGCCCGCGACCGCGGTGGGGACCTTGCTCGCCACCCGCAGGCCGCGCAATCCGATCGGGTGGCTGCTGCTGGCGATCATCATCGTGGAGGTCGCCCCCACCAGCCAGTACCTCATCCTGGACTACCGGATCCACCACGGGACCCTGCCGGCCGGCTGGGTCGCGGTGGTCTTCCAGGAATGCTGGCCGCTGTTCCTGGTTTCCGTCACGCTCCTGCTGTGGCTGTTCCCCGACGGGGCGCTGCCTGCGGGCCGGTGGCACCGGGCCGCCTCGGTGGCCGCGGTCGGCTGGCTGCTGGTCGGCCTGGCCACCTCGTGCCGCGGGGTGCTGGTCGCCGCCGGGGGCGACGTCCGCATCCAGGCCAGCGGGAGCCTGGCCAACCCGTCACCCCCCGTGATGCGCGTCCTCAGCGTGGTGGTAATCGTCGGGACCCTGGCGAGCTGGACGGCCTGGCTGGCTGTCCAGATACCGACCTACCGGCACGCCAGCGGCGTGTACCGCCAGCAGCTCAAGTGGCTCTACAGCGGCGCGGCCATCTTCGTGTTCGCGTACTTCGGCGTGTTCATCGCCACGTTCGCCGTGCAGGCCATCCCCGGCTGGAATAACCAGTCGGTGACCAACGCGCTGGCCATCCTCGGCACGGCCGCCCTGCCCGCCTGCCTCGCGGTGGCGGTGCTGAAGTACCGGCTGTACGAGCTCAACCGCATCATCAGCCGGGTGGTCTCCTACGCGCTGATCACGGCCCTGCTCGGCGGCGTGTTCGCCGGCCTGGTCCTGCTGGCCACCCGGGTGCTGCCGGTCAAGGGCTCGTGGGCCGTGGCCGCCGCGACGCTGGTCATCGCGGCGCTGTTCAACCCGCTGCGCCGCCGGGTGCAGCGCATCGTCGACCGCCGGTTCAACCGCTCCCGCTACGACGCCGAGGCCGTCGTGGCCGCCTTCACGGCCCGGCTGCGGCACACCGTCGACCTCGACGCCCTCCGGCTCGACCTGCTCGGCGTGACCGAGAGCGCGTTCCAGCCCGCGCACGTCTCGATGTGGCTGGCCCCCGCGGCCGCCGATAACCCGGACGGCCGCCCCTAGCCGAGTCCGCCCTCGGCCAGGTTCCGGGTCTCGAGCCGAGTCTCCGTGACCCCGGAGTCCGGCGACGCAACCACCCGGTAGGCGCTCACGCCCGGCCGGTCCGCGATCAGCTCCGTCAGGACGTCGTCGGTGAAGTGCGCGGCCGCCCCGTCGTCGCAGGCGATCCCGCCGGGCAGCGTGCCGTCCGCGACGAGCCGCTGGTACAGCGGCCGCCGGCCGGGCTCGGAGTTGTAGTGCGGGCAGTAGCTGCCGGGCAGCAGCCCGAGCCCCTCGGTGAACGCCCTCAGCTGAGGACCGAACGAATCCGTCGTGCCCCCCTCGAACCAGCAGATCCCCCCGGCGCTTGACCCGCTCAGCACGATGCCCGCCTGCCAGGCCTTGCGCATGATCACGTCGAGCCCGTGCACCCGCCACACCGCCACCATGTTCGCCACGCTGCCGCCGCCGGCGAAGATGACGTCCTGCGACAGCAGCAGGTCCTCGAGGTCGGCGACGTTCGGCATCGGGAACAGCGCCAGGTGACTCAGCCGGGCCGCGTGCCCGGCGAACCGGTCGTACATCGCCAGCGGCCACCGCGGGTCATCCCCGCCCGCCGTGCCCACCACGCATAGCCGCGGATCGCGCGCCCCGGACACGCGCAGCGCGTGCTCCATGTGCACGGGGATCCGGTCATCCGGCATGAGCATGCCGCCGCCGATCGCGATTATGTGCCGCCGCCCATCCGCTGCCATGCCTGGCACGCTAGCTCTGCTTGAACCCCGCAAGCAAAACCCAGCCCCACCGGGCACCGTACGTAGCCAACCGACCGCGCCCCGGATTATTTTGGCCGAACGAGCGGTGGCGATCCTCCCCAGTCCCCGTCCCCGGCTCGGCCGCCAGGCGCTTCAGCGAACTGCGTAGTGCAACGGCTGCGGGGCCAGGGCGCCGTAGCGGGTCAGGACGGCGACGGTCAGGGGACCAATTTCGCGCCGGTGTCCAATTCCGATGATCAGTGACACTGGGTAGTTCACGGGCGCCGGACGGAAATATCGCGATGTCGGACGGCCTCAGGTACCAAAGATCGAGCCAAAACAAGGGTGTTTACGGCGGCGTCAGGTCGGCATATGCCCCAACTCATTCAAGCGGGGGACCCGCTGTGGGCTTATCCGGCGCCTATCATCTATTGTGGTGCACTATTCAAACGACAGGAACGGAGTGCACGTGGCCCAGAAGATTCAGACCTTGTTCATTGATGACATCGACGGCAGTGCTGCCGAGGGCACGGTCCGCTTTGCGCTGGATGGTACGGACTACGAGATCGACCTAAACGCGGAGCACGCCGAGGCGCTGCGGAAGGCATTGGCCAGGTACGTAGAGGCCGCGCGGCGGAGCAGCGGGGCTGCGGCCCGGCGGCCGGTCAGGAGCGGGCGCAGGTCCTCGGCCAGCGGCCTCAACACCACGGAGGTCCGCGAGTGGGCCAAGGCGCAGGGCATCGAGGTCAAGGACCGCGGTCGAGTGCCAGCCGAATTGGTCGTCAGGTTCCGGGCCGCCACCGGGAACTAGTGTCGCGGGCTGCGGCATCGGCCTTTCGCGGACGCTGTGTCCTCCTGCATCGCCAGAACGCAGGAGGACACAGCGCTTTTTACGACGGCGAATGAATGCCGGTCAGCACCGCAAGGACGTCGGGCCAGGCGGTGCTCACCGGATCGACGAGGTCGAAATGGCCGGCGCCGGGGATCTCGACGAGTCGTCCGACGCCGAACAGCCGGCTCATAGCGACCGGAACGATGTCGTCCCCGGTCCCGTGCACGAGCGTGACGGGAACGCCGGGAGGGGGCAGCGCGGCCGGGTCGGCGAGCGCGTAACGTTCGGGGACGTCGTCTGGGCTGCCGCCCATCAGGTTGCGCGCCGCCCCGGCGCCCAGATTCCATTCCGCGCACAGGCGCAATGAATTGCAGCCCGCCAGTGAAACGACGTGGGCGGCCGGACACGGTCCCCGCCAGCGCGCCCCGGCCGGCAGTCCCGGTCTCGCCGCCGCCCACAGCGCGAGGTGACCGCCCGCCGAGTGACCCGCCCAGGTGAGGTGGCCGGGGTCGGCGCCGTGCGGTTCGGCGAGCGGGCCGGCCTGGTCCAGGGCCGCGGCGATGTCATCGAAGGTTCCCGTCCAGCCCTCCTCGGCCATTCCCGCCCGGCGGTACTCGGGGACGGCGACGACGCACCCGGCCGCCGCGAGCGCGTCGGCCATCGGTCCCAGGTGGCTCCGGTCGTACGCGGGGCGCCAGAATCCCCCGTGGACGAGCACGATCAGGGGCGCGGCGCCGCGGGCCGGCGGGCTCGCCGGGAGCCTCAGGTCCATGACGTGCTCGGGCCGCGGGCCGTACCGCACGGTCAGCGGGGGCGGCGGGGCGGGCCGGTTCAGGACGTCGCTCATCGCTCTAGCCCGTCAGCCGGCCAGGATTTCGGGAGTGGCCCGGGCGACGATGGCGGCGGTGTCGACGCCGGAGGGGAGCGTGCCGTACGCGCGGCCCCACGACCCGCAGTCGTCGGCCAGGCGGGACGCGGCGAACGCGTCGGCGACGGCCGGGGGAGCATGCCGGACGAGCAGGGCGCCCTGGAGGGCGAGCGCCATGGCTTCGGCCAGGTGGCGGGCGCGCGCCTCGTCGGGGTCGGCGAGTTCCTTGCGCAGCCGGGTGACCGCCTGGTCCAGCCGGCGGTCCGCCCCCGCCGCCAGGTCGAGTTCGGCGAAGAACGCCTCGGCCGTCTCGGGCTGCCGCGTCACGGCGCGGAGCACGTCGAGCGCGGCCACGTTGCCCGAGCCCTCCCAGATGGACCCCAGCGGCGCCTCCCGGTACAGCCGGGGCATCCCGGATTCCTCCACGTACCCGTTACCGCCCAGGCACTCCAGCGCCTCCGCGGCGTGCCCGGGGGCGCGCTTGCACGCCCAGTACTTCGTCGCCGCGAGCGCCGCGCGGCGGAACGCGGCCTGCTGCTCGTCCCCGCGCGCCGCCCGGTCGGTCGCCCCGGCCAGCCGGAACGCCGCCGTCGTGGTGGCCTCCGACTCGATCGCCAGGTCGGCGAGCACGCCGGCCATGAGCGGCTGGTCCGCGAGCGCCCGGCCGAACGCCGTCCGGTATCTCGCGTGGTGCGCCGCGAGCGTGACCCCGGCCCGCATCCCGGTCGCGGCGCCGAGCACGCAGTCCAGCCTGGTCATGTTCACCATCTCGATGATGGTGCGGACGCCGCGGCCCTCCTCGCCGACCGGCCAGGCCACCGCCTGGTCGTACTCGACCTCGGCCGACGCGTTCGACCGGTTCCCGAGCTTGTCCTTCAGGCGCTGCAGGCGCATGCCGTTCCTGGTGCCGTCCGGCAGGACCCTGGGCAGCAGGAAGCAGGACAACCCGCCCGGCGCCTGGGCGAGCACCAGGAACAGGTCGCCCATCGGCGCCGAGGTGAACCACTTGTGCCCGGTCAGGACGTAACTCGTGCTGTCGCCCGCGGGCACCGCCCGGGTGGTGTTGGCCCGGACATCGGAGCCGCCCTGCTTCTCGGTCATCGACATGCCCGCGAGCAGGCCCCGCTTGGTCTCCGGAGCCCGCAGGCCGAAGTCGTACTCGTGCGCGGCCAGGAGGGGCTCGAAGCGCTCGGCGAGGTCCGGCGCGTTCCGCAGCGCGGGGACGATGGCGTAGGTCATCGAGATCGGGCACAGGTGCCCGGCCTCGGCGGCGCCCCAGACGTAGAAGCCCGCCGCCCGGGCCACGTGCGCGCCGGGGCGCTGGTCGCGCCACGGCGCAGCGTGCAGGCCGTGCCGGACCGCCACGGTCATCAGCTCGTGCCAGGCGGGATGGAACTCAACCTCGTCGGTGCGGTGGCCGTAGCGGTCATAGTTCCGCAGCACCGGCGGGTGCTCGTTGGCCTGCCGCCCCTGCTCCTGGGCCCGCGCGGATCCGGCGAGGCGGCCGAGGTCGCGGATCGCGTCCTGCGCCCAGCCCGCGCCTTCGCGGCGCAGCGCGGCCAGCATCGCCTGGTCGTCGCCGGCGTCATACCCGGCGAGCGGCGGCGGCTGGTTGAACACGTCGTGCGTGGCTGGCATGGTGTCTTCCTAGTATTCCCCTGGTGAGGGGGATCTTCCAGGCGGTCACGCGGAACGCCTTCAGCGACGGCGCGGTCACCTGATCGGGCTGTCCGTTCCGCGGACAAGGCTGGGCTGACGTGTCTAGACGATCCCCATCTTCGGGTGGTAAATGGAGGGTACGTTGCCCCGTCGGCCTGGGGGTCGCGGCGAGGAGGGTGGCGGTTGACTGCTTACGTAGTCCGGCGGTGCGGGACTTCGGTCGTGATCCTCATCGGCATCTCGATCTTCACCTTCGGCCTGCTGCACATCGTCTACCCGTCGCCCGCCCGCGTGGTCCTGGGCCCGCGTGCGTCGCTGCTGGCGATCGCCGTGTGGAACCAGCAGCACGGGTTCGCCGGATCGGTGTTCTCGCAGTACTGGCACTACGTGGACGGAGTGCTGCACGGCAACTTCGGTTACTCGTTCAAGCTGAACCAGAGCGTGGCGGCGCTGTTCAACGAGCGCTGGATGCTGAGCGCCTACCTGTCCGGGACCTCGCTGGTGCTGTCCGTGCTGATCGCGATCCCGCTCGGGATCTACCAGGCGGTCAAGCGGAACACCGTCGGCGACAACCTGACCACCAGCCTGGCGTTCACCGCCTACGCCATGCCGGACTACCTGCTGTACCTGATCGCGATCCAGATCTTCGCGCTGACGTTCCACATCTTCAGCTACGAGGCCAGCCAGTCCAACAACCTGATCACGGTGGTCGGCGACTGGCGGCAGATGACGCTGCCGATCGTCTGCATGACCCTGCTGGTGCTGGCGGGGTACTCCAGGTACATGCGGTCCGCGGCCATGGACACCCTGGCGCAGGACTACATCAAGGTCGCCCGGGCCAAGGGGCTGCCCGAACGTCTCGTGCTGCTCCGGCACCTGGTCCGCAACGCCTTCCTGCCGATGATCACGCTGATCGGGCTGTCGATCCCCTCGCTGCTTTCCGGCAACCTCATCGCCGAGGTGGTCTTCAACTACAACGGGCTCGGGCTGCTGTTCTACAACAGCCTCCAGAACGAGGACTACCCGGTGCTCCTGGCGTACACCCTGATCGGCGCGATCCTGACCGTCCTGGGCAACCTGATCGCGGACATCGCGCTGACGGTGGCCGACCCGCGGATCCGGCTGGCCTTAGCGCAACCCCTAGGAGGCACCACTGACCGGCACCAGCCCCTCGTCCCTCACGCCGCTGGATATCAACCGCGCGCCCGAGGGCGGCGAGGTCGGCGCCGTCCAGAGCGGCTGGCGGCTGGCCGCCAGGGAGTTCGCGAGCAACAAGCTTGCCGTCGTGGGCGTAGCTGTCCTGGTCTTCTTCGTGCTGTTCTGCTTCGTCGGCCCGCTGGTGTACCACGCCAACCTGCTGACCGCCAACCTCAATATCGCGAACTCCCCGCCGGGCGCCGGCCACCCGCTCGGCACCGACGACGAGGGCATCGACGTCCTCGGCGAGATCATGAAGGGCGGCCAGGCTTCACTGGAGATCGGCTTCCTGTCCGCGATCGTCGCCATCGTGGTGGGCGCGTTCTACGGCGCGGTCTCCGGGCTGGTCGGCGGGTTCCTCGACTCGGCGCTGATGCGCGTGGTTGACGTCCTGCTCTCGATCCCCTTCCTGTTCGTCGTGCTGATCGTGGCGGTCAGGTACGGGGCCTCCGTGCTGTCGCTCAGCCTCATCCTCGGCGGCTTCACCTGGCTCGTCCCGGCCCGCCTGGTGCGCGGCGAGGTGCTGTCGCTGCGGGTGCGGGACTTCGTCTCGGCGGCCCGGCTGGCCGGGTCCAGCCAATGGCGGCTCATCAACAGGCACCTGCTGCCCAACGCGCTCAGCGTGATCATCGTCAACGTCACGTTCAACGTGGCGGACGCCATCCTGGCCGTGGCCTACCTCGGTTTCCTCGGCTTCGGCCTGCACTACCCCAGCTATGACTGGGGTGACCTGCTGTCCAACGGGACGCAGTACATGCTGGACGGCTACTGGTGGCTGATCTACCCGGTCGGGTTCTGCGTCATCGCCACCGTCATGGCCTGCAACCTCATCGGTGACGCGCTGCGCGACGCCCTGGACGTCCGGCTGCGCCGCCGATGACCCCGATAGCAAGACGACGAGAGGAAGTACGGCGATGAGCAGAATCGCGCGCCCGAGCGTCAGGGTCGCCGCCTTGGCCGTGGCGGGCCTCACCGCGCTGGCGGCCTGCAGCAGCGGCAGCGCCAGCAGCGGCAAGTCCGGCGGGAGCACCTCGCCGTCGGAGGCGCTCGGCGGGGCGTTCGGCACCATCCCGGCCGCCGCGACCGGCGCGCAGCACGCGGGCACGATCACCTGGGCCGAACCGCCCGGGGCCGCGCCCACCTGGATCCTGCCGCTGGTGACCTCCGCCGCGTTCTCGGTGAACGACACCAGCGATTTCTCGGACGAGCTGTGGCGGCCGCTGTACTGGTTCGGCAACGGGGTGGAGCCCACGCTGACGCCGTCGATGAGCCTGGCTAACCCCCCGGTGTGGTCCGACGGCGACACGACCGCCACCATCACGCTCAAGAGCAACTACAAGTGGTCCGACGGCCAGCCGATCACCTCCAGGGACGTGCTCTTCTTCTTCGACGAGATCAAGGCCGCCATCGACGAGGACCCGGCCAACTGGGGGCCGTACAGCCCGGGCGTCGGGATCCCGGACGGGGTGGCCAGCGTCACCACGCCCAACGCGAGCACCGTGGTGTTCACCATGAAGAAAGCGGTCAACCCGGGGTGGTTCTATGACGACGAGCTCTCCGAGATCACCCCGATGCCGGCCCACGCCTGGGCCAAGGCGTCGGCGAGCGGGCCGCTGCTCGACTTCACCGTGCCCGCGAACGCGACGAAGATCTGGAACTACCTGAACAAGCAGGCGATGTCGCTGAGCACCTACGCCACGAACCCGCTGTGGCGGGTCGTGGACGGCCCTTACGTGCTCAGCGCGTTCGACAGCAGCACCGGCGCGTTCACCATGACGCCGAACCCCGCCTACGGCGGCCCGCACGCCGCGAAGATATCCACCCTCCAGGCCGTCCCGTTCACGTCCGACACGGCCGAGTTCGACGCCGTGCGGGCCGACAGCATCGATATCGGGTACCTGCCACTGGATGACATCAAGCAGGTGAAGATCGTCGAGTCGAGCGGCTACAACGTGTTCGGCTACCCCGACTTCGGCTTCGCGTACATCACGTACAACTTCGCCGACACGACCGGTGACTTCAACAACATCATCGGCCAGCTGTACATCCGGCAGGCGCTCGCGCACCTGGAGGACGAGCAGGGCTACATCAAGGCGTTCTTCGGCGGAGCGGGCGGCCCGGCCTACGGCCCCGTCCCGTCCGTGCCCCAGAGCCCGTACACGCCGTCCGACGCGATGACTGACCCGTACCCGTACAGCATCGCCGACGCGATCTCGCTGCTGAAGAGCCACGGCTGGACGATCAACACCTCCGGCACCGATACGTGCGCGCGCGCGGGCACCGGGCCTTCAGACTGCGGGGCCGGCATCCCGGCCGGCACGAAGCTGGCGTTCAACCTGATCTACACCTCGTCCCCCGCGATCGCCGGCGAGCAGTGCACAGCCTTCGCCTCGGCGGCCGCCGGCGCAGGCATCACGATCCACCTGTCGAGCGCCACCTATAACTACATCATCACCTACTACGACGACCCGGTCCCGACGGGCAAGACGTACATCAACAAGTGGGCGATGGAGGATTTCGGCGGCTTCACCGACGACACCTACCCGACCCAGCTCGGGGTCTTCAACGGCCCCGGCTCGCTGAACGAGGGCGACTACAACAACCCGACGGCGAACGCGCTGATCAACGCCTCAGTGAGTAGCGGCAACCCGGCCGCGGTGAAGGCCGAGGCGTCCTTCCTGACCGCGAACCAGCCGGGCCTGTTCCAGCCGAGCCCCGACTTTGTCGCGGTGTGGAAGGACAACCTGTCGGGTCCGCAGGCCTCGTTCGCGAGCATGACCCAGTACGGCCTCAATACCGAGTTCATGTGGTTCACCAGCTGAGGCCCGGAAGATGGAGCTGCGGCGGGAGCTACTGACCGCCGAGATGATCGAGCCCGGCACGGGTCGGCCCGTCCGGGCCGTCATCGAGGTGCGCTTCGACCCGCTAACCGGGCACAGCTCACGGATCCTGCCCGAGCGCGGACTCATGCCCGCCAGCGACTTCGACCTGGAGGCGTTCGCGCGCGAGTCCCAGCCGACGTGCCCGTTCTGCCCGGGCCGCCTCGAGGCGCTGACGCCCATGCTGCCGCCCAGGATCCATCCTGACGGGCGGATCGTCTGCGGTGAGGCCGTCCTGTTCGCGAACCTGCACGCCTACTCATCGCACAGCTCGGTGTCGGTCTACTCCCCGAGGCTGCACTACCTGCCGGTCGGCGCCATCACCGGACAGTTGCTCGCCGACAACCTGACCACCCAGGTCGCCTTCGCCAGGGCGGTGATGGCGGCCGAGCCGGAGTCACGGTGGTCATCGATCAACGCCAACCACATGCTGCCCTCGGGAAGCTCGCTGTTTCATCCCCACATGCAGGGGATCGTCGACCCCCAGCCGACGACCGCCCAGCGCATGCTCGCGGACGTGCCGCCGCAGCGGTTCGCCGACTACCTCGACGCCGAGCGCCGCAGCGGAGAGAGATACCTGGGGAACACCGGGCGGCTCGAGTGGATGGCCAGCTTCGCCCCGATCGCGCCCGCCGAGATCAGGGCGTTCGCCCCGGGCCTGTCCTCGCCCGCCGAACTGGATTCTGATCTCGTCGCGGAGCTGGCCCACGGCCTGGCGCTGGCCCTCGGCGCGTACGCGGAGATGGGGTTCGAGAGCTTCAACCTGGCCATCTACGGTGCGCCCAGAGGTACCGCGGGCTACCCGCTGAACCTGCGCCTGGCCTGCCGCTCCAACCTGAAGGCCTGCTACCGCTCGGACTCGACGTTCCTCGAACGCCTGCACTGGGAGGGCGCCGTCGACCTGGCGCCCGAGACCGTAGCCCACCGGATCGGCGACCGCTTCCGGAGGTAACCGCGGGCCCGCGGCCGCCACCACGAGGGCGACGGTGGCGGCGACCTCGGCCAGCGCGCCCAGGACGTCCCCCGTGATGCCGCCGAGCCTGCGCACCGCGTGCCGCTCCAGCCCGAAGGCGGCGGCCAGCCCGGCCACGACGGCCAGCGGGAGGGTCCAGCCGATCGGCTCGCCGAGCACCGCCGCGGAGATCACCGCCGCCGCGAGCGCCGCCGCGAGCGCGCCCAGGGTGATCGCCACCGCGATCGCCGGGCGCACCGTGCCGGCCACGAGCGCGCCGAGCCCGTCGGGCCTGGCCGCGGGCACGCCATGCCGGCCCGCCCAGGTGATCGCCAGCCTGCCGGTGACGACCGCGGCGATCAGCGCCGCCGGCCCCCGCCCGCCGCCTGACGCCTCGGCCTGGCTGAGCGCCGCGACCTGGGCCAGCACGACCAGGACGACGGTGACGGTGCCGAGCGGCCCGATGTCCGAGCGGCGCATGATATCCAGCGCGGCGGGGGCGGGCTTGCCGCTGCCCAGGCCGTCGGCCAGGTCGGCCAGGCCGTCCAGATGCAACCCCCGGGTGAGCAGCGCGAGCGCGGCGATCGCCAGCACGGCGGCGGTCAGCGGTCCCAGGCCGAGCGGGTGATCGGCGCCGAGCAGGACCGCCGCGGCGATAACCCCGAGCAGCAGCCCGACGGCCGGCGCCCACGCCATGGCGGCACCTGCCGTCCGCCGATCCGGCGCCGTGCCCGAATCCCCGGCCGGGATCACGGTGAGCAGCGTCACGGACAGGCGCAGGCCGTTTCCTCTCATGGCGAAGCAGCCTATCGATAGGGCTCCCAGAGACGTACTATCTCAAAAGTGGCTCAACCGGATGGATGGCGGTGGAAGAGCGTGTCCGAGTGGTGGTCGATCGAGGTCTTCGACGCGGCGGAGCAGCCCGCCCGCCGGTGGAAGGACTCCTACCAGGACGAACTCACCGAAGCAGCGATCACCAACGGCGCCATTCACTGGGAGTGGCACGAGCATCGGTACGGCGTCGTGTTCGAGGTGCTCTTCGACTCCGACCAGCAGTGGGAGGCGTTCCGCGCCCTGCCGGCCGTCCGGTCGGCGCTGGACGGGGTGCCCGACCCGGTGAACGGCCTGATCGTGTACCGAGGCCGCGGCGGCGGGGCGGGGCCGCGTAAGCCGCGCAGGCCCAAGCCGGCACCGAGCGCAAGCTCGATGGCGCTGCCCGAGCCGGAGGACGAGCGGATCCTGCACCTGGCCGGGATCAGGCCGCCAGGGATGACGGAAGGCCACGCCAGTCCCTCCTAGATCCGGTCCGGTGCGTGAGCATCCCGGGCGAGCGGGCAGGATGGGGTCATGAGGGAAACGCGAGTCACGACCAACGGTCTGTGGGCCGAGATCGAGCACCACGGCTACTACCCCGGTGTGGTGTCGGACGCGGTGGCCTCGGCGATCGGGGCGGAGCCGGTCACGGCCTACGTCGTCCACCACGACGCGATTTTCGATCCTGGCATGGAGGTGCGCAGGCACATGACCGTGCTCGCGCTCACCCCGACCCGGCTGGTGTACTCGCACACCGACGAGCATCCGGCTGAGGAGCCCGACACCACGACCCGTGCCGAGACGAGCACCGAGGCGATCAGGTTCGCCAAGATCTCGTCCGTGGCCCTCACCCGGGTGGTCCCCGACCCGGCGGCCTACGTGCCGGGCGTCACCGTGCCGTCGGAGGTCATGCTGACCATCGGCTGGAACGTCCTGTCCCACCTGGAACTCGAGCCGGCCCACTGCGGCGACGAGAGCTGCGAGGCCGATCACGGCTACCTGGGCACGATCACGGCCGATGACTTCTCGCTGCGGGTGAGCCAGGCCGCCGACGGAGAAGAAGCCGTCAGGCAGGTGCTCGGCTTCGCGCGGGCGCTCTCCGACGCCACCTCGGCGGCGAGTCACTAAGGAGCTGCTTTGCCGGTGCCGCCCGTCCAGTGGCACGATGTTCCGGCAGAAGATCGCAGGCACCCACGAGTAGCAGACGAGGATTCCCGCATGACGCCCGAGCCGAAGCATCCGCCGATCGTGCCGTCCTACGGGGCCGCGACCCTGGCTGACCTGTCAGCATCGATCTTTGCGTCCCTGGAGCCGGGAACGCCGGAGCCGGTGAATGTGCTCGGCCTGGCGCCCGCGACCAGAGCGTGCCTGCTGATCGTGGACGGCCTTGGCTGGGAACTCCTCCGCGCCCATCCCGCCGCGGCGCCTTTCCTGTCCGAGCTCGCCCGCAACTCAAGGCCGATCACGGCCGGGTTCCCGGCCACCACGGTGACGAGCCTCGCCTCGATCGGCACGGGCCGCCCGCCGGGCCAGCACGGGATGCTCGGCTACCAGGTCATCATCCCCGGCGAGGACCGGCTGCTCAACGGCCTGCGCTGGGATCCGCGGGTCGATCCGCGCCAGTGGCAGCCGCTCCCGACGCTCTACGAGCGCGCCGCGGCCGCCGGCATCGCGGCGGTCCACGTGACCCGGCGCTCCTTCCGCGGCAAGGGCCTGACGACTGCCGCCCTGCGCGGCGCGCAACTCTGGCCCGCCGACAGCATGGGCGCGCTCGCCGCGCAGGCCGCCGTGGCCGTGGCGGAGAACGGGCGCGCGTTCGTCACCGTGTACCACGGCGACCTCGACAACACCGGGCACGTGTTCGGGGTCGGCTCCGATGCCTGGTACTACCAGCTGGCGCATGTCGACAGGCTGGCGGAACACCTCGCGCACGCCCTGCCGTCCGGGACGGCCTTCTACGTGACGGCCGACCACGGCATGGTGGACGTCGGTCCGGAGGACAGGCTCGACGTGGACGCGACACCTGAACTGCGCGCCGGGCTGGCCCTGCTCGGCGGCGAGCCGCGGGCCAGGCACCTCTACGTGCAGCCCGGAGCCGCCGGGGACGTCCTGGCCGCCTGGCGCGAGGTGCTCGGCGAGCGCGCCTGGGTCCTGCCCAGGGACGAGGCCATCAAGGAAGGATGGTTCGGCCCCGTGGACGCGCGCATGGCCGACCGGATCGGCGACGTGGTGGTCGCCGCCGCGGGCAGCTTCGCGGTGGTAGCCGCCACCCAGGAGCCCGGGGAGTCCAGGCTGTTCGGTATGCACGGCTCGCTCACCCCATCCGACCAGCTAGTTCCCGCGCTCGCTCTCACGGTCAACTAGGCAACGGCCGAGTTTGGGTAAATCCCGCCATTGCTGTTTCCTGGCTACTTAATAGATGAACTCGGGCGAACCTGCTCATGATCATTGCTTTACCGTTTCTGCGGGCTTATCGGCACACGGCGGGCCTGCGGAGACGCTAGTCGCAGGGAGAATACCGCGATCTTGGTGCTGGTGGTCAGGGCCAGGCTGGCGGGCGGCGGCTGGCTGGCCCCTGGCCAAGCCGAGCCTGGAGCACTGGCCCAATCCCTGACATCCATCGCCGGGCTTAGCGGCGAGCGGTTCCCGTCGGCCGGTGACGCGGCCGAGGTTCCTAAGATGGGGAACTGGCCGGTCGGCGTGAAGGAAGGCGGCAAGGATGCGGATGCGGACGCTCGGCGGCACCGGGATCAAGGTGAGCCCGTACTGCCTCGGCGCGATGATGTTCGGCGCGTGGGGCAACACCGATCACGACAAGAGCGTCCGGGTCATCCACGCCGCGCTTGACGCCGGCATCAACTTCGTCGACACCGCGGACATGTACTCGGCGGGGGAGTCCGAGGAGATCGTGGGCCGGGCGCTGGCCGGCCGGCGCGACAACGTGGTGCTCGCCACCAAGGTGCACAGCCCGATGGGCCGGGACCCGAACATGCGCGGCAACTCCCGCCGCTGGATCGTCAGGGCGGTGGAGAACAGCCTGCGCCGCCTCCAGACCGATTACATCGACCTGTACCAGGTGCACCGGCCGGACACGGACACCGACATCGACGAGACTCTGTCCGCACTCTCAGACCTGGTCCACAGCGGCAAGGTCCGCGCGATCGGCTCGTCCACGTTCCCCGCCGAGCAGATCGTCGAGGCGCAGTGGGTCGCGCAGAACCGCGGGCACGTCCGGTTCCGCTGCGAGCAGCCGCCCTATTCCATCCTCGTCCGGGGCATCGAGGCCAGCGTCTTGCCCACCTGCCAGAAGTACGGCATGGGCGTCATCGTCTGGAGCCCGCTGGCCGGCGGCTGGCTGACGGGTCGCATCCGTCGGGACACCGACGTGGACATGACCAAGGGACGCGCCCAGCGGATCCCGGAGCGCTTCGACCCGTCGCTGCCCGGGAACGTGGCCAAGCTGGCGGCCGTCGAAGAGCTTATCAAGATCTCCGCCGACGCGGGATGCTCCCTGACCCACATGGCGCTGGCGTTCGTGGTCGCGCACCCCGCCGTGACGTCGGCGATCATCGGACCGCGGACGATGGACCAGCTCACCGACCTGCTGGCGGGCGCCAGCGTGGCGCTGGATGACGACGTGCTCGACCGGATCGACCAGGTCGTCCCGCCGGGCGCGACGCTCAATCCCGCCGACTCGGGCTGGCAGCCGCCCGCCCTCGGGGACCCAGCCGCCCGTCGGCGCCCGCCCTCCGCCCGCACCGCCAGCTAACCAGCACCGCCAGCTAACCAGCACCGCCAGCTAACCAGCGCGGCGCTTTTCCTCGCCCAGCCGCTTCAGTTCCGGGATCAGCCACTCCCGCGCGCGGTCCGTGGTGATGCCCAGCCCGGTCAGCGCGCCGCCGCCCTGGGCGTCCTCCTCCTCGAGTACGCCCAGCAGGATGTGCTCCGTGCCGATGTAGTTGTGCCCGAGGCTCAGCGCCTCGCGCAGCGCGAACTTCAGCACGTCCTTGGACCGCGAGTCAAACGGGACGTGCCCCTTGTCCGGTTCGCGCGGCAGGCCCGGCGGCAGCGCCGCGGCCAGCGCCTCGCGGGCCGCCTCGGCCGGCACCCCGAGCGCCGCGATGGCCCTTGCCGCCATTCCCTCCTGCTCGTGCAGCAGGCCGAACACCACGTGCTCGGGCAGGACCTGTTCGTTACGCCGCCTGATCGCCTCCTGGCGCGCACCGATGATCGTGCGCTTGGCGCGGTCGGTGAAGCGCCCGAACTTCTCTCCCGACCCCCACAGGATGCGCCCGAACGCCTCATTCAGGTCCGGGCCCTTCGACACGAAGCGCTTCTGCGCGGCCTGCTTGGTGACGCCCATGGACTGCCCGATCTCGGTCCACGAGGCGCCCGATCGGCGCGCCTGGTCGACGAAGTGGCCAATGAGATGGTCGGCGAGTTCGCCGAGGTGGTCGGAAATCCGCACCGCCGCCGACACGTGGTCAAGCGCGGTGCCATCCTGGCTCGTGACGTACCCGATGAGATCGTCGAGCCTGACTGGTGGTTGATCCATACGTCAACCATAGGTTGACGGCGTTAAATCGTCAACCTCAGGTTGACGATTTAACCGAAGTACTTGTAGAGAGTCACGACCGTGCTGTCGGGACCCGACTTGATGTTGAGCTCGTCGGCCAGCTGAGCGGCCAGCCACAGGCCGCGGCCCGATTCGGCGCCCATGCGCCCGGCCGACCCGCCGCCGTCCGTATATCCGGTCAGCTCGCGCTCGCGCCGGTCGTGCGCGTCCGCCAGGCTGTCCGGGACCCGGAACTCTCTCACGTTATCCAGGGCCGGAGAGGCTAGGGGGATCACCGGGGCCGTGTCGGATATCAGGCAGCGCAGCCCGATCGCCGTCCGGCGCAGGATGAGTCGGCCCGCCGTTCCGCCGTGCATGATGGCGTTGGCGGCGATCTCGTGGATGGCCAGGACGAAGTCCTCCGCCCGGGGTCCAGAAAGGCCCGCGGTGGCGCAGCGTGCCGCCACCAGGCGGCGGAGCTGACCGAGGTCGGACCAGTCAAAGACGGTGTCGAGCAGGTCGCCGCTGCGGCCGAGAGCATCGGCCGACCACAGCATGTCTAGAGCGATTACGCGGGTCTGAACGGTTACTTCGGTCACGTCGACAGCCCTTCGCTACGCCTCGTGAGTGAGATGCTACAAGTAGTGGCGCTCCGTGTCCGCGTTTCCCGTTGTTCGGCCCCGCCGGGCGTGTCGCGCGTCGGCGATCCGGATCAGACCGCCAGCACCGGGCCGCGTACGGCGTCGAATTCCCTCGCAAACCCATATGAATTGCCGAACGGGCGGTGATGTCACTGTCTGTCACCGGCGATCAGGCGCCCGATGCCGTGCAGGGCCAAGCCGCTCCCGGCAGTCCTGACCAGACGCGCCGCGACGGCGGCCGTGGCCGCCAGGGGGATGGTGACGGCGACGCGCTGGAGGACGCCCGCATCGGGCGCGGAGGTGTCGGCGGCGAACGCGGCGAGGACCGCGGCGGTGGCCACCGCGCCGGCCAGCAGCCAGCGCCGCCAGGGCCGCCAGTCCGGCTCGCCGGTCCGGGGTTCGCGGCCGAAACGCGAGGCCAGCAGCACCTGGACGACGACCAGGTCGAGGTAGATGGCGGCGCTGATCACATCGTGGGCGTGGTTGTGCCACGAGACGCTTCCGTGGGTGAGCAGCATGTGGTCACGGCGCAGCAGGCCGGCCGCGATCGTGGCCAGGCCCGCGCCCTGGATGAGCACCGGCGCCAGGCCCGCGCGGGCGCGTCCGCCGAGGGCATCGCGCAGCGCCGAGCCGAACGCCACGCTGCACCCGCCGAGCACCAGGAATCCCGCGATCATGATCCACGGATCTCTCGCGTCGGGGGCTGCGAGCCCGCTGATCTGGATCTCGGCGGCCGGATGCCCGGTCTGGCGCAGCGAGCTGACGATCCACGCGCCGGTGAAGGCGACCGGCCCGGCGATCCCGGCCGCCGCGCCCGCCCACGCGGCGCTATCCCTCATGCCACGCGCGGGGTTACCCGGCCGCCCAGGAACAGGTAGGGCACGCCTCCGGCCAGCTGGCCGAAGGCGACCGGGGTCCAGGGGTCATCGTCGTCCGACCGGCATACGAAGTTCGCGCCTGACGCGTCGACCGGGTACAGGATCAGCTCTTCAGGCTGGGAGCCGACCAGCTCGCCCAGGTGGCCGGTCATGGTCAGCAGCATACGCAGCCGCTTGTCATGGACCGAGACCTCGCACCGCCGCGACGTGCGTTCGTAGCGGCCGGCGTGCCGCTCGAGGTTCTCAGGCGGCCCTTCGGCCGGGCACGGGCCGGCCGGCATCGTGATCCCCGTCAGGGCCCCGAACACCTCGGCGAACACCTCCCGGTACAGGGACTCGGACCGCGCGGAATTGGTCAGCAGGCAGACGGCCACTCGGGCCTGCGGGTTGATGCGCAGGTACGCGGACTGGCCGATGGTGTCACCATCGTGCCCGACGATTGTCTGGCCGTCCCAGCGCTCCACCCGCCAGCCGAGGCCGGTGGCCGACCCCGTGGTATCAGCGGTCGCGCCGAATCCGGGAATCTCCGCCCTCGGATCCTGCATGGCGGCCGCGGACGCCTCGCTTAGCAGTTGCTTGCCCGTCGGCGTGCTGCCGCCGTCGAGGTGGAACCGGGCGAACGCGAGCAGGTCGTGCGCCGCGGCGGTGATCAGGCCGGCCGGGCCGACGCTGCGCGGCAGGCCCCAGACGTCAACCGGGCCGCCGAGCAGCACGTAACCGCTGTTGCAGTAGGAGTACGCCCCGCCCGGCGGGAAGGCCGAAGCGGCCCGGTCGAGCCCGCTGACGTACCGCTGCACGCAATCGTCGCCGCGGCCGGTGTCGGTGAAGATGTCACCGTCGATCCCGCTGGTGTGCGTGAGCAGGTGCTGGACCGTCACCTGGTCGCTGATGTCGCCGG
Source organism: Streptosporangiaceae bacterium (assembly GCA_035505275.1). Classification (GTDB taxonomy): domain Bacteria; phylum Actinomycetota; class Actinomycetes; order Streptosporangiales; family Streptosporangiaceae; genus Palsa-504. Next base: position 55,626 of record DATJQX010000131.1, on the reverse strand, counting down.
CGCCGAGCCTGGCGCCCGAAAGCACCTGCGAGACGGTCGTGCCCAGCGACAGCAGCCCCTCGTCGACGAGCTGCATGATCATCGTGGCGGTCCAGACCTTGGTAATGGACCCGACCTGGAACAGCGAGTCGCGGGTGACGCGCACCGCCGTGGCGCTGCTGAGCACCCCAAACGCGGCCAGGACCTCCCGCCCGTCGGCCCAGATGCCGAGCACGGCACCGGGCACGCCCGCTTGGCGGGCCAGTTCGGTCAGGCGGGCCCTCCATTTCGCGGCGTCTAGCATGGCTTCGACGCTAACTCATTTGGCCGGGACGGCCATCTGGCCGTTTCGGCAGGGCTTAGTCACCTATCGGCGTGACTGCGTCATAATCGCTCGCACGCGGCTTTGTGGGACCTGCAATGGTCCGCAGGGCCACTCCGGTGTAGTTTCGCTGGCGAGGGCGCTGGAGCGGAACGCTGCGGAGGGGTTACATGAGCATTATGGGCACCCGGGTCATCCGGACGGAGGACCCGCGGCTCCTGACCAAGGGCGGCGTCTACGTGGACGACCTGCGGACGCCGGAACTTGACCAGGCGGCGCGCCTGACCTTCGTGCGAAGCCCGTTCGCGCACGCGCGCATCAAGGGAATCGACGCCAGCGAGGCGCTCAGCGCGCCCGGGGTCGTCGCCGTGCTGACCGTCCGCGACATGGACGACCTGGGCCCGCCGCCGCCACCCGGGGACGAGGGCAGCGAGGCCGCGCCGATGCCTCTCGGCGGCGCGTGGGCCGAGCCGCTGCTGGCGGTGGACACCGTGCGGTTCGTCGGCGAGCCGGTGGCGGTGGTCATCACCGACGGCCACTACCAGGGCGAAGAGGCCGCCGACCTGGTCAACGTGGACTACGACCCGCTGCCTGCGGTCGTGGGACTCGGGTCCGCCCTGACCGACGAGACGCTGCTGTTCCCGGACGCCGCCACCAACGTGGCGCTCACCAACCCCGTGCCCACCGACGACACCGCGTTCGACGCCTGCGAGGTGATCGTCGAGCGGGACATCGTCAACCAGCGGGTGGCCTGCGTCCCGATGGAGGGGCGCGCCACGGCGGCCGTGTACTCCGACGGCAAGCTGACCGTCTGGCTCAGCTCCCAGAACGCCCAGATATCCCGCTTCATCCTGGCCGGCGCCCTGGGTATGCCCCCCGACCAGATCCGCGTCATAGTGCCCGACGTCGGCGGCGGGTTCGGCGCCAAGGTCGGCATCGACCGGGACGGGCTCATCGTCGCCTGGGCGGCCAGGAAGACCGGCCGGGCGCTGCGCTGGACCGAGACGCGCAGCGAGAACCTGGTCGGCATGACCCAGGGTCGCGCCCAGCTGCAGCACATCAAGATCGGCGGCAACCGGGACGGCCGCATCCTCGCCTACCGCCTCGAGGCCATCCAGGACACCGGCGCCTACCCGCGCATGAGCGGTTTCCTGCCGTTCATGACGTTCCTGATGGCACCGGGCGTGTACGACATCCCCGAGGTGCAGGCCGGATACCGGGTCGTGGTCACCAACGCGACGCCGATCAGCGCCTACCGCGGGGCGGGCCGGCCGGAAGCGACGGCGGCTATCGAGCGAGCGGTCGACCTGTTCGCCGCCGAGATCGGCATGGACCCGGCGGAGGTTCGCCGGCGCAACTTCGTCGCCCCGGACAGGTTTCCCTTCCAGACCAAGACCGGGGCCATGTACGACACCGGGCGGTACGAGGAGGCACTGGACAAGGCGCTGGCGGCGGCGGGCTACGACGAGCTCCGCCAGGAGCAAGAGCGCAGGCGTGCAGCCGGCGGTGTCACGCAGCTCGGCATCGGCGTCTCCGCGTACGTGGAGATCACCGCGGGTGACGGCGGTGATGAGACGGCCAAGCTCATCGTGAACGACGATGGCTCAGCTACCGTCTACACCGGCAGCTCGCCGCACGGCCAGGGGCACGCCACCGCGTGGGCCATGCTCGTGCAGGACGAGCTCGGCATCCCGATGGACCAGGTCACGGTGCTCCACGGCGACACGGACCTGATCCCGATCGCCGTCGGCACCTTCGCCTCCCGCTCGCTGCAGCTCGGCGGTTCGGCGGTGCACAAGGCCGCGATCGAGGTCAAGGACGAGGCGCGCCACGGCGCGGCGGAAATGCTCGAAGCCGCGGAGGCCGACGTCGTGCTCGATACGAGCACCGGAGTCTGGCAGGTCCGCGGCGACCCGGACACCGCGCTGTCCTGGGGGCAGGTGGCCGGCCACGCCAGCGGCGGCAGCCTCGTGGCCGACGTGAGCTTCAGGCAAGACCGGCCCACGTTCCCGTTCGGCGCTCATGTCTCCGTGGTAGAGGTCGACACCGAGACCGGCCAGGTGAGGATGCTGCGCCACGTGACCGTCGATGACGCCGGGCGGGTACTGAACCCGGTGCTCACCGAGGGTCAGCGGCACGGTGGCATCGCCCAGGGCGCGGCTCAGGCGCTACTCGAGGAGGTGCTGTACGACGTGGACGGCAACCCGCAGACCTCCACGCTCGCCGACTACGCGGCCATCTCCGCGCCCGACCTGCCCAGCTTCGAGCTGGTCGACAGCCAGACCCCGACGACGCTGAACCCGCTCGGCGCCAAGGGCATCGGCGAGGCCGGCACGATCGGCTCGACGCCGGCCATCCAGAACGCGGTCATCGACGCCGTCTCGCACCTCGGGATCCGCCACATCGACATGCCGGCCACGCCCCAGCGAGTGTGGATGGCGATCAACGCAGCGCAGAAGGCAAGGGCCGAGAAAGGCAGTGACCAGTGAAGGTCGACCTGACCGTCAACGGTAAGGAGATAACCGCCGACGTCGAGGACCGCATGCTGCTTGTGCACTTTCTGCGCGACGTGGCAGACCTCACCGCCACGAATATCGGCTGCGACACCACCTCGTGCGGGGCCTGCACCGTGCTGTTCGACGGGGAGTCCGTGAAGTCATGCACGGTGCTTGCGGCCCAGGCCAGCGGGCACGAGATCACCACGGTCGAGGGCCTGGCGAGCAACGGGGTGATGCACCCGGTCCAGCGCGCGTTCCACGAGCAGCACGGGCTGCAGTGCGGGTTCTGCACGCCGGGCATGGTGATGGCGATCGTGTCGCTGCTGCGGGAGAACCCGCACCCCACCGAGGAGCAGGTGCGCGCGGGGCTGGAAGGCAACCTGTGCCGGTGCACGGGCTACCACAACATCGTCAGGGCCGCGCTCGCGGCAGCGGAGGTGTCTTCGTGATCCCGGCATCGTTCACCTACAAGCGTGCCGCGTCGGTCGATGAGGCCCTTGACCTGGCCGCGGAGTACGGGGAGGACGCGAAGTACCTGGCTGGCGGGCATTCGCTGCTGCCGCTGATGAAGCTGCGGCTGGCCGCTCCCGAGGTAATCATCGACCTGGGTGAGTTGCACGACCTGTCCTTCGTCGCCGACCTCGGATCTCGCCTCGCGATCGGAGCGCTGACCAGGCACCACGACGTCGAGCACTCCGAACTGCTCACCCGCGAGCTACCGCTCCTGGCGCACGCCGCCGGCCAGGTCGGCGACCCGCAGGTCCGGCACCGGGGCACGATCGGCGGCTCAGTCGCGCACGCCGACCCCGCCTCCGACCTTCCCGCCGTCCTGCTCGCGCTGGACGCCACCGTCGTTGCCCGCGGCACCGACGGCTCGCGCGAGATCCCGATCGGCGAGTTCTTCCAAGGCCTGTTCGAGACCGTGCTTGAGCCGGATGAACTGCTCACCGAGATCCGGGTGCCGAAGCCTGCCGCAGGCTCGCGCGGCTGGTCCTTCCAGAAGTTCACCCAGCGGGCGATCGACTGGGCGATCGTCGGCGTCGCGGTCCAGGGCGGAGCAGTAGCGCTGATCAACATGGCGGGCACGCCGCTGCGCGCCGCCGCCGCCGAAGCCGCCCTCGCGGGTGGCGCACCCCCTGACGGTGCCGCCGCGCACGCCGCGGAGGGTACGAGCGCTGCCTCCGACATCCGGGCTAGCCGCGAATACCGAGAGCACCTAGCCCGGGTCCTGGTCTCCCGCGCCCTCACCGAGGCTGCCTCCCGCACTTAGCCAAGGATCAGCCCGGGTCACGTCGGGGAGGCGGTCGGGGTGGTGCAGGACCCGCCGGTCTGCGGGTCCGGGCGGGCGCGGCCGATAGCGGCGGCCTAGCGATCCCGCGCGGCGGGCGGCGGGTGCCGGCCGCGGGCACAGCCGTGCGCCACCGCGGTCCCGTCGGGGTGCAGCGCGGTCACGCACCACCTGGTATACGGGTGCCGGGCCGCAGCGGCGACCAGGTCGCGCACATCCTCGGGGTCGATCAGGCCGAACCCGGCGGCTTCAGCCGGGTTATCGGACTCACCTAGCAGCGTGGACAGCGGCACGGTGATATTCACCAGCGCCGCCACGCTCGGGCCACCACCCCGGCCGGGCCGCCGGGTAAGCCCGCCCGGGCTGTCGTCCTGCTCCTGCCGGCCGCTGTTCCCGCCCGGGCTGTCGTCCTGCTCCTGCCGGCCGCCTGGTTCGCCGTCGTCGTCTGGTCCTGGCGGGCAGCCGATCTGGTCGGTACGCGGATCGGCGGAGATCAGCCGGCTGTCCCGTTCCTGGAGCAGGTCAAGGTAGGCCTGGACGCGGAGCTCGCGCAGGCTGCCCCCGATCCCGGCGGCGCGCAGGTCCAGTGCCCGCTGCTCCACGTGCTGCCACGAGGCGAGCACCTCATCGGGCGGCAGCTCCCGCGCGACCATCCCCGCGTTCCCGGACTCTTCGCGGAACCGGCGGACGTGCGCGTCCTGCTTCGCGGCCTCCTTGCGCCGCTGCGCGGAGTCCGGGTCCAGCCTGAGCACCAGCCGGTGCGCCAGCGCCCGCAGCCGGCCGAACGTCAGCGACGGCGCCAGCTCGGCCAGCTCCGCGTCGGCGCGCGCGGCGTCCGCCGCGGACAGCAGCGCCGTCTCGTCCTCGATGATCCGCAGGTGCACGGGGTGCAGCCGGCCCGCCGCAAGCGCGGCGAAACACAGCGGCAGCCGCTCCGTCACGCCGCACGCGTAGGCCATCTGGCCGGCGGCGGACTGATTGGTCAGGTGCAGCTCGGCGGCCACCTCGTCCGGGGCGAAGTCGCTGAACCCGTCGCGGCCGCTGTCAGCGGGCCCGTCCGGCGGACGGCGGCGGGCCAGCTCAGCCAGGCCGGCCATGAGCGTCCAGGAGGCCCGCGACTCCATCCGGCGGGCGGCGGAGATGACCCCGATCAGCTGGTCATCGGCCAGCCCGGCGAGCCCCGAGCCGCCCTCCCCGGTGATCGCCTCCAGCAAGGTGGCCAGCAGCGCGCCCGGCGCCATCGTGTCGGCCCGGCCGTCCTGGTTGAACCCGGAAAGGGTCAGCTCCTCGGCGGGCAGGCACACGAACAACCCCTGCTCCGGCCCTTGCCCATCCCCGTCGTCGGGCGAAAGCGGGCCGGATCCGTCCGGCTCCTCACCGTCCGGCTCGCAATCGGGGAACGGGTCCTGGGGCATGCACCACCGTCCGTTCGGGATAGAGAGAGGAATACGTTCTACAAAAAGTTTATCATGCTATAAATCATGCTACAAGTAAAAAGCGAACGTGTGTTCAAGATCTTTCCCGAGTGGACGGCGAACGGCGGGGGCGGGGAGCAGTGTTACCGTTGGCTCCATGATCCAGGCGGTCGTGTTCGACCTGGACGGCGTGCTGATTGACTCCGAGCCCGTTTGGGAACAGGTGCGCCGTGGCCTGGTAGCCGAACGCGGCGGGCACTGGGCCCCGGACGCGCAGCGCAGGCTCATGGGCATGAGCACGCCGGAATGGGCCAGGTACCTGTCCGAGGACCTCGGCGTCGGCCTGTCGCCGGACGAGGTCGCCAAGGAGGTCATCGAGCGGATGGCCGCCCGATACACCGAGCACGTGCCGTTCGTGGACGGCGCGGTCGACGCGGTGCACCGGTTCGCCGCGCGCTGGCCGCTCGGCCTGGCCAGTTCCTCGCCCCCGACGCTGATCGAGACCGTGCTCAAGTCGGCCGGCCTGAGGGCCTGCTTCTCAGTAGCGATGTCGACCGAGCAGGTGGCGCACGGCAAGCCGGCCTCGGACATATACCTGGCCGTGACCGCCGGGCTGGGCTTCCCGCCGCCGGACTGCGCGGCGGTCGAGGACTCCTCGAACGGGCTCCGCTCGGCTGGCGCAGCGGGCCTGCACGTCATCGCGGTCCCGCAGGCGACCTATCCGCCGGACGCAGACGCCCTCGCGCAAGCCAGCCTGGTCCTGCCCGGCCTGGCCGAACTGACCACGGACGCGGTCGCGGCGCTGGCTGCGAATTGAGGACCAGCGAGCCGACGCCGTAGTCGGGTCGGTGTCGCGGTGATTGGCCGGGCCGACCGACAATAGGATCGTGCGATGGCGTAGTGCGCTGGCGAAGCCAGTGAGGTGGGTCAGGTCCGTCCGCTTCCTGATGCTGTTCTGCGGCGCGCTCCTGGTGCTCGCGTTTCCTGACCCCAACCTGGAGTTCCTGGCCTGGTTCGGCCTGGTGCCCGGGCTGGTGCTCATCATCAGGTCGCCCACGGCGCGAGAAGGCGGGATCCGCGCGTGGTGGCTCGGGGCCGGGTACCTCATCGCGGCGCTGTACTGGATGGCGCCCGAGATCGGCCCCGGCGTACTGCTCGTCGCGGCGGTGTTCGGCGCGCTGTGGATCCCGTTCGGGGTGGCCGCGCAGAAGCTGCTGCGCCCCCCGCTCACCTGGCCGCGGGCGCTGGCCGCTCTCGTGGTCGTGCCGAGTTGCTGGCTGATTACCGAATGGCTGCGGTCCTGGCAGGGGTTCGGCGGCCCGTGGGCGGTGTTCGGCGTCAGCCAGTGGCAGCATCCCGCCGTGCTCGCGCTCGCCTCCGTCGGCGGGGTCTGGCTGATCAGCTTCGCGCTCGTGCTGGTGAACGTGGCCATCGTCATCGCGCTGGAGTCCCTGCCCTGGGCACCTAGGGCCGTCCTGCCCGGGGCCTCGTGGCGGTCCGGGGCCTCGTGGCGGCCCGGGCTGGCGGCGCTCGGCGTGGCCGCGGGCCTGGCCAGCATCGGTGCCGGCCCGCTGGCGTTCGCGCTCGCCCCCTCCAGCCATGCGGTCCGGTACGTCACGATCGCCCTGGTGCAGCCCGGCGTGGTCCTGGACGCCAGCCTGCGCTCGCACGCCTCGGAGGCGCTGACCGCCGAGCTGAGCCGGGACGGCACGCTGGACGGCGCGCGGCCAGACCTGATCGTCTGGGGCGAGAGCAGCATCGCCGAGGACCTCACGCTGCCGAGCAACCATGTCCTACTGAGCCAGATCGAGGCGCTGTCCGCGGAGGACGGGGCCGAGATCCTGGTGGACCAGGACGCCACGCCGGCCGGCAAGGGTCACGAGAAGTGGGCGGTCCTTGTCAGTCCCTCCGGGATCAAGGGCATCTACGTCAAGACGCGGCTGGTGCCGTTCGGCGAGTACATACCGTTCCGGGATCAGCTCGGGTGGCTGACCAAGATCAGCAAGGCGGCGTCGTCGAACATGGTCCCCGGGCCAGGCGCGCACCTGTTGTACGCGACGGACCGGGCGGGCAAGCCGCTGCCGATCGGCGTGCTGATCTGCTTCGAGTCGGCGTTCCCCGACATGGCCCGGGTCGACACGGACAAGGGCGCGCAGCTGATCGTCTACCAGTCCGAGTTGTCGACCTTCCAGGGCACGTGGGGGCCGGACCAGCAGGCCTCGCTGGCCGCCGTGCGCGCGGCCGAGACCGGGCGGCCCGTGGTCCAGGCTTCGCTGACCGGCGACACGGTCGCCTACGACGCCCGGGGCAGGCTGCTTGCCTGGATGGGACAGTCCGGGCACGGCGTCGTGACGGTCAGGCTCGGGCTGCCCGCCGCCTCGGCCAGGACCATCTACGACCGGCTCGGTGACTACGTTCCGTGGACAGCCGTGGGCATCGTCGTGCTCGCCGCGCTGGTCATGTTTGCGAATTCGCGCGGCCTAACTGGCCGCAGTGCTGGTAATGGCCCTCGACATGAGGCAGAATATGTAAGGCGGTCTGTGCCACCGCTGACGTTGCCGCAGGGGAAGGCGAGCGACGTCTGAGGAGGCACGGTGTCCGCACAAGGTGTTTTGTACGTTCATTCGGCGCCCCCGGCGCTGTGTCCCCACATTGAGTGGGCGGTGGCCGGAATAGTAGGGGCGCCTGTCAGCATGCCCTGGGCTGGTCAGCCAGCCGCCCCGGGATCGCTGCGCGCCGAGCTCAGCTGGCAGGCGCGCCCGGGCACGGCGGGAGCGATCACCTCCGCGCTGGCCGGATGGAACCGGCTCAGATTCGAAGTGACCGAGGACAGCTCGCCCGGCTGTGACGGCGTGCGGCACTGCTATACGCCCGAGCTCGGCACGTTCACGGCCGTGACGGCGGCCAACGGCGACATCGTGGTACCCGAGGACAGGCTGCGCGCCGTGATGGAGCGCGCCGCGCGGGTCGGTTCGACGCCGCTGGAGGAGGAACTCGCCAAGCTGCTTGGCACGGCCTGGGACAACGAACTCGAGCCGTTCCGCCGTGCCGCCGACGGCGCCCCGGTCCGCTGGCTCAACGCCACCGGCTGAGCTCACCAGCTGGTCGGGACGGGTTGCCCCTCGCTGTAGCCGGATGCGCTCTGCACGCCCACCACGGCCCGCTCGCTGAACTCCGGCAGGTCCCGCGCCCCCGCGTAGGTGCACGCCGAACGCAGCCCGGCCACGATCATGTCGATCAGGTCCTCCACCCCGGGCCGCACCGGATCCAGGTACATGCGCGCCGAGGAGATGCCCTCCTCGAAGAGTTCCTTGCGCGCCCGGTCGAACGGGGAGTCGCTGGCCGAGCGGAGTCGTACCGCGCGCGCCGACGCCATCCCGAAGCTCTCCTTGTACAGCCGCCCGTCGGGGGAGCGGAACGTATCGCCCGGCGACTCGAACGTGCCGGCAAACCACGACCCGATCATCACGTTGGAGGCCCCGGCGGCGAGCGCCAGCGCCACGTCCCGCGGGTGCCTGACCCCGCCGTCGGCCCACACGAACGCGCCGAGCCGCCTGGCCTCCTCGGCGCACTCCAGGACCGCGGAGAACTGCGGGCGCCCCACCCCCGTCATCATCCGGGTCGTGCACATCGCGCCCGGCCCCACGCCGACCTTCACGATGTCCGCGCCCGCCGCGACCAGGTCCGCGACTCCGGCGGCGGTCACCACGTTGCCGGCCACCACCGGGACCGAGGGGGTCAGGCCGCGCACGGCCTGCAGCGCGCAGATCATCTTCTCCTGGTGCCCGTGCGCGGTGTCCACCACGAGCACATCCGCCCCCGCGTCGAGCAGGAGCTTGGCCTTGGCCGCCACGTCGCCGTTCACGCCGAGGGCGGCGCCCACCCGTAGCCGGCCCGAGGCATCGACCGCGGGGGCGTACAGCGTCGCGCGCAGCGCGCCGGTCCTGGTCATGATGCCCAGGCAGCGGCCGGAAGGATCCACCACGGGTGCCAGCCGGTGGCGTCCCTCGTGCAGCAGCGCGAACGCCGCCTCGGGCGGCGTGCCGGCGGGCAGCGTGAACGGGTCGGCCGACATCACCTGGCGCAGCTGGGTGAACCTGTCCACCCCGAGGCAATCCGCCTCGGTGGCGACGCCGACCGGCTGCCCGTCCTCGACCACCACCACGGCGTTGTGCGCCCGCTTAGGCAGCAGGCTCAGCGCGTCGCCCGCGGTATCGGTCGGCCGCAGGGTCAGCGCGGTCTCCACCACCAGGTCCCGCGACTTCACCCAGCCGACCACGTCCGCGACCACGTCGACGGGGATGTCTTGGGGCAGGATCGCCACGCCGCCGCGCCGTGCGACGGTCTCGGCCATCCGCCTGCCGGAGACCGCGGTCATGTTGGCGGTGATGACCGGGAGGGTAGCGCCGCTGCCGTCGGCGGTGGCCAGGTTGACGTCCAGCCGTGAGCCGACGGCCGACCGGCCGGGCACCATGAAGACGTCGCTGTACGTCAGCTCATGCTCGGGAACCGTCCCGTGGAGAAATCGCACGCCGAGATTCTCCCCCACTACGGCAGGTTCAGGCCGAACGCCGAGAACATGATGTCGGCGATACGGTCGGCCATGTCCTCCTCTGACAGCGGGACCTCCGCGCTGATCAGGTAGTTTACCCGCTCGAGCATCATCAGGCAGGCGATGGCGGTCAGCTCGGAGTTGTCCTGGTGCCTGCCCGCCGCCTCGGCGGCCGCGGTCATGCCCGTGGTCATGGCCTCCGCGATGCTGAAGAACAGCCGCAGGCCATCGCCGAACACCTCCTCGGGCACCAGGTCAGCCTGGCTGAGCGTGCGGAGCACCGTGGCGTGCGCGGCGTACGCCCGAAAGAACTTCCGCACCCACTGGCGCAGCACGGTCAGGCCGGTATCGTCCCTGGTTACGACGGGGAAGTCGCCCGCCACGATCTCCATGTCGTGCAGCGCGTCCCGCAGCAGGGCCTTGAACAGGTCGTCCTTGTTGGAGAAGTACAGGTAGAACGTGCCGTGGGAGATGCCGGCGCGTTGCACCACGTCATCGACGCGCACGCCGTGGAAGCCGCGGGTCTCGAACTCGATCATCCCGGCCTCGAGCAGCTTGCGAACGGTCTCCCGGCCCTGCGCGCGCAGCTCGCGATCCTGTGCCGGGGCACCGCCGCCCAGTGACGGTCTGGCGGGCTGTTTCCTCGGGGGCCGCCCGGCCCCGCGCGGCGCAGCACTGACGGAGCCTCGGCTTGCCTCCTGAGTCATAGCAAGAGAGTAGCCTGACGTGTCATAACTGCCGCACATTCGGTCAACGCGGCGTTTACTCCGGGGGTTGACCGGCCATGCCGCCACAGGTGCTGAGCCTGCGCGCCCTCAACCGCGCCCTGCTCAGCAGGCAACTGCTGCTTGACCAACCCACCCTGCCGGATGATGCGGACGCTCGGCGGGCCTGCGTGATACGGGCCATCGAGCACCTGGTCGGGCTCCAGGCTCAGGCGCCGTTCCCGCCCTACTACGGGCTCTGGTCACGGCTGCCGGGGTTCCGGCCCGACGACCTGGCCTCGCTGATCACCGACCGGAGCGTGGTCAGGATCGCGCTGATGCGCGGGACCATCCACCTGGTGTCGGCCCGGGACTGCCTGCCGCTGCGGCGGCTTCTCCAGCCGGTGCTCGAGCGCGGGCTGCGCGGCGCGTTCGGCAAACAGCTGACGGGCGTGGACCCCGCGGCCGTGGCCGCGGCCGGGCGGGACCTGGTGGAATCATCGCCGATGACGTTCAGCCAGCTCGGCGAGTCGCTGGCCGGGCGCTGGCCAGATCATCCGCCGAACGCCCTGGCGCAGGCGGTCCGAGCGCACGTCCCCCTCGTGCAGGTGCCGCCGCGTGCCGTCTGGGGTCGAGCCGGGCAGTCCGTGCACACCTCGGCCGAGCAATGGCTCGGCGGGCAGGCTCACGCGGCGCCCGGGCTCGCGGAGACCCTCCCCGGCCTGGTCACGCGGTACCTCGCCGCATTCGGTCCCGCCACGGTGGCGGACGTGGCGGCGTGGTCGGGCCTGACCGGGTTGCGGGCGGTGCTCGAGGAGCTCAGGCCGTCTCTGGTGACCTTCCGTGATGAGCAGGGCGCCGAGCTGTTCGACCTGCCGTCAGCCCCGCGCCCCGGCGCGGACGTACCCGCGCCGGTCCGGCTGGCGGCCGAGTTCGACAACCTCCTGCTCGCGCACGCCGACCGGACTCGCGTGGTCAGCGCCGTTAACCTGCCGAGGTTCTACACCGTCAACGGCGTCTTCCCCGGATCGGTCCTCATCGACGGCTTCGTCGCCGGAATGTGGCGGCTGGCCAGGAAAAAGGGGAGCGCCGCGTTGACCATCGACCTGTTCGGCCCGGTGCGTGACCGTGATCTGGTGGCGAGTGAGGCAGAGCGGATGCTCGCGTTCTGCGCGCCTGACGCGTCACACGAGATCCGGTTCTCTCCCGGCGGGCCCTAGGCCGGTCCGGGATCCGCAGCTTAAGCCGGCGCCGCCGCAGGCTTAACCCGCAGCCGTCGCAGGCTTGACGCGCAGCCGCCGCAGGCCGAGCAGGCAGGTCACGGCGCTGGCCACCCCGCAACTGGCGGCGAACGCATACCCCACCCGCGGGCCGTGCGCGTCGAGGATGAAGCCGACCACGGACGAGCCGACCGCCAGGCCGACGCCGATGCCGCTGCTGAGCCACGACATGGCCTCGGTGCTCCGCCCCGGCCTGGCCTGCGCCTCGAGCAGGCTGAACCCGGCGATCAGCGTCGGCGCGATGGTCAGCCCGCACAGGTAGATGCAGCAGGTCAGCGAGATCAGGTTCGGCTGGGCCCAGAACGTGCCCACGCCGATCACCGTCAGGACCAGCGTCACGGCGAACCTGTTCTCCACGGACGCCCGCCACTGCCTGGACCCGTACCACAGCCCGCCGGTCGCACTGCCGAGCGCATACGTGCCGAGGATGAACCCGGCCAGCGGCTTGTGCCCGAAGTGCTGCGCAAACGAGACCGTGCTCAGGTCGACCGACACGAACATCGCCCCAAGCAGCAGGTACACAGGGAAAAGCACCGCCAGCCCGGGCGCCGCCGCCCCTCGGCCCCTCCGCTGGCGGGGGGCCCGGGGGGGTACGGGGGGGCGGGGGGCCCTCCCGTGTGCGTGGGGTCCAGGGGGGGTCGCCCCCCCGGACTAGCAGCAGCACTACCGGCTCGCGCTGGGCCGCGAACCAGGTGGTCCCCGCGAGGCAAAGCAACGCCGCGACGCCGACGCCCGCGGCGGGGAACACCTCGGTGGCCAGCAGCGTCACCGCGGCGGGCCCGACGATGAAGCACATCTCGTCGGCGACCGACTCGAAGGAAAACGCGGCGTGCAGCCGGGGCGAGCCAGCAAGCAAGACGCTCCACCGGACCCGGACCATGGCCCCGAGCGAGGGCATGGTCCCGCCCGCGAGGGCGCCAGGGGCGAAAAACACCCAGGTCGGCGCCCGCGCTAGCACGGCCGCGATCAGGGCGGCAGTGGCGACGGTGAACACCGCGAGCAGCACGAGCAGCACCCGCCGCTGACCGCGAGCGTCGGCGAGCCGCGCGACCATCGGCGAGGACAGCGCATAGCAGAACGAACCGGCGGCGGACACCGCCCCGGCCACGCCGTACTTCCCCGTGCCCGCCGAGATGAGCAGGACGGTGCCGAGCCCGAACATGGACATCGGCATCCGCCCGATGAGCGCCGCCGCCGAGAAGCGCCAGGCACCGGGAATGCTGAAGATGTCCGCATAGGGCCGCAGGGGCCTGGTCAGCACGCTGACGGGAGATCGGCCGACGGTCCTTTCTGCGTCGTCAATCCTCGTCATCGTCGCGTGATCCCACGATCCCGACGATATCGGACCTGCCCAAACCGATTTTCCGCCGCCGATCCGCTCGGGAACCCTGGTTGGATGAAGGCATGCCCGCCTACGACGCGTTCCTGCTCGTCTCGTTCGGCGGCCCGGAAGGCCCCGATGACGTGATGCCGTTCCTGCGCAACGTCACCCGGGGCCGCGCCGTTCCCCTCGAACGGCTCGCGGAGGTGGCCGAACACTACTACGCCTTCGGCGGCGTGAGCCCGATCAACCAGCAGTGCCGGGACCTGCTGACCGCGGTGCGGGCCGACTTCGCGGCGAACGGCGTGTCGCTCCCGCTGTACTGGGGGAACCGCAACTGGTCGCCCCACCTGGCGGACACGGTGCGCGCCATGGCCGCCGACGGCGTCCGGCGGGCCGTCGCCTTCGTCACGTCCGCGTACAGCTCCTACTCAAGTTGCCGGCAGTACCTGGACGACATCGAGCGGGCCCGCGCCGCCGCCGGGCCGGACGCCCCGCAGATCGACAAGATCAGGCGCTTTTTCAACCACCCGGGTTTCATTGAGCCTTTCGCGGATCACGCCCGCGCCGCGCTCGCCTCGCTGCCCGCCGACGTGCGCGAGGAGGCTCACCTGGTGTTCACCGCGCACAGCATCCCGGTCGCGATGGCCGAGGCCAGCGGGCCCCCGCCCGGGCGGAGGTACGTGGCCGAGCTGACCGAGGCCGCCCGTCTTATTGCCGAACGCATCAGTGGTACCCCTCATCCCTGGTCGCTCGTTTACCAGAGCCGGAGCGGGCCGCCTTCGGCGCCGTGGCTAGGACCCGATGTGCAGGACCATCTCGCCGAGCTGGCGAAGTCGGGGACGGCGGCCGTGGTGGTCGTCCCGGTGGGGTTCGTGTCGGACCACATGGAGGTCAGGCACGATCTGGACCTCGAGGCGGCGCACGCCGCCTCCTCGCTCGGGATGGCGTTCGCGCGGGCGGGCACGCCCGCCACCGACCCGCGGTTCGTCTCGATGATCACCGATCTGGTGCGCGGGCGGGTCGCGGCCTTGGGAACCATGGGAGTGCCGAGCGCCACGTGCCCGGCGGATTGCTGCGGCGGATCGAGGTGACCGATCCCCAGACGCTGCTGCGGATCGCGGTGGACGCGGCGGCCGAGGCCGGCCAGTTGCTCGCCTCGTGGCGGGGCCCGGGGCGTCCCGAGGTCATCGACACCAAGTCGAGCCCGACCGACGTGGTGACGGAGATGGACCGCCGGTCGGAGGCGCTGATCACCGCGCGCATCCGCGCGGTGCGCCCCGGCGATGCGGTCCTCGGCGAAGAAGGCGGCCAGACCCTGGGCGACCAAGAGCAGGGCAACCAGGACGAACCGGCCCGGGTGCGGTGGGTGGTGGATCCGCTGGACGGCAGCGTGAACTACCTGTACGACCTGCCCGACTGGGCCGTCTCCATAGCCGCCGAGGTGGACGGGACCGTGCTGGCCGGGGTGGTCGAGGTGCCCCGCCGCGGCGAGACGTTCACCGCGGTGGCGGGGCACGGCGCGTGGCTGCGGTTCTCCGGCGCCCAGGCGAGCGCGATCCCGCTGCACTGCACGACCGGCGTGGCGCTCGCCCACGCGCTGGTGGGGACCGGCTTCGGGTACGAGCCCGAACGCCGCCGGGCGCAGGGCGAGGTGGTCGCGGCCCTGCTCCCGCAGGTGCGGGATATCCGGCGCGCGGGCGCGGCCGCCGTGGACTTGTGCTCCGTCGCCGCCGGGCGGCTGGACGCCTTCTTTGAGCGCGGCCTGCACTACTGGGACTACGCGGCCGGCGGCCTTATCGCGCGTGAGGCCGGCGCGGTGGTCGGCGGGCTGGCCGGCCGGGCCGCAAGCCCGTCCATGACGGTCGCCGCGGGACCCGACCTATACCCGCATCTCGACGCGTTCCTCACCAGGCTGAACCCGGAACGCGACGACGCCGCAGACCCCGGGCGGTAGCCTCCTAATCTGCTCGGCCGGACTTTGGGCGTGGCGCGTGTGCGCTGGGCGCGAACGTGACAGAATTCCCCGCCGGAATCGGGCACAACTAGGGCCCTTAAAGCGTTACACCCGCGCAGTGAGTGCGCACTACGGATGAAGGGGGATGGAGTACTCAGATGGCTACCGATTACGACAGCCCGCGGAAGACGGACGACGACCTGACCGAGGACAGCCTTCAGGAGCTTCAGGCGCGCCGGATGGACAAGTCATCGAGCACCATCGATCTTGATCCCGACGACGTTGCCGAGTCACTGGAGCTGCCGGGGGCAGACCTGTCGAACGAGGAACTCTCGTTCCGGGTGATACCGCGTCAGGCGGACGAATTTACGTGTTCGCGGTGCTTCCTTGTGCACCACAGGAGCCAGCTTGCCGAAGACCGCAATGGCCAGCTTGTCTGCCGGGAGTGCGCGGCCTAGGCGTCCGTGGCCGTGACGGGTTCGCTGTCCGGGTTGCTGTGCGTTCTGCGCGCCGCAGCCCGGGTTGCGAGCAGCTTCGCCGCCCCCACGATGACACCGGTCAGCATGGACCAGCCCAGCGCCTCGCCCAGCGACACATCGGGATCCTCGGGGTGCGCGGGAGGCTCCTTGCCCGTGGCTTTGGTCCAGGCCAACGTGACCACCTTGCGAGCGAGGAAGGTGGCGATCATCGCCGCGACCCCACTGATGATCTTGGTGCTCAAATCCGCTTTCTTGTCTGCCTTGACGACTGCCTTATCTGCCATCCCACTGCCTCCTTCTGCCCCAGTCCGCGCCATCATGCCACTGGCTCGTGGCCGTCAGGTACCCGGCACCGTTCGACGGCGGCCGCTAGCTCGGCTGGATGCCTGGTACCGATCAGCCAGTACGGGACCCCGGCCGCCGGATCGACGGACAGGTAGACCGCTCGCTTGAGGAACGGCCGCGAGTACAGGTAGGCCGCCGGATCGGCTCGCGGCCCGCGCAGCCGGATGGTCTGCGGCTCGTCGAGGGGGACGGCCTCGCTGATCGCCGTCAGCGGCAGGGCCTCGCCTCCGGCGCGTACCACGCCCTGGCCCACCTCGACGCGCCCCTGGCCGAGGCTGATCAGGAGCGCCGCACAGCCCCCGGCGAGCCCGCCGAGGATGATGCCCGGCCACGGCCACGGGAGCCCGGCGTACACCGTCACGCCGATGACGAGGACGCTCGGCGCGGCCAGCAGCCACCAGGAGAGCGGCACGTACAGCCGTTCGCGGTACTCACGCATGCTGTCGAGGGTAGTTGGTCAGCGCCGTGAGTCCGATGCGAGAGTGCCTGGTGCGACAGTGCCCGGATGTCGCGCTATCCTCACCCTGCGTGCGAGCAGGAAGGAGCCTTCGTTGGCCAGCTCAGAACCCGACGTGCTGATCAAGCGGCTCGACCCGGGCGTTCCGCTGCCTTCGTACGCCCACCCGGGTGACGCGGGCGCGGACCTGACGGCCGCGGAGGACGTCGAACTGGCTCCCGGTGAGCGCGCGCTGGTGCGGACCGGCCTGGCGATCGCGCTGCCGGCGGGCTACGCCGCGTTCGTGCACCCTCGCTCCGGCCTGGCGGTGAAGTACGGGGTGACCCTGGTCAACGCGCCGGGGACGGTTGACGCGGGTTACCGGGGGGAGATCAAGGTGACCCTGCTGAACACGGACAAGCACCTTCCGGTCGCGTTCAAGCGCGGGGACCGGATCGCGCAACTGGTCATCCAGCGCGTGGAGCGGGCGGTGTTCCACGAGGTAGAGGTGCTCCCGGGATCGGTGCGGGGCGATGGCGGCTTCGGGTCTACCGGCGGACACGACGCAGCCATGACCGCCCCGGAGATACCCTGAGCGAAGAAGGCACTACAGGAGCGTGTGAAGTGTTTCGTCGGCGTCGTTCATCGGACGCGGGACTACCCGAGGATGAATTCGGGGACGACGAGTCGTTCGACGACGAGTCGGTAACTAGGCCCGCCCGTCCCGGCGGGCCCATGCGCGCCGAAGGCGGCCCGTGGGACGCCGATGAGGCGCATCCCGACACGGACCGCGTAGACCTCGGCAGCCTGCTCGTACCACGCGGGCAGGACTACGAGGTCCAGCTCGTCATGGCCGAGCAGCAAGCGGCCTGGGTCCGGGTCGCGCACGACGACAGCCAGATGGTGGTCCAGGCGTTCGCCGCCGCGCGCCGGGGCGCGCTGTGGGAAGACATCCGGGCCGAGATCGCCACCGAGGTGGAAGGCGCAGGCGGGACGAGCGAAGAGTCGCCGGGGCCATTCGGCCCGGAGCTAGTCGCCGAGGTGCCCGCTGACCCCAACCAGCCGGAGTCCGGCATGCGGCTGGTCCGGTTTGTCGGCATAGACGGCCCCCGCTGGTTTGTCCGCGCCCTGTTCGAAGGCCCGGCCGCCGCGGGCGGCGCACCGGCCATGGTGCTCGAAGACGTACTGCGGGACATCGTGGTCGTGCGCGGCGAGCACCCGGTACCGCCGCGGGACATCCTCGAGTTGCGGCTGCCCCCCGAGGTGCGTCAGGCGTTCGAGGAGCAGGCCGCCGCCGCGGCCGAGGAGAACCGGTTCCGCACCGACCTGAGTCCCTTCCAGCGCGGCCCGGAGTTCACCGAGACTCGTTAGTGCTCAGCAGGCGCGCCAGTTCGTCCTCGACGTCTTCGCTGGTCACGAAGAACATCTCGTCGCCGGCCTGAAGCGGGTCATCCGGGTGCGGCACCAGGACCCGGCCCTCGCGCAAGATGGCCACGAGCGCGGTGTCGGCGGGCCACTCGATCCCGCCGACCCGCTCGCCGACGAGCGGCGCCCCGGCCGGCATGGTGTGCTCGACCAGGCTCGCCTCGCTCTGCCCGAAGGTCATCAGGCGCACCAGGTCCCCGACGCTGACTGCCTCCTCCACCAGCGCGGACATCAGCCTCGGGGTGGAGACCGCCACGTCGACGCCCCACGACTCGTTGTAGAGCCACTCGTTACTCGGGTCGTTCACCCTGGCCACGACCCGCGGCACGCCGTACTCGGTCTTGGCGAGCAGCGCCAGGACGAGATTCACCTTGTCGTCGCCGGTGGCCGCGATGACCACGTTGCACCTGGCCAATGAGGCGTCGTCGAGGGAACTGATCTCGCACGCGTCGGCGAGCAGCCACTCGGCACGCGGCACGCTCTCGATCGCGATCGCCTTCGGGTCATTGTCGATGAGCAGGACCTCGTGCCCGTTCTCCAGCAGTTCGCTGGCGATGGAGCGGCCGACCGCCCCGGCACCCGCGATGGCGACCCGCATCAGCGCTCGCCTCCCGGCGCCGCGAACGCGGCGTCGATCCGGCTGAGATCGTCTTCCGTCGCGATCACGTGAATCACGTCGCCTTCCTGCAGGACGGTGCTCGCATCGGGCACGAACGCCTGGCCGAGCCGGTCGATAAAGGCGATCCTGGTCATCGTGCGGGCCTCGACGGACTTCAACTTCTCGCCGATCCAGACGGGCGAGAAGGGGACTTCGACCAGTACGATCTTTCCCGTGGGGTGCCGCCAGAGCGGCTCGCTGCCTTCCGGCAGCAGCTTGCGCATCACCTGGTCGGCGGTCCAGCGCACCGCGGCTACGGACGGAATCCCGAGCCGCTCGTAGACCTCGGCCCGCCGTGAGTCGTATATCCGTGCCGCAACGCGCTCGATGCCGAACGTCTCCCGCACCACCCTGGCCGCGATGATGTTGGAGTTGTCACCGCTGCTCACGGCCGCGAAGGCTTCTGCGCGCTCGATACCCGCCTGAATCAGCACCGCGCGGTCGAAGCCGATACCGGTGACCCGCTGGCCCTTGAAACCCGACCGGAGCTTGCGGAACGCCTCGGGGTCCTTATCGATGATCGCGACGCTGTAATCCCGCTCCTCAAGGATGCGGGCGAGCGTTGAGCCGACCCGCCCGCAACCCATGATCACGAAGTGCACGACCGTCCCTCCACGTTGAACTGGTTCCCCGATCAGGGGTGCCTCGCCAAAGGTATGCCCTTCAATTGACAGAATGCATCCCTATGGCTTACGGGACCGGTCAGGTCGTCGAGGTGACCGCGGGAGAGGTGGCTCACGGCGGCTGGTGCGTTGCCCGGCCGGACGAGGGCCCGGTTATCTTCGTCAGGCATGCGCTGCCGGGGGAGCGGGTCCTCGCACGCGTCACCGAGGTCACGGCGCGCCTGGCCCGTGCCGAGGCGATCCAGATCCTGGCCGCGTCGCCGGACCGGGTCGAGCCGCCCTGCCCGCACGCGCGGCCCGGTGGCTGCGGCGGCTGCGACTGGCAGCACGCCGCCCTGCCTGCCCAGCGATCGCTCAAGGGCGCCGTGATTCGTCAGCAGTTGCGGCGGCTGGCCGGCATAGACATGGACGTCACCGTGGAACCCCTGCCCGGAGACGCGGACCCCTCGGCGAGTGGCGCAGGTCTGGGCTGGCGCACGCGTGTCCAGTTCGCGGTGCGCGCGGACGGAGTCGCCGGCCTGCGCGCGCACCGCTCACACGAGGTGGTCGACGTCGGTACGTGCCTGATCGCCCACCCGGCGATTGCCGGCCTCGGCGTCACGGACCGACACTGGACTGGACTTGCCTCCGTCGAGGCCGTGGTCGCGGCCGGATCGGGCGAGCGGGCCGTCATCCTCGCGCCGTCGGGCAAGCCCGGCCGGGAGGCGTCGGTAAGCGGCACCGACGCCGATTCGGTCCTGCGCCGTACGGGGCGCGGCATGACCCCCCTGCGCGGCCGGTCCTACCTGAGCCAGCGCGCGGCAGGCCGGGACTGGCGGGTCAGCGCGGGGGCGTTCTGGCAAGTGCATCCCGGCGCGGCCGATGCCCTGGTCGGGGCGGTCACCGCCTGGCTCGATCCACAGCCCGGCGACGTGGCGCTCGACCTGTACTGCGGCGTGGGCCTGTTCGCGGGCGTGCTGGCCCCGGCCGTCGGGCCGGGCGGGACCGTGATCGGCGTGGAGGGAGACCAGGCGGCCGTGCGGGATGCACGGCACAACCTCAGGCAGTGGCCCTGGGCGCGGGTGCACCGGGCCGACGTGGCCGTGATTCTGCGCCCAGGCGAGCGCAGAGCGCTGCCCGCGGCCAGGCTGGTGGTGGCCGATCCGCCGAGATCGGGGCTGGCCCGTGAGGTCGTCGAGTACCTGGGCACGCCGGAGAACGGAGCCACCAGGCTCGCGTACGTGTCCTGCGACCCGGCAACGCTCGCCCGCGACATCGGGCTGCTGACCGCGCGCGGCTGGGTCCTGTACGGCCTGCGCGCCTTCGACGCGTTCCCGATGACCCACCACGTCGAGTGCATCGCCAGCCTGGCGACCGAGGCAGCCGCGTCCGCTTACCCCCCGCACCCGCGCTCCACCGGCGCGTCCCGGGCGGACTCGCCGCTAACCTCACACGCCCAGGCGGCGTCGGCGCGTTCAAGACGGACTCGGGCGCCCGGGGTCAGGAGCCGGGCTTAGCCGCAGCGTTCCCCGTGACGTAATAGCCGAGCCCGGGGATGCGGCTCAGCAGGCCCTCTTCTTCCAGGATGCGCAGCGCCTTGGCGCAGGTCTGCCGGGCGTGCCCGTACTCCTGGCTGAGCGTAGTGATGGACGGCGTCGGCATGCCGGGCGCGAGGGTACCCTCCGCGATCTGCCGACGCAGCATTGCGGCGAGGCGCACGTATGCTCTCGGGTCCGATTCGTCGCTTATCGACACTCTCGTACCGTACTCGATTGGCAATATTGCCAATCGCAACGCTTCGACACTAGTCGAGATTAGACGAGGCGGCAAGAGTGCGTTAACGTCTGAAATCGTCAGGGCCGCCACGGCCGCGCCGGAGTCAGAATCCAGGGCAGATCATGATCTTCTACTCTTGGACGGCACTGAGCGTTACCTGCGAAGCTTCGGTCGCGATGGGCATCACCGACGACCGCGGCAGGGCGATGCGAGCCGGTGAGGAGACCCTGGGGTCCGGTCGGGCCCTCATCGTCATCATCGAGGCCGTCCGCCCCGCGATGGCACCGCACACGCTGGCCCCGTGCTACGTCCGGACCGGCGTGGGCTGGCTCGGCCGGTACACCGGAGCTGGCCAGGTGGCCTGGGACAGGTTCTTCGTACCCGACGGTCCAGGTGATCCGGCGCTGCCTGGCAGGATGGACCCATGAAACTCCGGATCTTCACCGAGCCGCAGCAAGGCGCCGACTACCAGACGCTCCGCGCGGTGGCGCTGGCGACAGAGGAACTCGGCTTCGACGCCTTCTTCAGGTCCGATCACTACCTGAAGATGGGCAACGTCTCCGGGCTGCCCGGCCCGACCGACTCCTGGGCCACGCTGGCCGCCCTGGCCGTGGAGACCAGCCGCATCAGGCTCGGGACGCTGGTGACCGCGGCGACCTTCCGGCTGCCCGGCCCGCTCGCGATCGCGGTGGCGCAGGTGGACCAGATGAGCGCCGGCCGGATCGAACTGGGGCTCGGCACCGGCTGGTTCGAGGCCGAGCATGCGGCGTACGGCATCCCGTTCCCGCCGCTCGGCGAGCGTTTTGACCGGCTGGAGGAGCAGCTCGCCATCATCACGGGACTATGGACTACGCCTGAAGGCCAGGAATTCTCCTTCGACGGCGAGTACTACCAGGTGACGGACTCACCGGGGTTGCCGAAGCCCGCGCAGCGCCCGCGCCCGCCGGTGATCATCGGCGGTCACGGAGTCCGCCGCACGCCGCGCCTGGCGGCCAGGTTCGCCGACGAGTTCAACGTGGGGTTCGAGTCCGTGCTGGAGTCGGCGGCCGGGTTCGCGCGCGTCCGCGAAGCGTGCGAGGCCGCCGGGCGCGGCCCGACGTCCATGACGTATTCGGTGGCCCAGATGGTCTGCTGCGGAAAGGACGAGGCCGAGTTCCGTCGCCGCGCGGCCGCGATCGGCCGGGATCCCGCACAGGCCCGCCAGGACGGGATCGCCGGGACGCCGGGAGAGGTCGCGGACAAGATCGCGGAGTTCGCCGCGGTCGGCGCGGACCGTGTCTACCTGCAGGTACTCGACCTGCACGACCGAGACCACCTGGAACTGATCGCCTCCGACGTGGCGCCGCAGGTCTAGCCCAGCCCGTCAGCCGAAGGCGCGGATCGCGGCCTGCCTGCCCACGGCGCTGGCCGCCTGGTAGCCGTAGGTACCCTGTTCACGCAGTTCGGTGGCGGCACTGACGAGCGCGCCGAGGGCGGCGAACGCGAACGAACCGCCCACCGAGATCCGGCTCACGCCGGCCTCGGCCAGCTCGGGCACGGTCGGCGCGCCGGCCATGGCGAGCACGTTGACCGGGCGGTCCACCTCGCGGATCAGCTGGCGGATGTCCTGGATGCTGCGCAGGCCCGGGGCGTACAGGACATCGGCGCCGGCCTGCTGGTAGGCCTGCAGCCTGGCGATCGTATCGGTCAGGTCAGGCCGGTCATGCAGGTAGTTCTCGGCGCGGGCGGTCAGCACGAAGGGGACCGGGCCAGCGTGGGCGGCCTCCGCGGCCGCCGCCACGCGCTCGGCCGCCAGCGCGGTGTCGTAGATCGGGTGATCGTCTCGCCCGCTGAAGTCCTCGACCGAGCAACCCGCCAGGCCGACCTCGGTCGCCAGCCTGATGGTTTCCGCGACCTCGCCCGGCTCGTGCGCGTAGGCGTTCTCCAGGTCGGCCGACACCGGCAGGTCGGTCGCCGCGACGATGATCGCGGCGTGCACCAGGGCTTCCTCCCTGCTCACCGAGCCGTCGTTCCGGCCCAGGGTGGCGGCGAAACCGGAGCTCGTGGTGGCCAGCGCCTCGAACCCCATCCAGGCCAGGAGCTTAGCCGAGCCCAGATCCCACGGGTTCGGCAGCAGGAGCGGTTCACCCGCCCGGTGTAGATCCAGGAACGTGCGCGCCTTGTCCGCCTGGGTGATCATTGCAATAAGGTATCGCCACTGCGACAGGGCAAGTCGTCAGGGGCGGACCTGCTCATATGGCTTGCGGGGCGGTAACCGCGATGCGATCGTTGATCGGTGCGCTCAGATACGCCCGCCGCGCGGGTGCGGCTTGTCACGCCTGGGGCGGTGGCGGGCGCGGTACTGGTCATGCTGGGCGCATTTCTCGCGGGAGCGGGCATTACGAGGCGTCTGACCAGCAAACACCCCACAGGTCATATCGCCACCATAGGCCTTCCCTTGGGCCTGGGGCTCGTGGCGGCCGGCCTGGTCGTCCTGGTGGCGCTCGCCTTCGCCAAGGGCGGGACGCCCCGGCGGGCCCGGCGGTCAGCGCACGCCGCGAAGCCCCGGAGCCAGGCCGCCCACCAGCAGCGTGACGCCGTTTCCGAGGACCGCGAGCCCTTCCGGGTCGGTTCCCCCTCCGGCCACGCCGGGCAGCCGGCCCGCGATACCGGCCCACGCTCGCGCCGAGACCAGGTCCTGAAACCGACGACCGTGTACTCGCCGAACGGCCTGCTCGACCTGCCCCGCGATGCCCGCGCGCCAGGTTCTGCAGAAGCACCTCTTGGCCCGCAGGCACCGCAGGGGGCCCAAGGACCACCAGGAGTGCCACCGCGGCCCGCCCACCAGCCAGGGACGTATCCCGCAGGACCTGGTTGGGCTCCATCGGCCCCGGGCGGCCGTCAGTCGCCGCCACCTGGCGATCAGATGCCTCCTTGGGGCGAGCCCATGCGGCCACCCGGCGAGCACGTGCCTCCCTTCGGCGAGCCGATGCGGCCGACCAGTGAGCAAGCGCGGCCCAGGCCCGCCGCCGCCCAGGCGCCCGGTTCAGCGGTCCATCCCGGTCCGGCTGTTCAGCCCGGTTCAGCGGTCCATCTCGGCTCGACCGTTCCGCCCGGTTCAACTGTTCCTCCCGGTCCGACCGTTCCGCCTGGCTCAGCGGTCCCCCCCGGCTCGGTCGGCCCAGCCGTTCCACCCGGCCAGCCGGGTGATTGGCTGCGTGATCCCGCCCCGCCGCGCCCCGCCGCCGCGCCCGGTTGGCCCACCCCGCCACCCGGCCCGTCCTCCGGCCCCCGCGAATCCGGGCCTCGCCCGTCCGCCCCAGGGCACGGAGGGATGCCGCCGCGCGAACACGCGGGCCCATGGTCAGGCGGCCCCCAGCAACCGCGCGAAGCCGGCCCAGCAGGGCATCCGGGTCCCCCCGGCCAGGGCTACCGCCAGGGTCAGGAGCGACAGCCGCCCCCCGGACCAGCAAGCGGAGGCGGCTGGCCGCCGCGCGCGTATCCGCCGCCTGGCAATCCCGGCTACCCGCCACCAGGCAGCCCCGGCCACCCCCTGCGGGGCAACCCCGGCTATGCCCACGAGCCCCCCCTCCACGGACCCGGTGCCAAAGGCGGATCTAGCAGTCCCGGCGGGCCCGGCGCCCCCGGTGGCCTCGGCGCCCCAGGTGGACCGGGCGTCCCTGGCGGACCCGGCGTTCCCGGCGCATCTGGCGTCCCCGGCGGACCCGGCTACCCACCACCGCCGCGCGGTCCTGGGTACGCCCCGCCACGCGGCCAGGGCTACCCACCGCCTGGCGGCGGTCCCAGCTACACCTCACCGGGCGGCGGTCCCGGTTACACACCGCCGGGGGGCCCCGGTTACGGCGGCACCGGCTATGCACCACCAGGCGCCCCCGGCTCCGCACCGTCAGGCGGCGACTCCGGCTACGCACCTCCGGGCGGCTCCGGCTACGGTGGCCCCGGCTATGCACCGCGAGGCGGCCCGGGCTACAGACCGCCAGGCGGTCCGGGATACGTCCCGCCGGGCGACCCCAACCACGCCCCGCCTGGTGGCCCGGGCGGCCCTGGATACGTCCCGCCTGGTGGCCCGGGCGGCCCTGGATACGTCCCGCCGGGCAGTCGCCGCCCAGCGCCCCCGAGACCGTCTGGACCTCAGGGGTCCCAGGAATCCTCCATGGGCTATTACGCACCCGTCATCCGCGCGACGGACTACCCGGTCCCGCCAGCGAGCGCAGGCCGGGCCGACCGGACGGCGCGGCCGGGAAGTCCAGACCGGTCGGACGACGACATGTACGTGTACCGGGACCCTAGGGCCCAGGCGAGCTACCTGGCCGATCAGCGGGCGCAGGAGCGTGACATTGCCTACTGGTACGACCTGTCGCTGGACTCGGACGACCCCGAGCGGGAGGAGGCCCGCGGTCCGTTCGAGCCGCTGCTGCCCTCGAACGGACCGCCGCCGAACGCCAACCGACCGCAGCCAACCGGGCCTGGCGCGACCCCGGCGGGCATCGACGACGACCTGCAAGCGCAACCGGACGAAGCCCCAGAGGAGCCCGCGTACGCGCAGGCGCGCAGGCTGGAGCAGATCAAGGACCTCTACCTGACCGCCGAGGCCATCGGCGAGGAGAACGTCGACAAGCACTTCGACCAGCTCCTGGCCCAGCAGCGCGAGCTGATCAGCGATTACTTCCGGCAGTCCGCCGCGGCCAGGCACGCCGGCGGCCTGCCGGCTCAGGCCGGCACTCCGGAAGGCGCACCGGAGGGCGCGGGCGTGGCCGCCGAGCCGCCCCGTTACTGGTGAACCAGACCAAGCCCCGGCTGGTCATCGCCGTGCTCGGCCTGGGGGAGGCGGGCTCGGAGATCGCCCACGACCTGCTGGCCGCGGGCGTGGACGTCCGCGGCTATGACCCGGCGGTCGCCGCAGCCGAGGGGATCACCGACACCGGCAGCGAGGCCGAGGGAGCCGACGGCGCGGACCTGGTCCTCAGCGTCAACAGCGCGAAGGCCGCCGTGGACGCCTTCCAGGCCGGGCTGGCAGGCCTGCGCGAAGACGCCCTCTGGGCCGACCTGAACACGGCTTCCCCCGGTACCAAACGGCAACTGGCCGAGATCGCCGAGGCCAACGGCGTGTCCTTCGCCGACGTCGCGATGATGGCGCCCGTCCCCGGACGCGGCCTGCGCGTCCCCATGCTGGCCAGCGGGGACGGTGCCGCGCGATTCGCGGGCACGCTGCGACCCCTCGGTGGCGAGATCGAGGTGCTCGAAGGACCGCCCGGACTCGCCGCGCGCCAGAAGCTCCTGCGCAGCGTCTTCTACAAGGGCATGGCGGCGGCCATCGTCGAGGCCCTCGAGGCCGCCCGGGCGGCCGGGGTGGAGCCGTGGCTGCGCGAGCACATCGCCGCCGAGCTGGCGTCGGCCGACGAGGCCACCATGGAGCGGATCGTCAGCGGCACCGTTAAGCACGCGCGCCGCCGGGCCGCCGAGATGGAAGCGGCCGCGACCATGCTCACCGAACTGGGCGTCGACCCCCTGATGGCCAGCGCCAGCGCGGCGCTGCACGAGCGCCTGGCCGGCGAGGACGCCTGAGCGGCCGACGGACACCCACAGAGAGTTTTGTTAATCCTGCTGGCGGTTCCGGGCTTCAGTGCCCGCCTCGGGATTCTCCCGCAAGGCGTGGGCCGCGAGTGGATGGTGAGGCTGTCGCGAATGATGGCGCGCCGCGCCCGCTCAAAGATCCGGGAGGATTCGGGTTCCCGGGAGTATTTGGTGCACTATGATCCGCCCGGGCTTTTTCCTCCCACAAGCCCGAATCCTCCCGCAAAACCCCGGACAATCCGTACACGTGACCGTATTAGGACGAATGAGGAAGGCGGGAACAGCCGGCGGAAACCTCAGGCCAGCGGCGCCAGCGCCTCCGCCAGGGGCTTGAGGGAATCGGGCTTGGCGTGGAGCGGAAGGTTCACGATGAGCAGGTCGACGCCCGCGTCGCGGTAGGCGGCGGCCGCCTCGACGGCGGGTTCCAGGCCCGTATCCGGTTCGATCCGCACGTTCACCGAGCAGGTGATCTCGTTCACGTCGCGCCCGATGGCGGCGCAGTGCCCGGCGAGCACCTCCTTCAGCTCCAGCCACTCCTCCGGGTCGCTCGCGATGGCGTTCCACTGCTGAGCCCAGCGCGCCACGGTCCGCAGCGTGCGCGTCCGGCCGCGGCCGCCAATCGTGATCGGCGGATGCGGCCGCTGCACCGGCTTGGGCTCGCACCTGGCGTCGGTGAGCTGGACGTACCGGCCGCCGAACGTACTGGTGGTCTGGCTCAGCAACATGACGATGGCCTCGACGCCCTCGTCGAACCTGTCGAACCGTTCCCGCAGCGGCGGCAGCGGGATGCCGTAGGCGTCGCACTCCATCTGGTTCCACCCGGCGCCGAGGCCCAGCTCCAGCCGGCCGCCGGAGATGATGTCGACGGTGGCCGCCATGTTGGCCAGCACCGCGGGATGCCGGTAGATCATGCCGGTGACCTGGCAGCCGATCCGGATCCGCCGCGTCGCCTGCGCCATCGCGGCCAGCATCGTCCAGCCCTCGAAGTTCGGCCCGGTCAGGTCGCCGGTGAGCGGGTAGAAGTGATCCCAGTTCCACGCCGACTCGAACAGCGGGATCTCGTCCGCCGCGAGCCACGCGTCACGGATCTCTTCCCACGTCTGGTGCTCTGGCCGTGTCTTGACCGCGAAGCGCATCCCGTGACGTCCTCTCCTGGCCAGATGCCGAACGTTCCAGCGTTATCCTAATGACCGGGCTTGTCGCTTCAGGATCGGGGGATCGAACGTGAGCGACGTGACGATCGTCTCGCTTGTGATCGGCGGGCTGCTCCTCGTCGTGATCATCGGGATCTCGTGCTACGGAGCGGTCACCCTTCCCGCCGGCGCCCGCATCCCGCTGCATTACGGGATCGGCTCCTACAACAACTTCGCCTCGAAGACCACCGGACTCATCGTCTGGCCGGCGGGAGGAGCCGTGGCCTTCGCCCTGCTCACCGCGGTCTCGGTGCACGCCATCAAG
Organism: Streptosporangiaceae bacterium; assembly: GCA_035505275.1. Lineage (GTDB taxonomy): Bacteria > Actinomycetota > Actinomycetes > Streptosporangiales > Streptosporangiaceae > Palsa-504. The sequence goes on along the minus strand of DATJQX010000131.1, from coordinate 27,557 downwards.
CCGAACCACCCCGGCGGCGGAGCACCGGCGATCATCATGCCGATCGTGCTCGCGATCGTCGCCGCCACTCAGTGGGGCGCGATCTCGCTCGCGAAGAGGAACGCCGGGGCCCGGCAAGAGTAACGCCTGCTCAGAAGATGGGGTCGGCCGCGATCACGCCGACCCCCTCCCCAAGTACCTTGATATCGAGATACTGTAGGTTGGGCACGGGCGAGCGAGGGCGAGCCAGGCAAGCGAGGAGGCAGCAACGATGACCGCGAACAGCTTCGGCAGCCGGGCGGTGCTTCAGGTGGCCAGCCAGGAATACCAGATTCACCGGCTGGACGCGGTGAGCGGAGCGGACGCCCTCCCGTTCAGCCTGAAGATCTTGCTTGAGAACCTGCTCCGCAACGAGGACGGCGTCAACGTCACCGCCTCGCAGGTCCGCGCTCTGGCGGACTGGGATCCCGCGCACGAGCCCGACACCGAGATCCAGTTCACCCCGGCCCGGGTGATCCTCCAGGACCTGACCGGCGTGCCCGCCGTGGTCGACCTGGCCGCCATGCGGGAGGCCATGCGGGCCCTGGGCGGCGACCCGGCGAAGATCAACCCACTCATCCCCGCCGAACTGGTCATCGACCATTCCGTGGTGGCCGACGTGTTCGGCCGGCCCGACGCCTTCACGCGGAACGTGGAGATCGAATTCGACCGCAACCGGGAACGGTTCGGCTTCCTGCGCTGGGGTCAGCAGGGGTTCAGCCAGTTCAAGGTGGTCCCGCCGGGCACCGGCATCGTGCACCAGGTGAACATCGAGTACCTGTCCCGGGTGGTGATGACCAAGGACGGCGCCGCCTACCCCGACACCTGCCTGGGTACCGACTCGCACACCACCATGCAGAACGGCCTCGGGGTCCTCGGCTGGGGCGTCGGCGGCATCGAGGCCGAGGCCGCGATGCTCGGCCAGCCCGTCTCCATGCTGATCCCCAAGGTGGTCGGGTTCCGGCTGTCCGGCGAGCTGCCCAGCGGCGCGACCGCCACCGACCTCGTGCTCACGATCACCGAACTCCTTCGCAAGCACGGCGTGGTCGGCAAGTTCGTCGAATTCCACGGCGAGGGCGTGGCCGCGGTCCCGGTCGCCAACCGGGCCACGATCGGCAACATGTCGCCCGAGTTCGGCTCGACCTGCGCGATCTTCCCCATCGACCAGAACACCCTCGACTACCTCGCCCTCACCGGGCGCCCGCGCGAGCAACTCGACCTGGTGCAGGCGTACGCCAGGGAGCAGGGGCTGTGGCACGACCCGGACCGCAAGACGCGGTACTCGGAGGAACTCAGGCTCGACCTGTCCACCGTCGTCCCCTCGATCGCCGGCCCGCGGCGCCCGCAGGACCGGATCGCGTTGGCCGACGCCAAGAACGCATTCCGTGACGCACTGCCGGGCTACGTGCACGAGGCCAGCCTGGACAACGGCCTAGCCGGCACGTTCCCGGCGTCGGATCCGGTAGCACCTAGTGACGGCACCCGGGCGTCGAACCCCATTCAGGTCACGCTGGAGGACGGCCTGACGACCAGCGTCGACCACGGCTCGGTGGTCATCGCCGCGATCACCTCCTGCACGAACACGTCCAACCCCTCGGTCATGGTCGCCGCCGCCCTGCTGGCCAAGAACGCGGTCGGCAAGGGCCTGAACCGCAAGCCCTGGGTGAAGACCACGCTGGCCCCTGGCTCCAAGGTGGTCATGGACTACTACGAGCGCGCCGGATTGCTGCCGTACCTGGACAAGCTCGGCTTCAACCTGGTCGGCTACGGCTGCACCACCTGCATCGGGAACTCCGGGCCGCTGCCGCCCGCGATCAGCGAGGCGGTCAACGACAACGACCTGGCCGTGGCCGCGGTGCTGTCGGGGAACCGGAACTTCGAGGGCCGGATCAACCCGGACGTAAAGCTGAACTACCTGGCCTCGCCGCCCCTGGTCGTCGCCTACGCGCTGGCCGGCACCATGGACGTCGACCTCGCCCGCGAGCCGCTCGGCTCCGACCCCGAAGGCCGGCCGGTCTTCCTGGCCGATATCTGGCCATCGCCCGAGGAGGTCGCCGGCGTGGTCAGGGACGCGGTGGCGCAGGAGATGTTCACCCGCGACTACGCCGACGTGTTCCACGGCGACGACAACTGGCGCGCGCTGGACGTCCCCGCGGGCGACACCTACGCCTGGGATGACGCGTCGACGTATGTCCGCCGGCCGCCTTACTTCGACGGGATGCCGACCGAGCCCGAGCCCGTCGCCGACATCCACGGCGCCCGGGTGCTGGCCATGCTCGGCGACTCGGTGACCACCGACCACATCTCGCCGGCCGGCGCGATCAAGACGGACAGCCCGGCGGGGGAGTACCTGATCTCGCACGGCGTGGAGCGGCGCGACTTCAACTCCTACGGGTCCCGGCGCGGCAACCACGAGGTGATGATCCGCGGCACTTTCGCCAACATCCGGCTCCGTAACCAGCTCGCGCCGGGCACCGAGGGCGGCCTCACCGTCAAGGACGGCGAGCAGATGACCATCTACGAGGCCTCCCGCCGGTACCTCGCCGAGGGCACCCCGCTGCTCGTGCTCGCCGGCAAGGAGTACGGCACCGGCTCGTCCCGCGACTGGGCCGCCAAGGGCACCCTGCTGCTCGGCGTGCGCGCGGTGCTCGCGGAATCCTTCGAGCGCATCCACCGGTCCAACCTGATCGGCATGGGCGTGCTGCCACTGCAGTACCGCCCGGGCGAATCGGCCGCCTCGCTGGGCCTGACCGGCCGGGAGACCTTCGATATTCAGGGCATCGAGGAAATAAACACCGGCATTATCCCGAACGAACTGGGTGTTACCGCCGACGGCAAGCAATTCCGTGCCATCGTCAGGATCGACACCCCGGGCGAGGCGGACTACTACCGGCACGGCGGCATCATGCAGTACGTCCTGCGGTCCCTGCTCGCCTCCGGGTAAGAGCGCCCCTGGCCGCCTTGACAGCAGAGCGGCGCCGGGCGACCTGGGGTTCCAGCCCCGCCACTCGGCGGCGGTAGCCTTGACCTCCAGCTATGGATATCGCCGACCCTGCCATCGTCACCAGGCTCCGCGCCGCGGGCTGCGTTTTCGCCGAGGATGAGGCCCGGCTGCTCAGCTCCTCGGCGCGGACGCCGGAGGAACTGGCCGTCATGGTGGAACGGCGGGTAGTCGGGCTGCCCCTGGAGCAGGTCCTCGGCTGGGCGGAGTTCTGCGGCCTGCGGATCGCCGTGGAACCCGGGGTCTTCGTCCCGCGCCGGCGCACGGAGTTCCTCGCCCGGCAGGCCGCTCCGTTGATCCGGGGGGGCAGCCCGATCGTCGACCTGTGCTGCGGCGCGGGCGCCCTAGGTGCCGCGCTGGCCGCCTCCGTGGAGGGGGTTGAGGTGCACGCCGTCGATATCGACTCGGCCGCCGTGGCGTGCGCCCGGCGTAATCTGGAAGCTTTCGGCGGCCAGGTCTACGAAGGTGACCTCTTCGATCCGCTGCCTCCGGCGCTGCGTGGCCGGGTCGCCGTCGTCGTAGCCAACGTCCCTTACGTGCCGACCGTAGAAATGGGGCTGCTTCCCGCCGAGGCCCGTGAGCACGAGCCGCGCGTGGCCCTCGACGGCGGCCCGGACGGTCTCGACATCCTGCGGCGCGTGGCCGCCGGGGCGCCAGGCTGGCTAGTTCCCGGCGGCCACCTGCTGATCGAAACCAGCGCCCGCCAGGCGATACCGGCCATAGCGGCCTTCACGGCGAACGGCCTGAACGCGCACATGGAATTCTCCGACGACGTGAACTCCGCCGTCGTCATCGGCACCAGCCCGGGGGACTAGAACCCGGGGAAGAGGGGCCGCAGGTCGCCCAGGTCGACGCCCGAGGCCTCGACCGGCGGGGTGTGGGCTGGGTCGAGGCGTCCGTAGACCAGGCGGAGGAACGCCTCGGCGGGCAGCCGCAATTCGGGCAGGTCCGCCTCGCCGTCTGCCGCCGTGAGCGTGACGGACTCACCGGTCTGGAGAATGTAGTTCCGCTCGGGATCGGTGGTGGACACCCGTACGTGACGTTGCACCCCGTCCGGCCGGCCGGCCCTAGCTATGAACGGGCCGAGCGTGTCGATGAGCAGCGCCACGGCGTCGGGCGCGACCGTCGCCGCCGGGTCGAGCGCGACCGCGACGTCCCAGGTGTGGACGGCGTGCTCGCTGACCCGCATCCGTGCTACCCCGGCGGCATCGAGGTCCATCCCGAACAGGTTCAGCCGCAGCCCGGCGATCTGGTCCGCGTCCAGGGACTCGAACCGCTCCACCGTGGCCTCGTCGGCGCTCAGCGCGTCGGCCGCCTGCGCCTGCGGGCTTCTCGCGTTCCACTTGTCCCAGATGGGGCCGAATGCCTCCCGGCCCGGCGGCTCCGTCCCGCTCAGGGCGGCGTCAAGCCACAGGTCGAAGATCTCGGCCTGGGATCCGAGATGCGAGAGCACCTGCGCGATCGACCACTCGCTGGGGTACGCCTGCTGCTCAAGCTGCCCGGGGTGCAGGGGTGCCACGACGGCATGCAGCCGGTCGTGCGAGTGCCTGAGCGCGTCGATCCACGGACCTGGGCTGGTTTCCAAGGCTCTTTCTCCGTTCGATGCTCCGATGGCAGGGCACGATGCTAGCAGGTTCCGGAGGGACGCCTCCAGATCGTCTACCATAGCCTGATGACCGGTTGCAGCGCGCCAGGTCCCGGTGCCCCGGGGCCTTCTGTTGTGCGCGGCCTGCGCGCCGACGCCGAACGTAACCGGGCCGCGATCCTGGCCGTGGCTAGGGACGTCTTCGCCGAGCAGGGCCTTGAGGCGCCGCTCGAGGTGATCGCCGCCCGCGCCGGGGTCGGCATCGCCACGCTGTACCGGCGGTTTCCCACCCGTGAGAAGCTCGTCGCGGCCGCGCTGCTTGAGAAGATCGCCCTGTACGCAGGGGCCGCCGAGCAGGCCCTGGCGGTCCCGGATCCGTGGGCCGGCTTTGCCGGGTTCGTGCAGCGAATCTGCGAGCTGCAGGCCTGTGACCGCGGTCTGGGGGACCTGCTATCTATGGCGTTGCCCGCGGACGAGCAGATCGAGCAGCTCCGTACGACGGCCAACGGCCAGGTCATCACGCTCATCGAGCGCGCCAAAGCCAGCGGTACGCTGCGGGATGACTTCGTCGGCGAGGACCTGCTGCTCCTGCTGATCGCCACCGCCGCGGTCATGCAGGTCACGCGCGCCGACGCGCCCGACGCCTGGCGGCGGTTCGTCGCCCTGGCCCTGGACGCGTTCAGGCGCCAGGATGCACCGAGCCTGCCCGAGCCGCCCGCCACGGTCCAGATGACCAGGGCCATGGCGCGGCTGGCCGCCGAACGCGGGTGTGGCGGGCCAGCCCATGACACGACCACGAGGCGATAGGACGGAGACCCGATATGTTGCGCGACGCTGCCCTGCTCGGCACCCGGCTCGTACTCGGTGCGTACCTGACGGTTCACGGTGCCCAGAAGCTGTTCGGCAGCTTCGGCGGGGCCGGGCTGGACCGGACCAGCGCAGGCTTCCACCGGATCGGCCTGCGGCCGGGCAGGCACATGGCGCTGGCCGCCGGGATCACCGAACTCGGCGGCGGCGTGCTCACCGCGGCCGGCGTCGCCGACCCCGCTGGCCCCCTGGCGATCATGGGCGCCATGAGCGTCGCCGCCGCCACCCACCGGGCGAAGGGCCCCCTGGCCGCCCGGGGCGGATTCGAGCTACCGCTGACCAACCTGGCGGCGGCGGCCGCCCTGGCCGTCACCGGACCCGGCAGGTTCCGCCTCGGACCCGCACTGCCCCGGCGGCTCGCCGCGGTAGCCGCGGCCGGCGGCGCGGTGGCGGCAATCGGCCTCGTCGCCAGGATGGTCACCGCGAGGCCCGTCCCGGCCGAGCCAGCCGTCCCGGCCGAAGGGGCCGGGACCGAACCCGCAACCGCGCCCGGCCCGCAGGCGTCACCCCCGGCCGCTCAGAACCAGTCGTCATAGGCAGGCGGCGCGACATCCCGTCAAAGGGGCAATTCCCTGCACATGACCGGATGCGCGCGGTAAGGTTTCGTCGGATTCCGGGCGACAGGGAGGGCGCGGGGATGGCGAACGGCGGCCTGGCTTCGGTTAACAGCGTGGTACTCCTGATGCTGGAGAACCGGTCCTTCGACCACATGCTCGGGTTCTTGTATCCCGGCAACGTGTCAACATCGGGTCAGCCGTTTGACGGCCTGGCCGGAACCGAGTCGAACCCCGGAACCAACGGGCAGCCGGTCACCGTGTTCCGGATCGAGCCGACGACGCCTAACGCCTACTTCATGCCCGGCGCGGACCCCGGCGAAGGCTACCTGGCGACCAATGACCAGTTGTACGGCAACAACAACGGCCCGGCGTCGACCGGGCTGGCGGCGCCCGGCCAGGGCTTCGTCACGAACTACGGCTACACCCTGGGCTGGCAGTCCAAGGACAGCGGGAGCTGGCCGATCGTGGCCGGCACGGTCGAGGGCGACATCATGGGCTGCTACACGCCCGAGGCCCTGCCTGTGCTGTCCGCGCTGGCCAAGGGATACGCGGTCTGCGACCAGTGGTTCGCGTCGGTGCCGACGGAAACCCTGCCGAACCGGGCCTTTGCCTGCGCGGCGACCAGCCAGGGTCATATGGACGACAAGACGCACACGTTCAGCTCGCCGACCATCTTCGGGTTGCTGGACGCGGCAGGCCTGGGCTGGTCGGTGTACGGCTACGACGTCGAGCCGCTGACCAAATCGACGTTCACGCAGATCAGCAACGCGGCGGCCAGCCACTTCGGGCTCTTCACCGATTTCAAGGCCGCGGCGGCGGCCGGCACCCTGGCGCCCTTCGTGTTCCTCGAGCCAAGCTGGGGGGCAACGGGTAACAGCCAGCACCCCAACTACGACGTGGCCCTCGGCGAGCAGCTCATCCACGACGTCTACGAGGCGCTGCGGGCGGGACCGGGCTGGCCGGGGACGCTGCTGGTGATCACCTATGACGAGCACGGCGGCTGCTACGACCACGTAGCGCCGCCCTGGGGGGCGGCGCCGCCCGACGACGACACCGGGGAGTTCGGGTTCGGCTTCGACCGGTTCGGGGTCCGGGTGCCCGCCGTACTCGTATCGCCGCTCATCCCGCCGGGAACCGTGTACCGGGTGCCGGCCGGCGGGACGCCCCTCGATCACACCTCGATCCTGCGGACGGTGGAGCAGCGCTGGAACCTGCCCACGCTGACCGCGCGCGACGCGGCTGCTCCCTCCTTCGGTAGCGTGCTCACGCTCACCACCCCGCGGACCGATGACGTGCTCGACGTCGTCACGGTCCCGCCCCCGTCCGGCCCGGGTCCCTCCGCGAACGTCGAGTCCCACATGGTGGCGGTCCGGTCCGAGCTGGTCTCCCGGCAGTACCCGGCCGGCGTCACGTACGCCCCCAAACCGGCCGCCTGACGCGCCGTTCCGTCACGGGAGCCGGGCGTCGTCCATGACGGCCAGCAGCTGCCGGGTCATGGACCGCAGGCCGGGCACCCAGGCGAGCCGGATCAGGCGCGCGGCAATCGGGGCTGTCGAATCGATAAGGCGATAGGTCGCCCTGCACCCGGGCGACGCGTCGTGCACCCAGTAGAGCACGATCCCCAGCGAGTACAGCCACAGCAGCTCCGCCAGCTTGCCGCGCGCGCTGGCGGGCACCCGGACGCGCGCGCCGCCGATCACCTCGCCGAACAGACCGATCGCGGCGGTCCTGGCCGGCGAGGACTCCGCGCTGAACGGGCTCAGCGGGCTGGCCGGCTCGGCCGCGTGCCGGTACAGCTGGGCCGCGAAACCGTGGTACGGAGCCAGAACGTCGATAAGCGCGCGTACCACCCCGGCGATCCTCGGGCCCAGCCTGGTTTCCTTGTCCAGGACCGGCCGGCACGCCGCCGCGTGCTCGGCCTGGTTCCGCGCGTAGAACTCCTGGATCAGCTCCTCCTTGGACCCGTAGTAGTAATAGGCGTTTCCCGTGGCGACGCCGGCTTCACCGGCGATGACCCGCATCGTGGTCGCCTCGTAGCCGTACTCGCGGAACAGCCGCAGCGCGGCCTCGGCGATGGCCGCTCGCGTCTGCTCGCCCCTGGTGCTCATATCCGACAATGTACGAGCATCAGCTCACGTACGCAGACGTATCTTGAACACGTTCAAATACACCTCGCGCGCCGGGCACGCGCAGGCCTGTGCGAGGCTGGTCTGGCATCGGGACGGAATGGAGAGTGCAGGCCATGCGGGTGGTCGTAGCCGAGCGTCAGGGCGGGCCCGAGGTGCTCAACGTGGCGGAGTACGCGGCACCGGAGCCCGGCCCGGGACAGGTCCTGGTCGAGGTCGCCGCGGCCGGGGTGAACTTCATGGACATCTACCAGCGCGAGGGCATCGGAAACTACCGCCGCGAGCCGCCGTTCATCCCCGGCGCGGAGGGCGCGGGAACCGTCACCGCGGTGGGGGAGGGCGTGGCGGGGCTCGCCGTCGGTGACCGGGTGGCCTGGGCCGGCGGCAGTAGCAGTTACGCCGAGCAGGTGGCGCTGCCCGCGACCCGCCTCGTCCTGGTCCCCGCCGGAGTCAGCCTCCAGGTCGCCGCGGCCGTCATCCTGCAGGGGCTGACCGCGCACTACCTGGTGACAAGCACCTACCCGGTGCGCAGCCAAGACGTCGCCGTGGTCCACGCGGCCGCCGGCGGGGTCGGGCTCCTGCTCACCCAGATGATCCACCGGCGCGGCGGCATCGTGGTCGCCACGACGTCGGGCGGTAGCAAGGAAGACCTCGCCCGCGCGGCGGGCGCCGACTACGTCACCGGGTACGGCAACTTCCGCGCCGCCGTGGATCAGGCCACCGAGGGCAAGGGCGCGCACGTGGTGTACGACGGCGTCGGCAAGGACACCTTCGACGACAGCCTCGCGGCGCTGCGCTCGCGCGGGATGATGGTGCTGTACGGGGCGGCGAGCGGGCAGGTGCCGCCGTTCGATCTGCAGCGGCTTAACTCGGCAGGGTCGCTGTTCGTCACGAGGCCGACGCTGGCTCACTACGTCGCGAGCGTCGAGGAACTGCACTGGCGCGCAGGTGAGCTGTTCGACCAGGTCGCCAGCGGCGAACTCGACGTCAGGATCGGCGGCAGCTACGCGCTGGCCGACGCCGCCCGGGCGCATGAGGATCTGGCCGCGCGGCGCACCACGGGCAAGCTCCTTCTCATTCCCTGACGGACAACCTGGCAGTGACGTAGCCAGTCACCGAACCAGGCCGGCCGTGCAGCTTGCGGGCCGACTTGGCCGTTTAGCTCGGTAGGGCAGGCTAGACGGGCGCATCATCGTTCGTTCGGTTAAAGAAGATGTTGAGCCTTCAGATACCTTTAGCTACTGATGCCTGAAGACCCGGCCGCCGGCCGACGCCGGTCGTATCGAACCAGCCTGCTCGTCGTCGCCATGGTGGCGGCCGGGCTGAACCTGCGCATCGCGGTCGCCGACCTCCCGCCGCTCTTCCCCGATATGGCGACCAGGTTGCACCTGTCGTCGGGGACGCTGTCCCTGCTCGGCGCCACGCCGGTGATCGGCTTCGGCGTCGCCTCCGCCTTCGCGGCCTGGCTGAACCGGCGCCACGGCGAGGAACGGATCCTGCTGGCCGCGCTGGGCGTACTCACCGCGGGGCTGCTGCTGCGCGGCGTGGCGCCCGGCATCATGCTGTTCCCGGGGACGGCGCTGGCGGCCGGCGCCATCGGCATCCTCAACGTGCTGATGGCCAGCATGGCCAAGCGGCGCTGGCCGGAACGGGCCGGATTCCTGATCGGCATTTACCTGAGCGCACTGTGCGTTGGCGCCGTCCTCGCCTCGCTGCTCAGCGTGCCGCTCTACCACGCCTTTGACGGTTCGCTGCGGCTCGCGCTCGGCGTGTGGGCCGGACCGGCCGCGCTGGCCATGCTGCTGTGGCTGCCCCAGCTCAGGTACGCCGAAGCGGCCACCGCCGATTCCCCGGCAACCTCACGCCCCGCAGCCACCCCCCGCCCCGCGGCCACCCCCACGCCGCGCCGGGTCGAGGTGCACAAGTACGCCCTCGCCTGGCAGGTCCTGGCGTTCATGGGCCTGCAGAGCCTGCTCTACTACGCGGCGCTGTCCTGGCTCCCGACGATCTTCCAGGATCGCGGCACGTCGGCCGTCACGGCCGGGAACCTGCTGGCCCTGATGGGCTTCGGCAACCTGGTCGCCGCGCCGCTCGCGCCCATGCTCGCGCACCGCACCGCCGGCCAGCGCGCCCTCGTGATCCCGAGCATGGCCGTGATGGCCGCCGGCCTGGCCGGATCGCTCTGGGCGCCGGTCGGCACGGCCCCGTTCTGGGTCCTGGTGCTCGGCCTCGCGCAGGGGGCCTGCCTCGGCCTGGCCATCTACTTCATGACCGCGCGATCCCCGGACCCCGGCACGGCGGCCTCGCTGTCCGCCTTCGCGCAGTCCGGCGGCTACCTGGTCGCCAGCGCCGGGCCGCTGGAGCTCGGGCTGCTGCACACGGCCACCGGCAGCTGGGACATCCCGGTCGCGCTGCTGCTCGTGCTGGCCGCGCTCGGGCTCGTCGCTGGCGTGCTCGCCGCGCGGCCGATGGTCCTGAATGCGACGCACGTGTCGGTTACGGGGCACACGTCGCGAGCCATCTCCCGATTGCGACCGTAAACTGCTGTTCACGATCCCGCCAGGCCCGCACCGCACGACAGGAGCAGCCGCCGTGACCTTGCTTGAGTGCATCAACGGCCCCGAGGACCTGAAGGGACTCACCCAGGATCAGCTCACCCGCCTGGCCGGGGAGATCCGTGACGTCCTCATCGAATGGGCGCAGGGACCGATGGTGGCCAAGACCAGCGGCCATCTGGGCCCGAACCTCGGCGTGGTCGAGCTGACCATCGCCATCCACCGCGTCTTCGACTCACCGAGGGACCGCATCGTCTTCGACACCGGTCACCAGGCGTACGTGCACAAGCTGTTGACGGGCCGCTTCGCTCAGTTCGGCACGCTGCGCCAGCGCGGCGGGCTGACCGGGTACCCGAGCCGGGCCGAATCCGAGCACGATCTGGTCGAGAACTCGCACGCTTCCACCAGCCTGTCCTACGCCGACGGCCTGGCGAAGGCGTACAAGCTGCGCGGCGAGCCGGACCGGACCGTCGTCGCCATCATCGGCGACGGAGCGCTTACCGGCGGCATGGCCTGGGAGGCGCTGAACAACATCGCCGCGGCCAAAGACTCGCGGATCATCATGATCGTCAACGACAACGGCTGGTCCTACCAGCCGACGATCGGGGGCCTGGCCGAGCACCTCGCCGCGATCCGCGTCAACCCACGGTACGAGCATGTCCTGCACTACATCAAGACGACGGTGTCCCGGGCCCCGCTGGTCGGCGCACCGCTGTACGGGACGCTGCATGGCATCAAGAAGGGCATCAAGGACGTCCTCCAGCCGCAGGTGATGTTCGAGGACCTGGGCCTGAAGTACGTCGGCCCCATCGACGGGCACGACGAGCGGATGTGCGAGGCCGCGCTGCGCCGCGCGCGTGACTTCGGCGGGCCCGTGCTCCTGCACGTGATCACCAGGAAGGGCTTCGGCTACCCGGCCGCCGAGCAGAACGAGATCGACTGCCTGCACCAGGTCCCCGCGGCCGGCGCGCAGCCCGGCACGTGGAGCCGGGTGTTCGGCGACGAGATGCTGGCCATCGGCGCGCGCCGGCCCGACGTGGTCGCGATCACCGCCGCGATGCTGTACCCGACCGGCCTGGCGCAGTTCGCCGAGGTGTACCCGGATCGGACCTACGACGTGGGGATCGCCGAGCAGCACGCCGTGACCAGCGCCGCGGGCCTGGCCATGGGCGGCATGCACCCCGTCGTGGCGATCTACTCGACGTTCCTCAACCGCGCGTTCGACCAGACGCTCATGGACGTGGCCTTGCACCGGCTCCCCGTGACGATCGTGCTGGACCGGGCCGGCGTGACCGGGCCGGACGGCGCCAGCCACCACGGCATGTGGGACGGCTCGATCATGCAGCTCGTCCCCGGCATGAAGATCGCCGCGCCCAGGGACGCGAAACGCGTCGCCGAGCTGCTTAACGAGGCGGTCGAGGTGACTGACGGGCCGACGGTGGTCAGGTTCCCCAAGGGCAAGGTGGGCGGGGAGGTCGAGGCCATCGCCAAGCTAGGCGGCATGGACGTGCTCCGGACGCCGCCCGAAGGCCTTGGCCCGGACGTCCTGCTCGCCGGGGCCGGGCCGATGGCGCTGACCGGGCTCGAGATCGCCGACCGGCTCGCCGGCCACGGGATCGGGGTTACCGTGGTGGACCCGCGCTGGACCAAGCCGGTCGATCCGGCCCTCGCCGAGGCCGCGCGGCAGCACAGGCTCGTGGTGACGGTAGAAGATAACGGGCTGGTCGGCGGGTTCGGTGACGCGGTCGCCAGGCTGCTGCGCGATCACGACGTGGACGTGCCGGTGAAGACGCACGGGCTGCCGCAGGAATTCCTCCCGCACGGGACGCGCGACGAGGTGCTCGAGGAGGCGGGGCTTACGCCGCAGCAGCTGGCCCTGCGGATCACCGAGGCCGTGGCGCGCCGGTCGTCCGGCGAGGCTCCCGAGACGCATGAGGCCGCGCCGGAAGGCGGCCGGGTCGAGTAGCGTAAGTCCTTGTGCTGAACGTTGCAGTAATCGGCTCTGGTCCTGCCGGGCTATATGCGGCCGAGGCGCTGGTCAAGCAGTCCGCGGCGCTGTCATTGCCGGTGCCGGTGCGGGTCGACGTGATCGACCGGCTGCCCACTCCCTACGGCCTGGTCCGCTACGGCGTGGCGCCCGATCACAAGTCGATCAAGTCGATCGCCCAGTACCTGCGCAAGGTGCTCGAAAGCCCCGACGTCCGCTTCGTCGGCGGGGTCAGGCTGGGCGAGGACATTACCCGGGACGAGCTGATCTCGGCGTACGACGGGGTGATCTACGCGACCGGGGCGATGCGGGACAGGCGGCTCGGCATCAGCGGCGAGGACCTGCCGGGCAGTTACGCGGCGACCGACTTCGTGAACTGGTACTGCGGCCACCCCGACATCGACTCCGGCGCGTTCATCCTGGACGCCGAGTCGGTGGCGGTGATCGGCGTGGGCAACGTGGCCGTCGACGTCGCCCGGATCCTGGCCAGGGACCCCGCCGAGCTGCACGAGACCGACGTATCTCAGCCCGTCCTCGAGGCGCTGCAGGCGAGCAAGGTGCGCGAAGTACACATGATCGGGCGGCGCGGACCCGCGCACGGCAAGTTCACCACCAAGGAACTCCGCGAGCTCGGCGAGCTGCCCGGCGTCGAGGTGGTCGTCCACGCGGACGAGGCCGACTTGAACGCGTTCGACTTGGCCGGCGAGGGCGCGGCGCTCGTCGCGGAGGACCGGCGCGTCCGCGGCAACCTGGTGGCGATCACGAAGTGGGCCGAAGGCGGCGCCGCCGAGCCGTCCGCGTCCGGGCATTCTCGCCGGCTGGTCATCAGGTTCTGGCTGCGCCCGACGGAGATCCTCGGGACCGACCGGGTCACCGGGCTTACCCTCGAGCGGACCGCCATCGACGCCAGCGGTGCCTTCGTCGGCACCGGCCAGTTCGAGACGCTGCCGGCCCAGATGGTGCTGCGCTCGGTGGGGTACCAGAGCGTCCCGCTGCCGGGCGTGCCGTTCGACTCGCGGGCCTACGTGGTCCCGAACGCACAAGGCCGCGTCCTTGGCCCCGACGGCGCACCGCTGCCGGGGGAGTACGTGGCCGGCTGGCTGAAGCGCGGCCCGACCGGCGTGATCGGGACCAACAAGTCCGACGCCGCGGAGACCGTCCGCAGCCTGCTCGAGGACCTGGCGGGGGGCCCGGGCGCCGGTGATGTCCAGCTGCCCCGGGCGGGCCTGCTCAAATTCCCCGACGCCGACGCCGACGCCGACGTGGCCGCGGAGGCCGAGCATGAGGAGTGGCCGCTGGCGGGCGTGCTCGCCGGGCGCGGTATCAGTCCCGTCTCCTACGCCGAATGGCTGCGCATCGAGACCGCGGAAGCCGACCTGGCCAAGGCCCTCGGCCGTGGTGAGCGCGTCAAGCTGCACGACAGCGAAGCCATCTGGTCCGCCTGCCGCCCCCCGCTCGACTAGGGAACGCGCCAGATCGGGGCGGTCAGGCAGGTGGGGCCTCCGTCGCCCTTGACGGAGATGTCCGACCCCGCGTACTGGTGTACCTCGCAGCCGGCCGACTCGAGCGCGGCGCGGGTCCGAGGGTTGCCGGCCACCGTGACCACCCGCCGCGGCTCGACCGCGAGGACGTTGCACGCCATCGTCTCGTACTCGTCGGGGTTGACGGGTATCACCCGGATGCCCCGGTCGGCGAGCGCCTGCATCAGCGCCACCGGGGCCAGGGGCGGGAAGACGACCGCCAGGTCGCCGGCGACCGGCGAGACCAGCGACATCAGGTGCAGCACGTGCTCCGGGCCGCGGTGGTGCGGCAGGTCGACCGACTCCAGGCGGGCGCCCTCGGCGGCGAAGATCTGGGTGAGCTGGCGCACCGCCTCGGCGTTGGTCCGGTAGCTGCGCCCGACGAGCATCGTCCGCTCGTCCAGCCAGATGAAGTCTCCGCCGTCCGCCCGGGCGGCCCCGGTCAGCCGCGCCACCACGGGAACGCCCGTGCCGCAAAGCGCGTCGCCCAGGTGCTCGGGTTCGGCCGCGCGGGCGGGCTTGGTCATCTGGAACAGGACCGCGCCGGCCCCGGTGACCAGGCCGGGGTCGCGGATATAGATGGCGTCGACCAGGCCGTCGACGGGCGGGACAACCTCGACCTCGCAGCCGAGATCGGTGAGCAACTGGCCGAACGCCTCGTGCTGCCGGTCCAGCAGCACCGGGTCAGGCGTCCGCCAGCCGGCGGCCGCGAAGTCCCCGGTGACGGACGGGCGGCGGAGCAGGACGCGGCGCATCGGAGCGAACATGGACCGCACCCCGAACCGCGGCCCGGCCGCGCCGGGGTCCTGATCCACGGCCATGCGAGCTCACCCGGCCCTTCACCGACTTGCCTATACAGAAGCACTCCCCGCCCGGAATGTCACTGCCCGTCCGCATCATGGAGCAGAAGGCGGGACGGCCACGGTGGACAACGGAGGCAAGGCGAATGACTGACCACAATGGCGTCCTGACGATGCAGCGGCTGCTGCTGGCCGGGGCGCTCGGCATGACCATGGCGCGGAAGGCGGCGGCGATCCTGGAGGGTGAGCCGGGCTCGGGATCCCGCCGTCCCCAGGAGCCAGAGGGCGCCGTGCTGCGGGCGATCCTGGACGCGGCGAACGAGTGCCTGGGGCACTTCGATGACCGGCCACCGGGCGAGCGGTGGTGCGATGCCCTGCTCCACCTGCTCGACCTGGCCGCCTTCTCCGCGGACCTGGGCGCGGCCTCATAACGCTGGCGCGCCCGCCGGAGGGGCGGAACCCGACGGTCCCGGGGTCTGGCGGCCCGCGTTGCGCACCGCTGCGAGCGCGGTAGCGGCGGCGGCCGTTCCGCCCATTCCCGCGGCGACCACGGCCATGGCCGCGGCCGGTGACAGGACCTGGAGGAGGAAACCGGCCAGCAGCGAGCCGAGCGGTATCACCCCCCAGGCGATCTGCAGGCTGACGCTGCTGGTCCGGCCCATCAACTCGTTGGGCGTGATCTTCATCCGGAACGTCTGGGCCGACACGTTCCAGGCCGGCCCGACGAACCCGATGACCGCCACCGTCGGGTAGAGCCACGCCACGGCGTGGACCGCCGCGATCACCGCGAGGAGTGCCGCCCAGATCCACATGCAGCCGGTGATCGTGATGCCGGCCGGGATCGTTCGCTGGAACCAGGGGGCCGCCAGCGCGCCGGCGATCCCGCCCGCGCCCAGGCATCCGACGATGATGCCGATCTCCGCGGGCGAGGCGCCGTCATGCCTGCCGAGCACGATGAGGCTGAGAACGACCACCTGGAGCAGCAGGTTCACCGAGGCGCCGAAGATCGAGGCGTACCGCAGGAACGGCTGCCGCCAGGTGAAGGCCAGCCCCTCGGCGAGTTCGGCGCGGATGCCGCGCCAGGTCCGGGCCGGGGCGTCTCGCGTGGCGGCCTGCATGGGCGTGGTAATGAAGGGGAGCGTCACCAGCGAGGCGAGGTAGGACAGCGCGTCGGCCGCGAACGGCGCGGCCCTGGACAGCCCGAACAACGCGCCGCCCAGCGCCGGGCCGGCCAGCTGCGCGACGTCGGTGCGCGCCTCGTTCTGGCTGATGGCGTTGGAGCGATGGGACGGATGGACGAGCATCGGCAGCGCGGCGCGCTCGGCGAGGCTGAAGAAGATCGTCGCACTGCCCTCGGCGAAGCCGGCCAGGAGGATCTGGGCGTAGGTAAGGTCCGCCGCGAGGTAGGCCACGGCGATGCTGCCGACCGCGACCAGCCGGATGGCGTCGCAGGCGATCATGATCCGCTTCCGGTCATGCCGGTCGGCCAGGGCCCCGGCCGGCAGCGGGAACAGCAGGTAGCCGAGCATGGCCGCGAACCCGGCGATCCCGGCCTTGGCCGGCGAGCCCGTCATCGCCAGGACCAGCAGCGGGTAGGCGATCCTCGACATCTGCGAGCCGAGCAGGGACACCGCCTGGCCGCTCCAGAGCAGCTGGAAGTCCCTGTTACGTCGCAGCGGAGCCGGCTCACCCCCGTCCACGCCCATGAGCCACGATACGTGCGCGGGGCCGCCGGCCGCCAACCGAGCGGACGGGCAGGAACCGCCCGAAGCCCACTAAAAGCGCGTTTACAGGGTTAACCCGCAGGCGCGCGGGGGATCGTCCAGGGAACGCGAGATGGGTTAGCGATGACGAGTTATGGCCATGTCACGTTGCGCGTAATCGCGGTTGTGGCCTTCGCGGGGACCGCCGCGCTCGCTGTCACGCTCACCCGCGCTCCGGCCCGTCCCGATCAGGCCACCCTGTCCTCGAGCGTCACAGGGACCGCGTGCGCCCCGTCGGGGCTCGAGGCGTGGGTCGGCCTCGCGACGACGGGATCACCTCCCGGCACCGGACGGCGTCCGCAGCTGGCCGGCGCCACGTACAACCTGGAGTTCACCAACGTCTCCTCCCGCGCGTGCCGCCTGTACGGCTATCCCGAAGTGTCCGCGTACGCCGACGCCCAGATCGGCAGCGCGGCCGTCGACGACACCGCCGTGCGCCCGCAGCCCGTGACGCTCGAGCCGGGGGCGACCGCGCACTCGGTGCTCCGCATCACCGGCCCCGCCAGCTTCCAGCCGACCGCGTGCGGGCAGGTGACCGTGCCCGAACTGCGGGTCACGCTGCCGGACCGGGCTCGTGCCTCGTTCGTGCCGATCCGCCTGGCCGCCTGCTCCAAGAAGGGCCAGGAGTTCATGAGCGTCCAGCCGATCGAGCCAAGGCCGGGCATCCCCGGATCCACCATGCCGTGACCCAGAGGTGACACCACTCCGCGTTCGGGCAAAATGGGTGTCATGGACGGGCCGGTCGAAGGGTGGCATGAAGGGGCGTACGCAGGGCTCCCGCCGTCCGACTCGGCCGGCGAGGCAGGGGAGGCACGACAGGCATGGGACGGCGGGATGAAAGCGCTGCCCGAAGAGCGTTACCTGGACCGCGAGGAGAGCTGGCTCAGGTTCAACGAGCGGGTGCTCGAGCTTGCGGAGGACGAGTCCGTCCCGCTGCTCGAGCGGGTGAGATTCCTGGCCATCTTCGCGAACAACCTGGACGAGTTCTTCATGGTCCGGGTGGCCGGGCTGGTCAGGAGGATGGTGGCCGGCTTCCCCGCCGAGGGGACCGGGGTCCGGCTGCCGCGCCAGGTGCTCGAGAACACCCTGGAACTGGCGGGCCGGCTGACCGTCAGGCACGCCCGGGCGTTCAGCGAGCGGATCAACCCCGAGCTGGCCGAGCAAGGGATCGAGATCCTGCGCTGGAAGCAACTGGCCTCCGGCGAGCGCGAC
This sequence comes from Streptosporangiaceae bacterium, assembly GCA_035505275.1. GTDB lineage: Bacteria > Actinomycetota > Actinomycetes > Streptosporangiales > Streptosporangiaceae > Palsa-504. The sequence continues at coordinate 9,566 of DATJQX010000131.1, read as the reverse complement.
GCCCTCAGCAAGCTGTTCCGGGAGCGCATCTACCCGGTGCTTACCCCGCTCGTGGTGGACCCGGCCCATCCGTTCCCCTTCATCTCCGGGCTTTCGCTCAACCTGGCGGTGATCATCGCCGACCCGAGGACGGACGCCACCGTGTTCGCCAGGGTCAAGGTGCCGCCGCTGCTGCCCAGGTTCCTGGCGGTGACGCAGAACCGGTACGTCCCGATCGAGGACGTGATCGCCGCCCACCTGGCCGACTTGTTCGGCGGCGCGGAGGTGATCGAGCAGCACGCGTTCCGCGTCACCAGGAACAGGGACCTGGAGGTCGACGAGGACATCACGGAGAACCTGCTGCAGGCGATGGAGCGGGAACTGGTCCGGCGCAGGTTCGAGCCCGCGGTGCGGCTCGAGGTCGAGGAGACGATGTCCGCCGACGTGCTGGACAAGCTGGTCAGCGAGCTCGGCATCGACGCCCGCGCGGTGTACCGCGTTTCGGGGCCCCTCGACCTGAGCGGGCTGTCCGCCATCGCCGACCTGAACATCGGCGAGCTCCGCTACCCGGCGTTCGTCCCGTCCAACCGGGCGGTCTCCAAGGACGCCAGCATCTTCACCGCGATCGCCGAACGCGACATCCTGGTCCAGCATCCGTACGACTCGTTCGCCGCCTCGGTCGAGCGGCTGATCGACGAGGCCGCCGTCGACCCGGGCGTGCTCGCCATCAAGCAGACGCTGTACCGGACCAGCGGCCAGTCGCCGATCGCGGACGCGCTCATCGACGCCGCGGAGGCCGGCAAGCAGGTCGTCGTCGTGGTGGAGATCAAGGCCAGGTTCGACGAGCGGGCCAACATCACCTGGGCGCGCAAGCTGGAGGAAGCGGGCTGCCACGTCGTCTACGGCTTCGTGGGGCTGAAGACGCACTGCAAGATGGCGCTGATCGTGCGCCAGGAGGCCGACGGCTCGCTGCGCAGGTACTGCCACCTCGGCACGGGCAACTACCATCCGACCACGGCCCGGGTGTACGAGGACTTCGGCCTGCTCACCGCCGACCCCGCGGTCGGCGAGGACGTTTCCGCGCTGTTCAACCACATCACCGGGTACAGCCGCCCCGGTTCGTACCGCAGGCTGATCGTCGCGCCGGAAGGGCTGCGGAACGGCATCGTGAGCCGGATTGACGCCCAGGCGCAGCGGCAGCGCGCCGGTCGGCCCGCCAGGATCGCGTTCAAGTCCAACGCACTCGTCGACGAGGTCGTGATCGACGCGCTCTACCGGGCCTCCCAGGCCGGAGTGCCCGTCGACCTGTGGATCCGCGGCATCTGCGCACTGCGCCCCGGCATTGACGGGTTGTCCGATAACATCAGGGTCCGCAGCGTGCTCGGCCGGTTCCTCGAGCACTCCCGGGTCTACGCGTTCGGCCCCGAGGGTGACCAGGACGCGGAGGTCTGGATCGGCAGCGCCGACATGATGCACAGGAACCTGGACCGGAGGGTGGAGCTGATCGTGTCGGTCACCGACCCCGGCGACCAGCGCAGGCTGCACCAGCTAATGGACCTCGGCATGGACGACGGCACCTCGTCCTGGTGGCTGGGCCCGGACGGCTACTGGACGCGGCACCACCGCGACGAGCAGGGGAACCCGCTGCGCGACGAGCAGGAGACCCTGGTCGGGGAACGGCGGGCCCGTTCCGCTGACGAGCCGGGCTGATGACCCGAACCGGTGACTGAGCAGATCCTCGCGGCGGGCGCGCTGGTGTGGCGCCGAGCCGCGGGCGGGACTGAGGTTCTGCTGGTGCACCGGCCCAGGTATGACGACTGGTCGCTGCCGAAGGGCAAGCGCGAGCCGGACGAGCACTTGCTCATTACCGCGGTGCGGGAGGTCTTCGAGGAAACCAGCGTCCGTCCCGTCCTCGGTCCCAGGCTGCCGACCGCGGAGTACCTGGCCGGCGGGCGGCCCAAGCGGGTCGACTACTGGTCGGCGGTCAGCTTGGATGTGGCGGCGGCCAGCCACGAGATCGACGCGGTGTCCTGGGTGCCGGTGGCGCAGGCGGCAGGCCAGCTGAGCTACCCGCACGATGCGGTCGTGCTCGCCGCCCTCCGGCCGCGGCCCACGGTCCCGCTGATCCTGCTCAGGCACGCCTCGGCGGGCCGCCGGCCCGACCACGCCGGCAACGACGCCCTCCGCCCGCTGGACACCCAGGGCATAGGGGAGGCGCGCCAGCTGGCCGGCCTGCTGGCCTGTTTCGCGCCGACCGCACGGGTCCTGTCTTCGCCCGCGCTGCGCTGCACCGACACGGTGCAGCCGTACGCGGCGGGCTTCGGCGGGTCCGTCGAGGCTGAGGATGCGCTGGCGGTGCCGCACCGCTCCGCCGATTCCCCGATATCCCGAACGAGCGGTGGTGACTCCCTCGGGCCACTGATCCGTGACCTGGTGGCGGCCGGCCGGCCGGCGGTCGTCTGCCTGCACCGGGAGAACACCCCGCAGGCGCTGGCCGCGGCCTGCGCGGCGCTCGGCGCGCCCTCAGCCGTCCCGGGCGATCCCGTGCTGCCCAAGGGCGGCTTCTGGGTCGTGCACGCGGCGTCCGGCGAACTGGCCGGACTAGAACGGTACGACCTCATGGAACCGAGGGACGCCCAGGATCCCCAGATGACCTTGAGCGGTCCCTAACGCTCCTTGATCTCCTGATTGCTCTCCTGAGTCACGGATCCGTTCGGCGTCCCGGGACCTTCGCCGGTCTCGGCCGCCGGGGATTCCTCTGTCTCTGAATTCCCTGTCGTCCCTGAGGCCTCTGGGTCGTCGGCCGCCGCTGAGTCTCTTACCGGCGCTGGGTCCTCAGTGGCTTCTTGAGTCCCAGGGGTTTCCTGAGTCGCAGGGGACTCCTCGGGTCCGGCTGATCGGCGGTAGCGGCGCGCGACGCGGCGGACGATGTAGCCGGCGAGCAGCACGGCGAGCGCGAGGAGCAGGTAAAGCCCGATCCGGCTGACGGTGGTGTAGATCGAGCTGATGTGGTCGCCGGCCGCGTACCCGAGGCTCAGCCAGGCGGCGACCCAGGCGCAGGCCCCGATCACGTTGAAGAACCCGAACGTAAGCCAGCGCATCTGCGTGACGCCCGCGATGATCCCGTTGGCCTCGCGCAGCCCCAGGATGAACCGGGCGATGACCACGACGATCCCGCCGTAGCGGGTCACGATCGCCTCGGCCCGGTCCAGGCCGTGCGGCGTGATCAGGACGTACTTGCCGTAGTGCAGGACCAGCTCGCGGCCGGCGAACTTGCCGATCAGGTAGCCGACCTGGGCCCCGGCGACCGCCGCGGCGACCGCGACCACGCCGACCGCGACGACGTTCAGGCCGGCCCGGCCCGTGCCCGCGAATACGGCGCCGGCGATCAGCGCCGTCTCGCCGGGGATCACCGGGACGCCGATGTTCTCCAGCAGCAGCAGGAGGGCGATGGCCCAGTAGCCGTAGTGCTCAAGCGGGCCGGCCAGCGAGTTGAGGAACCCGGGCAGGGGAGTCCCGGAAGGGTTCCCGCTAGCCAGCGTCCTCATGCTCAGCTGTCTCTCCCGCGTCCGGCGGCGTACTCTTCCCGGCGTTGAACGCCTCAGCGACAGGACCCGCGGTGAGCTCAACCTGCCAGGCCCTGGCCCCGTACGACGTCAGCGCCTCGGCAACCGCCACCGGATCGCTCGGCAGGGGCGGATCCCAGCTGAGCCTGCGCAACACGTCCGGGGAAATCAGGTTCTCTACCGGTAGCCTACTGGCCTCGGCGACGGCCGTGACCGCAGCGCGCGCCGCGACCAGGCGCGCGGCGGCGGCCGGGTCGCGCTCGGCCCAGCGGTGCGCGGGCGGGGGTCCGTTGGGTATGGGCCCGCTGGTCGCGTCGGGCAGTTCACTGTCGGCGCTGGATCGCGCGCGGCTGATCGCGGCGAGCCAGTCTTGTTCGTGCCTTTTGGCCTGGCGGGTCGCGAACCCGCTGATCCGCACGAGCTGCGCGTGGTTGGCCGGAGACGACCTGGCCGCCTCGATGATCGCCGTGTCGGGCAGGACGCGCCGCGGCGACAGGTCCGCGGCCTGGGCGATCTTGTCCCTGGTGTTCCACAGCTCCCGCACTACGCCCAGCGCGCGCCGGGATTGCACGCGGTGGATGCCGGACGTCCGCCGCCACGGGTCCGCCCGCGCCGCCGCGGGCTTGGCGGCGAGCACCGCCGCGAACTCCTGGCGGGCCCATTCGGTCTTGCCCTGGGCCGCGAGCTCCTCGGCCAGGGCGTCGCGCAGCTCGATCAGGACCTCGACGTCAAGGGCCGCGTACCGCAGCAGTTCGGTCCGGAGCGGGCGCGCCGACCAGTCGGCCGCCGAATGACCCTTCTCCAGATGGAACCCGAGTACCTCCTCGACCAGCGTGCCCAGCGCGACCCTCGGGTAGCCGAGCAGCCGGCCGGCCAGCTCGGTATCGAAAAGCCGCCTGGGCCGGAAGCCGAGCTCGGCCAGGCAGGGCAGGTCCTGTGACGCCGCGTGCAGGACGGCTTCGGCATCGGCCAGTGCGGCGTCGATGCCGGAGAGCCCAGGGCAGGCGATCGGGTCGATCAGTATTGTCCCGGCCCCGGCCCGCCGCAGCTGGATCAGGTAGGCGCGCTGGCCGTACCGGTACCCGGAGGCTCGCTCGGCGTCGACCGCCACGGGGCCTTCACCCCTGGCCAGCCGGTCAGTGGCCTCGGCGAGCGCGCCGCTGGTCTCGACGACGGGAGGCAGGCCATCCCGGGGGTCGAGCAAGGGGACAGACCCGTGGCCCTCGTGGGCCCCTTCATACTCGCCGACCACGGTGGTTGCGCTCACCCGTGCCCCGGCGGCCGCAAGGCCCGGGTACCCGGCGGTTCCAGGCCGGCCGCGGCCGACAGGCAGTCGCACCACGCCGCGATGTGCGCGGGCAGGTCGAGGACGTCCAGGTCAGCCTCGCCCGGGCCGCCGGCCCTGGCCGTCCTGCCGGATCGCTTGCGACTCCCCGGGCCCGTGGGGGACCAGGAGGCGCGCAGCTCGAACCCGGTGAGGGGAAGCTCGTCCCGCTTGGCGCCGAAACCCTCGGTGATGACCCTGGTCACCGTGCCGCTCGGCTGTGCGTAGCCGGGCACCTGCGCGTCCAGTGCCTCCGAGAGCCAGCTCCACCCGACCTCGCCCAGTAGCGGATCGGCGGCGATCTCCGGCTCCACCTCGGCGCGGATGTACGCCACCAGCCTGAATGCGCTGTCCCAGCCATCCTGGCCCGCCGGATCGTAGAGCAGCACCAGCCGTCCCCACGCGACGTCGGCGCCGTCGCGCTGGACCGTGGCCGCGATGGCCGTGGCGTAGGGGGCCAGGCGCTTCGGAGCGGGAACGTCCTCGAACGACAGGTCCCGGTGGGCCTGGTCGTCACGGCCCTGCTGGAACGCGGCCACCGCAGCGGCGAACGTCGCCTCCGCGAGACTGTCCGCCCTCCGGGCTGGCGGGTCTGCCGCGGTCAGCGGCGTGCTACCCGGCTCCGGCCCGGCTACCGGACCCGACGGCCGCGCCGTCCCTGACCGCGCGGTCCGCCGGTTCCCTGGCCCGTCACCCGCCTTCATGACCCGAGCGTACGTGTCACTCATCTGCTTCTCACGCGAGGCCGCGTATGTTCATGCTCCGAACACCGTGTTTCCTGCAAGTTCGACCGATTCAGGTTCAGCCTAGAACCAGTACGGATCAGGTAGGCCGGTCACGCCGCCTTGGCGGCGGCACCGCTGGTCACATGCTCGCTCACCGGAAGGGCGATGAGCAGGGCGTCGCCGCACACGGTGCAGCCCCACTCCGGACAGTCCCCGTCAGGGACATCCGGGCAGCCGCCCGGCTCCGCGTGAAACCGCTCGAATAGTCGCTCGTCGCTGCATCCGGTGCAGTACCGGGTCAGGTACGTCATCGTGGCGGCCTCCTCCTTGCGGTTCAGCACGGATTGCGCAGGGCTGAAAGCGATCTGATGCCGATAGTGACACGCCGGGGTGCTAGCTCGTGGGATCTCACGCGGCGTGTCCGCTGCCGGTGCGGACCGACCGTTGACACCTATATCGGGCACGCTCATGTGAGACGATCCCTGACGTGACCGTTGGCCAGCTGAAGTCCCCTTTCCTGCAGGCTTGCCGGAGGGAGCCGGTTCCCCGTACGCCCGTCTGGTTCATGCGGCAGGCGGGCCGCTCGCTGCCGGAGTACCGCAAGGTGCGCGAGGGCGTCTCGATGCTCGATTCGTGCACGCGCCCCGACCTGATCACGGAGATCACCCTGCAGCCCCTGCGGCGCTACGACGTCGACGCGGCGATCTTGTTCAGCGACATCGTGGTGCCGCTGCGCGCGATCGGGATCGATGTCGACATCAAGGCGGGCATCGGGCCCGTGGTGGCAACCCCGGTGCGGGCGCCCGCGGACCTGCAGCGGCTGCGCCCGCTGGACGCCGGCGACGTGCCGTACGTCACCGAGGCGGTCCAGATGCTCGTCGCCGAGCTAGGCGAACGACCCCTGATCGGCTTCGCGGGCGGGCCCTTCACGCTCGCGTCCTACCTGGTGGAAGGAGGGCCATCTAAGAATCACGAGCTGACCAAGGCGCTGATGTACGGTCACCCGGAGCTGTGGCACGCGCTCCTTGGCCGGCTCGCCGATATCACGATCTCCTTCCTCGAGGTCCAGGTGGCGGCAGGCGCCTCGGCCGTCCAGCTTTTCGACTCGTGGGTCGGCGCGGTCAGCCCGGACGACTACCGGCAGGCGATCCTGCCGCACACGAGCCGGATCTTCGCCGCGCTCGAGCCCGCTGGCGTGCCGCGCATCCACTTCGGCGTGGGAACGGGCGAGTTGCTCGGGCTGATGGGCGAGGCCGGCGCCGACGTGGTGGGGGTCGACTGGCGCATCCCCCTGGACGAGGCGGTCCGGCGCGTCGAGCCGGGCAAGGCCCTGCAGGGCAACCTGGACCCGGCGATCCTGCTCGCCCCCTGGGAGGTCGTCGAGGAGCGGGCCAGGGAAGTGATCGCGCGCGGGCGCACCGCCGAGGGCCACGTGTTCAACCTGGGGCACGGCGTGCTGCCGGAGACCGATCCCGGCGTGCTGGCCAGGCTCGCCGACCTGGTGCACGACGAGTCAGCCCGTACGTTCCCCTGAGTCCGCCTACCCGGCCTTCGGCCGCCAGTGGCCGGTGAAACCCAGGTACCGGTCGGCGATCTCGCGGCGCGCGTTGGCCGCCGCGCTGTCACCGCCGCCGAACGCCTCGTACCGGCTCAGCGGGTCCTCCCAAATGCTGCGCCCGATCGCGAAGCCGACGAACGCGTCGACCTGGCTGGCCACCTCCAGCCAGTGGTCGAGCCGCTCGGCCGGCGCGTCGCGGCCCAGGACGATCAGGTCCGCCGCGCGGCCGCCGGCCTTGGCCTGCGCGGCCACCTGCTGCGCGGCCTCGACGGTCTCCAGGCCCTCAACCTTCCACAACGCGGGCTCGACGCCGTGCGCCTGGTTGTCGGCGATCACCTGGACGACCAGGCCAGGCCGGATGTCGCGGTCGTACGCGCTCGCGTCACCGCCGGCCTGGGCCAGCTGGGCATCGGTGGCGGGCACGAGCAGCTCGTACAGCAGTGGCACGCCGACCTTCCGCAGCCCGTCGCAGACCTGCGCCAGCCTGGTGAGCTGCGCCTCCCGCTGGGCCGCGTCGAACGCGGGGTTGTCGCGGATGAGCACCTTGGAGTAGTCGGGCTTGACGGACTCGACGTGCTCGAGCCACTGGTCCCCCCACTCCAGCGTGAACCAGTCGTGCCCGCTGGCCTCGATCGGCACGGCCAGCACCATCGGGTCGGCGCTGCGCTGGACTTTCTTGACCGCGTCGATGACATCCTGGCCGTACCGCTCGTCGACGAGCACCCCGATGCGCCCGGAGGTCACCGAGGGCAGGGCCACCTGGAGGCCCTCGAAGATCAGCCGCTTGGCGGTTTTCATCGCCTCGACCTGCGCGGGGTCCGGGTCGTCGTGCTTGACCTGGAATATGGTCCGGCCGAACGACTCACGGTGATCCATGGCCAGGATAAACAGCGGATCGTCGTGCCGCGGCTGCCATCCCGAGTTTCCCGTCATGACCCGGACGCTACCCGGTCGAGCTGGCCGGGTCCCGGCCGGGTGGCTCCGCCCGCTGTCCCGACCGGGCCCCGGCTGGCTAGCTTTCCGGCGCCGCAGGCTGAGCCTGGGCCGCCGGCCTACGGCGGAGCAGCCAGCGCCTGCCCCGGTAGACCAAGAACACCACGACGGCCGCGATGACGGCGAACGGCGCGATGGCGCCGAGGAAGGCCAGCGTCCACGACACCGTGATCCGCAGGTCGCGCCAGCCGGCCTTCAGGCCGCCGACAAGCGTGGGCGGGCCCTGGTGGTGGTGAACAGGCGGCTTGGCCTTCGGGCCGAGGATGGTGGCGGTCACCGTCGCGTAGGTGGTCTCGTGACTGAGGGCCCGCTGCTGCGCCTGCAGCGATTCCAGCTGGGACTCCTCCTGGTTGATCTGGTTCTGCACCTGGAGCAGGTCGCCGACCGAGCCCGCGTGCGACAGCAGCGCGCGCAGCTGGGTGATGGCCGCCTCGAACGAGGCGACCTGGCTGTTCACGTCGGCTACCTGCTCGGTGACGTCCTGGGCTTGCTGCTGCAGCGACAACTGGGTGCCTAGGCTGGTCGCGAGCTGGCTGAGGGTAGCCGCGTACGAGGTAACCGGGATCTTCAGCTGGATCGTGGCCGTGGCCTGCGACGGGTGATCCGGGTCCGCCGACATGGTCTCGCTCGAGACGTATCCGCCGATCCCCTCGGCGATCTTGGTGGCCCTGGTCGCCGCGGAATTGACGTTCTGCGCCCGCACGGTCAGCTGGGCAGTGTAGATGATGTCGCTCACGGGGGCCAGCCGGACCGTGGTTACCGTGCTCGTGCTACCCGACTGCGCAAGCCCCTGGCCCGGCGCCGCGCTCGGAACAGGCGCCGGCGCCGCCGCCCCCGCGGCCGGCGCCGCTGCCCTGAGGGCGCCGCTCGACGCGGCGGAACTGGACGCGCTGCCCCCCGAGCATCCGGCCACCAACAGCGCTCCGCCGAGCATGGTGCCGACCACCGCCAGCCCGGCGACCCCGAATCGTGTGCGCCGGGCTCGCGCGGACCGGCCGTTCAAGCTCACTGTCTTCAGCATGCCGTTGTGACGCCGCCCGCACCCCGACCGGTTCCGCCGCTTCTGTCACGATCCCGCAGCGGCCCGGCCGCACCCCGATCACGGGCCCGCCAGGTCAGCTGCCCCCGTGGGTCAACCATGCGCCTGGGTCTGCGAGGCTGGAGGCATGCAGCCAACGGACGCGCGGCCTGATGTGGTGATCGTGGGCGGCGGGATCGCCGGGCTGGCGGCGGCGTTCTTCCTGAGGGACGAACCGGTGCGGGTGACCGTGCTGGAGGGATCGTCGCGACTGGGCGGCAAGCTGTCTGTATCTGATGTCGAAGGCGTGGCCGTCGACGAGGGGGCCGAGGCGCTGCTCGTCACCCGCCCGGAGGGGACGGCGCTGATCGCTGAGCTGGGTTTGGACGGTGATCGCGTCCAG
>DATJQX010000130.1:0-11126 GCA_035505275.1 Streptosporangiaceae bacterium | reverse complement strand
TCTGGAACGGGATGATGAGCTTCGGCGGGGCCTGGTTCTTCCTGGCCGCCTCCGAGTCGATCAGCGTGCTCAACCACACGTACGCGCTGCCCGGGATCGGCTCGTACGTGGCCGCCGCGATCCACTACGGCAACCTGGGCGAGGTCGGCGTCGCGATCGCCGTCATGATCTTCATGGTCATCGTGGTCAACGTGGTGTTCTGGCGGCCGATGGTCGCCTGGTCCGAGCGGTTCCGTGCCGAGGAGTCCGCGGCGGCCGACCGGCCCCGCAGCGTCGTGCTCGACGCGCTGCGCCGCTCCGCGGTCCCGGACCTCGTCTCGCGCCCGTTCCGGCCGGCCGGGCGGTTCCTGGACCGGGTCACCCGGCCGTTCGGCCTGGCCGAGCACCCGCTGCAGCGCCCGGTGGCCCGGGCCCGGACCGGGGACGTGTTCTTCGCCGGCGCGGTCTCCGCGGTGGTGATCTACGGCGCCTGGCGGGCCCTGGACTACGTCCGCGTGCACACCGGGCTCGGCGCGTTCGGCCCGGCCTTCGTGGCCGGGGCGGCGACGTTCGGGCGGGTCGTGGCGCTGCTGGTCATCGCCAGCGTCATCTGGGTGCCGGTCGGCGTCTGGATCGGGATGGACCCGCGGGTCTCCCGGCTCGCCCAGCCGGTCGTGCAGGTCCTGGCCTCGTTCCCGGCGAACTTCCTGTTCCCGTTCGCCACCGCGTTCTTCGTGGCCACGCACATCAGCCTGAACATCGGCGGCATCTTCCTGATGGCGCTGGGCGCGCAGTGGTACATCCTGTTCAACGTCATCGCCGGTGCTTCGGCCATCCCCAGCGACCTGCGCGAGGCGATGCGGCTGATGGGCGTGCGCGGCTGGCTGCGCTGGAAGAACTTCATCCTGCCCGCGATCTTCCCCGCCTACGTCACCGGCGGGATCACCGCGGCGGGCGGCGCGTGGAACGCCTCGATCGTGGCCGAGGTGGTCAGCTACGGCACGCATCACCTGAAGGCGCTCGGCCTGGGTTCCTACATCGCCCAGGCCGCCGCGGTCGGGGACTTCCCCAAGATCCTGATCGGGGTGGCGGTGATGAGCGTGTACGTGGTCGGGCTCAACCGGCTGGTATGGCGCAGGCTGTACCGCCTGGCGGAAACGAGGTACTCGCTGTGAGCACGCAACCTGCCGCCGGGGCGGGTGCCCCGGCGGTCCGTGCGGGTGGGCCGGCGGCGCCCCGGACCGGCTCGGTGATCCTCGAGGCCGACCTGGTCACCAAGACGTTCACCACGCCGGACGGGCGCGCCCTGCCGGTACTGGACGACGTGTCGTTCAGGTTGTGCGAAGGCGAGATCGTCGCGCTGCTCGGCAAGTCGGGGTCAGGCAAGTCCACCCTGCTGCGGTGCATCGCCGGGCTGATCGCCCCCTCGGCCGGCACCGTCACCTACCGCGGCACCCCGCTGAACGGCGCGAATCCCGGCGTGGCCATGGTGTTCCAGTCCTTCGCGCTGCTGCCCTGGCTGACGGTACAGCAGAACGTTGAGCTGGCCATGCAGGCGCGTGACGTGCCCGAGGCGGCCCGGCGCGACAAGGCCCTGCGCGTGATCGACCTGATCGGCCTGGACGGGTTCGAGTCGGCGTACCCCAAGGAGCTGTCCGGCGGGATGCGGCAGCGGGTCGGCTTCGCCCGCGCGCTGGCCGTCGAGCCCGACGCCCTGCTGATGGACGAGCCGTTCTCCGCGCTTGACGTGCTGACCGCGGCGAACCTGCGCGGCGAGCTGACGCGGCTGTGGGAGAACCGGGAGTTCCCGACCAAGGCCGTCCTGATCGTCACGCACAACATCGAGGAAGCCGTGATCCTGGCGGACCGCATCCTGGTGCTTTCGTCCAACCCCGGGCGCATCCGCGCCGAGCTTCCCGTCGGGCTGGCTCGCCCGCGCGACCGGCACGATCCCGCCTTCGAGCAGCTCGTCGACACCGTCTACGGCATCCTGACCGGGCGCGAGGACGCGGCCGCTGACGCCGTGGCCTCCGGCTCAGCTGCGTCCCCGGGTAGCCCGGCCGGCACCCCGATCGACACGCCGCTGCCCGAGGTCTCCGCCCCGGGGCTGTCCGGGCTGCTGGAGATCTTGTCCGCGCGGGGCGGCTCGGATGGTCTGGCCGAGCTGGCCGAGGACCTGAGCTTCGAGGTCGACGACCTGCTCCCGCTGGTCGACGCGGCGCAGATGCTCGGCCTGGCGCGGGTACACGACGCGCAGCTGTCGCTGACCGAGGCCGGCCGCGAGTTCGCCGAGGGCGACATCGACGCCAGCAAGATCCTGTTCGGCAAGCTGATCTCCGAGCGGGCCCCGCTGATCAAGGCGATCATGCGGGCGCTGCACGCCACCAACGACGGGATCCTGCGCGAGGGGTTCTTCCTTGACCTGCTGCGCCGCGGCTTTACCGCCGACGAGGCCCGTCACCAGCTCGACATCGCCATCGACTGGGGGCGGTACGGCGAGCTGTTCGAATACGACGCGGAAACCGGGCAGCTGAAGCTTGAATCCGGCCCGGCCGCGGCCAGCGCGTGACGGGTCTGGGCTTGTCAGGCGGGGCCGAGGCCGAGGCGCTGGGCAAAGGCGTCGAGTTGCTCGCGTTGCTCGTGGAGGTCGGCCGACGCGGGTCCGACGACCAGGCGGTTCACCCCTAGTCTGGCGTTCGCGTCCACCTCGTCGGCGGTCATGTCGATCGATCCCCAGCGGGTGTACTCCAGCGCTTGCGCGTCCCGTCCCGCTTGCCTGGCGGTGGCGCGCATGAGGTCGATCTGGCTGGCCCGCTCGGCTTGGGTGAGCCGGCCACCGGGAAAGTAGCCGTCGCCGCGCATTCCGGCCCGGCGGGCCGCGGCGTTGCTTGATCCCCCGACGTGCACCGGGAGGGGCGCGGTGGGCTTGGGGAAGCTGCACACGTCTTCGAAGCCGACGAACTCGCCGTGGAAGCTGACACCGTTCTCGTCGCCCGCCCACAGCAGCCTGAGCGCGTCGATCACCTCATCCGCGCGCCTTCCGCGGGTTCTGTAGTCGACGCCCGTGGCCGCCGCCTCGCCCGGCAGGCTGCCCACGCCGACGGTCAGCAGCCGCAGCCGGCCCTTGGACAGCAGGTCGACAGTGGCCAGGCGCTTGGCGAGCACGACGGGGTGGTGATAGGGCACCAGCAAGACGGCGGTGCCGAGCAGGATCCGTTCGGTCCCGGCGGCCACGAAGCTCAGGCATTCAATCGGATCCGCGATCGGGGTGCCGGGCGGGAACACCGACCCGTAGGCCGTCGCGCCCGGGTACAGGGCGATGTGCTCCGGCACGTAGAACGACTCGAAACCGCGGTCCTCCGCGTGCCGGGCCAGCGCGATCATCGCGTCCGGGTCGACGCCGCCGAAGTACCCGGTGTTGTAGATAAGCCCGAACCTCACCCGCGCCCCTCTCGTTCGTCACCCCTGGTTGCCTGGTTGCGGCCCCCGCCACGGGCCGGCCGGGAAACCTTGGATGATCGGTGCTCAGCGGAAGTTTAGGCGCCGGATACGGCGCCCTTCCTTCCGCCAGGCACAGAATTACCGCGGTAGCCGATCAGCGGCGCGGCGGGGAGGTTCCTAGCGGTACGGACGTGTCCTGCGTTACGCCAGGGAGCGAGCCTCACGTTACCGCCGAGAAGGATGGCCACCTCAATCGAACACGTGAGCAGAGCGTGCGTCCATTGAGACGCACATGGCTGCTGATGTCCGTGTGTGCTGTGGTGCGGCCACCGCCGGGAAGGTCCGGGAGAATCCGGGTCTCCGGGAGGATCCGGTGCATCCCAGGAGCCCCGGGCTCCCGCAAGCCCGAATCCTCCCGCGAAAACCCGGATCACCCCGAATTCATGAGCGATCCGGGGCGGCGGGGCAGGTCTTTGGCGGTGCGGATGCTGCGGGTGAGCAGGAGCGAGCCCGAAGAGGCGTAGAGGGCGAGGTCGACCCACAGACCGGTCCTGATGCCGAGGGCGGTGCCGAGGGCCCCGGCGAGCAGGGCGCCGAGCGGGATCGCGCCGAAGGTCACCAGGCGCATGCTGGCCGTGACCCGGCCGAGCATCGGCGCCGGGCAGTATTCCTGGCGGAAGCTGGCGGCGATCACGCCGCCGGCTGTGATGGCGCCCGACACCACCGCCGCGCCGATGAGGTAACAGGCAATCCGCGGGCCCCTCGCGGTCAGCGGGATGAGCAGGCTGCACAGCCCGCCGCCCATCTCGACGAGGATCAGCGTGCGCGCGGTGCCGAACGCGCGGGCGAGCCGGCCCGCGACCAGCGCGCCGGTCAGGCCGCCGATCCCGCTCGTGGCGGTCACCAGCCCGAGGGCCACGGAGCCGAGGCCGACCACGCGGACCAGGAAGATGACGACGAGCGCCAGGTTGCCGCTGTAGGCGAGGTTAGCCAGTGCCGCGAACAGGGTCAGCGGGCGGAGATAGGGGTCGCGGCTCACGAAGCGGATCCCCCGCCCGACCTCGGCCCGCACGCCGGCCCGCCAGACCTCGGCCCGCACGCCGGCCCGGTCTCGGGGCGCAGGCGCGGGCACCGTGGGCTCCGGCGGCCGGATGCGCAGCAGGCAGGCCGCGGATACCAGGAAGCTGGCCGCGTTGAACAGCAGCGAAGGCGCGGCGCCGACCGCCTGGGCGAGGCCCACCGCGCCGCGGCCGGCGACCGAGGCTACCGACGCGCCGCCCTGGAGCTTCGCGTTCCCCTCGACCAGCTCGCCCGGACTTACCAGGGACGGCAGGTAGACCTGGTAGGCCGTGGCGAACAAGACGTTGACCGCGCCGGCCAGCAGTGCCACGGCTACGACCAGGCCGATGCTCAGCGTCCCGGTCCAGGCGGCGATGGGCAGGCTGGCGTACAGCAGCGCGGATATCACGTCGCAGGTGATCATCAGGGGCCTGGCCGGCAGCCGGTCCACCCAGGCGCCGGCCGGCAGGCCGATCACCAGCCAGGGCACGTAGGCCGCCGCGGTCAGCGCGGACACGGCGAAGGTGCTCGCGTGCAGCACCGTGACCGCCAGCAGGGGGACGCCCACGGCCGCCATGGCGTTTCCGGCGGTGCTGACCGTCTCCCCGATCCACAGCAGCCGGAAGTTCGGCTGCCTGAGCAGGCCGCCCGGAACGGAGTGGCGGCGTTCGGTGACCGCGGTCACGCGCCGGGGTCGTCGCGGCGGGGCTGGCTGATGGGCGTCTCGGCGGTCTGGCCTGCGGCCGCCTTACCAGGTGCACGGGTGCCGTCGGGCGGGGCGGTGGCCAGCATCTCGGCGGCCACCGCCGACCACAGGACCTCGCGCGCGGCGTCGAGGACGCCGGGCAGCGGGGGGTCGACCCAGCCGAGCCGTGCCAGTTCTGTCATGTCTTCGTTCACGAGTCCTCCCCGGCGGTCTGCGCCAGGACGGGACGGAGCGCGGCGCGGGCCCGGTGCAGGCGGCTGCGGGCGGTGCCCTGCGGGATGCCCAGCGCCGCCGCGGCCTGCGCCGGGGTCAGCTGCTCCCAGGCGACGAGCAGCAGCACCTCGCGTTCTTCCGCCGGCAGCGCACGGACCGCGCCGACCAGCTCCCGCGCCCGCGCCGCCGCGGCCGAGTCCAGCCGGTCGATGACGTCATCCCACGGGTCCTCGGCCAGGCGGCCCGGGAGCTGGTCCGCGGCCCGGGCCGCTCGCCAGTGCGCGCGCAGCACGTTCCTGGCGATCCCGTACAGCCAGGGCCGGGCGTCGGGGTGCACGGGGTCGAATCCGGCCCGCCCCGCGAACGCCCGGGCCCAGACCTCGCCCAGCAGGTCGTCGGCGGCCTGCCGTCCGGCTCGGCGGGCGAGGAAGCCGTACACGGCGACCTCGTGCCGTTGGACGACCTCGACGAACGCGTCGGGACGCCCGCGTGCCGACCGCTCGATAAGCGCGCCGTCCGTCTCCACCCGTCTCCTCACGTCCCTCCTACCCTGCTATTGCCGGGAGACGCCTTGAGCGTTCGGGGGTGAGGGGCCGGGGACGCCTTGAGCGTTCGGGGGCGAGGGGCGGGAGACGCCTTTGAGCGTTCGAGGGCCAGGGGGCCGGGAGACGCCTTGAGCGTTCGGGGGCGAGGGGCCGGGGACGCCTTTGAGCGTTCCGGGATAAGAGCCGGGAAACGCCTGAGGGTTCGAACGGACGGGGCATGGTGCTAGCTTGAGGCCGTGCACGTTGTGGGGCTGGTGCTGCATCCCGAGCGCGACTGCGGCGGGGCGGTCGCTTCGGTGCTCGACTGGGCGGACCGCCGGGGGATCCGGGTCCTCGGCCTCGCGGACGATCTGCGCCGGCTGGCCTGCGCCGCCGAGGAGGTGAGCGCGGAGGAGCTGCGACGGCAGGCGGACCTGCTCGTCAGCATGGGCGGCGACGGCACGATGCTGCGCGCCATGCGGCTCGCCGATAGCCAGCGGTTCCCGGTGCTCGGGGTGAACCTCGGCAAGCTGGGGTTCCTGGCCGAGGTCGACGTGCCCGACCTGCCCGATGCGCTGTCCGCGATCGACGGGCATACCTACACCACCGAACCCCGGATGGCCGTCGACGCGGTGATCGGCGACCAGGTCATCACGGCGTTCAACGACGTCGCGATCGTCCGGTTCCCCGGCCACAAGACGGCCGAGGTCGCGGTGTCGATCGCGGGCCAGCGGTTCGTCAGTTACGCGGCTGACGCGATCGTGGTCGCGACGCCGACCGGCTCGACCGCCTATAGCTTCTCGGCCGGCGGGCCGATCGTCAGCCCTGGGGTGGAGGTCCTGCTGGTCACGCCGGTCGCGCCGCACTCGGCCTACAACCGTGGGCTGGTTATCGGGTGCCCCGATCAGCTAGTCCTGGACATCCTGCCCGGCAGCGGCAAGCTCACCGTCGAGGCCGACGGGATCGCCGTCGTCGACGTCGAGCCAGGCGACCGGATCGAGATGGTCCCGCGGCCGGGCGCCGCGCGGGTGGTCCGCCTCGGCCGCACCACGTTCTACCAGCGGGCCCGGCGCAAGCTGCGGCTGACCGACTCCGCGGAGATCCCCGGCGCCTTCGGGGACGAGGAGCAGGCGCCGGTCGTCGCGGGGGGATGATGAAGGAGACGTACCTGCACGGCCACCACGAGAGCGTGCTCCGGTCGCACCGCTGGCGGACCGCGGAGAACTCGGCCGGGTACCTGCTGCCCAGGCTCGCGCCCGGCGACCGCGTGCTCGACGTCGGCTGCGGCCCGGGCACGATCACCGTGGACCTGGCCGCCCGGGTACCGCAGGGGCAGGTCACCGGGATCGACGCGGCGGGCGACGTGCTCGTCCTGGCCCGGGAGGAGGCGGCGCGCCGGGGCGCGGCCAACGTCCGGCTCGAGACCGGTGACGTCTACCGGCTGGCGTTCGGCGATGGCACGTTCGACGTCGTGCACGCGCACCAGGTGCTGCAGCACCTGTCCGACCCGGTGGCCGCGCTGGCGGAGATGCGGCGTGTATGCCGCCCCGGCGGCCTGGTCGCCGCGCGCGACGGCGACTATGCGGGGATGTTCTGGTATCCCGAGGACCCTGAGCTGGAGGAGTGGCGGGAGCTGTACCGGAAGGTGGCTCGGGCGCTGGGCGGCGAGCCCGACGCCGGCCGGCGGATGCTGGCCTGGGCCCACGCGGCCGGCTTCACTGAGGTCGAGGCGTCGGCCGATTCCTGGTGCTATACCGGTCCCGCCGACCGGGCGTGGTGGGGCCAGTCCTGGGCCCGGCGGCTGACGGAGTCCAGGTTCGGGGACCAGGCGGTCGAGCACGGCCTGGCCACCCGGGCGGACCTGGAGCGGCTGGCCCGGGCCTGGCGGCGATGGGCGGACAGCGAGGACGCCTGGTTCTTGATCCCGCACGGCGAGATCCTGGGCCGGGCGTAGCGAACGGACGAGACCGCGGGCCGGGCGTAGGGGGAAGGTGAGTTCGTGGGCCGGGCCCAAGGGAAGGACGGCATGAGGAGGATTGACCTGCGGTGTTGCGGGAGCGGCTGACCAGCGCCGCGTATGGGGTCGGCTGGGTGCTGGTGTGCCAGGTGCCGGAGTCGTGGGCGCGCGCGGCGTTCAGGCTCGGCGCGGACGTCGCCTGGCGGCGGCAGGGCCAAGGGGTGCGGGTCCTCGAGGGGAACCTGCGGCGGGTCATTGGCCCGGATCACGGGGAACTGCGCAAGCTATCCCGGAAGGTCGTGCGTTCCTACGCGAGGTACTACCTGGAGGTCTTCCGGCTCCATGAGATCCCGCGGGAGCGGTTGCTCGCAAGCGGCGTGGACATCCAGGGTGCGGAGAATCTGGAGCGCAGTCTTGAGTACCTCAAGAACGGCCGGGGAGTGATCTACGCGCTGCCGCACATGGGCAACTTCGAGCAGGCGGGCGCCTGGGTGATCGCCAACGGGGCCGGGTCATTCACGACCGTGGCTGAACGCCTGGCCCTTGAGCCGGTGTACGAGCGGTGGCTGAAGTTCCGGCAGGGCCTCGGCTTCGAGGTGGTGCCGACCACGGGGGGCCCGCGCCCGTTCGGCGTGCTGGCGCAGCGGCTGCGGGCCGGGAACCTGGTATGCATGCTCGCCGATCGCGACGTGAGCGATACCGGCGTCGAGGTCGACTTCTTCGGCGAGAAAGCGCTGATGGCGGCCGGCGCGGCGATGCTGGCGGTGCGGACGGGGGCAGCGCTGATGCCCGCCTCGTGCTGGTTCGCCGGGGACACCGAGTGGGGTATCCGCGTGTACGACGAGATACCCGTGCCGGAACCGGGCAACCTCAGGGAGAAGGCCGCCGAGATGATGCGGCAGCTTGCCACGGTCTTCGAGCAGGCGATTACCGAGCACCCGGAAGACTGGCACATGCTGCAGAGGGTCTTCGTGGCCGACCTGGACGGGAGCGGCTAGATGAGCTTTGATCCCTATGCCCCGTATGGCCCCGTCGTTACGTCGATGGTCCGGGTGGTCACGTGGAATGTGTGGGGGCGCTACGGCGCGGACTGGGAAGCACGGCAGGCCGCGCTCGAAGAGGCGCTCGCGGCGGCGGCACCTGACCTGGTCTGCCTGGTCGAAGCCTGGCGTCAGGGCAAGGTGACCCAGCCGGGCCTGCTCGCGGCCCGGCTGGACCTGGCTCATCACCGGTTCGAGGGTGATTGGCAGCAGGAAGACTGGGTGTCAGGCATCGGCTTGGTGTCCCGGTGGCCGACGAGCGACCCGGTGCGCCGCCCGTTGCGCTCTGCCGACGGTGCTGGATTCGGCCAGGCGGTACACGTCACCGTGGCCGGGGACCGCGGTCCCATCCAGCTGTTCGCCGTGATACTCGACCATCCGCTCGACGCCAGCGCGCTGCGCCAGGATCAGGTCAGGCAGCTAGCGCAGTTCATCGCGGAAACGGCATCGCGCCGGGACCTCATCGTGGTGTGCGGTGACTTTAACGCCGGTCCCGACTCCGATGAGATCAGGATGCTGACCGGCCGGTCGGCCACCGCCGCTCCCGGGCAGGTGTTCTACGACGCCTGGGAGATGGCAGGCGATGGCTCTGGAGGCTACACCTGGTCCAATCGCAATCCACTGGCCGCCGTCGGCCTGTACCCCGACCGGCGGTTCGACTACATCCTCTCCGCGTGGCCGCGGCGCGGCGGTGTCGGACATCCGGTGCGCTGCTCGCTGCTCGGCGTCCGCGCTCCCGGTGAACAGCAGGTTTCCGACCATTACGGGCTAGCGGCCGACCTTCGTTACTGAGCGGCGGCCTAGGCGCCCGGAGCGTCGAGGACGACGCGGACCGCGGGCTCGGGCCCGCCGGGGTCGTGCTGGGGGGGCTCAAGGGAGAGACCACGGCCCGTTCGGCAGAAAAAGGACGGTCATTATCCCGAACGAGTAGTCGTGTTACGCGTCGCGCCTGGTGATCACCAGCCCGGCGGCCAGCAAGATGAGCGCGGGCCAGGCCAGCAGGACGACCAGGGACAGCGCCGGGGCGAACAGGTCCGCGGCCGGGTGCAGCGCGGTGACCTGGTGCGCCGCGTCCAGCAGGGTGAAGCGGCCGAGCCTGCCGCCCCACGGGGGGCGGAGCAGGGCCAGGGTGGCCGGCAGGATGATCAGGGCGACCACGGCGGCGATGCCGCCCGCGGTGTGCCGGGTGATCGCGCCCAGGCCCACGCCCATCAGGGCCGTCACGGGCAGGATGAGGCCGTCGGCCAGCACCGCCCCGAGCGCGCCGGGGTGCGACAGCGACACGCCGAGGTGGTGACTGGACAGGAGCGCCTGGGCCACGAAGAAGGTCGCGAAGGCCACGATCTCGCCGGCCACCAGCGTCACCGCGCCGGTCACGGCCGCCTTGGCCGCGAGCACCGCGCGGCGGTGCGGCACGGCGGCGAACGTGGTGCGGATCAGGCCGGTGCTGTACTCGGTGCTGAACGCCATCACGCCGCGCACGCCGATGGCCAGCACGGCGTAGTCCAGGCTGATGAAAATGGGCAGCATCGGGTCGATGGGCGGCGCGCCCCTGGGCTGGCTGGACAGCGCGACCGCCACCAGGAGGGTGCTGCCGATGGGGGTGACCACCGCGACCAGCAGGGTCCAGAAGGTCGAGCGGACCGAACGGAACTTGGTCCACTCGCTGGCGAGCACGTCGCGGGCCCGGACGGCGATCGGCGGGGAGGCCTGGGCGCGGGCCGGGGCCGGGGCCGGGCTGGCGGTCATCGGCTCACCGCTCCTTCGGGTACCGGGGTGACCGCTCGGTACTCGACGCTCTCCCCGGTCAGGTCCAGGTAGGCGTCCTCGAGGGAGGCGGTGCGCGGGATCAGGGCGTGCACGGCGATGCCGTGCTCGGCGGCCAGGTCGCCGATGGCCGGGGCGTCCAGGCCGGTCACGGCCAGCGCACCGTCGTCTTCCGGGGTTACGGTCGCGCCGCGGGCTGTGATGAGGCCGGCCAGCTCGGCCGCCCGGGGGGAACGGACCAGGACGTTCTTGCGGGTGCTGGATTCGATGAGCTGGGCGGTGGTGGTGTCGGCGATCAGGCGGCCGCGGCCGATGACGATCAGCCGGTCGGCGGTCTGCGCCATCTCGCTCATCAGGTGGCTGGAGACCAGGACCGTGCGGCCCTCGGCGGCCAGGGCCCGCATGAACTGGCGGATCCAGGCGATGCCCTCGGTGTCCAG
>DATJQX010000129.1:0-15041 GCA_035505275.1 Streptosporangiaceae bacterium | reverse complement strand
CTGCTGGGCTGCTCCGGGGAACAGCGGCAGCGGTATCTGCTCCCGGCCATCCGCGGCGAGCGGCACGACTGCGTGGCGATGACCGAACCGGGCTCCGGCTCGGACGTCCGCTCCATGTCCACCACGGCGCGCCGGGACGGTCCCGACTGGGTGGTGGACGGCACCAAGCACTTCATCAGCCACGCCGACGTGGCCGACTTCATCATCCTGTTCGCCGCGACCGGGACCGAGACCACCGCGAGCGGCCCGAAGAAGAAGATCACCGCCTTCCTGGTCGACAAGGACGCCCCCGGGCTCACCGTCACGCGTGGCTCAAACTGTGTTTCGAATCGTGGCTATCATCAGTGTGAGCTGTCTTTCGCCGACTGCCGAATCCCGGCCGCCAACCTGCTGGGCGAGGAGGGGCACGGCTTCGACCTGATGGGCCAGTGGCTGGGCGCGACCAGGCTGACCGTCGCGTCCACGAGCATCGGCCGGGCCCGCCGCGTGCTGGACGCGGTCACCGAATGGGCGGCCACGCGCCAGCAGTTCGGCCAGCCGGTCGGGCGGTTCCAGGGCGTCGGTTTCCAGCTGGCCGACCGCGCCACGGAGCTGGAGGCGGCCGAGCTGCTGGCCCTGCGGGCCGCCGCGAAGTGCGACGAGGGCACGATGACCGACGCCGACGCGGCGATGGCCAAGCTGTACGCGTCGGAGATGCTGGGCCGGATGACGGACACGGCGGTGCAGGTCTTCGGCGGCATGGGCCTGATGTCGGCGTTCCCGGCCGAACGGTGGTGGCGTGACGCCCGGGTCGAGCGCATCTGGGACGGCACCAGCGAAATCCAGCGGCACATCATCGCCAGGTCCCTGCTGCGACCCTACGGAGCGTGAGCGCCATGGATGTCCAGGTCCGTGCGGACGGCCAGGTCCTCGTCATCACCCTGGACCGGCCCAAGGCCAACGCGATCGACGTCGGGACCAGCCGGGCCCTGTACCGCGCGTTCGACCGGCTCCGACGCGAGCCGCGGCTCCGCGTCGCCGTCCTGACCGGAGCCGGCGACCGCTTCTTCAGCGCCGGCTGGGACCTGAAGGCGGCCGCCGACGGCGAGGAAATCGTCGCCGACCACGGTCCCGGCGGGTTCGCGGGCCTCACCGAGTTCTTCGACATCGGCAAGCCGGTCATCGCCGCGGTCAACGGCCTGGCGCTGGGCGGAGGCTTCGAGCTCGTCCTCGCCGCGGACCTGGTCGTGGCTGCCGAGCATGCCGAGTTCGCGCTCACCGAGACCAGGCTCGGCCTGGTCCCCGACGCCGGCGGCCTGCTCCGCCTGCCGTCCCGGCTACCGCGCCCGATCGCCCTGGAGTGCCTGCTCACCGGCCGGCGGATCAGCGCCGACGAAGCCGCCCGCTGGGGGCTGGTGAACCAGGTCGTGCGCGCCGACCGGCTGATGCAGGCGGCCCTCGAGCTGGCCCGCGCCATCTGCGTCTCCGCCCCGCTGTCCGTCGCGGCCGCGCTGGAGATCCTGCGCGCGACCGAGGGCACCGCGGTGGCCGAGGGCTACCGGATCATGCGCGGTGGCGGCCTGCCCGCCTACCAGGCGATGCTGGACTCGGACGACGCCCGAGAGGGCGTGCGCGCCTTCGCCGAGCGCCGCCCGCCCCGCTGGACCGGCCGCTAAGACCAGCGTTCTCTCGCGGTCTTGTTGATCAGCCTTCGCGATTTGCCCGGATCAAGCGCCTCGGACATGAGCCGGTCGAAGGCAACCGAGTATTCGTGCGTGTCAGCCTCGTCCTCGAAGTAGATTGCGGTTCTGGTCAGCTGCTCTATGTAGACCACGTCGGGCAATCTCGTTCCGTGAGCAGGCGCGAACTTCAGGATCACGAAGGCGCCCGTACCGATCGGGTGTGTCCCCGCCAGCGGCAGGACCTGGAGGCCCACGTTGGGAAGCTGGGAGATTTCGACGAGCCGTCTCAGCTGATTGCGCATGATTGACTCGTCGCCGAACAAGCGCAGCAGAGCGGATTCGTCCAGGACGACGGACAGCGCTACGGGCGCATCGCGGGTCAGCACACGCTGGCGCTCGATGCGGGTCTCGACCCGGCGTTCGATGTCAGTGCGAGAGATCGTCGATCCCATGTGGGCCTGGATCACCGCCCGCGCGTAATCCTCGGTCTGGAACAGGGCATAGACGAGTTCCGGTGACCAGCTCGACTCCGACTCTGCGTCGGTCTCCAGGCCTATGAACGTCGAATAATCTTCGGGGAGCGCATCAGAGTAAGCCTCCCACCAGCCTCTTCGCTTCGGCTCGCGAGCAAGGGCCATGAGTTCGTCACGATGAGGCCCGGTGACCTCGTAGAGATCCAGCAGCTTAGCGAGGTCGTGTGGCTTGAGCCCTTGGCGGTGCAACTCGATCCGGCTGATCTTGGAGCTAGACCACTGCAGGCGGTCGGCCACCTCATCCTCGGTATAGCCAACACGTTCGCGGAGCCGACGCACTTCGGCGGCGAGGCGACGGCGACGGACGGTCGGGCTGCCATACTCAGGCACCCGTCCGGCCCCTTTCTAACCACCAGTCGCACCGATGACACGGGACTCCAGTGACGATACTCCCCTGGAACCACAATGTGAAGAACTCGGAAAAATTCCCGGGGAAAGTAGTGCAACTTGCAGTTTTTGCCCGACAATCAAGGTAGGGACCTGATCCCGTGGAGGGGCGCCTTGATTCTCAGGCGGAGCAACCGGATGATGCTCCCGCCGCGTGCTTGTTTCGGGGGCGCACGCCACGTCCGGCCTCTCGCTGATCTCCAGCCTCGGCGTCTCGCGCCGACGCGGCGCACTCGAGCGCCACCGCACTCCCTCCCGGCGACGGCTCGTGATCTCCACTGACGGCGCGTTCACGCCTGCACATGCCGCTGGGCCAGCGGTTAGGCCCCGCTAGCCCAGCTGATACCAAGCTCCATCCGAAAGCATCGACGGAAAGAGAGTCGAGGTATGACTCACCCTACATCTGGTCACAAGCAGTGCAACAGGGACGCTGACGCAATTGTCACCGGACCGGACGTTGCGTCAAACAGCCCATCGCCGCGCAGGACGGCCGAGGCGGCCCGATGAACGTGCTGATCATCATCGCGTTTGCCGCCACGGCCGCGCTGACGGCGTGGTGGCTGGCCGTGGCGCGCAGCGCCGCCACTATCTCACGCCTCCGAGAGGAGATGCGGGAAGAAGTGGGCTATTGGCAAGCCGAGAGCGCGCGCGCCAAGGCCCGGGCAGCTCAACTCGAGAAGGAGGTCGCGTCCTGGTCCGCTGGCTGCAAACAAGGCCGGGACGACCTGGTGACCGTCCTGCCGTTGATCATCGCGGCTCTTGAGCGCCCCGCCGGTGGCCGCGCCGAGGCCGACGAAGACCACCCGGCAAACAGGTGAGGCGAGGTCCAGTCGGTCACGCGCCGACCGGCTGGACCACGTGCCGCGAGAAGTCAGCGCGTGCCGACCTGGCCAGCCTTGACCCTGGCCAGGAAGCCCATCCATTCCTCATGGGTGAAGACCATGACCTGGTCCGGCCGCGGATTCAGGCCGTCCCTTACGGCAACCCGGCCCGGAGATACTTGCGCTACCTCAGTACACGAACCATTGCCCGCGCACCGTGAACTCGCCCTCCAGGCGAGATCGGAGCGCCGAATCAAATATGTGTCGTAAAGGTCTTGAGAACGTATGCCTTCATTGTCCCGACCGTCAGGCCTGTGTTGACCTGTGCGTCCCTGCCGCATAGGTGTCTCCCGAGAAACTCAGTCTGATCGTCAATGACGGTCAGGCGGTCGCCCACGTAGCCGCCGCTGCCCCGCCAGTTCCGGCACCCGCGGCTCACCAGTTCCCCGGCCCCACCACTGTCCTGGCCCTGCCCAGGTGGTACCTATCCGAACGGCGACAGCATATGGGGCACCGTCAATCACTGTCGAGTACGCTCCCTCGATTCTCGTTAACGATTCCGCGTTGCCGACGTGGGTATCCACAGAACGCAGACGATAAGCCGCGCATCGACCGGTAGTTATCCACAGCCGAACGCCTGAGCCGTGAAGGTGATAACGCCGATGGCGGAGTGACGGTAAGGCTGGTAGCTGGCCCGCGACGGGCACCACCGACCGTTCGGCCGACAATCACGGGAATCCCCGTGACGAGCGCTCACCCTGCTGGGCACGAGGCTATGCGCGGCGCACGGTAAACCGGCCTGCCGGTCAGCGGGAACCGTAGTTGTAGACCGAGGAGTTGCCGGGCGTGCCGTTGCCCGAGACCAGGTTGACGACCAGGACGGTTCCGCCGATCGCGATGGCCAGGCCGACGACGACGGCGATGATCACCCGGACCACGACACTGCTCCTTCGGGTGGGATTTCATTGGAGGGTACAGCAGCCGGTCAAGGGACGGTGAACGTTACCCTGGCGGCCGGCCCGGTCTTCCCTTTGAAGTTGACCGGCACCACCCTGGCCTGGTAACGGCCAGGCTGCAGTCCGGTGATGGTGGTTTTGTCGGAGTTTGCGGTGGTCACCAGGGAACCGCCTGGCTCACCAGGCCCTTGCAGGTAGACGCGATAGCGGATGCTAAGGCCAGCATCGGGCCAGCTCAACGTCACCGCACCGGTGCGCGGCCTGGCTTGCGCCGACGCCAGGCCGGGAACCGGCGGACAGCCGGTGCCCGGATAAGCCCAGGCGTCGAACCATTGCGACGGGTTCCGCGGCACGATCCGCGGATCGTCCTGCGGTCCGCTCCACGCCGCGCTGCCAGGCGCGCCCGGGTCATCGCCGAAGGCCGATACCGGAACGGCGATGAACCGGGGCAGTGTCACGGTATTGGTGAAGTCGGACATCGGCACGCAGCCGGCCGTCACCGCCTCGGAGTTGACGTTGTAGCTGATCACCAGCGTGTCGCGGGTGGAAAGCGCGGGTTCGACCCGCGCCTCGTACAAGATGCGGTAGTCATCGGCGGCGTAGAGCCCGATGGTCGGGTCGCGGTACAGCAGCCTTCCGGCGCCGAAGTCGAACGGGCCCCACGGCGCGCTGGCCGGGTAGGCGTCGATATCCGGTCCGCCGGGCGTCACGCCGCCCTGGATCAGCCAGTAGCGGTCCCCCACCTGGACCACGCTGAACCCGGACGACACGCGCAGGCCGCTGCCCGGCGGCTGCACCGGCTCCGCATTGTGCTGTCCGGCCACCCACGCGCCGGCCCCCGCGTAGAACCGCCACGCGGAGAACGTGGTCAGTTGCGACGCCGGGACCCGGGCCAGGTAGAGCTGGTTGCCCGGGACCTGCGCGTTCGGGCTCTGCGACCCGTAGATATACACCGTGTTCCCGGCGCGCAGCAGCGCGGCGCCCCACAGGATCGGGGAGCCGCCGGACGGCGGGGTGTAAGACGGCAGCGAGACCACGCCCGGCTGGGCGACCGCACCGTACTGGCTTCCGCGGCCGGCCGAGCTGAGCTGGCTGGCCTGGAAGGTGGCGATCACCGTTCCCACCGGGACGAACGGAAAGCGGCGGGCGAGGTAGTGGTCGTAGAACTTGACGACCGTCCCGCCGATCTCGGTGCCGTCCTCGTCCCAGTACCGAGCGGACTCCCCGACGGGCACCGTCAGCTGTGCCCCCACCACCGAGGCCGCGTTGCCGGGACCGCCGGGGCCGGTACAGGCTCCGCCGCCCGTCATGGTGACGAACGTGCTGCCCCGCGCGGTCGTGGTCTGGACGACCACCGCGTTGTGCACGAACCCGGACAGGTGCGAGAAGCCGACGGTAGGCCCGGCCGGGCCGATGAATGAATCGGAGAAGAACCAGGCGAGCTGTGCGGAGTTCAGCCGGATGGCCGAGACCCCGTCGCCGCCGGCCCAGTCGGCGCAGGTGGAGTGATCGGAGTAGGCAATCCACTCCCCGTCAAGCGCGGCCGGGTTCGGTTGCCCGGCCCGCGCAGCAGGGTTCGGTTGCGCCGCGGGAACGGTTACCAGTACGGGCGCGTGGGTGCTCGGCGCGGCCGGGCGGGACGGGTGGTCACGCGCCGGGATCAGCCAGCCGAGCGCAATGCCCACCCCGGCGATGATCCCGAGGGCCAAGCCGCCGAGCTCCCGTCCGCGCCTCCGCCGGCGGGCAGGGGCCTTGTCCGCGTCGGTTCCGGTGTCAGACACCCGCGCCATCGGCGGAATCATTCCTTCCTGGCGTGCACCAGCAAGATGGACGCGGCCGACGGCCAGCGGCAGAACGCCCGGTCGAGCGGGCCAAGCGGCCGCGGCACGTCGTGGTAACGCGCTCCGGCTACCGTAACGCAGCGGAATCCGTGGACGGCCAGGAACTCGGTCAGCGCCCGCCGGGTGAACAGGCGCAGGTGCCCGGCCACCACGCGGCCCGGCCTGCCGAATACCCCGTGCAGGCTCACCTCGGAGAAGACCGGCTGGATCCCCAGGGCCAGCAGCCCCCGGTTGTACCACGCGGCCAGGTTCGGCGTGGACAGCAGCAGCGAGCCACCAGCGCGGAGCACCCGCCGGGCCTCGGCGACCGCCGCGTCGGGGTCCACCAGGTGCTCGATCAGCTCGCTCATGATCACCACGTCCGCGGCGCCGTCCGCGACCGGCAGGCCGGGCGCGGTCACGCCCGCGCGGACCACCGTCAGGCCGAGGGCCTGCGCCTGGCGGACGGCGTCACCGGACCAGTCGATCCCGACGAACCGGTGCGCCGGGTGGGGGCCGGCCGCGGCCGCGAGCGCAGATCCGTCGCCGCATCCCAGGTCGACGACCACCGCCGGAGCCGTGGCGCCCCGCAGCACCGCGGCCAGCATCCTGGCCTGGCGCCGGGCGCGGTCCTGACCCGAGTTGAGCGGGACGCCGGGGCGGGAGTAGAACTCGGCTAGCGGGTCGCCCGGTGTCCTGGCGGTTACCGCCATGAAGGCGCCTTCCGCTCGGGGGCCGTCCGCTTGACGGCCTCCTCGGCTACCTCGGTGAAACCTTCCACTGCGGCGGACCAGTGCAGCTGTAGCGCGCGGGTGCGAGCCGCCCGGCCGAGTTGCTCGCGCCGCCGGTAGTCGATCGCGAGCGCCGCCCACTCCGAGGCGAACTGACCCTCGGTCTGCACGAGCGTCCCGGTCTGGCCCTGCAGCACGGAGTCGCGCAGCCCGGGCACGTCGAAGGCGACCGCGGGGGTGCCGCGGATCGCCGCTTCGGCGACCACGATCCCCCAGCCCTCGATCAGCGCCGGGTGCAGGAGCAGCCACGCCGAGCACATCAGCCGGTGCTTCTCCTGGTCGGACACGCGGCCGGTGAATACCACTCCGGGCCCCGCCAGCCCCTCCAGCCTGGGTCGTTCCGGCCCGTCCCCGGCGATCACCAGCTTCCCGCCGACGACGTGCCGCACCCGATCCCACACCCGCAGCAGCAGGTCAAGGCGCTTATAGTCGGCGAGCCTGCCGAACGCGAGGAACAGCGGGTCGGGCGACCGCGGCGTCAGCGGGTCAGGCCGCACGACGCCGTTGCAGATCTGCCGGATCCGGTCCTGGCCCACTCCCATCCGCTCCAGCGCCTCCGCCGTGGAGGGGGACACGGTCAGCAGCAGGTTCTTACGGTGCACCCACGGCATGACCGAGTTCTCGACGCGCCGGCCGACGGTCGAGATCGGCGGGCGGAACCGGATCGGCCACAACTCGGTGTGCACGTGGTTCACCAGGCAGAGCACCGGGCGCCGGGACCACAGCGGGGCCAGGAACGGCATCCCGTTGCAGACCTCGACGATCAGGTCGTAATTCCTGAAGTGCCGTAGGTAAGCGAGGGGGGCGCGGAGGAACTGGGAGTACGTGCCGCCGTTGCGCACCACGCGGTACGGCCGCTCGGCGACCGGCCCGCCGCACAGGAGGGTGACCTGGTGCCCGCGGGCGAACACGCCGGACGCCAGTTGGTCGACCAGGACCTCAGATCCGCCGGCCCGCTGGTTGGCCAGGTCCCGCCACGCTACGAACAGGATGCTCATGGGCCGCGCACGCGGTTCCTGCCGCTCCTGCGCGGCGGTAACCGGCTCGCCGGCCAGGCTGGCCTCCGCCGGCAAAGCGCCCGGCTCATCGTTCATGTCGCGGCTCCACGCCACTGGCTGACATCAGGGATCGGCACCAGCAGCGGGCCGCGTCGTGATCCCTCGGTTAGGACGGCAACATAATCCGGTGGTTACTTGCTGGTAGTCAAGGCTCCCGGAATACCTCGCTAACCCGGTGCACCCCGTATACCGAGCAATAACATACGTAGACGACGATCGCGCTGCCGGGCAGCGACCGTGCACGACACTCGAGGACTCGCATGAGCCTGCTGGCGCCGCGCCGCCGCCGTGCCGATCAGGCGACCCGCTCCGGCCTGGTCCGTTCGGTCCGGCTGTTCCGCTTGTTCCTGGCTGAGCAGAGCGATCCTGATAAGTTTTACGCCGCCCTCGCCGAGGACGCCGTGCGGCAGGTGGCCGAGCACGCCGACCTCGACGGCCGGACGGTGGTGGACGTCGGCGGCGGGGGCGGCTGGTTCACCGCCGCGTTCCGGGCCCGCGGCGCGCACTGCTACCTGTTCGAACCCGACCAGTCCGAACTGCACCTGCGGACCGCCGCGCCGGCCGGCGCCGTGGTCGCGGACGGCTACTGGCTGCCGGTCCGCACCGGCCACGCCGACGTGGTGTTCTCCTCGAACGTGCTGGAGCACGTCTCCGATCCGATCGGGCTGGTCGAGGAGATGATCCGGGTGACCAGGCCGGGCGGCCTTGTGTACCTGTCCTATTGCAACTGGTACTCCCCGTGGGGCGGGCACGAGATGTCGCCCTGGCACTACCTGGGGCCCCGGTACGCCGCGCGCCGGTACACCAGGCGCCGTCAGCGCAAGCCCAAGCACGAGTTCGGGGTCAACCTGTTCCCGCTGCACGTCGGGCCGATGCTCCGGGCGCTGCGGGCCCGGCCGGACGTCACGATCGTGTCCGCGCGGCCCCGCTACTACCCGCGCTGGTGCGCCCCCCTGGTCCGGGTGCCCGGCCTGCGCGAGGT
Organism: Streptosporangiaceae bacterium; assembly: GCA_035505275.1. Classification (GTDB taxonomy): domain Bacteria; phylum Actinomycetota; class Actinomycetes; order Streptosporangiales; family Streptosporangiaceae; genus Palsa-504. Next base: position 6,032 of record DATJQX010000129.1, on the reverse strand, counting down.
GGCCAGCTGGAACCTCATGCTGATCATGAGGCGCATCGGATGACGACGCGGGCCGGAGGCGGGCGGCTCGCCGGCCCGGCGACGCCCGCCGGCGCGGGCGAGCAGGACGGCGCCGCCGCGGAGCGGGACGAGAGCCCCGGCGGGCCGGCGCGCAGCCCGGTGCTGCGCTGGTCCGTGCTGGTCTGGCTGGTCGCGTTCGGCGTCCTGCTGGCGAACGACCCGGGCCGGATGTTCTTCGACACCAAGCTCAGCGTGGACCTGGACCCTTCCGGCTTCTACGGGAGCCTGTGGCACCTCATGGACCCGCTGAGCACCTTCGGCACGCTCAACAACCAGGCGATCGGCTACGCGGTGCCGATGGCGCCGTTTTACCTCGCGGGCCACCTCGCGCACGTGCCGGTCTGGCTCATCGAGCGGCTCTGGCTCTCGCTGATCATCGCGGCCGGTTTCTGCGGTCTGGTCAAGCTGGCGGACGCGCTCGGCGTGGGGTCGCCGACGTCCCGCTTCCTGGCCGGGCTGGTGTTCGCCCTGTGGCCGACGTTCACGATCGTCATCGGGTCCACCTCGGCGTCGGCGCTGCCGGGGATGCTCGCCCCGTGGGCGGTGCTGCCGCTGACCAGGGCCGTGCGCGGGAGGGGCGGCGTGGTCGGGCCAGCGGCGCGCTCCGCGCTGGTCGTGCTGTTCATGGGCGGGGTGAACGCCACCGTGACCATCGACGCGCTGGTCCTGCCCGGCTTGTTCATCCTCATCTACGCCCGCGGGCGGCGGCTGGTCCTGCTGGCCTTCTGCTGGGGCGTCGCGGTGGCCATGGCCACCGCGTGGTGGGCCCTGCCGCTGCTGCTGCAGGGCAAATACGCGTTCAACTTCCTGCCCTACGTCGAGCAGGCGGTCACCACGACGGGCACCATGTCGGCCGCCGCCGCGCTGCGCGGGGCCGGCAACTGGACCGCCTACCTCAACCTCGGCACGCCCTGGCTGCCCGCGGGCTGGGCGATGGTCAGCTCCCCCATGGCGATCATCGCCGGTGCCGTCGCCGCCGCGTGCGGCCTGTACGGGCTGGCGATGCGGAGCATGCCCTGGGCGGCCTGGCTCCGGCTGGCCGTGGGCATCGCCGCGGCCGGCGCGCTGGCCGGTTACGGCGGGTCGCTCGGCGGCCCGTTCCACACGGGCATCGATCACCTGCTGGACGGTCCGCTCGCCCCGTTCCGTAACGTGTACAAGCTGGAGCCGGTCATCGCGGCCGCGCTGGCCCTGGGGCTGGCGCACGCGGTCGCGACCTGGCTGGCGCGGGCCCCGGGCGGGCAGGCCGGGCGCCTGGGGCGGATATACGCCCTGGAGGCCAGGGCGGTCGCGGCTATCGTCCTGATCGGGCTCATGCTGCCGTACCTGTCCGGCCGGATCCTGAATCCCGGCACGTTTTCCGCGGTGCCCCGCTACTGGTATCAGGTCGCCGCGTTCCTGGCGGCCCGGTCCCCGCAGAACACCGCGCTGGTGGTGCCCGCGGACGCGCACGGTGACTACCTGTGGGGGGATCCGATCGACGACCCGCTGGTGGCGCTGGCCTCCTCACCCTGGGCGCAGGCCGCCCTGGTGCCGTACGGCGGTGCCGGATCGCAGATCCTGCTCGATACGGCCGAGAACGCGCTCGAGTCCGGCGAGCAGGTCAGCGGCCTGGCCGGCTATCTCCAGCGCGCGGGCATCCGCTACGTCGTGGTGCGAAACGACCTGGACCCGCGGCAGGTCGGCTACACGTCCGCGGCGCTCGTCCATCAGACCCTGGCGCTGTCCGGGTTCACCCGGGTCGCATCGTTCGGGCCGCTCATCGGCGGCGCGCAGATCGAGCCGCGGGCCACCCGGGCGCAGCAGGCGGCGCTGCCCAGCTATCCGGCGGTCGAGGTCTACGCCGCGGCAGGCGCCGCGTCCGCGGGCACGCCGCCGCCCAGCCCGGTGAGCATCCTGCCCGTCAGCCAGACCGTGCTGGTCAACGGCGGACCGGATTCGCTCCTGCAGCTGACCGGGCAGGACCTGCTCGGCACCGGCCAGCCCGCCATCATCGCCGGGGACCCGCTGCCGGTCACCCCCGCGCTATGGGCGGTCACCGACGGGCAGCGCCGGGCCGACACGCTGTTCGGCCTGGTCAACGCCAACGTCTCCTACACCTACACCGCGACAGAGACCAACCCGCCCGGCGCCGGCCAGCTCGGCCGGACGGGCGGCCCGCCCAGGCAGCTGCTGCCGGTGCCGGCCGCCGGGCACGAGACCGTCGCCGTCCTGTCCGGCGCGGCGAGCGTGACCGTATCGTCCTACGGCTCGTGGATCGCCGACACCCAGCAGGATGACCCGGTGAACGCGTTCGACGGGAACCCGGCGACGGCCTGGGCGGAAGGCAACGAGCTGACGCCGGTCGGGCAGTGGATCCAGATCGCCTTCTCGGGGCCGCTGGACCTGCCGGCCCGCATCGGGATACGCCTGCTCGACGACAGCACGGCCCGCGAGATCGCCAGCCTCCTCCAGGTCTCCACCGCGGCAGGCAACGCCACCACCAAGGTCGCCGCGACCGGCGCGGTTCAGCCGCTGAACGTGGTCCCCGGCCGGACCAGCTGGCTGCGCATCACGATCCTCGGCGCCCAGCGGGTCAGGCTGGCCTACCCCGGTGCCGGCATCTCGGACGTGCTGATCCCGGGCGTCCGGGTGACCCGCCTGCTCCAGCCCGCGGAGGATCCGGCGGGGCGGCGGGCGCCGTCGGTCGTCTTCTCCTTCCACCAGCAGGTGCCGTCGCCGTTCGCCTTCGCCGACCCCACCGCCACCCCGCCGATGGCCCGGACGTTCACCGTCGCCGACCCCGTGAGAGCGCGCCTGCAGGGTTCCGTGCTCGCCTTGCCGGGACCCGGCCTTGACGCGCTACTCGACCGGCTCGACCGGATCAGCCCGCCCGGCGCGGGCGTGCTGCAGGTCAGCGTCGCCTCGACACCGGGCGCGCAGCCGGCCGGGTTCCCCGCGAGCCTGATCAGCGGGTCGGGAAGCACGCCGTGGACCGCCGACACCGCCAGCCCGGTCATCCACCTGAGCTGGCGCGGCCAGCGCCGCGTCGCGTCACTGATCGTGCGGCCGGCGGCGGGCCTGCCGTCCGCCCCGCTGACCGTCAAGATCACCAGCCCGGACGGCACCCGGCAGGCGAGCATCGGGCCCGGCGGCCTGGTGCGGTTCGCGCCGCTGACCACCGACCGGATCGACGTGTCCTTCCCGCAGGTACGCGCGGAGACCATCGTCACCTCGACGGGCCAGCTGGAGACGCTCCCCGTCAGGCTGTCTCAGCTCTCGGTGCCCGCGCTGGCGGGCCTGCGCGCCGTCACGCCGGACGAACAGGCCAGCTTCACCCTGGCCTGCGGGAAGGGCCCGGTCCTCACGGTGGACGGGCGGGCGTACCAGACGTCGGTCAGCGGGACGATCGGCGAGCTGAGCCAGTACCGCCCGCTCCGCATCGGGCTGTGCGCCCCGGGCGGCGGGCTGAGCCTCGGTGCCGGAACGCATACGCTCACCGCGGCGACGCCCGGCACGTTCGCGGTCACCGACCTCAGCCTGGCCAGCCCCGGGCCGGGCCCGCAGGCGGCCTCCTCGCCCGGCGCCTCCCGGGCCGTGACCATCGCGAGCTGGCAGCCGGACCAGCGCCGGCTCAGCATCGGCCCGGGGGCGGACTCCTACCTGGAGGTCCACGAGAACTACAACCCCGGCTGGGCCGCCGCGATGAACGGGCACGCGCTTACGCCGGTCCGCCTCGACGGCTGGCAGCAAGCCTTCATCGTGCCGGCCGGGCCGGGCGGCACGATCACGCTCACCTTCCGGCCCGCCGCGGCCTACCACCGCGCGCTGGCCGTCTCGGTGCTCGCCGTCGCCGTCTTGCTCGCCATCGTCGCCTGGTCCTTCATCGGCCGACCCCGGCGCGGCGCGCCGGGGTCCAGCGGCTGGTCATCGCCGCTTCCCGCTGCCTCCGCCGCCGCCCCGGCCGGGAACAGACGCGCCTGGCCAGGCGTGCTGGCGGTCGCCGCGCTGATCTTCCTGGCCGGCGGCCCGGTGGCCCTCGCCGTTCCGCTGCTCGCCTGCCTGGCCTGGCTGCCGCTGCGGACGCGCGCGGGGACGGCCAGCCAAGACGCCGGCGCGCTGGGGCCGGCGCTGGCCGCCGGCTTCATGCTGGCCTCGGGACTGCTGTCGGCGGTGCGGCCGTTCGGCACCGGCCTGCTGGGTCCCTTCGGCTGGCCGGCCCAGGCGTGCGCGCTCATCGCGCTGGCCGCCGCGCTGACCCCGGCGGTCGCCGCCCCGCTCCGGCGCGGGCCGACCGCGCAAGAAGCGCCGGCCGAGGGGGGCAGATGAGCGTCGCATCAGGCACGGGAATCCCGCTGGCACTGCTGGCGACCACGGCCTACAACGTCGGGCTGGTCCTGGAGAAGCGCGCCCTCGGGCCGATGCGGACCCTCGACCTCCGGCGGCCGGCGCGCGTGATCGTCAGCCTGCTGACCAGCCGGGCTTGGCTGGCCGGGTTCGCGCTGATGCTGATCGGACTGGCCTGCCAGACCGCCGTGCTGACGTTCGAGCCGGTCAGCGTCGTACAGCCGGTGCTCGCCTCCGGGGTCGTCCTGGTCCTGGTGCTCTCCCGGCTGATGCTTCGGGAGCGCCTGCGCGGCGGCGAGACCTGGTGCGTGGCGGCCATCGCGGTGTCCCTGGTCCTGCTCGCCCTGTCCGCGACCAGCACGCAGGTCGGCCATCACGCCAGCCCGGGTGCGATGGCCGCGGTCATGGTCCCGACGGTCGCCGCGGGCCTGGTGCTCGCGGCCGGCTCGCTGCGCGCCCGCACCCGCGAGCGCGGCGGCCACGTGACCGGGGTCTGGGCTGGCGCCGGGACCGGCCTGCTCTACGGGGTCGCCACGCTCGCGATCAAGGCGCTCTCCGGGATCCTGGTCGGCCACCAGACGGCCGCGGGGATCGCGCTCGGCGTCCTGTCATCGCCGTACCTGTACGTGCTGGCCGGCTGCCTGGTGGTCGCGATGCTGCTTTTCCAGGCGGCGCTGCAGGCGAGCCGGGCGTCGATCCTCATCCCGGTGTCCGCCGTCACGGGCAGCATGTACTTCATCGTCGCGGGCACCTGGCTGTTCCACGAGCACCTGCCGGCCAGCCCGGGCAAGCTCGCCCTGCGCCTGGCCGGGATCGCCGTGGCCGCGCTGGTCCTGGTCGCGCTGCCACGGCAGGCGCCGGAGCCGGACTCCGGCACGGCCGCGGGCGGCGCCGGGATGACCGACGGCGACCTGGCCGGGACGAGGAGCTGACGGTGGCCCTGGAGCAGGCGTTGCTTGACCTCCTCGTGTGCCCCATCGACAAGCGCGGCCTGCTCTACTTCGCCGACGACGGGTTGCTGTACAACCCGCGGTTGCGCCGGCTGTACCGGATCGAGGACGACGTCCCGCTCATGCTGCCCGGGCTGGCCGTCCCCGTGCCCGACGAAGAGCACCACCGGCTGATGAGCCGCGCCCGGCGCGGCAATGTCACCCAGATCACGGCCGGCGACACCGACGCGCTGGCGGATGACCCGGCGACCCCGGACTTAGCCTAGTGAGCGTTTGGCAAAGGGATGAGTGCGGCGCGGCGGCTGCCTGGCTCGTTTCGCCGCGCTTTGCTGGTTCCTCGTCCGTCCCGCTATCCTCATCCGCCCCTATGCGATCACAGGTACGGGGAGGCCTGGGATCTTGCGGGAGGATCCGGGCTTGCGGGAGGATCCGGGGGGACCGGGATGCACCGGATCAACCACGAAGCCCGGATCAACCCGCAGAAACCGGAGCCACCGGCGGCACCGCGTTCAAGCTGCCACGTCCCGCAAGTTTCAGCAGCCTCCGCCGCCCCTCGCGCACCAGAAGATCATGGAAGTTCCGCGCTCCGTGGAAGATTTAGGGGACTATAGCCCCCCGGATCCTCCACGAAGCGCGAAACTTCCACGCAAAATCGGCCTGCAGCCGGATCGTCGTCTCGATAGTCAGGCGGCGGCT